>JAGBXR010000049.1 GCA_017629145.1 Alistipes sp. | reverse complement strand
TGTTGCTGCTGCTGGTTATTCCCCTGCGCCTGTGGGCGTAGGCGGAATGGAAATTGTCCTGCCAAATTAGTTAATTGTTAGTTAGACTTATGTTTATTTGTTAGCTTCGATCTCCTGTGCGACCATCTCCTGCATAAATGCTGCGAACTCGCCGATAGTCATCTGACCCTTATCGCCGTCGCCCTGTGCACGTACCGATACCTTGCGCTCGGCAGCCTCCTTCTCACCTACGATGAGCAAGTAAGGAATACGCTTGAGCTCGTTATCGCGAATCTTACGGCCAATCTTCTCGTTACGATCGTCAACCTGTGCGCGAACATCCTTGCTGTTGAGCTCGCGTGCTACCTCCTCAGCATAGTCGTTGTACTTCTCCGAAATTGGGAGTACCACAACCTGGTCAGGGGTAAGCCACAATGGGAACTTACCTGCCGTATGCTCCAACAACACCGCTACGAAACGCTCCATAGAGCCGAATGGTGCACGGTGAATCATAATTGGGCGATGAAGCTTGTCATCCGAACCCTTGTATGTAAGGTCGAAACGCTCTGGGAGGTTATAGTCAACCTGAATAGTACCGAGCTGCCAGCTACGGCCGAGAGCATCCTTAACCATAAAGTCGAGCTTTGGACCATAGAACGCAGCCTCGCCAAGCTCTACGGTAGTCTTAAGACCCTTCTCCTCGCAAGCCTTGATGATAGCAGCCTCTGCCTTCTCCCAGTTCTCATCCGAACCGATATACTTCTCTGTATTGTTAGGATCGCGCAACGAAATCTGTGCTGTGTAGTTCTCGAACTTCAACGTACGGAAGATGTACAACACGATATCGATAACCTTCTCGAACTCCTCCAAAAGCTGGTCTGGACGTACGAAGAGGTGAGCATCATCCTGTGTGAACGAACGTACACGTGTCAAACCGTGCAACTCGCCCGACTGCTCGTAACGGTATACTGTACCGAACTCGGCCAAACGAACAGGAAGATCCTTGTATGAACGTGGCTTTGAACGATAGATCTCGCAGTGGTGAGGGCAGTTCATAGGCTTGAGCAAGTACTCCTCACCCTCGAATGGAGTGTGGATAGGCTGGAACGAGTCCTTACCATACTTTGCATAATGACCAGATGTCACATACAAATCCTTGTTACCGATATGTGGGGTGATAACCTGCTGATAGCCATAGTCCTTCTGAATCTGGCGCAAGAAACGCTCCAAACGGTCGCGCAACTCTGCACCCTTTGGCAACCACAAAGGAAGGCCCTGACCTACGCGCTGTGAGAACATAAACAACTCGAGATCCTTACCGAGCTTACGGTGGTCACGCTTCTTTGCCTCCTCCAACAATGCGAGGTGCTCATCGAGCATCGACTTCTTGGGGAATGATACACCATAGATACGTGTAAGCATCTTATTCTTCTCGTTACCACGCCAGTAAGCACCTGCGATAGAGGTAAGCTTGATAGCCTTGATATAGCCAGTATTTGGGATGTGTGGACCGCGGCAAAGGTCGGTAAATGCACCATTGGTGTAGAATGAGATAGTACCATCCTCAAGGTCGGTGATAAGCTCAACCTTGTACTGGTCGCCCTTCTCTGTGAAGGTCTTCAACGCGTCAGCCTTCGAAACCTCGGTACGTACCAGAGCCTCCTTGTTGCGTGAAAGCTCCACCATCTTCTGCTCGATCTTCTCGAGATCTGCCTCGGTGATAGCTACAGGCGAGTCCACATCGTAATAGAAGCCATTGTCAATAGCAGGACCGATACCGAACTTGATACCTGGATACAGCGCCTCAAGAGCCTCTGCGAGGAGGTGTGATGAGGTGTGCCAGAAGGCGTGCTTACCCTCTGCATCGTCCCACTTAAAGAATTTAATCGAACAGTCGCTGTCGATAGGGCGCATCATATCTACAGTTGCGCCGTTTACCTCGGCTGCGAGTGAGTCAGCAGCTAAACGAGGGCTGATGCTCTCTGCCACCTGAAAGGCAGTTGTCCCTTTGGCAAACTCTCTTACCGAGCCATCGGGAAAGGTTACTTTAACCATAATAGTTGTTTGTTTTTAATTGTTATTATTTTGAGCGCCTTCGTAGCTCCACAATAACGAGACGGATTACTACTCAGCTGCACTCCTTGTTTCTATGCTATGTTAATCGAAATCCTCATCTTTGCTCTTTGAGCCAATAAGACGAGCATTCTTGGCGATGTAGACAATGCTGATTATCGCACAAAGGAGGTCTACGACAAATATCGCCCAGCCGAACTGTGTCGTAGGCTTCCACTCTACGATGCACTGCGAGACTGATAGTCCGAGCACTACAGATGCTAAAAGGATTAATATCCAAGCTCTTACCTTATCACTCATAACCTGCGGTTGTATTAGTCGTTATGCTCCGTTTCGGGCAGATCCTTGATCGATATATCGCGACCCTTCTCTCGCTCGAAGTGCTGCAACGGATTGTCGTTCCACTCCTCCCACTCTCGGCGGCGACGCACGATGTCGATAGCCTCGTAGATGGCGTTGCGCATAGACTCCTCGTTGGCGATGCCCTTGCCCGCAATGTCGTAGGCTACACCGTGGTCGGGCGATGTGCGCACCTCCGAGAGCGATGCTGTGAAGTTCACGCCGTTGGGCGTAAGGGTCTTGAATGGTGCGAGACCCTGATCGTGGTACATTGCCAAGATTGCGTCGTAGTTCTTGTACTGACCCGATGCGAAGAAGCCATCCGCAGCAAATGGGCCGAATGCCAATATGCCATTCTCGTAGCTCTCTACGATAGCTGGTTTGATAATCTCGCTCTCCTCACTGCCAAGCAGACCACCGTCACCTGCGTGAGGGTTGAGTGCCATAACCGCAATGCGTGGGCGCACAATACCGAAATCCTGACGCATAGAGTAGTTCATCTGCTCGATACGCTTCACGATAAGTTCCTTATTGAGTGCCGAAGCCACCTGCGATACGGGGATGTGGATCGTAGCCAAACCTACACGCATAAGCTCCGAGGTCATAATCATCAGTGGCTCGCCATCGAGCTCCTTGGCCAGGAACTCGGTATGACCCGTATATGGGAACTCCGCGCTCTGAATCATCTCCTTGTCGATGGGCGCTGTGACCAACGCATCGATGACACCCTCCTTGAGGTCGGCAATCGCTGCGTAGAGAGCTGCTGCGGCTGCTACACCACCCTCCTTCGAAGGTTTGCCAGCCGACACGTAAATCTCCTTCGGACCGCACTCCACCATATTCACCTTACCTGCTTGAGCACGCTCTGCGCTATCTACAATGTTGAAGCGCACAGGCTCGTACTCCTTCAACGCCTTCTGATGGAAGGCCGCCGCAACCGACGAACCATAGACCACCGGAGTGAAGAGTTCGGTAAGACGAGTATCCGAAAATATCTTGAGTATAATCTCCCAGCCAACACCATTAGTGTCACCCTGGGTGATTCCTATCTTTAGTTTATTGCTCATAGTTACTTTATTTCAACCTACAAATATACACAAAGTTATGCAATAAACAAACCCCGTACCGACAAATTGGCAAAGAGTGGATGAAAATAGAGTGTTTTTTTTGTCTGCTCCTATAGGCTGAAACGTAGCGAGTTAATATCCGTGAAGCAGAACACAATAGAAAAAATGACCAAAAATTTTTCGCTTCAAATGTACTAAATTACGATGATATTCGTATATTTGTAGTCGAGAGATGTGTTCACGATGTGAAAAATAGTCCAAAAAGTGACAACCATTCACACCGTATATGTTTAATTACAACCTGATATTTGCTAATGTATATTAATGCAACGGGCTACTACGTGCCCGAAGAACGTGTCGGCAATGACTTTTTCCTAAATGTCAACGGTAAGACCGACGAATGGATTCGCCAGCGTACGGGAATCGTTACGCGCAGCAAAGCACGCGATGATGAGAATGTCAACACTATGTCGCTATGCGCTGTCGAGAATGCTCTGCCAAAGCTCGGCTACGACATCAGCGAGGTAGACCTCATCGTAGCAGCCTCATATTCACCACACGACACTGTGGCAACCCCTGCTCACGTTGTACAAAACCACTACGGCATACGCAATGCCCGAGCATTGTACGTATCTACGGCCTGCTCGTCGTTCCTCAACGCACTGGAGATTGTCGAGTGCTACTTCGCCGCAGGCAAGGCCTCGAAGGCACTCATCGTTGGTGGCGACAAGAATACGGCATACTACCGCCCCGAGGATACCAAGAGCGGACACCTATGGGGAGATGCTGCCGTAGCATTTTTCCTATCGAAGGAGCACCTTAACGCTACTGATGCCCAGATAGTTGATATCGAGACCGCCTCGCTCGGCTATATCGAGGGTTGCACTACGGCTATCAACCTGCGCCCTACGGCTGGCGGCATATCGATGACCAACGGTAAGGATGTATTCGTGCGTGCTTGTCAGACTATGCCCTCGAACGTACGTCGCATTTTGGAGCGCAATGGCCTTACGATAGATGATATGAACTATCTCGTAGCACACCAGGCCAACCTCCGCATTCTGAAGAATGTAGCACACGACCTCGGCCTCGACGATAGCCGCTGTCCGCAGAACATCACCGAGTTGGGCAACACCGGCTCGGCATCATCGGCACTAGTCTACGCACAGAATGCCGAGACGTTCAAGTCGGGCGACAACATCGTAATAACGGTATTTGGCGGTGGATACTCTACGGGCGTAGCTCTTGTGCGCCACCCATAAATAACTGATCTCATCTCGAATAGTCTAAAACATACAGGGCAGCAAGCGCGCGCTTGCTGCCCTGTATATTTTGTGACCTCTCGACACTATCTGCGTCTAAACTCCGCGAGGATTATACCCGTAGCCATCGCCACGTTGAGCGACTCCGACGTAGGAGCATCAATAGGATATGGCGGAATGAGCAGCTTGTGCGTAAGCATTGCACGACACTCTGCACTCACACCGCGACCCTCGTTGCCCATAACCACGATGCCACGATTCTCCAACGTCGCGTTGTAGATATTATCGCCATCGAGTAGCGTGCCATATATTGGTTTACCACTGTCGGCAGTCGAGCGCAGCACCGCAGCAAGGTCGCTGACATAGTGGACCCTGACGCGCAATATTGCGCCCATCGTAGCCTGCACAACCTTCGGATTGTAGCAGTCGGCACACTCTGCCGAGCAGACAATATCTTCGATGCCAAACCAATCGGCAAGACGGATGATAGTTCCCAGATTACCAGGATTTTGCACACCATCAAGGGCCAACGTAAGTTTATCGCCCAAATGCTTATAATCGAGCTTGTAGCGAGGCTGCTCGACAACCGCGAGGGTGTCACTCGCGCTCTTTAGTTGCGAGATACGCTCCATATCTTTATCGGTGACAACCTCTACATTATCACCCACAAAGTCCTTGCGTGTAGTATATATATTACGTATGCGCAGGTGCGAGGCGGCAATCTCCTCAACGAGCTTGCGACCCTCGGCTACGAACAACTGCTCCTCATCTCGCGTACGCTTATCGGCAAGCGAACGTATGAATTGTATCTCGGCGCGTGTCATCTCTTCTCTTCGATTACGAATTTCTCGCCCTCTGCGGCGAGTTCACTATTTGGAAATATAGTTCGGCACTCCTCGACAAGTGCCTCGGGATTTTTGTAGCGCGACGAGAAGTGACCTATAATCAACTTTCCTGCCTCGGCCTTCTGTGCCGCCTTCGCAGCCTCAGCCGTTGTGGAGTGACCACGACCGCGCGCCCACATCTCCTCGCTGAGGGCATATGTCGCCTCGTGGTACATAAGGTCTACACCCTTGACCCTCTCTGCCGCACGTGGCGAGTAGGCCGTGTCCGAAAGATAGGCATACGAACGTGCCTTATAGGGGCGGTAGGTGAGCTCTGCATTGGGGATTATTGTGCCATCATCCAACACCACATCTTCGCCACGCTTGGCCGCGACAATCTGTGCGATGCCGAGACCATAACGCTCTATCTTCCACTTATCTACATTTAACGGAGGTTCCTTCTCTCGGAAATGAAAACCTGCCGTAGGCACCCTATGGCGCAGAGGTATGCTCCACACCTCCAAGGTGTTGTTCTCCATAATCATACGATGTTCCGTAGTGCGCACCTCGTGCCACTTCACCTCGTACGGAAGCTCCGTATCGAAGTAGCGCAGGTGGTGCTCCAGCAACTCACCCATAGGCGCAGGAGCATACAGATCCAGCGGTGTGCGACGGCCCAGCAGTCCGAGCGTCGAGATAAGCGGAAAGAGTCCATAGCAGTGGTCACCGTGCAGGTGCGAAATGAAAACAGCCCTAAGGCGCAGCGGATTTATGCCGCGCCTTATGAGCTGCTGTTGAACACCCTCGCCAGCATCAACAAGATAGTATTGCTCGTTGAGGTTTACGACCTGCGCCGAGGGGTGTGCCGACGGCGTAGGCTTGGCTGACGAGTTGCCAAGTATGGTGACCGTAAAAGCCATTGACTACTGTGCCAAGAGCCAGCGCTCGCAGTCCAAAGCTGCGATACAGCCCGAACCGGCAGCAGTAATTGCCTGACGGTAGTGAGGATCCTTAACGTCACCAGCTGCGAATACACCCTCAACAGATGTCTTCGATGTGCCTGGAACTACCTTGATGTAGCCCTGCTCATCGAGCTCGAGCTGACCCTTGAATACCTCAACATTTGGATGGTGACCGATAGCGAGGAAGAAGCCCATAATGTCGAGTGTGCGCTCCTCACCCGATGTGCTAACAACGCGAACACCTGTTACGCCGTTCTCGTCGCCAAGAACCTCTGCTGTGTTGTGCTCGAACAATACCTCGATGTTAGGAGTGTTGAACACTCGCTCCTGCATAGCCTTTGATGCGCGGAGGAAGTTCTTACGAACGATGAGGTATACCTTACGGCAGATAGATGCGAGGTATGTAGCCTCCTCACAAGCTGTGTCACCGCCACCAACAACGGCAACATCCTGCTTACGGTAGAAGAAACCGTCGCAAGTAGCACAAGCACTAACACCCATACCACGATACTTTGCCTCAGACTCTAAGCCCAAATACTTTGCCGAAGCACCTGTTGATACAATAACTGCATCAGCCTCGATCTGGTGCTCGTGATCTACAGTAGCACGGAATGGACGCTGCGAGAAGTCGATGTCTGTGATGATACCACGACGAACATCTGCACCAAAGCGCAATGCCTGCTTCTTCAAATCCTCCATCATAGCCGAACCTGTGATACCCTCTGGGTAACCTGGGAAGTTCTCAATCTCTGTAGTTGTTGTAAGCTGACCACCTGGCTCGATACCCTCGTAGAGTACTGGCGAGAGGTTAGCGCGTGATGTGTAGATAGCAGCGGTGAAACCTGCAGGACCGCTACCAATAATAAGAACTTTTACCTTCTCCATAATTGTAATGTTTTAAGTTATATTGAGTTATATGTTAGTTACATTGTTATCGTGTTGCACGGAAATCACTCGTACGCTCCGCCTCATCGCGGAAGTCGTAGCCATAGCCCACCATCATATCGAAACTCTCGTCGCGCAGACGATCGGCATCTGTAGCCTCACGCATACGCTCGATAATACGGTCGGCAGCCGCCACTACGCCCTGCACCTCCTCATCCCCGGGTGCGTGGCACATCATCTCGGCGAGGATATTGTAGGCATAGGCCGCAGCCATATCATCATAGCTCTCGGCAGCCTCGCGGAACAATCTGTCGACATCCTCCAGTCGGCACTCAGGCGTGGTTATATGTTCGAGTATCTTCTCTACACGACCCAGCGAGATGTACTGTCCTGCGACATCTATCCACTCCGTACCATCGTACTCCGCAGCGCGGTAGTTGCCTTCGCGAAGCATAACGCCAAGCGATGCGGCAATAGCGCTGTTGTACATCTTGATACCACGCGTAAGCATCGGCATACGTATCGTCGTACGGTTGTAGACATACTCCTTGGCCTCGGGGTCTGTCTCGTACATTCGGTTGAGTGCATCGACACCTCGAAGCATCTTACCCGTGATGAAGGGATTAAACTCCTCGAAGTTGATGATATCGCGCTTAACAATTCGCTTATCTCGCGCCTTCCACTTCTGTATATCGCGCACCGTACCGTAACTCTTGAGCGAGAGGCCCGGCATAAGCAACGTCTCGCCATCGCTCTCGATAAGGTAGGAGTAAGGCATATCCTGTGTATCGTGGTGACGCGTATGTCGACCCAGCACCACCGTAAATGCACCCTCGATAGATGGTGCCATAACGTAGGCACTACTACCAAACTTCGTACCTCGCTGATGCACAGCCTGATGCACCGCTCCGCTCTTAAAGAGGTGGTTCGACTGATTCGTACCACTTCCAGCATTGAAGAACGAGAAGATGCCGGCAATAAGCAGCGAAGACTTGTGGTGCGACACCGTAAATGGTCCTGCAAAGACCGATGCCGCCTCGCCATTCTCGCAGTGGCAGTTTGCGAAAAAGAGCGTGTCGATAGCCGTAAAGCCGTTGGCTATAGTGCTATTCTCGCCAACAAAGCAACGCTCAATGCTCGCCGCACCATCGATTCGCGAGTTGTCATCAAAGATGAAGTTTTCGGCCCTCACATCGATGCCCACACGCACGTTGCGTCCTATAGTTCCATTTTCGAGCAACGATGCTCCCTCGATGCGTGCCCCACTCTCGATATGCACCTCGCGCAGGAAGCGCACACCCAAAATTCGCACATCATCCTCGACACGACCCACCTCCGAGCGATGCTCCGCAGCCCTCTCGCGCACCATACCGAGCAGACGCTCTACAGCCTTGCCCCTGTTGCGCATCATAGTCATCAGGTAGGCCGTCTGCGCCGTAAGCTCGCGATAGATGGTTGCCGAGCGGCCACCATTCTCGTTCACTGCAGCCACCTCGACACCCTCGCCAAACGAGGTTGTGTGGCGGCACTCCATACGCAGCACCGAGTCGATAAGGCAGTCATTGCCAATATGATAGTTTATCACCGTAGAGTCGATGATACGGCTACGCGAGCCGATGCGTATATCACCCTCGAGGCGCACGTGTCGCAACTGCTCGACAGCGAAATCCTCCGATACTAACACGCGCGACCAATCCTCGGCCATACAGCCTCGTGCCTCGAGAGATGCCCTCTCCTCGCAACTCAACGTGCGCATTTTAGCCTCCATCACCCTACTCCTTCTTTGTGTATACTACACGCTTGGTCTCGAAGAACTCATCCTCGAACCACGCGCTTATATCGTACAGATCCCAACGGCGACGCGTTGCCGCAAGCTCCTCGGCAAGCTCTCCACCCTTCAGATAGAGGATACCATTGGGCAGCGTACCCTTAACTCCGCGACGCAGCAGAGGCCACGCCCAGGGCATAAACTTCGCCATCTCCGTAACAGCACGCGACACCACATAGTCGAACTTCTCGTCGAGCTGCTCGGCACGGCAATTACGTGCCGTAAGATTTGTGATGCCTGCACCCTCCTTCACACCCTCGACAACACGTATCTTCTTGCCGATAGAGTCGACAGCCGTAAACTCCACCTCCGGGAAGAGGATAGCCAACGGCACCGAGGGGAAACCTCCGCCACAGCCGATATCAACGATACGCGCACCTGCCTCAAACTGACACGCCTTGGCAATAGCCAACGAGTGGAGAATATGGCGCGTATAGAGGTGCTCCATATCCTTGCGCGAAATCACGTTGATACGCTCGTTCCACTCTCTGTAGAGTGTGCCGAGTGACTCGAACTGCTCACGCTGTCTGAGCGTGATATCGGGGAAGTATTTCAGAATAAGTTCGCTATTCATTGTCTCTTAACTTTTTTGTTGCTTCTCGGCTCTTAACCCTGCTCCTTGTCGAGAATCATTCTGCTCACAGCCGCCTTGGCTCGACGTATCTGCGTCTTGATTGTATTTATCGGTCTACCGAGCTTCTCGGCAATCTCCTCATAGGAGTACTCGTCGATGAAACGTAGCTCGATGATTCGGCGGTAGTCCTCCGAGAGTTCGGCCAACGATGCCTCGAAGTGAGCACGTCGCTGACTCTGTATCACACTCTCCTCGGGCGTAGGCGTCGTGGCGATGGGCGATAGCGGCGTACGCACTGCACTGTCTATCGAAATATCGTCAGTACGACGACGCAGGTAGTCGACAAGCGTGTTGCGAGCAATCGTATAGACCCACTGTCCGAAGCTATACTCGTCGGCATAGGCATCGAGGTGCAGATATACCTTGATGAAGGTCTCCTGCACAAGATCGGCCGCCGCCTCCTTATCACCTGATAGACGTATCTCAAAGAGACGCATTATCGCCTCGTGATAGCGCGCATAGAGGTGCTCGAAGGCCTGCTGATCTCCTTGCGATGAAAGCTCTACGAGCCGGCCATCGGTAGCTACGATATAATCATCTATCTCCATACCTTTGAGCTGTTGTCAATGCGAGCTCGTGTCATAACCTCCAACACAGGACCTACGATATCGTAGAGCCAATATAGCTTTGCTATACGCTTCTCGCCGAGCTTACGTGCTGTGCGTCGTGTCGACCACACCACAATAGCGTAGCGTAGAAGCACAAGTAGTGCCACAGCAATGCGGAGCTCGGAAGGAAGAACCACAAGTGAGCATATCGATGCAAGGAAGAAGAGTATACGACTACCCCTCTCGCGATTGCCGTTCATCCTGGCCTTGAGCGGATAGTGTACCCTTGTAGAGTTGTTGTAGCGCATATACTCAAGCCACTCACTCCAGCGACTGCTGCGCTCCTCGACAACCACTGAATGGGGCGAAAGCACCACAGCTGTACGCTGTGCGTTGGCAATACTCTGCACATAGAGGTCGTTGTCGCCATTGTCCAGTGCGAGATGGTTATATCCGCGCGTTGCGTCGTAGAGACGGTGCGTGAAGCCGAAGTTGCTGCGTGGTGCGCAGTACAACTCGCCATTAACGGCCGAAGCAAAGGCATTGCGCCACTGATGCAGCTCGGCAGTACGCATAAGCGTTGTGCGAATCTTGCCACCATCCTCGAAACTTGGCACCGAAGGAGCAGTGACCACCATACCGCGCTCGAAGCCCTTGGCCATATATGCTATCCACTCGTTGCTGCGGGGCACCGCGCCCGACGTCGTAAAGAGCAGATTGTCGTAGTGCGCCGACTTGATGCCGATATTAAGCGCCTGCTTGGTCGATATGCGGATGCGGTCGTTGCCACCAAGCTTCGTAAGACGCATATGCGCATTGTTGTCGCGAATGCGCTCCAACTCGCGCAGATAGTCCATATCCGAGCCGATGTAGATGACTACCACCTCGAAGGTGTGATACTCCTGTGCAAGAAGCGTCGGAAGCTCCGTATCGAGAAAGCGCTCGCTCTCGCCACGTATAGCTACGATTACCGAGATTGGAGGATTGTCACAACGCTTATTGCGGCGGCGCATAAGTCGGTAGTTGTAGATACGGTTGTAGGCAATGGCATAGTAGTAGAGCTGCACAAAGAAGAGTGTCAGAAGCAGCGCCAGAAGAGCTATGCCATACCAGGTGTAGTGGATTAATATGCTGTTGATAAATGTCATCTTTTTACTATATCGATATAATCGCACAAAGATATGTAAAAAAAAGCGAAAATAAAAGCGCTTACGCCAAATCAGCAACGAAAAGTCAAATAATGGTTTTTATGTCCGATTAAATCAAGATTTAATATTGCTAATTGTGAATTAATTTGTATCTTTGCGCGTTATATATACTGACGAAAGCAGATATGAAATTTACACTACAACATACCGCACCCGACAGCAAGGCTCGTGCTGCTCTTATCGAGACCGACCACGGCACAATCGAGACCCCAATATTTATGCCCGTAGGTACAGCTGCCGCAATGAAGGGTATCTTCCACCGCGACGTGGATCAGGAGGCCAAGGCGCAGATCATCCTGGCCAACACCTATCACCTCTACCTCCGTCCAGGTATGGATATTTTGGAGCAGGCTGGTGGCGTGCACCGCTTCTCATCGTGGAACAAACCAATGCTTACAGATAGTGGTGGTTTCCAGGTGTTTTCGCTCGCAGCGTGTCGCAAAATCAAGGAGGATGGCTGCCACTTCCAGTCGCATATCGACGGCTCGCGCCACATATTCACTCCCGAGAGCGTCATCGACACGGAGCGCACCATCGGTGCCGACATTATGATGGCCTTCGACGAGTGTCCTCCGGGCGATGCACCCTACGACTATGCAGCAAAGTCGCTGGCTCTGACCGAGAGATGGCTCGACAGATGCTTCAACCGCTACCACCAGACCGCACCAAAGTGGGGTCACTACCAGTCGTTGTTCCCTATCGTTCAGGGTGCCGGCTACGCCGATTTGCGTGAGCGTGCAGCACGCAACGTGTTGCAGTACAATGCCGATGGCTATGCTATTGGCGGTTTGGCCGTAGGTGAGCCTACCGACGTTATGTACTCGATGATCGAAGCTACAAATGCTGTGCTTCCGACGGATAAGCCTCGCTACCTGATGGGTGTCGGCACACCGATAAACATCCTCGAGGCTATCGACCGCGGTGTCGATATGTTCGACTGTGTTATGCCAACACGTAATGGCCGCAATGGTCAGCTCTTCACCTCGGAGGGTGTCATCAACATCCGCAACAAGAAGTGGGAGAACGACTTCTCGCCCGTTGACCCTAACGGCGTAACCTTCGTCGACAAGCAGTACACCAAGGCATATCTCCACCACTTAGTAGTATGCAAGGAGATGCTTGCAGCGCAAATTGCCTCGTTGCACAACACAGCCTTCTACCTCTGGCTCGTTGGCGAGGCACGCCGCCATATCATCGCTGGCGACTTCAAGACTTGGAAGGAGGAGATGGTCATCAAGCTCGGACGCCGATTGTAGAGTAGTATCGCAAATAAAAGTATGAAATTCAGGCTAATACCCTCAATACCCGGATACCGCACCCTGGATAGATATATCCTCGGCAAGTTTCTGCGCACCTATGTCTTCGGCCTAATGATGATGATTGTCATCGTCGTGGTCTTCGACTATGTCGAGAAGGTTGACGACTTCACGGAGCTCAAAGCACCGTGGAGCGCCATCATCTTCGACTACTATCTCAACTTTATCCCCCACTTTGTCAATCAGTTTAGTGCGCTGTTTACCTTTATCGCGGTAATATTCTTCACCTCGAAGATGGCTATGCAGACCGAGATTGTCGCCATACTGTCGGGCGGTGTCAGCTTCCGACGACTTATGTGGCCCTATATGGTGGGAGCCTCGATTATCGCCTTTACGAGTATCGCGCTCAACTTGTGGGTTATCCCCGTTGCCCAGCGCGTTAGTATCGACTTCCAGAGCAAGTATCTGAAGAAGAATCAGGTGATTATGTACGACCGCCACGCCTACCGACAAATCGACTCCGATACCTACGTCTACGTTCGTGGCTTCTCGCCAACGAGCGAGCGTATCCCATTCTTTGCACTGGAGAAGTTCGAGGGTTCGGAGATGGTCGAGACACTCAATGCGGCGAGTGCTTCGTATGATGC
Source organism: Alistipes sp. (assembly GCA_017629145.1). Classification (GTDB taxonomy): domain Bacteria; phylum Bacteroidota; class Bacteroidia; order Bacteroidales; family Rikenellaceae; genus Alistipes. Next base: position 8,821 of record JAGBXR010000049.1, on the reverse strand, counting down.
CGAGACAGGCCGCTGGACAGCACCACGCTATGTGATCTATTCGCGTACGGAGGATGGCTCGCTGGGATACAAGCAATACCGCAATCTCGATACACTCATTAACCTCGATGCCAGAGAGTTAAGCGACATAAAATCGCTTTCGCAGACACTCACCATCGACGAGCTCAACGACTTCCTCGAGTCGCAGCGTCGCAAGGGCTCGGACGATGTCTTCATCATCGAAGTGGAGCGTCATATACGCTATTCGTACCCCTTCTCGACCTTTATCCTCACGATTATCGCCGTAGCGCTATCATCGCGCAAGGTGCGTGGTGGTATGGGTATGCAGCTCGGTATGGGTATCGCGCTATGTTTTAGCTACATTATGTTGGGCCGAGTCTTCGAGCAGATTGCCGTAAGTGGCTCTTTAGAGCCTTGGATATGCGTCTGGCTGCCCAATATGATATTCTCTGTGATAGCAATATTTGTATATCTTAAAGCACCCAAATAATGCGAAATATTTCTGAAATTGCCGATATTGTTCGTCGTGGTGAGCGCATCTCATCGGAAGATGCTCTGACTCTATGGCGCGAGGCTCCGCTGTGGCTTCTTGGCGAGTTGGCTACGGAGCGCAAGCGCAAGGCGAGTGGCGACAAGGTATTCTACAACCGCAACGTACATCTCGAGCCATCGAACATATGTCTGTTCAACTGCGAGTTCTGCTCGTTCCGCCGCCGCGAGGGAGACCCCGATGCGTGGTATATGTCACTCGACGAGGTCGAGGCTCGAGCACGCGAATTGCAGGGCAGCGACATTACCGAGGTGCATATCGTTGGAGGTGTTCATCCGAAGCATACGCTTGAGACCTACTGCGAGATGATTCGCTGCGTGAAGCGCGCACTTCCCCACGTAGCTATCAAGGCCTATACGGCTGTCGAGATCTTCTATATGATACGTCAGGCCAATGTTTCGGTTGTCGAGGGTCTGCGCCGATTGGTCGACGCAGGTATGGAGGCAATACCAGGCGGTGGTGCCGAGATTTTCGATGCCGAGCTACGCTCGAAGATATGTCCCGAGAAGTGCAGCGCCGAGGAGTGGCTTGCCGTACACCGCATAGCCCACAATATGGGATTATCGACAAACTGCACTATGCTCTACGGACATATCGAAACCCTGGAGCAGAGAGTAGACCACCTCGAACGTCTGCGTAAGTTGCAGGATGAGGCACCAGGCTTCGACGCCTTCATTCCGCTCAAGTATCGCAGTCGCAATAATCGTATGTCCGATATCGGCGAGTGCTCGGTGGAGGAGGATATGCGTATGATGGCTATGAGCCGCATCTTCTTGGACAACATCCCTCATATCAAGGCATACTGGGTTGCCTATGGCCGCCCCACAACCGAGATGGCATTGGCATTTGGTGCCGACGATATCGATGGCACAATCGAGGATACAACGAAGATATACTCGATGGCTGGTGCCGACTCTTCGCCACGTATGAGCGTTGCGGAGCTCGAGGCTTTGGTGCGCGATGCTGGCTTTGTACCCGTCGAGCGTGATACCCACTACAACGAGGTAAAGCGCACGGGTGAACCTATGCCAAAGGCAGAACCTAAACAGGAGGTGAAAGCCGAGCCTAAACCCAAGACAAAGTCCGAGCCAGAGGTGAGATCCGAGCCAGAGGTGAGACCCGAGACAAAGCCCGAGACAAAGTCCAAACCTGTAAAGCCGAGTCTCGAGCAGCAGATCAAGGAGAAGATGCTCCAGCGCGAGGCAACACCGCGTAAGGGGGAAGAGAAAAGCCGTGCTAACAACACAAACAACAATACAGAGGTGAAGAGCAACAAAGCCAAGGCGAGCAGCAAGGGTGACAAGATTTTCACATACACGCTACGCCACCCACTCATTGCGAATGTGATTCTCATAGGCATACTGCTCCTGGGACTCCTCATCGCACTCTACGTAGGACTACTCAGCGGCACACGCCACGGCGATGTGATTGCCGTACCGGAGTTTCGCGGTATGAACATCAAGGAGGCACACGAGATTGCCGAGAGCAACAAGCTCAATATCATCGTCCGCGACTCGATATTCGATGTGGATCTACCAGGAGGTACGATTGTCGATCAGTTGCCACGCACCTCGGAGATACGCGACGTGACGGTGAAACCGGGACGTAAGATCTACCTTACGATAAATGCTTATAGCCGCCGTATGGTCACCGTGCCATATGTCGCAAAGCAGACTCTGCGCCAGGCACTTAACCAGCTCGAGCGCGAAGGCCTCACCATCCACAATATTGTCTACGAGATCGACCAAACCTCGACCGACTATGTACTCCGCCAAATGATAGAGAATATCGAGGTACACCCCGAATCGAATATCAAGAGGGCTGTGGGTACGGGCGTTACGCTCCACGTGAGCTACCGCGAGGATGAGCAGAACACCACGGTGCCAAACCTTGTTGGTCGCTCGTTTGCACAGGCCAAGAGCTCGATTTGGGACAATGGCCTCAACATAGGCAATGTGGTCTACGATGATAGCGTCGAGGATGTGGTTATGCGCCGTAAGGCCAAGGTATACCGTCAGTCGCTACGCCAGACAAACAGCGTTAGTCGCGGCAGCGAGATATCGTTGTACCTCACCTGCGATGAGGAGCTGCTGAAGAGTTCGAAGGCCGAGGCCGAAGCCGAAGCAAAACTCATCGAGAAGGAGCGCCGCGAGGCAGAGGAGGCAGCACTGGCCGCAGCCAATGAGGAGAGTTCAACCGAAGAGTAGTATAAGATAGAAGAGACCGAAAACCGCGAAATATAGATTTTATGGAGCAGCGATATAGCGACGAGGAGCTCGAGCTTCTGAACAATAACCCCGATGTCGAATTCTCGGACGAGGGCGACGAGGAGATGTATGAGCACTTCTCGGTAGTTGTGGACAAGGGACAGTCGATGATGCGTCTCGACAAGTTCCTCACACAACGTATGGAGCACACCTCGCGCAACCGCATACAGACGGCTGCCGACAGCCACAATATCCTGGTAAACGGCGTAGCACAGAAGTCCAGCTACAAGGTAAAGCCTCTCGACAAGATCTCGATTGTGATGCCATATCCGCGCCGCGAGTCGGAGATTGTCCCCGAGAATATTCCGCTCGAGATTATCTACGAGGATGCCGACCTTATCGTGGTGAACAAGCACGCCGGAATGGTAGTACACCCAGGTGTGGGTAACCACAGCGGCACACTGGTGCACGCCCTGTCGTACCACCTCCGCGACTTGGAGATGTTCAGTGAGGGCAACGCACGCGCAGGCCTTGTACACCGTATCGACAAGGATACATCGGGATTGCTCGTTGTAGCCAAGAACGAGAAGACACACGCCGCACTCGCCAAGCAGTTCTTCGATCACACCATCTATCGCCGTTATGTGGCGCTTGTGTGGGGTAACCTTGCCGAGGATGAGGGTACGATTGTCGGACATATCGGCCGCAATCCGAAGGATAGAATGCAGATGTTCGTATTCCCCAATGGCGAGGAGGGCAAGCACGCCGTAACACACTTCAAGGTGTTGCGCCGCTACGGCTACGTGACACTCGTAGAGTGCCGCCTTGAGACTGGCCGCACACACCAGATACGTGTGCATATGTCGTGGCAGGGACACCCTCTGTTCAACGACGAGCGCTACGGTGGCAACCGCATACTCAAGGGTACGACATTCGTTAAATACAAGCAGTTCATCGAAAACTGTTTCAAACTCATACCTCGTCAGTCGCTCCACGCGCGCGCATTGGGCTTCGTACACCCCACAAGCGGAGAGTACGTACAGTTCGAGTCGGAGCTGCCCGATGATTTCAAGGCTGTATTGCAGAAGTGGGACAACTACACCGATGCAGTAGGTCTCAACCTTGATGAGGTTTAATTGCGAGAAATAAAGAACAGAGAGTATGTTTCTACCAACAACAGCAAAAGAGGTCGAGGCACGCGGATGGGATGAGCTTGATGTGATCATCTTCTCGGGCGACGCCTATATCGACCACCCAGCCTTCGGCCCCGCCGTCATCGGCCGTCTGCTCGAAGCAGAGGGCTATCGTGTAGCTATTGTGCCACAGCCCAACTGGCGTGACGACCTGCGCGATTTCAAGAAACTGGGTAAGCCACGTCTATTCTTCGCCGTAAGTGCCGGAGCTATGGACTCTATGGTTAACCACTATACGGCAAACCTGCGTCTGCGCTCCAACGATGCCTATACGGCAGGTGGCAAGGCAGGCTTCCGCCCCGACCGTACGGTAGACACCTACACCAAGATTCTCAAGAAGCTATATCCACACACGCCCGTTGTTGTCGGAGGTATCGAAGCATCGCTACGCCGACTTACGCACTACGACTACTGGAGCGACAAGTTGCAACGCTCGATACTACTCACCAGTGGTGCAGATTTGCTGGTCTATGGTATGGGCGATAAGGTCATCAGCGAGGTGGCACGCGCTATGCGCAACGGCTTTAATATGAAGCTGCTACGTGGCATACGTCAGGTGGGATTCCGTGCCGACAGCGAGTATGTAAAGAAGCTGTGCCAGGGTCGCACCATCGTGCTTCACTCGTTCGAGGAGTGTGAGCAGGATAAGGCTCGCTTTGCGGAGAACTTCACACGTATCGAGCAGCTGAGCAATATGATGGAGTGCGACACAACGCTTGTAGAGCGCGCAGGAGATGAGTATGTTGTCATCACTCCGCCAAATACCACACTCACAACCGAGGAGCTCGACCACTCATTCGACCTGCCTTATGAGCGTGCGCCACACCCACGATACAAGGGCAAGGGCGATATCCCGGCGTGGGAGATGATCAAGCACTCGGTAAATATCCATCGCGGATGCTTCGGTGGCTGCTCATTCTGCACAATCTCGGCACATCAGGGTAAGTTTATCAACTCGCGTTCGGAGCGCTCGATTCTCGAGGAGGTTAAGCGCGTTACGCAGATGCCCGATTTCAAGGGTTACCTCTCGGATGTAGGTGCACCTTCGGCAAATATGTACCGTATGCGCGGACACAACGAGGAGCTTTGCCAAAGGTGCAAGCGCCCATCGTGCCTCCATCCGAAGCTGTGTCCAAATATGAACAACGACCACAAGCCGTTGCTGGAGCTATATCGCAAGATTCGCGAGATAAAGGGTGTCAAGAAGGCATTCATCGGCAGCGGTATACGCTACGACCTCTTCGACGACTCACCATATTTCGAGACCGTTGTCAAGCACCACACATCGGGCCGTCTGAAGGTTGCTCCGGAGCATACCGAGGAGCACGTACTGCGCCTTATGCGTAAGCCATCGTTCGAGATGTTCGAGCAGCTCAACAGCCGCTTCAAACAGATATGTCGCAGAGAGGAGCTTAAGTATCAGCTTATACCCTACTTCATATCGTCACATCCAGGATGCCGCGAAGAGGATATGCAGGCACTGTCACACAAGGTGCTGGGCCGTCTGCAGTTCACACTCGAGCAGGTGCAGGATCTCACGCCTACGCCTATGACACTCTCGTCGGTGATGTTCTATACGGGCGTGAATCCCTACACGATGGATAAGCTCTATGTGGCACGCTCACAGGATGACAAGCGCCGACAGAAGAGCTACTTCTTCGACGAGAATGGCGCACCTGGCCGAGGTGAGGGAGCACGTGGTGAGAGCTCGCGCCGACCACACGCAACAAAGGGTTTCAAGGGTAGCAACAATAGCCGAACGACAGCAACACGCAACGGCAGACCAGCGAAGCCTCAACGCGAAGGTCGCTATGCAAAAAAGAGATAACTAATAGAGTATAAAATATATGAAGAGAATTATTTTGATGGCTGCACTTCTTGGTTTTGCAGCATCGTGTACACAGCATCCGAGCGAGGATAGTGCAGAACGCGAGCGCAAGGCGCGAATCGCAGCACAGGGCATCAACGTAGTGCAGGAGAATGGCACGCTGAAGATCAATGTCGATGAGAAGCGCGCACTACGCGACGACAGAAAGGCTGGCAAGCCAGTGGCTAAAGGCTTCAAGGAGAGTGAGCACGAGATGATCAAACTCGAAGTCGTTGAGCAGTAGACGTAGCAAAGCAACAGATAAGTAATACCCCTTGGGATAGTACACGAAGTACAACCCAAGGGGTATTACTTTTTGGGATGTGCCGCAGAAGCGCCACTATCACAACAAATTTGTTGTTAGAAGGCTGTAGATGCTGCACCGATAAAGAAGTTGGGATGGATGGGACATACTTAGCGTATTTCCCATTCATCCCAACGATTGAGAAGTCATCAAACGCCCTTCTGTGTTGCACACCACAATTTCTTGTCAGAAGGGGTCAGATGTGGCCTCGATAAAGAAATTGCCCCAGATGGGACATACTTGACGTATTTCACATTCGGGGCAATGATTGAGAAGTCATCAAACACCCTTCTGTGTTGCACACCACAATTTCTTGTCAGAAGGGGTCAGATGTGGCCTCGATAAAGAAATTGCCCCAGATGGGACATACTTGACGTATTTCCCATTTGGGGCAATGATTGAGAGGCCGCAGATGACCCCTTATCACAAGAAATTTATTTTGTTACGCTCTCAAGACGCTTCATCATCACAAACATAAAGAGTGCTGAAAGCAAGCAGAGAACAATGAACACAGTCCATACAGACCACAATGGGAGACCTGACCAGAGGAAACCACCAACGGCAACAAGCATATTACCGATAGCAGTAGCCACAAACCAACCACCCATCATAAGGCCCTTGAGCTTTGGAGGCGCAACCTTTGATACGAATGAGATACCCATAGGCGAGAGCAAAAGCTCGGCGAAGGTGAGAATGAGGTAAGTGAAAATCAACCAGTATGGTGAAGTACGTGTCTCGCGAGTGTTAGCCTTTACAGCCTCCAAAGTTGTTGTAGCAGCTGCCACAGCCTCTGCATCCTCGTTAACAAGTACGGTGCACTCTGCGTTGTATACCTCGGCGAATACAGGACGAGTCTTCTCTGTAAGCTTACCCATAAAGTCCTGTGCAGCCTTGATGTTGGCGTTAGCCTTGCCGTCCGCCTCGGTCAATGCATCGTAGTTTGCAGCTACGGTGTAGCAATCCTTTGCGAAGAACTCTGCCTTATTTACAGCGATTGCGCGTGCCTGCTCGTTAGGTGTATTGAGGCCCTGTGAGCCGAATGCCATAACTGCGAAGCCGATAGCTGCAACCAACATACCGTAAGCAATCTTACGTGGTGCTGATGGCTCCTTACCCTTGCGTGCCAAAGCGCCAAAGATAGCCATTGAAACTGGAGTCAATGCAACAACGTAGAATGGGTTGAACTGCTGGAAGATAGGAGCAGCAACAGCGATCTCGGTTGTTGGCTCGATACCCATAGCGCGGTATACGAGGATTGCCAATACTGCTGTACCTACAGCACCTGAAAGAATCTTACCCTTTGCACCCTCGCTCTGGAAAATAGAGAATGTAGCGTAAACAGCAACAATGATGAGTGCGAGGTTCCATACGTCGAACAACATAGTCTGGAGACCGAAGGCATTGGTGCTGGTGAACTCATCAGCAAAGTATGTGAGGGTCAAACCATTCTGGTGGAATGCCATCCAGAAGAAGATAACCACAGCAAATACGAGGCAGAGAGCAATGATACGCTGCTTGGTCTCGGCAGGTGTAAGGTTGTCGACAACCTGTGCTGCCTCACCCTTCTTCTTACCACCCTCAACGTGACGGAATGTACGACGGAAAGCGTAGTAGATGAGGATCGAGAGAATCAACGCTGCGCAAGCTACCATAAATGAGAAGTGGTATGCATCGTTAGATGAGAAGCCGAGAGCTGTCTCTGCCCAACGCTTGATACCTACAGCTGTTGTAGGCGCGAACAACGAACCAACGTTGATTGCCATATAGAAGAGCGAGAAACCAGAGTCGCGCTTGTCGGCGTACTTTGGATCGTCGTAGAGGTTACCTACCATTACCTGCAAGTTACCCTTGAAGAGACCTGTACCAAGGCTGATGAGCAACAACGCAGCCATCATAGCCATCATAGCGAGAAGGTCGCCACCGAGAGGGAACGAGAGCAACATATAACCGGCAAACATCACTGAAATACCGATTGTTACCATCTTACCGAATCCAAACTTATCGGCCAAGATACCACCTACGAGTGGCATAAAGTAGACCAAGCCGAGGAAAGTGGAATAGATAGCACCTGCTGTACCAGCCTCGAGACCGAAGTTCTCGCGGAGGAAGAGAGCAAACACTGCCAACATTGTGTAGTAGCCAAAGCGCTCACCTGTGTTTGCGAGAGCCAAAGCATAGAGACCTTTAGGATGTCCTTTGAACATAGAAAAAGTTTTTAGTTAATATTATAAATTGTTAGTTGTTATTCAATTAACATTTCACGGGCGGCAAAGATACTAATATTTTTCATATATCAGCCAAAATTGAGCCTAATGAACTTAATTTTATGTATTATGGATGGCCTATTAGTCTATGAAAGGCACTCTGCTGCGGATGGGGGCTAAGGGAGTTTAAGGAATTTAAGGAGTTTAGGGAGGGCTTGCGCGCCTTTGGATAGAGCATAAGGAATTTAGGGAAATTAGGGAGTTTAGGGAGTGCTTGCGCGCCTTTGGAACGCACTCAGGCTCCTTAACACCCCTATATTCATTAATTTCCTTAAACTCATTAAATTCCTTAATCTCACTAATTTCCCTAATTCACGACCTACCCACCTGCACACCCTAATTTTTCGATAGAAGTAGTTAGCTGTGGCCTCGATAAAGAAATTGGCTCGGATGGATAGTACTTGACGTACATTCCATTCGAGCCAATGATTGAGAG
>JAGBXR010000048.1 GCA_017629145.1 Alistipes sp. | reverse complement strand
TATACACGGGATAGGTTTCGCCGTTCACCTCGATGGTCTCTTTTGTCGAAACGGCGGACCTGCACAAAAACACGTGGTCATTCGACATATCCTTGAATGCCACTAAACGATAATTCTCTGGATGAATACCCTTTTTCATTTCGTCTTTTTGTTATAATTAAGTACTTAATTCGGGCGCAAAGGTAACAAAAATTTCTTTATCTGCAATACTGCACTCAAGAATTTTCTCAGAAATAGAGAATTATATCGCCACCGCGCGTATGTACGATGGCTTGTGCGCAGGGAAATTGCGCAGCTTATGGAGGGTACTAAGGGTATTTAGGAAGGGGCTTGCACACCTTTGGTAGGCTTTTGCACTCCTTTTCCCTAAACTCCTTAACCTCCTTAATCACCTTAATTCACTACCTACTCCCCTGTAAGACCTAATTTGTTGTCAGATGTGGCCTCGATAAAGAGATTGGCTCGGATGGATAGTACTTGACGTACATTCCATTCGAGCCAATGATTAAGAGGTCGCAGATGACTGCTTATCTCGAAAAATTAAAATTTCTTGTCAGAGTGGTGCTAATTTGCCGCCGATAAAGAGAAAGAGCGGATGGGATATACTTAGCGTATTTCCCATTCGCTCGTTGGATTGAGGTGGCGAAGTAGCGCCACTATCACAAGAAATTTATAGCCACTTTTTGAATTTAAAGAATAGGAACGTAATACACGATACCATCAACATCAGCGCTATGGCCCACAGATATCCGTAACGCCAAGAGAGCTCGGGCATAAACTCAAAGTTCATACCGTACATACTTGCAACGAGTGTTGCTGGCATAAAGATTACGGTTGCCACCGAGAGAATCTTTACAATCTCGTTCTGCTCGATGTTGATAAGACCGAGTGCTGCATCCTGAATATAGTCCAAACGCTGGAAGCTAAAGTCAGCGTGGCTGATAAGCGAGTTTACGTCCTTGAGCATCAGCTGTAGGCGTGGATAGATATCGTTTGGGAAACGCTCCGAGCGCAAGATGCTCGAGAGCACACGCTGACGGTCGAAGATATTCTCGCGGAGCAACATCGTATTCTCCTGCAAGGCGTTGATGCGGTACAATACCTCCTTGTCGATCTTCGAGCCGCTGCTAATCTCCTTACTTACGGCAGCTACCTGCTTACCCACCATCTCCACGAGGTCGGCATCGTAGTCGATGCGTACCTCAAGCAAAGATATGAGGATGTGGTAACCCGTCGAGTAGCTACGATAGTTCATCTGCAGACGCTTCTCTGCCTCGCGGAATGTGCGGAACTCGGCCTGACGCATTGAGACGAGCACACCCTCGTTAGATATGATGAACGACACTGGCTCCACGGTAAACGAATCCTCGAGAGGCACAAAGAAGTTAGAGTTTGAGATAATGGCGTTCTCGGTCTCGGAGTACTTTGATGTAGACTCAATCTCCTCGACCTGCTGCTTTGTCTGCAAGCTCAGCTCCATAAAGTTCTCGACCGACTTTTGCTCCTTGATTGATGGCTGCATAAGGTCGATCCATAGGATATCATCGAAGCCGAGCTCGTCGAAAAGATCGGGATCGGCATTGCGGATAATCTTGTTGTATTGCTTAAGATAGATGGTGATCATATCTCCTCCAAAAGTTTTATTCTTCGTATTCAACTTTGCCCACACGGGCTTTTCAGAGGCCTCAACAGCGAGCCTCGGTATCGGAGGTAAGAAGTCGCACGACTCGGGCGTCGAACGGCTTCTTTAATAGGATCGGGGAACTATGCGAATTCCGGCATCCCAGAACTTCTTAAGGGCACGGTGTTTCTCGTCATCGAGTATGAAGTCGATGTTGCGCGTAAGATAGTCGTATGCAGTGATGCCACCATCCACACCCATATACTTCGATTCGGCCACAGCCTCCCATATATGCTCCACACCAAATGTCAGGGCGTGCTGCAAAGCATCGGTCACCTCTAACGAGACACCCTTGCGCGCTACCCATACCGCGAATGCAAAGGGCAACTGCGTAGCTTCGCGCCACTCTACGGCCAAATCGTAGGTATAGCGGAAGCGACCCTCATAGTCGAAGACCTTATCGCCAATGAGCAGGAAGGCATCACCCTCTGCGGCACGCTCCGTCTGCGAGTAGTCGCCGAGTTCTATCCACTCGGGGGCTATACGCCACTTGTTGCGCGCGAGATAGCCACAAAGCTGCACCGATGTGCGCGAATGTGGATCGAGCCACACGCGCTTAACACGCTCTATGGGCGTATTGGACATCACTGTCACAGTGCGTACAGCACCTACAGCGCCTATACAGTAGTCGGTAATAATATTTGTGTTGGTAAGCTGCGGAACAACAGCCGCGGGAAGGAGGGCAATATCGGCACGGCCCTCGATATAGTTGCGAGCGCAATCTGCGGGTGGAGCTAATAGGAGGTCGGCACGCAGGTTATCAGCGTGACGAAGTCCATAGACGAAGGGTATCGTATTGAGATACGACACAGCAGTTATTGTTGGAATGACAGCCATCGTCCATAATTAGTTCATTATTTGTTACTAAAGCCCCTCGAAGCTATCAGAAGCCATCCACGCCACATCTTCCGCAAGGCGTACTGGAGCACTATATCGTTGCAAAGTTAGTACAAAAAATCTGTTTTGCCAAGAAATTTAGGACAAAAAGCACCTCCTGCATCCCACAAACAGCAAATAAAAAGAGCGAACGGGAAGCACTCGAAAGTCCATTGCCATTCGCTCTTTAGGTAGATACGGCAAGTTGTACCGCACTGAATATAGATATAGTCGATTACTCGTAACCGAGCTTCAGCGAGCCCTCGTATATAACGTAGTGCTTCTCACCGTTACTCATCTCGAGTTCTGCGACAATCTTACCGTTAGAAACTGTAAGCGTTCCCTCCTCGTAGCCAAGCATACCTCCTACAAATCCACCATTGCTATCCGTCTTTACACAAGGAGAGATATTCGCAGCAACAGTTCCCGCCTTATGCGTATCGTTTAAGTCAATGGTATATGTACCATTAGGCAACGAATTAGACTTACTATTTGCGTAGATATCAAAGCAGTAGAAGAACGTGTTAGGCTGCTCAATATCGCGCCAATGTGAACACTTAACATCCGAGAGTATGATATAGTAGTTGTGCGCACTGCCCACCTGACCACAATACTCTCCACTGAGGCAAGCAGCACGCAGTGCTACATCGTAGCCATCGGGCAACGGCTCGGGATCGGGTGTTGGCTCTGGTTCTGGCTCTGGCTCTGGTTCTGGCTCTGGAGCAGGCTTATTTGCCGCCTGAACGATATCAAGTACATAGGACTTATTATATCCATCCACCTTATAGCTAACAACAAACTTTGCCGTACGCTGCAACGTAGCATCGTTTGCCTCCACCACGAAGGTGATAGTCTCGCCGACAACAATGTTACCAACCCACGCCTGATCGCATTTTGCCCCAACAGAAACACCCTCAACAGGGTTATCGAGACGATACAAAACCTCGCCAGCACCACCCTCTGCTGTAAAGTTTAGTACAGGATCCGACAGAATCCACAACTGTGGTTTTGGTTGCTCTGGTTCAGCAGGAGTCTCGGGATCTTCAGGCTGCTCGGGAGTCTCGGGATCCTCGGGCTGCTCGGGAGTCTCTGGATCTTCAGGCTGCTCGGGAGTCTCGGGATCTTCAGGCTGCTCGGGAGTCTCGGGATCTTCAGGCTGCTCGGGAGTCTCGGGATCTTCAGGCTGCTCGGGAGTCTCTGGGTCTTCAGGTTGCTCTGGAGTTTCAGGGTCTTCGGGCTGCTCTG
>JAGBXR010000047.1 GCA_017629145.1 Alistipes sp. | reverse complement strand
TGCTCCAGCCTTACAAGTATCACTATCCCCGATAGCGTAACGACGATTGGAGATAATGCATTCTCTGCTTGCTACAACCTTACAAGTGTCACTATCCCCGATAGCGTAACGACGATTGGAGATTATGCATTCTCTTGGTGCTACAGCCTTACAAGTGTCTATTGCGAGGCTACAACACCGCCAAGTTTGGGTGGAAGTTATGTATTTGATGACAACGCCTTAGGTCGCACCATTTATGTGCCAGAGGAGTCGGTACGTCAGTATAAAATAGCAGCTGGCTGGAGCGAGTATGCCGATGCTATCGTAGGCTACGACTTCGAGAATCCCGAAAACAATCCGATATTTACAACATCTAATCTTGTGGTGTCATATTCCGATTTTACACTTGATGTTAAACCACTAAAGGGAGAAAAATCATTCTGGACATACTACATCTGGACTAAGGAGAACTACGAGGAGGTTTTGAACAATGAGGCTCAGGCTAATATCGTTCAGCGCAGCTACTGGGCATTGAACAACCTTGGTCTTGATGCCGGCTTCGACTTCGGCACATTCATCAAAGAGTATATGGGTCAGACAGGCACATTGCAGATCTCGGCATACGAACCTTTGGAGAACGACACAGAGTATGTATTAGTATTGTTCTATATGGATCCTGAGGCTTCGGATCCTACAGATGTTTACGACTACAACTACGCGGCTGTTGAGTTCAAGACTTTGGCTCCAAGCGCCGAGGACTATGCTACATTGGAGGTTGGTTCTCCAATAATCGAATCTGCTGATAACAAATACAACATACACTTTAATGTTAAGACCGACGAGAAGGCTGTTGATATCAAGGTTGGTGCTCAGCTTTGGGCAAACTACGACTTTGCAAAGTATTGGGATGAGACCAACTGGTCGCAGATTCAGATATTCTTTCTCTTCCGCACATCGGTTAGCACAGAGTCTTTGACAGCAGCTAAGACAGCAGATGGTGCAACTATTGCATTCAACGATGTCGACAAGGATGACTATGTATTCTTCTTTGAGGCGCTTACAGAACATAATACTCCTACGCAATATGCAATTCGTGTAACTCCCGAGATGTTCGAGTAGGCAATATTTCGTGGGTTAAATTTCACAGTGCGGGTATTAAAAATAGTACCCGCGCTGTTTTTATTGCGATATAACAGAGAGCCCCCCACGATGTGGGTATGATTTTTAATACCCACGCTGTTTTTGCAGTGTGATATTGTGGATAGCCCCCCCCACGATGCAGGTACGATTTTTAATACCCACGCTGTTTTTGCAGTGTGATATTGTGGATAGCCCCCTCTCCACGATGCGGGTATGATTTTTAATACCCACATCGTAGGGGTAGTTTTTTTAGGTAGGAGTGGGTAGCTGTGGGTAGTTTTGGGTAGTAATGGGTAAGCGAGTGCGGAAGCTTCAGGAGCGGAGTGCGTTCTAAAAGCACGCAAGCCCTCATTAAATTAGTTAAGGAGTTTAGGGAGATTAGGGAGTTTAAGGAAGTTAGGGATGTTAGGGATGTTAAGGAAGCTGAGTGCTTTCCAAAGGCGCGCAAGCCCTCCCTAAATTCACTAATTTCCCTAAATTCCTTTAGCTACCATCACATTAGGGAGTTTAGGGAGATTAGGGATGTTAAGGAGCGGTGTGCGTTCTAAAGGCGCACAAGCCCTCACTAAACTCCTTAAATTCCTTAATTTCCCTTAGCCTCCATTCGCGCACAGGCACTCTTACGCCAACGAAGGTAGCCAGCGACAGCCAACACGCAATAGAGCGTATATAGTCCTGCGGTGAGCGGAATACCCTTATATAGATATAGTCCCACGCTAATCATATCGACAACGAGCCACACCAACCACTGCTCAACCAACTTACGCGAGAGCATCCACATAGCCACGATGCTGAGTGCCGTAGACATAGAATCGAGCAAAGGCACACGGCTATCGGTAAACTCGGTAAGCAGGAAGTAGAGAGCCACGTGCAGCAACGCATATACCACAAAGAGCTTCGCGTACCACCCTGCTGGCGTGTGGCGTATTTGCCCATCTACGCTATGCTTAGGGCGACGACGCCATACGATAAGGCCATAGATACCAGCCAAGAGGTAGTAGAGCTGCATAGCAGCATCGGCATAGATGCCATTGGTTAGATAGAGCACACCGTGCACCAAGGGCATAATAGCACCCACTACCCACAGCCATATATTTGCTCGATACTCGAGCCACAGGTATAGCAAACCGAGCGATGTTCCGATAATTTGAAGCGCTAAAGACCAATCCATAAATTAGGGTTAGAAGTTTACAGTTACATTTGCCAAGCAGTGGATAGGTGCTTGTGGGAAGTAGTAGGCCTCGTCGTAACGCTCGCCATCCCACATATAGGAGTATCCATAGCCGTTCGACTCATAGAGCGTCGAGAAGAGGTTGTAGATAGTCACACCGAAGCGCACCGTAGAGCCCTGCTTCGTAGTAAGATTATATCCTAAATCGAGATTCGTAACACAGTAGGCATCGAGCGATAAGGCCTCAATCTCGTTATTCGTAAAGTACTGCTTACCAACATACTGCGTAGTCCATACAGCACCAAAGCCCTTAACGTGGAAATCGGCCGTAAAGCTACCCATTACCGAGGGCGAGTAGGATATGGTCATATCGCCAAGGTTCTCGCCATACGTTGGACTATCGCGCAGCTCGTCGACATAATCCTTAATCTTATTCTGCGAGAGCGTAGCATTTGCCGAGAGCGTGAGCCACTTCGTAGCGCGCCACGAAGCCATAAGTTCGACACCACGACGGTAGCTACGGTCTACATTTACGTTGAGTGCATCGTCGCCATCGTTGACCATACCCGTAGCCACAAGCTGGTTGTGGTAGAGCATATAATATAGGTTGATACCGAGGCTCAAGCGCGGTGCGATATAGTTATATCCAACCTCGAAATCAATGAGTCGTTCAGGCTCGGGATAGCTGTCGTCGGCAGCAAACATATGGCGGTCGGTGAAGTCGGAGCGAGTAGGCTCACGGTGCGCCATAGCCGCCGAGGCAAACACATTGTGGCGATGGTGTATATAGCTGATACCGAGGCGAGGATTAAAGAAGTTATACTCCTTATCGACATCTATAGGCTGCATCGTAACACCCTCGTCACCCCATATAGCATTGTCGTTCACACCCCACGCCTTGTAGTGTACATAGCGGTACTGCAGGTCGCCAAAGAGGTGGAGCTCGTTATCCTCCCATCCACGCAGCACACACCAGTCGGCACGCGCGAAGATGTTGCCATCGTGTTTCACCACGTCGTTATCGTACCAACGACCAGCAAGCGACGAGCTATCGAGGCCATCCACCCACTTCAACTCGCCCCAATGGGGACAAGTGTAGTAGCTATACGAGCCACCGAGCGTGAGATCGAGGTTGCGCGTAGTGTAGTTTGCCGCGACATTCGCTCCGCCAAGATGGTTGTACATAAGCTTGCTACGAATCAAGTCGGACTGCTCGACATCGGTCTTTAGGTTGGTATAGCTCGCCAACCACGCATCATCCTTATACTGATTATAGTATCCGTAGCCATAGGTGTAGAAGAGCGTAGCGTTGAGCTGCCAGCGATTATCGAAGCGATGATTCAGGACAAGTTGATTGTTGATTTGCAAGTAGTTATCCGTCTCGTCATCGTAATAGGCGACGTGCGTTCCATCGGCCAAAATGTGTGGGCCAGCCGTAGTCTCATACTGTCCCGATGTGTGGTAGCGACGACCATAGAGAGCCATCTCCTCGCGCGACACGCCGTTGTATGTAAGGTAGGTCTTGGCCATACCGCCATAGGACAAAAGTTTTATCTTTGTCTTATCGCCATAGTAGCCCACCTGCGCCATATAGCTCTTCAGGTCGGTAGAGCCGCGCTCGATGTAGCCATCCGAGCCGATATGCGTTACTCGTGCATCGACAACCCAGTGGTCGGCAATAAGTCCCGACGATAGCTGCAATGCCTGTTTGTTGGTGTTGTACGAGCCGTAGCTCAACGATGCCGAGCCTCCGAAGTTGGGCTTCAGTGCGTCGGTGGTCATAGACACGGCACCTCCGAAAGCTCCCGAGCCGTTGGTCGAGACACCTGCGCCACGCTGCACCTGCATAGTGCCTACCGACGAGATAAGGTCGGGCGTATCGTACCAATATACCGAGTGCGAATCGGGATTATTAAGCGATACTCCGTTGACTGTCACATTGATGCGCGTAGCATCCGTACCGCGCAGACGGATCGAGGTTGCACCGATGCCGATACCTGTCTCGTTGGTCGCAATCATCGATGGAGTAAGGGCAAGTGCCGTAGGGATGTCCGTACCATAGCTGCTGCGCACAATAGCCTCACGCGTTAGATTTTCGTGAGCCACGGGCGTTGTTCGCTTTGCGTTGGTTGTGATGACCTCGACAACATCCATCTCATAGACTCGAGTAGTGTCGAGAAGCTGATAGTCAGGCTCGGTAGCCTGCACCCCTGCCGAGAGAGAACCCAACAGGGCTAAAAAACAAAAAATCCTTTTCATACTCTTAATAATTTAAGTTGAAAAGGGGTTTTATTAAAGTTTGAGGTTTGTCGCTCTGCGCCACGTGTCGAAGAGTTATTCACCCAAGCTTTACGAGATGTTTCCAATCCCGGTATCGGCATTACCCGTATCCGGTACAATGGGTCTAATCTCAGCCTTGCCTCCTAACCCGTAACACACCGTACGCTCGTGCCACATAGTTAGCCGACTCAGCACCCCTAAGTTGTGGCAAAGGTAAAACATTTTTCTTGTTTTGCCAAACGACAACTTTCAACTTTCAACTTTTACGTTATTATTATCTACTTTTGTGCGGTTATTTAAATGGTTTTTGTTACCTTTGTCCGATAATACTATGGCTACAAGTAGCAGATTCTAACTAAAACAAAAATATATAATGAGACGAATTATTGCTCCTTCGGTACTTTCAGCCGACTTCGGAAACCTCGAACGCGACATCAAGATGCTCGACCGCTCACAGGCAGAGTGGGTACACATCGACGTTATGGATGGTGTATTTGTACCCAACATCTCTTTCGGTTTCCCACTGATGAAGCCTATGCGTAAGGCTACAAACAAGGTGCTGGATGTGCATCTTATGATCACCGCTCCCGAGAAGTACGTAACACGCTTTGTGGAGGCTGGTGCCGACTATGTTACGTTCCACTACGAGGCTACAGAGAATATCGAGGAGTGTATCAACCTCATCCGCGAGGCTGGTGCTAAGGTGGGTATCTCAATTAAGCCTGGCACATCGCCCGAGGTTCTCGACGAGCTTCTTCCAAAGTTGGATATGGTATTGGTGATGAGCGTAGAGCCTGGCTTCGGTGGTCAGAAGTTTATGCCTTCGTCAATCGAGAAGTGCGAGTATCTCACACGCAAGAAGCAGGAGTTGGGTCTTAGCGACCTTATCATCGAGGTAGATGGCGGTATCTCGGCATCGAACTCACGCCTTTTGTTCGACGCAGGTGCCGAGGCATTGGTTGCTGGTAGCTCGGTATTTGGTGCAGAGAGCCCCGAGCAGGCGATTATCGATATGCTTAACTCGTAGCAGATGATCTCGCTTGACAACATAAGCATTAGCTACGGAGGTTGGACTCTTTTTGACGGTATCTCGTTTCTGATCAACCCCAAGGATCGTATCGGTCTTGTGGGTAAGAATGGTGCTGGCAAGACCACCCTACTGCGCGTAATCACCAAGGAGCAGCAGCCCACCGAGGGTGCTGTGACCATCAATGGCGATTGCACGCTGGGCTATCTTCCACAGCAGATGCGCGTAGCCGACACCACAACACTCGTTGCCGAGACCGCAAAGGCCTTCAGCGAAGTGTTGCGCATAGAGGCCGATATCGAGCGACTGACAAACGAGATTGCCGCACGCGACGACTACGAATCTACAGAGTATGAGGCACTGCTACATCGCCTCAACGACGCTAACGACCGCTACCACATCCTTGGTGGCGACACACGCGATGCCGACATCGAGCGCACGTTGCTCGGTCTGGGCTTCAAGCGTTCGGATTTTGGTCGTGCCACACGCGAGTTCTCGGGAGGCTGGCGTATGCGTATCGAGCTTGCCAAGTTGCTGTTGCAGCGTCCATCGCTTCTACTCTTGGATGAGCCTACCAACCACCTCGACATCGAGAGTATTCAGTGGTTGGAGGATTATCTGAAGAACTACAACGGTGCGGTGCTCCTTATCTCGCACGACCGCGCATTTCTGGATAACGTAACCACGCGCACCATCGAGCTATCGTTAGGCAAGGCCTACGACTACAAGGTGCCCTACTCGAAATATGTCGTACTGCGTGCCGAGCGTCGCGCACAGCAGCAGGCAGCATACGAGAATCAGCAGAAGCTTATCGAGAAGACCGAGGAGTTTATCGAGAAGTTCCGCTACAAGCCTACGAAGAGTAACCAGGTGCAGTCACGCATCAAGCAGCTCGAGAAGATTGAGCGCATCGAGGTGGATGAGGAGGATTTGTCACGCCTCAACATCAAATTCCCACCAGCACCACGCTCGGGCGACATCGTTGCCGATGTCAAGGGCGTAGGTAAGGCCTTTGGCGAGAAGCGTATATTCTCGGGTGCGGAGTTTACCATAGAGCGCGGACAGAAGATAGCTCTCGTAGGTCGCAACGGTGAGGGTAAGACCACCTTTGCGCGTATGCTCATCGGAGAGTTAGAGAAGAGCGAGGGTGAGATTCGCATTGGCGCGAATGTCAACATAGGCTACTACGCGCAAAATCAGGACGACCTGATGGATGGCGAGTTTACGGTATTCGACACGCTGGATCGTGTGGCTGTTGGCGACATCCGCACACGTCTGCGCGACATTCTCGGTGCATTCCTCTTCCGAGGCGAGGATATCGACAAGAAGGTAAAGGTACTCTCGGGTGGTGAGCGTTCGCGTCTTGCAATGGCGCGTCTGATGCTCGAGCCATACAACCTTTTAGTACTCGACGAGCCTACGAACCATATGGATATGCGTTCGAAGGATATCCTTAAGAGCGCGTTGCAGAAGTTCGATGGTACGGTTGTCGTAGTATCGCACGACCGCGAGTTCTTGGATGGTCTTGTGGACCGCATCTACGAGTTCCGCGACGGTGGCGTGAAGGAGTATTTGGGCGACATATGGTACTTCCTCGAGAAGCGCAAGGTGGAGTCGCTTGCCGAGATTGAGCGTCACGACAAGCCCACAGCACAGGCCGACAAGAGCAGTGCACAGACAAACGCAGGTAAGCTATCCTACGAGCAGAAGAAGGAGCAGGAGAAGCTCATACGCAAGCTCCGCAAGGCCGTAGAGAGCATCGAGGAGGAGACAGCGAAGGTCGAGAAGCAGATTGCCGAGTATGACCAGCGCTTTGCTACAGCTACGGAGTACAACGCCGAAGAGTACACGAAGTACAACGCCCTGAAGGAGGAGTACGACCGCTTGATGCACGAGTGGGAGAAGGCATCATACGAATTGGAAATAACTGAACAAAACTAAGAATATGGAGAATATTATTTTTGGTATCCGCCCTGTGGCAGAGGCTGTCGAGGCACGCAAGCAGATAGAGCGCATCTACATCCGCAAGGGTGCTGAGGGTCAGCTTATGGGCGACCTTAAGGATCTTCTTACGCGCCACCACCTACACTGGCAGGAGGTACCCGTAGAGAAGCTCAACCGCCTGACGAAGGGTAACCACCAGGGTGTAGTAGCGCAGATGGCAGCTATCGAGTATGTCGAGCTTAACGACATTCTGGAGCGTGTACCCGAGGATGAGACACCGCTTATCGTAGTGTTTGACGGCGTAACGGACGTGCGTAACTTCGGAGGTATTGCTCGTTCGGCAGAGTGCGCAGGTGCTCACGGCCTTATCACACCGCTGAAGAACTCTGCACCCGTTAATGGCGACGCTATTCGCTCATCGGCTGGTGCGTTGCATAGCATCCCCGTATGCCGCGTAGGCTCTATTCGCAATACGCTCAAGACCCTGCAGGCCGAGGGTTTCCAGATTGTAGCAGCTACGGAGAAGAGCCGCAAGCTCCTCTACGATGCCGACCTACGCAAGCCTACAGCTATCGTTATGGGCGCGGAGGATAAGGGTATCTCGAAGGAGGTACTCAAGCTTTGCGATGAGCAGCTTGCAATTCCACTTATCGGACACACCGAGTCGTTGAACGTAGCCGCAGCCGCAGCAATTATGCTCTTCGAGGTGGTACGTCAACGCATTGGCGATGCTGAGTAACGAGGCCGATGGCTACGGTTACGCATCCCGAGCTGGGGGTCATAGAGTGCATTAGGTCGCTGCGTTCGCGCTCGATACGATTGAGCCTCAAACGCGATATGACGCTACGCTTGAGCTACCCTCTCTTCTGCTCGCAACGCGAGGCTATAGCCTTTGCCGAGAGCCGCAGAGAGTGGATTGAACGAGCCAAAGAGCGCATAAAGAGTCGAAAGAGAGAGACGGCGAGATATACGCGCGAGATGGTCGCCAAGCTACGCAACGCAGCACGCAAGGATTTGAGCGAGCGTATAGCGCGGTTAGCTACGAAGTATGGCTTTAGCTACACCTCGCTACGCATAAGCTCGGCACGTACGCGCTGGGGGTCGTGCAGCAGTCGCAATGGCATATCGCTGTCGTTGTTTCTGATGACTCTTCCCGAGCATCTGCGCGACTTTGTCATCCTCCACGAGCTGTGTCACACACGCCACCACAACCACTCCGAGGCGTTTCACGCGCTGTTAGACAGGTGCGCAGGTGGTCGTGAGAGGGAGCTTAACCGCGAGCTACGCAAGTGGACGATACCCGAGATTGAATAAACTAACTAACAAAGAATAACTATGAGACGATTTTTTATTTTACTACTCGCGCTAACAGCTACTGCAACAGCTTTTGCGCAGCAGGACAAGGGTGGCATCACCGAGGATATGATGAAGCAGATTCGTACGGGCTACACTGCATCGTCAGCAGACAAGGCAGCACGCAACGCCCTCACAACAACGCCTATCAACACATTGGCGACAAATGGCGAGAATCTCGCAATGATTGACACCCACTTCTCGCACCGTGTACGCACCAAGGGCGTTACCGACCAGCACCAGTCGGGTCGTTGCTGGCTCTTCACGGGTCTCAATGTGCTTCGTGCAAAGATGATTGACGACCTCGAACTTCCAGGCTTGGAGTTCTCGCAGAACTACCTGTTCTTCTACGACCAGCTCGAGAAGTGTAACCTCTTCCTCCAGGCTGTAATCGACACTCGTCACCTCGCAATGGAGGATCGTCAGGTGGAGTGGTTGTTCAAGAACCCACTCAACGATGGTGGTCAGTTCACTGGCGTGTCGAACCTCGTTATGAAATATGGTGTGGTGCCATCGGAGGTTATGCCCGAGAACTATCAGAGTAACAATACGGGCAAGATGGGCGATTTGCTCAAGCTCAAGCTCCGCGAGTTTGGTCTTAAGCTCCGCGAGCAGAAGGATCGTCGCTCGACAGTAGCCCTCAAGACCGAGATGCTCACCGAGATCTACACTATCCTTGCACGCTGCTTGGGTGTTCCTCCTACAGAGTTCGACTGGACACGCAAGGATAAGGAGGGTAAGCCTGTGGAGACTAAGAGCTACACTCCACAGTCGTTCTACAAGGAGTACTTCGGCGATATCGACTTGGAGAAGGACTTTGTGATGGTTATGAACGACCCTACACGCGAGTATCATAAGGTATACGAGATTGAGTACGACCGCCACGTATACGACGGCGACAACTGGGTATATCTCAACCTCCCTATCGAGGAGGTCAAGGCATTGGCTATCGCTTCGCTCAAGGACAACACCGCGATGTACTTCTCGTGCGACGTTGGCAAGTTCCTCGACAGCAAGCGCGGTATGCTCGACGTGAACAACTACGACTACGAGTCGTTGATGGGCGTGGAGTTTCCGATGAACAAGGAGCAGCGCGTACGCACCTTCGCAAGCGGCTCGTCACACGCTATGACACTCATCGCTGTAGACCTCGACGCGGAGGGCAACGCCAAGAAGTGGATGGTGGAGAACAGCTGGGGTCCAACATCGGGCTGGCAGGGCAACCTCATTATGACCGATGAGTGGTTTGAGGAGTATATGTTCCGCGTGGTTGTGAACAAGAAGTATATCCCAGAGGCTACGCTTAAGCTCCTCGAGCAGAAGGCTGTAATGCTTCCTTCGTGGGATCCTATGTTCGCTCCCGAAATGTAGCACAATATGGCGCAGGAGATAGAACGTAAGTTTTTGGTAGCGGGCGAGTTCTTAGAGCTTGCCCGTAGCTCTATGCGTATGGTGCAGGGCTACATAGCTACGGGCCACAGCACCGTAAGAGTACGCATCAGCAACAATGGCGCGTGGCTCACAATCAAGGGGCCATCCTCAAAGAGCGGACTCTCGCGCTATGAGTGGGAGCACAAGATAGATCTCAACGAAGCGCTCGAGCTTTTGCAGCTATGTGTAAGCGCCATAATCGAGAAGGAGCGTTACTATGTCGACTACGAAGGCCACACATTCGAGATTGATGTCTTCGAAGGCCGAAACAAGGGCCTTATACTCGCCGAGGTGGAGCTCAATAGTATCGACGAGGAGTTTGTACGACCTCCGTGGCTCGGTGCCGAGGTTACGGGCATACGCCGATACTACAACTCCAACCTCCGCAACTACCCCTACAGCGAGTGGAGCGAGGAGGAGCGCACAGGTAAAGCGTAGAAAAAGATAGCGTGGTGTTGGAGCACCACGCTATTGTTTTGTTGTTGCTACATTAATTAAAAACTAACACGAAGACCGACAGAGAAGGTGTGCGCTTCGGATGAATAGGTGCCACCGAACTGCTTGAGCTCATCCGTAAAGATGTGGACATACTCTGCAAATCCTGCTCTGCTGCCATCGAACGGCGCAGAATAGCCGTACGAGAGATCTAAATGGAGGAGCTTTATGAAACGAAACGAGAGACCAGCTGTGATGCCGAACGTCGACATCGAGGGCATCTCGGGGCTTAAATGGCCATCACGCACAGGGCTCTGGTCGCACGCGACACCGACACGCGCAGCAAGCCAGCCTACGGGGCTAACCTGAACACCGAGGCGACCTGTGAAGGTGTTGCGATAAGACTTATCGGCTGTCGTAGCCTCTGTAAGCTCTATCTGACCATTGGGCGTGTTCAGATATATGCTCATCTGGTCGTATGCCGACCAAAGGTTGTACTGCACATCGGCTGCGATATCGAGGATGTTGAGCAGACTAACATTAAAGCCAGCCGAGATAACGCCTGGAGTGACAAGCTCGGTAGAGATGGTCGACTGCGACAAGAGCTCGCTACTAAGGCCCACAGCTTGAGCCAATAGCTCGGGGGCATACTTCTGCGTAGCCTCGTTATCGGCAAACAACAACGCCGCAGAGCCATCCTCGACCCTCATCTTGAGGCGGTGGCGATAGCTCATACCTACGGAGAAGGTCTGATTCGGAGTCCAGAAGATACCAGCATTGAAGCCATAAGCGGTCTTGGTGCTGCCACTCAGCTGAAGCGATGCGAGGCTACCGCCATTAACCGCGAGGCCGACGTTATCGAGCAGGTCACTGAACTCGCTGTTGGTAAAGCCACCAACTGGAAGCATCGAGTGCGAGAAGGAGAAATCGCCCCAAGCAATCATCAAACCTGCACCTATGGCAACCTGCTCACCAACGCGTAGGGCAAGCGTAGGCTGAAGGTTGTACTGATTTATCGAGGCATTCTGACACAGACTTGCACCCTCCCAGTCGTTACCCCAGTTGATAGATGAGGTGTGGGGCGTGTTGAAGGCCAAGCCCAGCGCAAACCACTTCATAGGACGCACCGAAGCATAGGCATAGAATGGTATCGACATTGGATTGTCCGTAGATGCGTTGTAGCTATCGTCGGCAAACTTCACCTTCGACACAATGCCCGAGAAGCCAGCCGACACGTCGAGTATCGACTTCTGCATAACGAGTGCACCTGGGTTGAACCACGTAGACTCAGCACCGAGAATCATACCCGTACCGACGTGCGCCATACCGCTCTGTCGTGCCGATAGATTGTTTATCTGAAAGCCCTCGGCCATAGCCTGAAACGATAGCGCAAAAGCTGCTATTAGGAGTGTTAACTTTTTCATTGTTGCTCTATTGTTAAATAGGTTTATATCTACAAAAAAGGGTTAAGCGTATATCACCTCGTCGACCATAATATCGTGAGGGTCAGAGGGAAGCTCCTCGAAAATCTGACACTCGAATGCTACACCCACCTTGTAGGCACGAAAGCCCTCGAGCGACATATACCTATCGTAGAAGCCACCACCACGACCCATACGCACACCTGCGGTGGTAAAGGCTCGGGCTGGCACAATAATCATATCGATATCGGAGGGCGTAACCTCCTCATCGCCCATCGGCTCATCGATGCCGCAATAGCCCGACTGAAGCGATGATGGAGTGTAGTCGTAGTAGCGCATAACCTCGCCCTCGACACGTGGCAGAACTACCCTACGCCCTGCGGCATACCAGCGCTCGATAACCTCGGAGGTAGGCACCTCGTCGGGGAGTGCTGCGTAGAGCGCTATGCAACGTGCCGAAGCAAAGGCCTCGAGACGCTCTACCCTATCGAAGACGTCGCGTGAGGCGTTGCTCTTCTGCTCGGCGCTAAGCTGCTTAACACGACTGCGCACCTCGCGGCGCAGCTCCTGCTTGATTGTTTTGTTATCTATATTCTGCATTGTTCATAGTTTTTTGAAGCGACAAGTTACGAAGTTTCCGCGAATTTTGCAAACTCTCTTCACAGACGGAACAAAAAAACAAAGTGTAACGGCTACTAAATTAGATAAATATGGAGATATGGGATAAAAAAGAGAGTTTTTGGTATTGTTATTTCATAAACAATTCTTATATTTGCAGTAATAATCGCGGCTGTGAGCGAAGCATAGTTGTTCACAGAGGATAAAACAGAAGACTTAACTATTTACAAATCATACTTAAATTTTTTACACTATGAGCTGTTTTTTAACTAATTCATCAGTGGGAAAGAAGCTTGTGATGAGCGTTACAGGATGCTTCCTCGTGCTCTTCATTCTTTTCCATATGTCAATGAACCTTACGGTACTCTTCAGCCGTGAGGCGTACAACTTGGTTTGCGAGTTCCTCGGTGCTAACTGGTATGCACTCGCAGCTACTGTAGTGTTGGCTGGTGGTGTCGCTGTACACTTCATCTATGCCTTCATCCTCACTCTCGACAACTACCGCGCACGTGGTAAGCAGCGTTATGCTGTGACCGTGCAGGAGAAGGGCGTATCTTGGGCTTCGAAGAATATGCTCGTGTTGGGTATCATCGTAGTTCTCGGTCTTGCCCTCCACCTCGTACACTTCTGGTCGAAGATGCAGCTTGTTGAGGTTCTTCACTCACAGTTCGCTATGGGCGTAGACGCTAACGGCGCAGAGCTCACATTCCACCCTGCAAACGGTGCTTTGCTTATGGCCTTCACATTCTCGAAGTGGTACAACGTAGTTCTCTACCTTGTATGGTTTGCCGCTTTGTGGTTCCACCTTACACACGGTGTTTGGTCTATGTTCCAGAGTGCAGGCTTCGCTAACGACACTTGGTACCCACGTCTTAAGTGCGTTGCTAATGTCGTTGCAACACTCATCTTCCTCGGCTTCGCTGTTGTAGCAGTTGTTTGCTTCTTCAAGAGCAGCGACTTCATCGCCGAGATGGTTAACTGGACTCCAGGTTTGTAATCACACATTAACTCGACAAACAATAAAAACTAAATATTATGGCTTATAAATTAGATGCAAAAACACCGGCAGGTGAGTTGGCCCAGAAGTGGAGCAATCACAAGGCGGCTATTAAGGTCGTGAGTCCGGCTAATAAGCGTAAGTTGGATATCATCGTTGTAGGTACTGGTCTTGGCGGTGCTTCTGCAGCTGCTTCTCTCGGTGAGTTGGGCTACAACGTAAAGATTTTCTGCATCTCGGTTTCACCTCGTCGGGCTCACTC
>JAGBXR010000007.1 GCA_017629145.1 Alistipes sp. | reverse complement strand
TACTGATAGAGTGCACGAGCTCGCTCCGAATGCTTATCGCTATCGTGGTAGTAGTCGAAGAGTGGGCGGACAAGTGTGTCGCAGTCGGAGTTGATGCGATTGTAGTAGAGAGCCTCGCTGTAGGCGAGGGCGTAGCGTGCGCGGTTATGCTTGCCGCGAATGGAGTTTTTATCGACACTCCTTATGCGCTCGAGAGCCTCGACAGGCTCTTGCTGTGCGTTGTGGAGTACATAATCTACACTCTCGAGGGCTGCCTTATCGCTACAGCCGACAAGAAAGAGGATGCCGAGGCAGACAACACTCAGCAGATAAACCCTCAAGGATGGTTGTTGGGTGGTGTTCATAATAGTATGGTTGATTGGTTGTGCTCCACAAAGATAGATAAAAAATTCGAAAAGGAGTAAAATGTTTCAATTAAAGTATATTTGTTAGAACGAAGCAGGGTGGAGCGAGGGGTAATCTCCAGCGATGCGGGTATGATTTTTAATACCCACATATTTTGGGGCTATACGCCTAAAGTAGACTTTCATAAAAAAAAGAAAACCGAGCCATAGTGAAATAGCTCGGTTGTAATTATAATGATAACTCTCTTAGAAGCGTATAATCTCGAAGATCTGCCCTACGCCCTCGATAGTCGCGCTCGTCGCATTCAACGAGGCTACATCATCGAGGCTGAGGTATGCCGAACTAAGAGTGCGCTGCTCAAGCTCCGCGCCATTAGCATCGAAGAGACGAAGGAGGCTATTTGCACCGATACCCTCCATAAGCACCACTAAGCGTGATACGTCGGCAAGGTCGATATGTACGCAGCCCTCAGGACGCAAGGCGGTGAATGGGTTGCAATCCTCGCCATACTGCTCCTTAGTCACAGGGTTGATGTCGAAAGAGCGTATAGCAAGCCAATTACGCTTCTTAGACTCGAGCTTGCGGATGCCCACATAGCGCGCCTCGAAGGGCTCACCGCGCCACACGATGTCGTAGACACCCTCCAAAGGCTCGGTGAGGGCTATCCACTCCTCGCCATCGGCAGAGTACTCCACGATAACGTGGTCGAAGTAGTCTACATCGTCTACAGAGTTACGACCTTGGATAATGCGCAACTCGCGCACCGTGCGCACAATGCCCATATCGGCTGCTACGAAGTCGTCGGTGCGCTGACCTTGACCTGAGTGGTAGTAGGTCTCGGGATCGTTGTCGAACATATACTTAGCCTGTGGCGACTGTAACGACTTATACGAGCCCGCAGCCGAGAGTGTCGATGACTTCTCGCCTGTGAGTTGCTCGTAGTATGCTGCAGCAAGGCTATCCATAATACGCTCGTAGAAGGGTTGTAGCTTCATAGTGCCCACACGGTGTGCATCGTAGGCCTCAACATCGGCATCGCTCATAAGATGCTCGGCGTAGCACTCCCAGAATGCTGGGTAGTCGCCCTGACGATATAGCTCTATGCAGTCCAATGCTCCGAGGCAACGCTCTCCCAGCTTGCCAAACTCCACAAGCCAGGGCTGAAGCTCTGCGTAAAGGGCCTTATTCTCCATACTCTTCATAATTTCGGGAACGGCAACGATGCGCTCCAGCTCCTCGCGGAGCACAGCTGCCTTCGCCTCGGTGTACTCGTCGAGAGTAAATGTCTCGGTCTCCCACGACTCTATACGACGGTAGCCCGTCTCGGTGTCGCACGAGTGGATGGCAAATAGTCGATAAGCATCCTTAACCTCGGGAGCAAGCATCTCCAAGCCTCGCTCCCAGCTGTCGATAGGGTTGTATGCCTCGGTATTCCACGTGTAGTCTGCAACGCTGTAAAGCGCGAGTTTCGACGCCTCGCCGTGCTCCATAGGGTTGCTCACCAAGCCACGGCTCTTCTCGGCTGTAATCGCAGGAGAGAGTCCATATACGGGGCCTTGCATAAGGATGTGACGTGCATAGTCTGTTACTGGGAAGTTCCACCAGAAGAGCGCAGGGCGCTGGATACGCGATGATATCCACTCCATAGTGCTCTCGGTCATATCGCTACATACAGCATCGCCAGTCCAAAATACGTCAATAGAAGGGTGCAGCTCCTTACCATAGATAACGAGGCTGCCGCGCTCCGTAGGATTTGCCCAGAGGCGTGTGTAGTCCGTAGGGCATACGATAAGAGGCTCAACATCGCCCTTAACAGCTACAAACTCCTCGTTGAGGATGTTCATAAGCTCGGTCTGGCGATAGGGGTTTGTGCCCTCGCCCTCGATATCGTCGAAGTGGATGGCAAAGGCGCGGACACCAAGGGCATACATCGCCTCAAACTTATTTATAAGATTCTGCAAGTCCTCCTCGCACCACTTGATATCCTTGCCTGGGTGTACCGCCCATACGAAGTGTACGCGGTTGCGACGACACGCCTCGACAAGCTCGGAAATCTCCTGAGCCTCAGACTCGGGGTAGGGTAGACGCCAATGGGGTGAGCTGTGGTAGGGATCATCCTTAGGACCATAGACATAGTAGTTCATCTTATAGCGACCATAGATGTCGATAAGCGAGAGGCGTGTGGCGTGCGACCAAGGCTCGCCATAGAAGCCCTCGACAACACCGCGATACTCGAGGTCCGACCAGTCGCGTATAGCGATGCCGTCGAGCAATCCGTCCTCCGAAACGGGGCTATTGACAATCTCGCGGAGGGTCTGTATTGCGTAGAATGCGCCTAACTCGTCGTAGGCGTGGATGGTGATACCACGAGTGTCGATGATGAGGTTGTATGCTCCCTCGCGTGGCTCAACGCCCCATTCGGCAACTCGCTCCTTGCCAAAGTCGATAAAGAGTTTTGTTCCTCTCTTATTGTGGGCTACGAAGTCGAGGTCTGAGGCAAATAGCGAAGCTTTACCCTTGAGTGCCACACCTTTAGCTGTGCTAACAATGTCGGCAGAGTAGCGAGTTAGCTCCTGAGGTGTCGGGTTGATGATGAGTCCCTGGTGGTCGAGTTTGCTGCCAAAAAGACCTCCAAGATTTTGCGACTCACCGCGCTGCGAACTTAAATCCTGTGCACCTGCCGAGAGGCTTATGCCGAGGGCTGCAACAGCAATGAGTAGAGATTTTAGGTTTTTAATCATACGTAGTAGTTTTATTCTGTTAATTCTCATAGTCGCACAAAGATACGCAAATTAGTAGAGATGCGCAACAGTCGAGGGATAATTTGCCACAATTAATGCAACACAAATAGTAAAGCCTATCCAACACTTGGTTGAATAGGCCTTAAATATCTTTTGGGAGTAATGCTCAGGCTTAGATAATGTCAAAAGCAATCTTCATCATATTGGTAAACGACGTCTGACGCTCCTCCGCAGAGCAGGCAGTACCGTGTACCAAAGAGTCGGAAATGGTGCAGATGCACAGTGCGCTACGTCCTGCGCGTGCTGCATTCATATAGAGTGCCGCAGCCTCCATCTCGACAGCCAACACACCCATCTTCTGCCACTTCTTCCACTCCTCGGCATTGTCGCCATAGAATACGTCGCTCGCCAAAACATTACCTACGCTGTAGTCGATGCCCAACTCCTCGGCCTTGGCTGCTGCTGCGCGCAACATCTCGAAGTCGGCAATAGGTGCAAAGGTGCCAGGCAGAGCAAACTGCTTACCATAGTTCGAGTCGGTGCACGAACCCATAGCGAATACTACATCTCCGAGCTTAAGGTCGGGGTGGTAGGCACCTGCCGAGCCACAACGGATGATGCGCTTTACGTCGTAGAAGTTGAACAACTCGTAGGTGTAGATACCAATCGAAGGGATACCCATACCGTGACCCTGTACCGATACGCGCTTACCCTTGTATGTGCCTGTATATCCGAGCATTCCGCGCACGCTATTGTACTGCACGGGATTCTCCAAGAAGTTCTCCGCCATAAACTTCGCACGCAACGGATCGCCTGCCATAATCACTCTGTCGGCTATCTCGCCCATCTGCGCCCCAATGTGGGGTGTTGGTACCTTACCTGCCATAATCTATACTTGTTTGGTTATACAAATTCTTTGTTCGTTGCACTTTAGAAACTGCCCTGGTCATAGATGCCCATATCCTGTCCTGCTTCGCCCTCCTCGCCATACGAATCTGCGAAACCTCGCTCGATATTCACCTCGACAACCTCTGCTTCTGGTGCGTTATACTGTGTTGGTCTCATTTTGTTTAGTTCTCAATCAAAAATAGTGCAACGCAAAGATAATAATTTAATTTTAAATTACGCAATCTCGTGGCGAAAAGAGAATAGTTGGTACGTCATAATATCTGCCAATGTGGGAATATCTGTATCGTAGAGGAGGCGATGTATGGGGTTGCGTAGCGAAAAATCGGGAATAACTTGCAAATTCGAGGGAAAAGTCGTATCTTCGTGAGATTTTATACGCAAACCAAAAACATAAGATATATGAACCAGACCTTTACTGCAGAGGAGCGTCGCGAGATTATCGCTCTGATGAATCGAGAAATTGTGCCAGCAATTGGTTGTACTGAGCCTATTGCTGTGGCTTTGTGCGTAGCTAAAGCTACCGAGACTTTGGGTTGCCGTCCCGAGCATATCTTGGCTCGTTTGAGTGCCAACGTCCTCAAGAATGCTATGGGCGTGGGTATCCCAGGTACAGGAATGACAGGTCTACCTATTGCAATGTCTCTCGGAGCATTGGTCGGCAAGTCGGAGTACGATCTCGAGGTGTTGAAGGATGCCGATGATGCAGCTGTAAAGGAGGGTTGTCGTTTTATTGATGAGAAGCGCATTGCGGTAGATCTCAAGGAGAACATTGAGGAGAAGCTTTATATCGAAATCGAGGTTACGGCTGGCGAAGATAAGGCTGTAGCTATCATCTCTGGCGGTCACACACGTTTCGTACATATCTCACGTAACGACGAGGTGCTCTTCTCGGCAGATGCTCCAGCGTCAAGTGTAGGTGCTCCAGTCGTAGAACCTAAAGATCCAGTGCTCACGTTGCGCCGTGTGTGGGACTTTGCAATGACCGCACCTCTCGAGGAACTCGAGTTCATCCTTGAGGCAAAGCGTCTCAATATGAATGCTGCATACGAGTCGCTCAAGGGCGAATATGGCCACTCTATCGGCAAACTTATGCGCTCGGAGTCAGAACGTAATATTATGGGTGACACGCTCCACTGCCAGATTGTGGGTATGACCACTGCGGCGTGCGATGCACGTATGGCTGGCGCGATGATTCCTGTGATGAGTAACTCGGGTAGTGGTAACCAGGGTCTAACATCTACAGTTCCTGTTGTAGTATATGCAGAGCAGACCAACGCTACACACGAGCAGATGGTGCGTTCGCTTATCTTGAGCCACCTCACAGTTATCTACATCAAGCAGAGCCTCGGTCGTTTATCGGCACTTTGTGGCTGTGTGGTTGCTGCAACGGGTTCAAGCTGCGGTATCACCTACCTTATGGGCGGTGGTTACGACGAGGTTACAAAGGCTGTTAAGAATATGATCGGCAACCTCGCAGGTATGATTTGCGATGGTGCAAAGCCATCGTGCGCTATGAAGTGCGCATCGGGCGTGTCGACAGCCGTAGTATCAGCACTTATGGCTATGAACGGTCGTTGGATCAAGTCTGTAGAGGGTATCATCGACGACGATGTAGACAAGTCTATCCGCAACCTTACCGACATTGGTCGTGATGGTATGACGCAGACGGATGCGATGATTCTTCGTATTATGACATCCAAGTAATTTGTTGTTATAAGGCAGATATCTGCCGCACCTCAATCGTTGCCCCAAATGGGAAATACGCATAGTATGTCCCATCTGGGGTAACTTCTTTATCGGTGCAGCATCTACAGCCTTCTAACAACAAATTTGTTGTGATAGTGGCGCTCCTTCGCCACCTCAATCCAAAGAGCGAATGGGAAATACCTCAAGTATGTCCCATCCGCTCTTTCTCTTTATCGGTGGTAAATTAGCGCCACTCTGACAACAAATTCGGGTGTGCAGGTGGGTAGGTGGTGAATTAGGGAAAATAGGGAGATTAAGGAATTTAATGAGTTTAAGGAAATTGATGAATATAGAGGTGTTAAGGAGCAGAGTGCGTTCTAAGGGCGCGCAAGCCCTCCCTAAATTCACTAATTTCCCTAAATTCCTTATGTTCTATCCAAAGGCGCGCAAGCTCTACCCATTAAGCAAGCTACGCTTGCGCCCCATACGAGAGCTTCCCCCCCCTTATCCCTTCCACTCTCTCACATTTGGCAATTTAATTGATATATTATATCTTTGCCTAACGCTAAATATTTGGAATATGCTTCAGAATACAACACCTGAAAGAATTCAGTCCATCATATCGGCACAGCGTGCCTATTTTGCAAGCCACGCAACGCTCGATATAGAGTATCGCCTGGAGGCGTTGCGCCGTCTACGACAAACGATTGTCGAGTACGAAAAGCCACTCTGCGAGGCATTGTATACCGACCTGCACAAATCCTACGAGGAGGCATATCTCACAGAGATAAGCATAGTGCTTGGCGAGATCGATAACTTCATAAAGCATCTCAAAGGCTGGGCAGCGCCATCGCGTAAGTCTACGCCTCTGAAAATGTGGCCATCGCGCAGCGAAATTCTTACCGAGCCACTCGGTATGGTGCTTATCATTGCACCGTGGAACTATCCTGTGCAGTTGTTGCTTAATCCGCTTGTCGGTGCGATAGGTGCAGGATGTACCGCTGTGCTGAAGCCTTCGCCCTATACGCCTCACGTTGCCGAAGTGTTGCAGCAGCTTGTCAATGAGTGTTTTAGCGAGGAGTATGTTGCTGTCGTGCAGGGTAATCGTGATGTGAACGCCGATTTATTGCGTCAGCGCTACGACCTCATATTTTTCACTGGCTCGCCATCGTTGGCGCGTGTCGTGATGCGCGCAGCTGCCGAGAATCTCACCCCCGTAGTCCTTGAGTTGGGAGGCAAGAGCCCCGTTATAGTCGATACTACGGCAAACATCAAGCGCGCTGCGCGTCGTGTCGCGTGGGGTAAAACGCTCAATGCTGGACAGACTTGCATTGCACCCGACTATATACTCATTCACAAGGATGTCAAGGAGCAGTTTGTCGAGGCCTTCAAGCGAGCTGTTCAGAAGTTGCACGGCAAGGATGCACGCAATAGCCGCCACTATGGCCGTATTGTTACCGATGCTGCGTTTGATCGTGTTAGTGGTTATATAAGCGAAGGTGTTGTGCGTTATGGTGGTACGGTAAATCGTGCCGAACGCTACATAGAACCTACATTATTGGATAATGTCGCGGCGGATAGCAGGGTGATGACCGAAGAGATATTTGGCCCAGTGTTGCCAATGATTGTTGTCGATAGCCTCGATGATGCGATAGCTTTTGTTAACCGTCGAGAGAAGCCATTGGCTATGTATGTTTTTGCCGATGAGCGTGAGGCGCGTCGTGTCTTTAGCCTCACATCGTCTGGCGGAGGATGTATCAACGATACGGTTATGCACATCGCCAATGAACACCTGCCATTTGGTGGTGTAGGCAACTCGGGTATGGGTCGCTACCACGGTCGCGATTCGCTTTATGCCTTCTCGCACCGTCGTTCTGTTGTAAGCACCTCTACACGCATAGATCTCCCATTCAGGTATATGCCATACAAGCTATTCAAATTAGTAAAAAGGTTGTTGTAACATACCCCGAAAAAAGTATCGCAGGTTCTAAATACCTGCGATACGCTTTATCTCGTCTAGCTTATTGAGTGCCTCGATAGGCGTTAACGAGTTTATGTCGATACCCTTTATCTGGTCGCGTATGGCGATGAGTACAGGGTCGTCGAGCTGGAACATTGAGAGTTGTATATTCTCGCGTGTGGCTGCTGCCGAGGCTGCAACATTGTGGCTCTTGCCCCTCTTGCGAAGCTCTCCGGTAGGCACAATCTCGCCCGAGCCATATACCTTCTCGAGGTTTGCAAGAATATCCTCGGCTCGCTGCACTACCGTGCGAGGCATACCCGACATTCGAGCTACGTGGATACCGAATGAGTGCTCCGTACCTCCGCGCTCAAGCTTGCGAAGGAATATAATGCTCTTGTCTACCTCCTTTACCGTAACGTGGTAATTCTTTACACGTGGCAGCATATTTTCGAGTTCGTTAAGCTCGTGGTAGTGTGTTGCAAAGAGTGTCTTTGCTGCGCCGTGCTGGTTGTTGTGCAGATACTCTACCATAGCCCACGCAATAGATATACCGTCGTAGGTGCTTGTGCCTCGGCCAATCTCGTCGAGAAGCACAAGGCTGCGTGGTGAGATATTGTTGAGAATATTTGCCGACTCGAGCATCTCGACCATAAATGTAGACTCGCCCTCTGCAAGGTTGTCCGATGCACCAACACGTGTAAATATCTTATCTACAATGCCGATATGTGCCGACTTGGCAGGTACAAACGATCCCATCTGCGCCATTAGCACGATGAGTGCTGTCTGGCGAAGCAGTGCCGACTTACCCGACATATTCGGACCGGTGATTATGATTATCTGCTGCTCATCGTTTGTGAGTTTCACGTCGTTTGGTATATACTCCTCGCCAACCATCATCAACGACTCGATTACGGGGTGGCGACCCTCGCGTATGTCGATAATCGTAGAGTCGTCCACTATGGGGCGTACGTAGCGTCGCTCGGTAGCGATCTTTGCCAACGACTGCAAGCAGTCCATACGTGCTACCACCTGCGCATCGCGCTGGATTGTCGCAAGGTGCGTTGCTATGAATGCTATAAGCTGTGCGTATAGCTCTGCCTCGATTTGAAGTATGCGCTCCTCGGCGCCCATAATCTTCTGCTCGTACTCCTTGAGCTCTTGTGTGATATATCGCTCTGCGCCCGTAAGCGTCTGCTTGCGAATCCAGTTCTCGGGCACCTTGTCCTTGTGGGTATTGCGCACCTCGAGGTAGTAGCCGAAGACGTTGTTGTAGCCTACCTTGAGCGATGGAATGCCCGTAATCTCGCTCTCGCGCTGCTGTAATGAGTGGAGATACTCCTTGCCGTGAAGCGATATGCGGCGCAGGTCGTCAAGTTCGGCCGAGAGTCCGTCGGCTATGATGCCACCCTTCTGTATCTGGTTGTTCTCGGGGTCGGGATAGATGTCGCGCTCCAGTCGCTGACGTACCTCGACAAGCGGATCGAGAATCTCGGCATAGCGGTGCATAGCCTCGTTGTCTGTGCCTTCCATCAGAGCGCGCAGCAGCTCGATAGCCGATAGCGACTGCTTGAGCTGAATAAGCTCGCGAGGTGTCACACGCTCGGCTGCAATACGCGATGCGATGCGCTCGAGATCGCCGATAGAGGATATCTCGTTGCGTAGTGCCTCGGCGAAGTCAATATCCTTTGTTATACTCTCGACGATATCCTGGCGCATACGAATCTTCTCGATGTCCATCAGCGGAAAGGCTATCCATCGCTTCAGTTGACGACCACCCATCGGTGTCAGCGTGCGGTCTATGACCTCCATAAAGCTCGACTTGCTGTTGCTGCTGTTCGATGTGAATAGCTCGAGGTTGCGCATCGTGAAGCGGTCAATCCATACCGACTCGCCACGCTCTATACGCGCTATCGAGGCGATGTGTGCTGTGTGGCGATGCTCCGTAAACTCAAGGTAGTAGAGCGTAGCTCCAGCTGCCGAGATACCTGCGCTCATATCCTCAATGCCAAAACCTTTCAGCGACTGCACGCCAAACTGTCGGCATAGCTTCTCGCGGTTTACGTTCTCGGCAAATATCCACTCTTCAAGGCGGTATGTATAGTGTTTCTTGCCGAAGGCCTCATAGAAACGCTCCTCCGAGCCGCGCTGGTGGAGTATCTCTTTTGGTCGCAGGTTCGATATTATCTTGTCGATATAGGCGTCGTCGCCCTCCGTAACATAGAACTCGCCTGTAGATAGGTCGAGGAAGGCAGCACCTGTTGTCTTCTTGCCGAAATATACCGATGCGAGGAAGGTGTTCTCCTTGCCTGCTACGAGGTTTTCACCCATTACTACACCTGGTGTCACCATCTCGATAACGCCACGCTTGACAATCTTCTTTGTTAGCTTTGGGTCTTCGAGCTGTTCGCATATCGCCACGCGCTCTCCTGCGCGCACGAGCTTTGGCATATAGTTGTCGAGAGCGTGATACGGAAATCCCGCTAACTCGACATACGATGCTGCGCCATTGGCACGTCGTGTAAGCGTAATGCCCAGTATGCCGCTCGCCTTTATGGCATCCTCGCCGAATGTTTCGTAGAAGTCGCCCACGCGGAATAGAAGTATCGCGTCGGGATGCTTCGCCTTGATTTCGTAATACTGCTTCATCAAGGGTGTCTCGGCATACTTTTTATCTTTTTTGCACTCTGTGGGCTGGCTGTCACTCGTTAGCTGCTCGTTGTTTGCTTCGTCATTTAGTGTGACGCCATCCAAGCTCTGCTGTTTTTTTCGTGGACTCATTCGTGTATCGATTTTATCTTGCAAAGATAGATATTTTTTCGGTAATATACAACCCGTGCTGTGTGGGTGCTATTTTCGTCTAACTATTTTGTCGATTCGAGAAAAAATGCTAATTTTGTCTAAATTATAACTCCGCAAATAACAATGCAAAATAACCAAACTATGAAAAAACTAATGCTTTTTGCATTTGCTGTATTCGCCTTTGTCGCGTGTACGCAGAACGATGTCGAAGAGCTCACGGCTAACCGCGCGGATGTTCCTGAGACTTTGACCGTCGGTTTCGAGGGTGGCGACGACACCCGTATTCAGCTTAATGAGGCGCAGAAAACCGTGTGGACTAAGGGTGACATTGTGTCGGTATTCTATCGCTCTAATGCCAATCAGAAGTGGCAGTATCAGGGTGAGACAGGTGAGCGCGTAGGTGTTCTAAAGCGTTTGGAGAGTGGTGTGGCAACACGAGATTTAGATAATGTAGTTGTTGTTTATCCATACAACGAGAACTACTATATCAATCCTAATAGCTGTAGCGTACAAGCGATGTTACCTGCTACACAGCACTACAAGCAGAATAGCTATGGCTATGATGGAAATATTATGGTGTCGTGCGAAGAATATAATCAGATCTCGTTACGCAATGTTTGTGGCTGGCTTAAGATTCAGCTTACGGGTAATGGTGAGAAGGTGCAGAGCATAACCCTTCGTGGCAATAATGGTGAGCAGGTGGCAGGCGAAGTATATATCAACGCATATAACGCAACATCTGTTCTTGCATCGGATATGGGCTCACTCCCTGAAGACGATGAGATTGGTGCTGGTGGTGCTGGTGGAGGTTTGCAATTTGATGACACAATCTTCACAGAGCTTACTCTCGACTGCGGCGAGGGCGTGGAGCTTTGCGCAGAGGCTAAGAGTTTCTATATCGCTGTTCCTCCGCAGACTTTCGAACAAGGAGTTACCGTAGTTGTTGAGTGTGAGGGCTACGAGCCTATGACCCTTACAACAACTTCGGTATTGACTATTGAACGCAACCATATCAAGCCTATGGAGAGCGTGGAGCACGATAGTGTAGAAATACCAAGTGTCCTTAAAGTTGTCACACGTATGTACGATGGCTTTGCGGTGCATGTAGATATCCCTGAGGATGTAAAGACACGTGGCAATGCGTTGCGTTACTCTACATCATCACTTGCTGTGTACAACTATTTGAAGTCATTGGGCTATATGGAACTCGATATGTTGCTCTACAATGCTCAGCAGTACATTACAGAGGATAAGACTATCATCTATGATGAGGTACACAGCACAGAGCGTGATGAGAACGGTGATTTGATCTACGATGAGGAGGGTAACCTCGTATCGGCAAGCTACGCTGATCCTAAGGTTCCTGGTGAGCCTGGTGTATTTATGGTTGGTGAGTTCGGCTATATGGATAACCCAGATGAGAACATCGTATATGAGAATGGTGAGATTACAACTGTTTACGAGGATATGTACACAGGTAATGGTACTGTAATCTGGGCATTCCCTGTAGGTTGGAGCAATGGTTACTACCGTCCTGAGTACGATTGGCTAAATTGGATTAACGAGCTTGAGACTGATGCTTATGACACCGAGAAGTATTGGTCGGGTTACTATGAGCTTATTCAAATAGATACACTCGAGCCTGGTCTCTGCGATGGAGCGATAGAGATCGATGTCTATTCGATGAGTCCCAAAGATGCTACTATATATTTGACGCCTATAGACAATCCTACATCGTATAGTTTTTTTATTATCGAAGAGGAGGATTTTCAGAATGAGGTAATGCCTCTTCTTGATTATAACTATGATTACTTGCGTTGGTTTACAGGTTCATACTTCGCGCTCCACACCCTCGGTGTTAAGAAGGCAACAGGTTCTGTTGCTATGAAGCTTACAGATTGGTTCGTAGACACTAAGGGCTTTGCAGGTAAGACTTTCCGTATTCTTGTTACAATTATGGGTGATGCGGAGGGTAAGACTCAGAATTTTAGAACTAAGACATTCACTCTACCCGCGGCTACCAAACCAGCTCCAGAGGTTATAGTAACGGCTTTGGAAAATGATGACCCATACCTCGCTACATTCAATATCAAGGCTCCTAACAAGGATGTTTACGAGGCATACTTCGCTTGTAACTATGTTCGTGAGTTCGACAACATCCTCGATAGCTATACCTACCTCTCACTCCTCCAGGATATGGGTAATAAGTTCGGTAACACCGAGATCGAG
>JAGBXR010000046.1 GCA_017629145.1 Alistipes sp. | reverse complement strand
TCATATTGATACTATTAATGAGTATATAGAGGATATATCTCACTGATATAATATATCTATTGATAATCCTCTATTGGTACTATGGACAATGGTCAATGGTCAAACACATAGGGTTTTTGACCAATTGACCATTGACCAGAGCATCACAACAGAGAATTGGTGGTTGGTCATTTGGTCAAAACATAGGGTTTTTGACCAAGTGACCAATGACCAACTCACTAACATATCAATGCGAGGAGTGTGGGTAATGCAGAAAAAGATAGAGGCTGCCAACAGCAAACGTGTTGGACAGCCTCTTGTTTGGAGTGCAAGCATATCGCCAATTACTCGATAAGCGATATGCTGCGCTGGATGAAGTCGGTGAGGTTCTTGCCCTTGAGCATACCATTCGAGAGCAGTGCGAGGTCGATGATTTGGCGCACCTTGCGGTTCTCGCCACCAATCTCCTCGAGGCGTGCATCGCGCTCCTGATGAAGCTCCGTTACGCGCTTCGAGAGCGATTCGCGCATCTCGCGCTCCTCGGCCGTAAGGTCGGCATCCTTCTTATCCTTGACGCTCTCCTCGAAGCGGCGCTCCTCGGCCTCGGCAGCCGTAATCTTCTTGCCTATGCTGCGGAGCTTATCGCCATAGGCGTGCTCCACCTCGCCCAAAATATCGAGGACGATAGGGTGGTTGCCGTTGACCGTGATGGTGAAGTTGTCGGGCATCTGACCATAGAAGCGGCTCATCTCGCCACCGCTCGTAGCGGCCATATCCTTCATACGGCGCATAAACTCGTTCTGTGTGATGACCACAGGGGCATCCTCGGCTGACATTGCAGCGAACGACACGTGGTAGTGAATCTTATCGTCCTTGGGCATCTGTGCCGAGAATACAGGGCGCAGAATCTGCTGCTGGTCGGTAGTGAGCGATAGTATCTCCTTCTCGGCCTTGGGGATGAGCTTGTCGGCAACATCCGAGTCGACACGCACGAAGCGCACCTTCTCGGCCTTCGACTCGAAATACTGGATATAGTGGCTGTCGAGCTGACCGTTCATCTCGAGAATGTCGTAACCCTTGGCCTTGGCAGCCTCGACGAACGAGTTCTTGCCCTCGACGTCGTCGACATAGAGCACTACTGTGAAGTCGTCCTTGTCGGTCTGCTTCTCTTTGATAGCCTCGAGGTACTCCTGCGAGGTGTAGTACTTACCCTCGATACTCTTCCAGAGCATAAAGTTAGCAGCCTTCTCGGCGAACTTCTCATCGGTGAGCATACCGTACTCGATGAATATCTTCAGGTCGTCCCACTTTGCCTCGTAGTCGAGGCGCATAGTGTTGAAAAGCTCCTGTAAGCGGTCTGCCACCTTACGGGTGATATATCCCGAGATCTTCTTCACGTTAGAGTCGCTCTGTAGGTAGCTACGCGACACATTTAGCGGAATGTCGGGCGAGTCGATAACGCCGTGCAACAGCGTGAGGTACTCGGGAACGATGCCCGTAACCTCGTCGGTGACGAATACCTGGTTTGAGTATAGCTGTATGCGGTTCTTCTGAATCTCGAAGTTGTTGTGAATCTTCGGGAAGTAGAGAATACCCGTAAGGTTGAACGGATAGTCGATGTTCAGATGGATGTAGAACAAAGGCTCGTCGCTCGTAGGGTAGAGGTCGGCATAGAAATCCTTGTACTCCTGCTCGGTAATATCGGCAGGCTTGCGTGTCCACAACGGTGTTGTCACGTTGATGATGTTGTCCTGGTCGGTATCCACATACTTGCCATCTTTCCACTCGCTCTTCTTGCCGCACGCAATAGAGATAGGCAGGAAGTGGCAATACTTGCGAAGTAGTCGCTCTATCTCGCTGCGCTGTGCATACTCGGCACAATCCTCCGAGAGGTGCAACACGATGCGTGTTCCGCGGTCGAGCTTCTCCTCTATCTCCTCCATCTCGAACTCGGGTGTGCCCACACAGCTCCAGTGTACGCTCTTGGCCTCTGCGTTATGCGACTGCGAGAATATCTCGACCTTATCGGCCACCATAAACGATGAGTAGAAGCCCAGACCGAAGTGTCCGATGATAGCCTGATCCTTGTACTTTGCCATAAACTCCTCGGCACCCGAGAATGCAATCTGGTTGATGTAGCGGTCGAGCTCCTCGGCCGACATACCGATACCTCGGTCGGTAATCGTAAGACGCTTCGCCTGCTCGTCGACATCTACTCTGATTGTAAGGTCGCCAAGCTCGCCCTGCACCTCGCCTTTAGAGCTGAGTGTCTTGAGCTTCTGTGTAGCATCCACAGCATTCGAAACCAACTCGCGAAGGAAGATTTCGTGGTCCGAGTAGAGGAACTTTTTGATGACGGGGAAGATGTTCTCCGTTGTTACTCCGATTTTTCCGTTTTTCATAGTGTTGTTATTCTTTTGTTATAATCGTTTTTGTGTCTCAACGTATGGCTTTAGCCATCGTCGTCAGTCGGCGACAAATGGTGTGCCATAGTGGTGGTATGTGACAAAATGGCAGATTTTTTAGCGCGTGTGTCATACGTGGCGACGCTCTGTTTTCGCGAGACTGACTCTCGAGGAGTATTGGCTGAAAAAGAGTGGGGCATAGGTGTTGTGATTTCGGAGATTTTTTTGTAACTTTGCGCACTTATTGTGCATATTATAGGAAATTAAAACGTCGCAGGATGAAGAATATACGTAACTTTTGTATCATCGCCCATATCGACCACGGTAAGAGTACGCTTGCCGATCGTCTTTTGGAGAAGACCAACACGCTCAATCAGCGTGAGATGCAGGCACAGGTGCTTGACGATATGGATCTCGAGAGAGAGAAGGGTATCACCATCAAGAGCCACGCTATTCAGATGGAGTACCGCTCACGCAATGGTGAGAACTACACCCTAAACCTTATCGACACCCCAGGACACGTCGACTTCTCGTATGAGGTGTCACGCGCTATCGCTTCGTGCGAAGGTGCATTGCTCGTTGTCGATGCAACGCAGGGTATCCAGGCACAGACCATCTCGAACCTCTACCTCGCACTTGGCCAGGATCTCGAGATTATTCCCGTGCTCAACAAAATCGACTGCGAGTCGGCGATGATTGACGAGGTTAAGGATCAGATTATCGACCTTATCGGCTGCAAGGAGGAGGATATCCTTCTCGCATCGGGTAAGACAGGTCAGGGCGTCGAGGAGGTGTTGGAGGCTATCGTGGAGCGTATTCCTGCTCCCGAGGGTGACGAGAATGCTCCGTTGCAGGCTCTTATCTTCGACTCGGTATTCAACCCCTTCCGAGGTGTTATCGCCTACTTCCGTGTCTTCAACGGTACAATCAAGAAGGGAGAGCACGTTAAGTTCTTCAATGCTGGCAGCGAGTACGATGCCGATGAGATTGGTGTGCTGAAGCTCAAGATGGTTGCACGTGACGAGATTAAGGCTGGTGACGTAGGTTACATCTGTTCGGGTATCAAGAACTCTACGGATGTAAAGGTGGGTGATACCATCACATCTGTTGCTAACCCTTGTGTTGAGGCTATCGCAGGTTTCGAGGATGTTAAACCTATGGTCTTTGCGGGTGTATATCCTGTTGAGGCTGACCAATATGAGGATTTGCGTGCATCGCTCGAAAAGCTCAAGCTCAACGACGCATCGCTCACGTTCGAGCCCGAGAGCTCGTTGGCGCTCGGTTTCGGTTTCCGTTGCGGCTTCCTCGGTCTCTTGCATATGGAGATTATCCAGGAGCGTTTGTATCGCGAGTTCGATATGGATGTTATCACTACGGTGCCTAACGTGTCGTACCACATCACCACAACGCAGGGCGAGGAGCTCGAGGTGCACAACCCATCGGGCCTTCCCGAGATTACGAAGGTGGCAAAGATTGAGGAGCCATACATCCTCGCGCAGATTATCACCAAGGCCGACTTCCTCGGTAATGTCCTCAAACTATGTATCGATAAGCGTGGTGTGATGAAGAATCAGACCTTCATCACGCAGGATCGTGTCGAGGTTAACTTCGAGATGCCACTTTCGGAGATTGTCTTCGACTTCTACGATAAGCTCAAGAGTATCTCGAAGGGTTATGCTTCGTTCGACTACCATCGTACGGGCTACCAGATAAGTAAGCTTGCAAAGCTCGATATTCTGCTCAATGGCGAGGCTGTCGATGCCCTTTCGTCGCTTATCTACGCCGACCACGCCTACGACTTCGGCCGTAAGATGTGCGAGAAACTTAAGGAGCTTATCCCTCGTCAGCAGTTCGATATCGCTATCCAGGCAGCTATCGGTGCGAAGATTATCGCTCGTGAGACAGTAAAGGCTGTGCGTAAGGATGTTACGGCGAAGTGTTACGGTGGTGATATCTCGCGTAAGCGTAAGCTCTTGGAGAAGCAGAAGGCTGGTAAGAAGCGTATGCGTCAGATTGGTTCGGTTCAGGTGCCGCAGTCTGCCTTCCTTGCAGTTCTCAAAATGGAGTAATTTCTTGTGATAAGGGCGTATCTATGCCATTGGGCTTGGCTTCCAAATGCTAACATACGTTAAGTATGCTCCGCTTTGTTAGCCTA
>JAGBXR010000006.1 GCA_017629145.1 Alistipes sp. | reverse complement strand
TCGATAAAGAAATTGGCTCGGATGGATAGTACTTGACGTACATTCCATTCGAGCCAATGATTGAGAGGTCGCAGATGACTGCTTATCTCGAAAAATTCCCAATTTCTTGTCAGAAGGGGTCAGATGTGGCACTGACACGAAAAAGCCACCGATGCGTAGTGCTTGTACGGAGAGGCCGATAGCGGTGGTTGGCGGAGGATATATAGAGAATTTTGCCAAAAAATTTTGCAGATTCAAAAATTGTGTATATATTTGCACTCCGATTGGAGGAGTTAAACTTTTCATAGTGTTAATATCCTTCAATCGCCAATAACTGGTCTGATGGGCGAGTGGCTTAACCAACGGTCTGCAAAACCGTCTACAGCGGTTCGAATCCGCTTCAGACCTCTTTAGAGCGATTAACGTAAGTTAGTCGCT
Organism: Alistipes sp.; assembly: GCA_017629145.1. Classification (GTDB taxonomy): domain Bacteria; phylum Bacteroidota; class Bacteroidia; order Bacteroidales; family Rikenellaceae; genus Alistipes. Next base: position 9,548 of record JAGBXR010000006.1, on the reverse strand, counting down.
TTTTTTGTGTTTGGCGATAGCCGTTGGACGCAGATGAATATCCTACTTCGAATCCGCTTCAGACCTCTCTAGAGCGATTAACGTAAGTTAGTCGCTTTTTTTTGTGTTTGGCGATAGCCGTTGGACGCAGATGAGTATTGCGACAGGGTCGAACGACCCCGGTTGTAGATAGCTGCGTTTTGTTGCTGGGACTTTTGGCGATTATAGTAGCGATGGAAGGCTCTACTAACATCTGAGTAAGCAACTACACGAGCCTCCCTCTTTGCATAACACCCCTTACGCACACAGTATGAGTCTTTAACATCTTGTGAGATTAATAGAAGGTGCCCTTACGACCAAAGATAGCATATCCAAAGTTGAAGGTGAGATAGAGGTTGTTCTTCGACTTGAAATCGTATTTGGTGAGAGCAAGGCTCACAGGACCAATGCGAGTGTGATAGATGAAGGAGAGGTCGGACATATAGTGCAAAACCTCGCCGTTGAACTTGTCACGAAGCATAGCATAGGCACTCAAGCGAAGGTAGAAGTTGTCGAAGAGGCGCACAGTAGGCATAATGCCGAGACCTACGTAGCGGTCGGCACGGAACTCGGGCATATAGATCATACGCGAGTGCAACAGCGGTGCATACTGTGGCGAGGAGAGCAACGTAGACTCTGGTGAGTCGAACTCGGGATGGTTGGTATAGAGGCCCTCGAGAGCGTAGCCAAGCGAGAAGATGCCCGAGTGTGTGACATCGAAATATTGCTCCCACAAGACCTTCGCACCCCACCACTGGCGGATGGCATCGTAGCGGTCGGAGCCATCGGGATAGATGAGGTCGCCCGACGAGTCGCGCTCGTCCTTACCATAGACGTAGATGAGCGAGGCCTCGACCTTGCTTCCTGCCGTCGGAAAGAGGGGCTTGTTGAGCGAGCTGTTGGCGATGTTGAAGGCACCTGCGAGGTAGCTGAAGCGTGTATACTGGCGCGTCTTGTAGCCATCCATCATATAGCTATAGTTGTCGCGACCGACGTTGAACGTCAGGTCGGCGATGCTGTTATTCGTGAGCGAGGCACCGAGGAGCACAGAGAGGAAGTTCTCCATAACGCGCATCTGCGAGCTGTTGTCGATAGGCGTGAGATTGCCGAAGTTGCCCTTCATCGTACTCGTAATGTTGAAGTTGTAGTAGTAGTCGAGGTAGAGCGAGAGGTTGTGCACAAACGAGGTGCGGCCTCCGACACGCGCCATAGTGTGTATAGGGCCGAGAAGAAGGTCGAGTTTGAAGTCCTGGATGACGTTACCCCAGCGGCAGTAGTTGAGGCCTAAGTAGGCCTGGTTGAATGCCGTAGACGAGATATTTCCGCCCACGAGGATGTCGAGCTTGGGGCGCACCTTCATAGGCAGGTAGAGGTCGTATTTCTGTGTCGTGGGGTTGTAGCTCAACGTGGGGAACTCGTGGCGCACAGCCGTATTGGCGATGAGCGTGAGGTAGTTGTGCCATATCTGGTCGAAGGCGCCATACTCACCAACCTCGACAGCGCGACGGAAGGCTCTGTCGCGAGGCTTGAGGTGGAGGATACGCTCGACCATAGCCTGCTGCGCGGCGTTGAGACCCTCGAGCTCGATGTTGCCGATGCTCTCGTCGGGCCACAAGCAGCGGAAGTCGCAGCGTCTGTTCCACACCTCCTCGGGGGTCACACGGCGCGAGATAAGCTCCTTGAGGCGTGGCACAGCCTTGAGACCATCGCTGTAGCCCTGCTCGATGGTGAGTGCCGCCTGCTCGCTGCTGAAGTCGAGCATCGAGGCGTCGACAGCGCGCTGAATGAATACGGCACGCTCCTCGGGGAGGTTGTAGTCCGAGGGCATAGTGATGAGCGACATAACCTGCTCGATGACCGAGGCATCCTCCACAGGCTCGGTATTGACAGCTACGCACGACACGCCGATGATGACATCGGGGCGGCGCAGCGCGTCCATAGCGCGCCACGGGAAGTTGTCGTAGCAGCCACCATCGCACATCAGCACCGAGTCGATCTCGACGGGCTGGAACGCCACAGGGATAGACATCGAGGCGCGTATCGAGCGTGCGAGGTCGCCGTGAGTAAGCTCGACAGCGCGGTGGGCGTGCATATCGGTAGCCATACAGCTGAAGGGTATCATAAGGCGGCTGAAGTCACCCTCGCAGACCGCCATAGGGGGTGCGAAGAAGTTGTGCAGGGCGATGTCTACCTCGGCGGTGTTGATAACCGAGCCGGGGAGCACGATGCGTGTGCGCTCCTCCTTTTTCGGACTATCGCTGTGCCCCACGTTGATAGGTATTTGAATCATACTCGAGAGCTGGTCGCGCTCCATAAAGTAGTTCTTGTAGGTGCTCTTGATCTGGCCGCTCACCCAGCGATCCATATCGCCCGAGAGAGCTACCGCCTCCATCTCGTCGAGGGTGTAGCCTGCGGCATAGAGGCCGCCGATAATCGAGCCCATAGATGTACCCGATATGTAGTCGATGGGGATGTCGTTCTCCTCGAGTGCGCGGAGCACACCGATATGGTAAAGACCCTTGGCACCACCGCCACTGAGTACCACGCCGACGCTCTGTGCCTCGACATTGGTGGGTAAAAGCAGTAAAATGGCGATAAATATGGATAAAAAAATTCTCATTCCCGAAAATTATTAGTACCTTTGTAGGTCGTTAGTATATTGCAAAATTACGACTATTATTAGAGAAAAACAATAAAATAATATTTATGATAAACAAAATCGAGAAAATTTTAAGCGAGATCGAGGCGTTTGCCCCTAAAACAGCAGCAGACGTAGAGGCATTTCGTATTAAGATACTCGGCAAGAAGGGCGAGCTTGGCGCACTTATGGAGGAGTTTAAGAGCGTTCCAGCCGAGCAGAAGAGAGAGCTTGGTCAGAAGCTCAACCACCTGAAGAATGTCGCAACGGAGCGTATCAACACCCTCAAGGAGGAGCTCACAGCAGCTGCCGAGCTCAACGCTTCGCACATCGACGATATGACACGCCCAGGTACTATGGAGCAGGTAGGCTCGCGCCACCCAATATCTGTCGTTAAGAACGAGATTATCTCCATCTTCTCGCGCCTCGGCTACACCGTAGCCGATGGTCCAGAGATCGAGGACGACTGGCACGTATTCTCGGCGTTGAACTTCCCACCCGAGCACCCAGCACGCGATATGCAGGATACGTTCTTCATCGAGAGCCAGCCCGACGTGGTGTTGCGTACGCACACCTCATCGATTCAGGTGCGCACGATGGAGCGTCAGAAGCCACCTATCCGTGTGATCTGCCCTGGTCGCGTGTTCCGTAACGAGGCTATCTCGTACCGCGCACACTGCATCTTCCACCAGATCGAGGGACTATATATCGACCGCAACGTGTCGTTCGCCGATATGAAGCAGTCGTTGCTCTACTTCGCCAAGGAGCTCTTCGGCGAGCAGACGCAGATACGTATGCGACCATCGTACTTCCCATTTACCGAGCCATCGGCAGAGGTGGATGTGTCGTGCTCGATTTGTGGCGGTAAGGGCTGCGGTGTCTGCAAGGGCACAGGCTGGCTCGAGATCCTGGGTTGCGGTATGGTAGACCCTAACGTATTGGAGGCAAACAATATCGATCCAAAGGAGTTCTCTGGCTTCGCGTTTGGTATGGGTGTTGAGCGTATCGCTATGCTCAAGTATGGCGTTGGCGACTTGCGACTCTACTTCGAGAACGATGTGAGATTCCTCAATCAGTTCGAAAGCGCATTGTAGGCCCGAGGCCAACTGCCTGACAGCACAGTAATTATGCGCAATTGGCTGATAGTTAACATATTAGCACTATTAGTGCTCATCTCTAATGTGGCATTTGCTACCGCCGACCATCCGTCGGGCAGGTCGGCAGATGCCGCATTGCTGTATATGCCCGACTCGCTGTCGCGCACCTATCGTCATACGGAGGCTGTGAAGCGACTCAACATCGAGCGTGACACTGTACGTGCACGCGAGATATGGCTCGAGATATTGGCGCAGGACAGCACCTACTCGCCAGCGTTGTACAACCTCAGCCGCGTATCGCGCGGTGAGGAGCAGCTCGACTATGCGGCGAAGGCCTATCGCTCGGATACGACAAATAGGTGGTATGTGCAGAACTACGCAACGAGGCTTATCGATGCGCGCAAATACCGCGAGTCGATGCCGATATACCGCAGTCTGCTGCGTCTCGACCCACGCGACATCGATGCTTACCACGCGCTGGCGTTACTCTACGCCTCGGGAGGTATGCCCTATTCGGCGATAGCCATACTCGACTCGGCAGAGATACGCACAGGATACAACCTCTATTTAGCATCGATAAAGCAGCATCTGCTCATCGAAACACGCCAGTTCGAGAAGGCGATAGAGGATGGCAGACGCATTGTCGAGGAGTTTCCCTACGATGCCGAGGCGCGCACAACACTCGCCTATGCCTACGAAGCCTCGGGACGCGATGCCGAAGCCGAGCAGCACTACGTCGAGGCGGTGCGCATAGACAGCACCAACATAGAGTCGCTCAAGGCAATTGTCGAATACTACGACCGCAAGGGCAACGAGGAGCGTATGCTCGGCTACGAGAGGCGCATATTCCGCGACGAGAGAGTTGCAGTAGAGGAGAAGATTGCAAGACTGGAGGAGTATACCAGCGACCGCGGATTCTACCTGCGTAACTTCTTCGCCGTAGGTGGCATAATACTCGGTATGGCGACCGACTATCCTTCCAACCGCAATGTGATAGATGCCTATGCCGTACACCTCATCTCGGCAGGCGAGAGCGATGCTGCCGTAGAGCTTCTGCGACGACATCTCGACGATGACGCGACGAGGGACGAGGACTACATAGCGTTGCTACAACTGGAGAACTACCTGAAACTCGACAGCTACCTTGCCGAGGACTTGAGCAAGGGTCTGGCGTTATTTCCACGCAGCAGGTCTCTGCTTAGCTTTGCAGCCTACATATGCAGCGAGAAGGGCGACTACAAGGGCGCACAGCGCTATCTGGTGCGTGCGTTGAGGAGCAGCTCGACAGATGAGGAGCTAAGCGACACGTGGGGCACGATAGGTGATTTGTACCACACCGAGGGTGAGGTAAAGCGCGCATACAAGGCCTACGACAAGGCGCTGAAGTACAACGCCGACAACATCGTCGTGCTGAACAACTACGCCTACTTCCTCAGCCTCGAAGACCGAGAGCTGGAGCGCGCACTCAAGATGGCATCGCGAGTAATAGAGCTCGAGCGCAACAACGCTACATATATCGACACCTATGCCTGGGTGCTACACCGCCTCGGACGTAACGAGGAGGCGAAGGTAGCACAGCGTCAGGCGTTGTCGTTGAGCGGACAGAAGGAGGCATCGCTGGTGGTACACTACGCCGACATATTGTGGGCACTGGGCGAGAAGTTTATGGCCGAGACCTACTGGAAGAAGGCCGTAGAGCTGGGCTACGACAGCGAGGAGATGCTACAGCACCAAACAAAGATCAAACAGAATGAGAGCAAATAGGCTACACAGCATAGTCATCGCAGCGCTCCTGCTGCTGGCATTGCCCCTCGCAGGCTCGGCACAGAGCAACAAGATCGAGGAGCAGCGCAAGCGTGTCGAGCAGTACAAGAAGGAGGTAGAGAGCGCGAAGAAGGAGGTAGAGAGCCTCAAGAAGCAGAAGAGTTCGGCATCGGAGCGCATAACGGCACTCGACAGACAGGTGAGCTCGCGAAGCAAGTATATCAGGGAGGTGGAGCGAGAGCTTAACCTCGTCAAGGATGATATTGCCGAGACAAAGGCGCTGGTCGACTCGCTCGGCAGAGAGCTGGAGCATAACCGCAAGGTCTATGGCGAGGCGGTGCGTACGGCATACCGCAACTACCGCCAGAGCAACAGCAACAACTATCTATTCTCGGCTACGAGCCTTAAGGATGCGGCACGACGTATGGCACGCATACAGCATATCGCCGACAGCCGCCGAACACTTGCCGACACCATAGAGCAGCAGAGCGACTTGTACGGCCGCCAGCACGCCGAGTTGAGCAAGCGACACCGCGAACTCGACTCCGTAACACGTGTGTTGCAGGCCGAGCGCAAGGAGCTACAAAGCGATAGAGATGAGGCACAACGCAGCTATAACCAGTTGAGCAAGAAGGAGAAGAAGGCGATAACACGTCAGCGCGAGCAGCAGAAAAAGCTCGACAATGCCGTAGCCGAGCTATCGAAGCTCACGAAGGGTAACAAGGTGGGTGGCGACTTCTCGTCGAAGACCTCGAATCTGAATCTCCCCGTAGTGGGCGGAAGCATCGCCAAGTCGAGTGGCGGCACAGCGACAATAACAGGAACGAAGGGTGCCGAGGTGCGAAGCATCTACGAGGGTCTGGTGATGCGTGTCGACAGGAACGAGAGTACGAACCACTACGCCGTATTTATCGCCTATGGCGAGTATCTGTCGGTATACACCAACGTGAGTAGCGTGACAGTAAAGGCTGGCGATAAGGTCAAGCGCGACCAAAAGATAGGCACAGTAGGCCTCGGTGTCGACCATACGGGAAAGCAGTATGGCTATGTGCAGTTCGCAATACACGACACACGCGCAGGACGCCAGATCTCCGTAACCGAGTTCTTCAAGAAAAAATAGTGAAGAGAGATACCAAAGAAGCGAAAATATGATACACTTCTACAACCAAGATTGCAACTACCTGCCTACGGCACGCCTCAAGCTGCGCCGCTGGATCGAGGAGGTAATACGCCGCGAGGGATACACCGCAGGCGAGATAAACTATATATTCTGCTCGTCGGAGTTCCACCGCAATATGAATCGTGACTTCATCGGACACGACTACTTTACCGATGTTATCACCTTCGAGGAGCGAGAGTGCCGCAAGGGCGAGGGCATCATCAATGGCGAGGTATATATCGACGTGGCAACAGTCGAGGACAACGCAAAACTATACAACGCACTCCCCGTAAACGAGATGCGCCGCATCATCGTGCACGGAGCACTGCACCTCTGCGGACACCTCGACAAGTCGCCAACAGCCGCAAAGCAGATGCGACGTATGGAGAACCGCTATCTGAAACTTCTGCGCGAGGAGATACTATGAGACTCGAGTACGATATAGTGGTGGTGGGCGCAGGTCACGCCGGATGTGAGGCAGCCTCGGCAGCCGCACGCCTCGGCAGCCGCACGCTGCTCATAACCATCGATATGGAGAAGATGGCCTCGATGTCGTGCAACCCTGCGGTGGGTGGCGTGGCTAAAGGTCAGATAGTGAGAGAGATAGATGCGCTGGGTGGTCGTATGGGTCGTATTACGGATCACTCGACAATCCAGTTCCGAATGCTCAACCGCTCGAAGGGCGCAGCGATGTGGAGTCCACGTGCGCAGTGCGACAAGTCGGAGTTCTCGCGTGCGTGGAGAAAAGAGCTCGAAAACACCCAAAATCTCTATTTGTGGCAGGATTCGGTGACGGGACTACTCATTGACCACAGCGAGGGACAAAGTGCCGTGAGAGGCGTTAAAACACGTATGGGAGTGGAGATCGCGTGCCGCAAGCTCATACTCACAGCAGGCACATTCTTAGAGGGTATGATGCACTGCGGCGAGGCATCGGCCGAGGGTGGCCGCGCAGGCGACCAGGCAGCACACGGCATCACTGCACAGCTACGCGCCGAAGGTTTCGAGGCAGGACGTATGAAGACCGGAACACCAGCACGTCTCGACGCACGAACGATAAACTTCGAGGCACTGGAGTTGCAGGAGGGCGATGCAGAGCCTTCGAAATTCTCGTATGACGATGATACTCAAGTAGTTAAGAATCAGCTACCTTGTTTTATGGTCTACACCTCGAAGGATGTGCACGACATTTTGCGCACAGGATTTGACCGTTCGCCGCTGTTTACGGGTCGCATCGAGGGTATAGGTCCACGCTACTGCCCAAGCATCGAGGATAAGCTCCGCACATTTGCCGACAAGGAACAGCACCAGCTATTCCTCGAGCCCGAGGGTCGCAATACCAACGAGTACTACCTCAATGGCTTCTCATCGTCGTTACCATACGAGGTGCAGCTCGACGCACTACACACCATCGAGGGCCTCGAGGATGTACACGTCTACCGTCCTGGATATGCCATCGAGTATGACTACTTCCCACCCACGCAGCTCAAGCATACGCTCGAGACGAAGCTTATCGATGGCCTCTACTTTGCGGGGCAGATAAACGGAACAACGGGCTACGAGGAGGCATCGGCACAGGGACTGATGGCAGGTATCAACGCACACCGCGCAATGAAGGGCGAAGAGGGAATCGTGCTTCGCCGCGATGAGGCCTACATCGGCGTGCTTATCGATGACCTTGTGACGAAGGGTGTCGACGAGCCTTACCGTATGTTCACCTCGCGTGCCGAGTATCGCATACTACTCAGACAAGATAATGCCGATGCACGATTGACACCGCTGGGCTACAAAATTGGTCTCGTAGGCGAGAAAAAGTACGAGAGATTACTCAAAAAAAATGCAGCCGTAGAATCGCTTATTTCCTTCCTTCGTGGACAGTCAGTCAAAATAGGCGAAATTGACAGCTATTTAATTTCTGTCGGCGAAGAGCCTTTGACGCAGGGAAGAAAGCTTTACGACATCGTTTTGCGAAGCGGAGTGAAGATTAAAGAACTTGCCGAGGCGATGCCAAAGCTCAAAAAATATATCGCTCGCGAGGAGCTGGGAGACGAGGTTATCGACCAGACGGAGATACAAATCAAGTATCGAGGATATATCGAGAGGGAGCGTTACTTCGCCGAGAAGATGCAACGCTTGGAGAGTATCGCCATTCCCGAGGGCTTCGACTACGCAGCAATGCAGTCGTTGACAATCGAGGCGCGCCAGAAGCTCGGCCGAATACAACCCACAACCATCGGTCAAGCCTCGCGCATACCTGGTGTCTCGCCAGCAGATATCAATGTTTTGCTTGTAAAGTTCGGTAGATAATCGACCTGTTTTTTCTAAAAAGGATATAAGGGTGATATAATAGTCGGCCTCTGCGCTGAAAATCAAAAAAAAGTGTTCCACGTGGAGCACTTTTTTTTGTTGGATGGGAGCTAAGGGAGTTTAGGGAATTTAGGGAGTTTAGGGAGGGCTTGCGCGCCATTGGATGGGGGCTAAAGGAGATTAAGGAATTTAAGGAGTTTAGGGAAGGCTTGCGCGCATTTGGAATGCACTCAGGCTCCTTAACACCCCTATATTCATTAATTTCCTTAAACTCCTTAAACTCGCTAATCATCCTTAATCTCACTAATTTCCTTAATCTCCTTAATTTCCCTAATTCACCACCTACCAAGCTGCACACCCTAATTTGTTGTCAGAGTGGTGCAGATGTGGTGCATCACAACAGAAACCCTCTCGGGAAAGTAATCTGACGTACAGCCCGAGAGGGTTTACTTTTAGGGATGTGCCGCAGATGCGCCACTATCACAACAAATTAAAATTACATTACTTCTACATTCCAGTTGTGAATATCCTCCACACGGCCATACTGGATGCCCTGAAGGTGATC
>JAGBXR010000045.1 GCA_017629145.1 Alistipes sp. | reverse complement strand
CGTGGGTATTAAAAATCATACCCGCATCGTGGGAGGGGTACTACCTGTTACACCACAACAAAAACAGCGTGGGTATTAAAAATCGTACCCGTATCGTGGGGGAGCTCTCTGCGATATCACAAGAAAAACAGCGTGGGTATTAAAAATCGTACCCGCATCGTGGAAGGGGTACTACCTGCTATATCACAATAAAAACAGCACAGGTATTAAAAATCATACCCGCATCGCAGGAGGGGGCTACTCTTCGCTACATCACAACAAAAACAGCGTGGGTATTAAAAATCATACCCGTATCGTGGGGGTACTCTTCGCTACATCACAACAAAATAGCGTGGGTATTAAAAATCATACCCGCATCGCAGGAGGGGGCTACTCTTCGCTACATCACAACAAAAACAGCGTGGGTATTAAAAATCATACCCGTATCGTGGAGGTACTCTCTGCTACACCACAAGAAAAACAGCACAGGTATTAAAAATCATACCCACATCGTAGGAGGGGGCTACTCTTCGCTACATCACAACAAAAACAGCGCGGGTATTAAAAATCGTACCCGCGCTCTTTTTTCTCTTTCTGAACGGCTAAAAGGAATAACACGACAATTTAGTGTACATCACAGCTGTCGCATCGCATTAGGGAGATGGAGGCTAAGGGAGTTTAGGGAGATTAAGGAGCGGAGTGCTTTCCAAAGGCGCGCAAGCCACCCTTAAATTCCTTAAATTCCCTAAATTCCTTTAGCCCCCATCCACAGGCGCGCAAGCCCTCCCTAAATTCCTTAAATTCCCTTAGCCTCCATCTAAATGCGCGCCAGCCACCCTTAAATTCCTTAAATTCCCGAAATTCCTTTAGCCCCCATCCCAAATGCGCGCAAGCCCTCCCTAAATTCCTTAAACTCTTTAAACTCCTTTAGCATTCCAAAAAAAGTTACTATCTTTGTATGTTATTTTTGACGAGAAATTATTTGTAATAACGATTATATAATTATATAAAGTTATATGAAACAACTATTTACACTACTTCTCGCCACGATTGCTTTTGTGGCGTGTACACACAACGACGTGGAGGAGCTAACAGCAAAACGCGAGTATAGCTCCGACACACTCACCATTGGTTTCGAAAATAACGACACCGAGACTCGTATTCAACTAAATGAGGCACAAAAGTGCGTATGGAATAAGGGCGATGAGGTATCGGTATTCTACCGTTCGGATGCTAATCAGAGGTGGCAGTATCAAGGCGAGGATGGCGAGAGCGTAGGCATACTTCACTGCATCGATGCTGGCACTGCTACTGTAGAGACAACGCGCGTAGTGGCTATCTACCCATACAACACCGACTATCTATTCAACCCCGAGACATACACCATTTTGGCTACGCTGCCTGCTGTGCAGAGCTACAAGCAGGCGAGCTACGGCGCGAACGCCAATATTATGGTATCGTCGGGCGACTCTGGCCATATATCGCTCAAGAGCGCGTGCGGCTGGTTTAAGCTACAACTTACGGGCAGTGGCGAGAAGGTGCAGAGCATCACTCTGCGCGGTAATAACGACGAGATGGTTGCTGGCGCACTCCTTATCGACTCGTCAGATGCTACGGCAACACTAACATCGACAATGAGCAACGAGGTAATGCTCGACTGCGGCGAGGGTGTCGTGCTTGGCGCGGAGTCTACATCGTTCTATATTGCCGTACCTCCTCAAACATTTGAGCAGGGTATTACGGTTGAGATTAAAGATAGCGAGGAGCTGAGGATGACTCTATCTACCGATGCGGCTATTACCCTCGAGCGTAACCATATACAGCCTATGGCGGTTGCGGAGTTCGAGGCAGACAGACTCCTTGTAAACAACGTCATTCGTTACACAGCAACCGAGAAGGTAACAAAAGATTGGACATTCGACTATTTCGGTGCGGATATTCTGTCACACGAGTGGGACAGCACAACGGGCGAGGGCATTATTACGTTTGACAATGAGCTCTTCCTTATTGGCAACTATGCATTCTCGAATTGCGAGAGCCTAACGAGCATAACTTTCCCTGATAGCGTAACGACAATTGGTTGTGAAGCATTCTACCAATGCATCAGCCTTACAAGCGTTACTATCCCTGATAGCGTAACCACAATTAAACCTGCGGCATTCACCCATTGCAACAGCCTTGCTGAATTTAAAGGCAAATTTGCGTCAGAGGATGGTAGATGCCTAATTATCGATAACACGCTAATTTCGTTTGCTCCTGCTGGACTCACAGAGTACACTATTTCGGATAGCGTAACGGCAATTGGAGAGGCTGCATTCCGAGACTGCTACGAAATTACAAGCGTATCTATGCACGATGGCATAACAACGATCGGAGACTACGCTTTCTCTAATTGCGGTAGCCTTAATAACATAACCATCCCTTGTTCTGTTAAGGCGGTTGGTGCTGGTGCATTCTACGCTTGCGGCAGCCTTCCAAGCATAATCGTACCAGATAGCGTAATAACAATCGGAGACTATGCATTCTATAGTTGTTCTGGACTTACGAGCGCAACTATTGGCAATGGCGTAACTACGATTGGAGACGAGGCATTCAGAGTTTGCTCGAGCCTTACGAGCGCAACTATTGGAGAGAGCATAACAACGATTGGAGTGCTTGCTTTCGAGGATTGCAATAACCTTACAAGCATATATTGCAAGGCGACAACTCCTCCAAGTTTGGCTAATAGCTATTATGGTGTATTTGATAACAACGCCTCAAGTCGCAAGTTCTTTGTCCCATCTGAGTCTATCGAGGCATACAAGTCGGCAGAGTATTGGAGCGAGTATGCCGATGCTATTATCAGCTATGACTTCGAGACAGGCTCTGTAGTGGCTAATTCAAATCAAAAGATTTGCTACACGGCAACCGAGAAGGTAACAAAAGATTGGACGTTCGATGATTTCGGTGCGGATATTCTGTCACACGAGTGGGACAGCACAACGGGCGAGGGTACTATTACGTTTGACAATGAGCTATGGACAATTGGAGAGAGAGCATTCTACAATTGCGATAGCCTAACGAGTATCACAATCCCCGACGGTGTAATAACAATGGGAGATGAGGTATTCTCATCTTGCGACAATCTCACAAGCGTAACTCTCGGAAAGTACTTAACAACAATCAGTTATGCAACATTCGCCTATTGCTACAAACTCACAAATATCTCGATACCCAATTATGTAATCGAGATTGAGAACTACGCATTCCGCGAATGCTGGAGTCTGACATCCATCACTATTCCCTACGGTGTAATGTCGATTGGAGAGTATGCATTCTTCTCTTGCTACAACCTCGCATATGTAAAGATTCCCAACAGTGTAACATCGATTGAAGATGGAGCATTCCGCTATTGTGAGCGCCTTACAAGCGTCACTATCCCAGAGAGTGTAAACTCAATTGGAGATTCGGCATTCGAGGATTGTATCAGCCTGCTTAATATCTATTGCAAAGCTACCACGCCTCCAAGCTTGGGCGGAAGTTATGTATTTGACGACAACGCCTCGGGTCGCAGGGTATATGTCCTTGCGGAGTCTGTCGAGGCATACAAGTCGGCAGAGTATTGGAGCGAGTATGAGATTGTCGGCTACGATTTCTATAATGAAGAGGTTGTGGAGTAAGAGGCTAAGGGAATTTAAGGAGTTTAAGGAATTTAAGGAGGGCTTGCGCGCCTTTGGATGGAGGCTAAAGGAATTTAGGGAATTTAAGGAATTTAAGGAGGGCTTGCGCGCCTTTGGAACGCACTCCGCTCCTTAATCTCCCTAACTTCCCTAACTTCCTTAATTTCCCTAAACTCCCTAAACTCCCTAAACTCCCTAATTCATCACCCTACTGCCCTGCACACCCTAATTTGTTGTCAGAGTGCCGCTAATTTGCCGCCGATAAAGAGAAAGAGCGGATGGGACATACTTGAGGTATTTCCCATTCGCTCTTTGGATTGAGGTGGCGAAGGAGCGCCACTATCACAACAAATTAAAAGTATTCTTCGCGGTAGCGGTAGCTGTTGCGGAGGAGTTCGAAAGCCTCGGGCGAAGCCTTCAACGTGGCACTCTCGGCCTCGATATCGAAGAACTTACCGATGGTCGAAGATAGCTCCTCCCACCCTATCTCGCGCGGAGTGGTCGGAGAGACACCTTCGGGATACCAACCTCCCAAGCGGAAGCCAAACATCGACGCAAGAGCGCGAACAACCATCGCCGTAGCATTGGCCTTGCCCTGACGCGAGTAGCCAGCGATATGTGGCGTAGCGAGCTGCGCTCCCTCGAGAATATCTTTAGGCATATTGGGCTCACCCTCCCACACATCGAAGTAGTAGTCGTGGCCACTACGAGCTACAGTACGATTGTCGACAACCTCGCCACGCGATGCGTTAATAATCACCGCATTAGGCTTTAGCATAGCTATCTCGCGTGCGGAGAGCATATGGCGCGTGGTGGCATCCAGCGGCGTGTGGAATGTGAGAATGTCGCACTCGCGGAGCAACTCCTCATACTCTCTAAAGTCACCATCCTCCTCACGTCGTGCGCGTGGAGGGTCGCATTTCAAAACCTCGAAACCCCACGCCTCGGCATAGTGCGCAACGAGCGAGCCTACGTTACCCACACCTACAACGCCGAGCTTCAGCGCCTCGGGACTACAACCGCGACGAATGGTGATATGGCGCAGCACGGCAGCCACCCACTGCAACACGCCACGAGCATTGCATCCTGCGGCATTTGCCACGATAATACCGCGCTTAAGGCAGTAGGCCGTATCGATATGGTCGGTGCCGATGGTTGCCGTAGCGATAAACCTCACACTTGAACCCTCGAGCAGCTTCTCATCGCAGCGCGTACGTGTGCGCACCACAAGTGCATCGCAGTCGGCAACGGCTGCACGGTCGATATCGCCACCAGCGAGGTATACAACCTCGGCATAAGGCTCGAAGAGACCCTCGATAAAGGGTATGTCACGATCGATAATAATTCTCATATCTTGGCTCAAAATTAGATATTACCATATAAAAGTAAACAAAGATAGTGTTTTTTCTCAAAAAAGTTACTATCTTTGTATGTTATTTTTGTGCTCACAAAATAAGTTACGAGAGATGAATAATATCGAGTTTGACCCCAATGGTATGGTTCCCGATAACGGCAACTATTTTGGTATGCCCTGCTCGCCCGAGGAGGCTGCACTTGTGCTAATCTCGGCACCGTGGGATATCACCGTATCGATGCGTGCTGGTAGTTCGTTTGCCCCCGATGCTATCATCGAGGCTTCGCGCAACATCGACCTCCACGAGCCTATGTCACCCGGAGCGTGGCGCAAGGGTATCGCAACACTGCCCATCGACTACTCGATACAGGATTTGTCGCACCGTCTGCGTAGCGATGCCGAGCGTGTAGTGAAGGCTGGCGAGGAGTTCGGTGTATCGATTCTCAACAATATGATGCACGAGCGCCGTCTGCGTCGCGTGAATGAGGGCTCGGAGGCTGTCAACGCCACAATCTACAACGAGGCTATCAAGTGGTTTGCGCAGGGTAAGATTGTAGGACTCGTCGGTGGCGACCAGTCTACGGCCTATGGCGTGATACGTGCTGCTGGTGAGCACTACTCCGAGATTGGTGTGTTGCACATCGACTCGCACTGCGACCTGCGCGAGAGCCACCACGGCTTTACGCACTCACACAGCTCGATTATGCACAACGTGCTCAACGACATCACGCAGGTGAAGAGGCTCGTATCGGTAGGCGTGCGCGAATTCTCGCCAGCCGAGTGGGAGCGTAGCGAGAGGGATGAGCGAGTGAAGCTATTCACGGGTCAGTACCTATGGTCGCAACACTTCGAGGGTGTGGCGTGGAGCAAGGTGTGCGACGAGATTATCGCCGAGCTTCCACAGAATGTATACCTCTCGCTCGATATCGACGGACTAACTATCGAGTGCTCACCACATACAGGCACGCTCGTGCCAGGCGGTATGCGCTTCCCCGAGGTGGTATATCTTATGAGCCGCATAGCGTCGTCGGGACGCAAGATTGTGGGCTTCGACCTCACGGAGGTTGTCCCCGATATG
Source organism: Alistipes sp. (assembly GCA_017629145.1). GTDB lineage: Bacteria > Bacteroidota > Bacteroidia > Bacteroidales > Rikenellaceae > Alistipes. Next base: position 27,748 of record JAGBXR010000045.1, on the reverse strand, counting down.
GAGGATAAGACCGATGCCGCAATCGCTGCGCGACTGCTCTTCAAGATGTGCAGCATAGCTCTGCGCAACTGCGAGGCGGAGGATATCCTATAGCATTAAACATAACTAACCCTTAACGACCAAAGAGAATGTCACTATTTAACAAGTTTGGCTTTATAAAGCGCAGCCACATCCTCTCGCAGCGAGGACAGAACTTCCTGCAAGCACCTTGGGCTGGAGGCATCGTACTCGTCGTCTGTGTGATTATAGCGATGCTCCTTGCTAACCTACCTGCCACAGCAGAGCTATATCACCATCTGCTACATATGGAGCTCGGTTTGTGGGTTGACGGCGAGCTCTTCCCCAACAAGATGACCCTCGAGAAGTTCATCAACGACGGCCTTATGGTGATCTTCTTCTTCACCGTAGGTCTTGAGATTCGTCGCGAGATATCGCACGGCCAGCTATCTACGCCCAAGAAGGCTATACTCCCGATATTCGCTGCGTTAGGCGGTATGCTTCTCCCTGCGCTTATCTTCATCTCGCTGAACCACAGCACCGAGGTGTCGAACGGCTGGGGTATCCCCACGGCTACCGATATCGCCTTCGCCATAGGCATTATGTCGCTTTTAGGCAACCGTGTGCCTATATCGCTGAAGGTTTTCCTCACGGCATTAGCTGTTGCCGATGACCTCGGCGCGATATTCGTCATCGCTATGTTCTACGGCGAGACACCAAACTTGCTGCTACTGGGCATCGCCCTTGCAATTATGGTCGGCATATACTTTATGCGCAAGTTAGGCGAATTCCGTATGTTGTACTACCTCATTCCAGCCTGCGTAGTGTGGATATTGTTCTACTACTCGGGTGTGCACGCCACGATCTCGGGTGTGGCGATGGCTATGCTCATCCCTACAAAACCCCGATATAGCCTGTCGTACTATCTGCACAAGGCCGATATGCTCGAGAAGGGCATCGCAAATGCTGCCAACATCGAAAATAAGGAGGAGGCCGAGGAGACTCGCCTCTACTACATCCGCCGTATGAGACAGATTTCGAACGGTGCCGAGGGTATGAGCCACCGTATGGAGCATCTGCTTATGCCATACGTCAACTTTGTGATTATGCCCATCTTTGCGCTTGCAAATGCTGGTGTACGCATCGACTCACTTGCCTACTTCAACATCTTCGAGTATAGCGAGGTGGCTGGCTCGATAGGTATGGGTATCTTCTTCGGTCTTGTCCTCGGTAAGCCTGTGGGCATCGCGCTGTTCAGCTACCTTGCTGTGAAGCTTGGCCTTGCCGACAAGCCTACGGGTGCAACGTGGAAGATGCTCATTGCTGTAGCTTGCCTCGGCGGTATAGGCTTCACGATGTCTATCTTTGTCGACAACCTCGCATTCTGCACCGACACCGACATAGTATGTGCCGAGACTGCAGCGTGCAACCTTGTGGCTATCAGCAAGGGTAAGATAGCAATCCTTATAGCATCTACCACAGCCGCTATTCTCGGCTCGTTGCTCATCATTATGGAGGCTAAACGCGAGAAAAAATAACTAACTACAAAATGAAACATCTGTTTAAAGCATTTATAGTCATCGTTGCGGCTATAGCCGTAGCTTGCGGTGCACGCAACAGCGCACCCGTAGACGTAGCACCCACAATGCAGACGAGTGCCGATTCTATGTCCTACGTTATGGGTATGAACATAGGTCTGAATATGCTCGGCATCGATTCGATGCTCAACGTCGATGTGCTATGCGAGGGTTTGCGCGATGCATATCGTGGCGAGGCGAAGCTCAACGCCGAGGAGGCACGTATGGCCTTTCTGAAATATCTCAACTACGACAACTACGAGCGTATCAAGGCCTACGAGAATCGCTTCCTCGAGGATTTGCGCAAGCAGGATCGCAAGTTTGTGGCTACACACTCGGGCCTAACGTACAAGGTTACGGAGCTGGGTAACCCCAAGAAGAGTGCGCGCAACAACCGCGATACGCTGCACATCCGCTACCGCATACTCAACCCCGCTGGCGAGGTTGTCGACACCACATACTATCGTGCCGACACACTACGTTTAGGCTTTGGCTCTATGGTCAAGGGTCTTCAGGAGGCTACACGCCTGATTGGCGAGGGCGGACATATCGAAGCTTGGTTGCCATCGCAGCTCGCCTTCGGTGCCGAGGGTTGCGACACGCTCAACATCAAGCCCAACACGATGCTCTACTACGAGATGTGGCTCATAGATGTCGAGAAACGATAGCACAAACCCGAGACAATATATATATATTAATTAATAGTAAATTCAACAAATCGATGAAGAGAATCTTGATTGCCGTTGCACTTGTAATTGCTGCTACGGCTTGTAACAACAGCAAAGTCTACTATTGCGAGAGTAACAACCACCGCATCTACAGCGATAGCGAGGCCGAGTTCGACACACTCTCATACGCTATGGGTATGAACCTCGGTCTGGGTATTAAGCTTCAGAATGGTGATTTGGGTATCGATATCGATGCCGTTAGCGAGGCTATAGCCAAGGAGCTCGCTATGCCTATCGTGGAGCGTGAGCGTCTGGCAGAGAACAGCGCACTTATGGAGCGCTTCAACAACGAGCAGGCACGTCCTCACACTATGGCAAAGCGTATGGGTAGCAAGGAGCTTCCCGAGGTGTTCAACGCAGAGTTCACACGTGAGCGCGTAACCGAGATTTTGGGTTGCGATATGGCTAACTACCTGCGCAACACACTCGCCCCTATCAACACCTACTGGATGTTCCGCGCAATGGAGGATTGCAAGCAGGTGACGAGCATTGCCGATATTGACTCATTGATGCCTGTCAAGCAGAAGGATATCACCCCTATCCTTACGAACTATTTCCGCAGCGAGCTTCCAGCATACGAGAAGGAGCTCTCGGAGGCGTGGTTGGCAAAGGTTGCCCAGATGCCTGGCGTCGAGACATTCACCCAGGGCGACAAGACCCTCTACTACCGCATCAATGCAACTGGTAGCGAGCTTCGTCCCACAAGCACACGCGACACCGTAACCTTCCGTTTCGAGCTTCTCACACGTCGCGGTACGTTGGTTGAGTCTACCGATAAGCGCGCACAGGATATCCTCAAGCGCAAGGCCGAGACGCTCAAAGACAAGAAACTCGACGACTCTACACGTAACGCACGTCTCGAGCTTTTGGATAAGAACTACGCATCTACTCTCGAGCCATCAATCCCTGTTGGTCAGTTTATGATTGACGGTGCAAAGCAGGCATTGCAGCTCATTGGCGAGGGCGGTAACATCACCGTATGGCTCCCAGCATCGTTGGGCTATGGCGAGCGTGGCAACCGCTATGCTCACCCAAACGAGGCTTTGGTACTCAACATCACCCTCGTAGATGTAAAGCACGTAGCCGAGGATAAGCTTAAGCCATCGGCAATCGTGCCTATGAAGAAGAAGGAGAGCCCTTCAGCTGGCAAGGTTGTAGCTCCAGCACAGCCTACGAAGAAGCAGTAACAGAGGCCTTCAGACAAACATATGGGGTTGTTCTTGCGTGTGTGCAGGCAACCCCATTCTTATTATAGGTATACAACGTAGCGACGCTATACCTCGCAGCCTATATTACTCTCGGGCGCAAGCCTCGAGCAACAAAAAAGGCTGCCCCTCGGACAGCCCATATCATCATAAGGTAGATGACTACTGATTGCAAACACCGCTCAAGTCAGCAAACAACGAAGCGAAGCTTGACACCATATCGCGACGAAGAGCAGCATAGTGCTTCTTCACCAATGAACGGTTCTTTGGCTCTGCAGGATTGTTAGCCTTGCAGTAGAGTGCGTTGCGCAACTCTAAGCTCTTCTGCATAAGCTCAACGATAGCCTCCTCCTTGTTAGGCTGAACGAAAGCAGCCATCTCGCAATCAAAGACGAACTCCTCCAAGCGGTAGTCGATCTCCTTCTTCAAAATTCTCAAATTTGCCATAATATATCTGTTTATTAGATTTTGCTTTAGGCAAAGATAGCGAAATGATTTCGATTTTGCAAATATTTAGATAAAATTTATCCTCTCAACAAACTATTATGTCTATGACTGCTTGAATATGCGAAATTCTTTGTATCTTTGTTTTAGCTAATTATGATGTAAGCCTATGACAGCACGAACTTGTCCCGAGTGCGGAGGCTTGGTGGCCTCAACTCTCATACACTGCCCACATTGCGGTTTTCATATGGGCATAGCCGAACATAACACAAGGGCGGCGAGAGGTAGCAACCCATACAACAGCCTCGCACGCCTGGTCATAGCCATCATTATCTTCTGGCCGCTGGGTCTTATGTCGTTGTACTATCACGTCAAGTCGGACGAGAAGTGGTCGGCAGGCGATGCAGCGAGTGCAGAGCTCTATGGCCGTAATGCACGCCGCTTTGCCAAGATTGCGATATACATCGCGTTGATACTGCTCTGCATATACCTCCTGCTCTTTATTGCGGTACTCTCGTTCTAAACCCTCGACTCGTATGATAATCAAGGCTAACTGTAAGATAAACCTCGGTTTGCACGTTATACGCAAGAGAGAGGATGGCTATCACGAACTGGAGACGATAATGCTACCCGTCAAGGGGCTATACGACGTTGTAGGCGTAGAGCGCATCGAAGGTAGCGACATAGAGTTCTTGCAGCAGGGCATCGTCGTGGACTGCCCACCCGAACGCAACCTTATGGTGCGTGCCGCAAAGCTAATGCAGGAGCGTTATGGCATAGGTGGCGTAAAGCTCTCGCTCGACAAGCGCGTGCCGTTTGGAGCAGGACTGGGCGGAGGATCGTCGGACGCTACAGCAACGATTGTCGGCATTAACGAGGTGTACGATTTGGGTCTCAACAAGCCTACCCTATCGTCACTCGCCGCAGAGTTAGGCAGCGATACCCCATTCTTCGTATACAACACTGCGCAGCTATGTACGGGTCGTGGCGAGATAATGACCGCAGCAGAGCTCGACCTCGAGGGACGATGGCTCGTAGTCGTTAAGCCCAACGAGGGAGTCTCTACTGCCGAGGCCTACAGCGGTGTGAAACCAACGGTGCCGGCGGTGAGCCTTACGGAGCTTGTTGCACGTCCAATAGATGAGTGGCAGGGAAGGATAGTCAACGATTTCGAGCCGCACATATTCGCAGCGCATCCACGCATTGCCGAGCTCAAAGATATGCTTATACGGAGCGGAGCTCTCTATGCTTCGATGTCGGGCTCGGGCTCTGCGCTATTTGCTCTTTACGACAAAGAGCCTCGCATCGAGCTATCGGAGGATACGTTCCTCCACGTTGAGCAGCTATAGCGCTATACCCAACAGGACGTAGAGAAGTGTCCAGACGATAAATCGGCCTCCTTTGCCCACAAGCATCCATAATGCTGAAGGGATAAAGGGGGCTTTATAGAATCCGAGAACTATAGCAAACAGATCGCCAACAAACGGCAGCCAGGTCATCAGCGCAAGCAGTGCACCCCACCTCTCGACCTTCGTGCGGTGGCGTTGCAGCGTCTCGTGACGCACACGAAACCACCTCTCGAGCCACTCCATCTTACCGAGCCATCCCACCCAATAGGATGTAAGACCTCCGAGCCAGTTGCCAGCCGTAGCGACAATAACCGTAGCCACAGGGTTGCCACCTGCAAGCAGCATACCTACAAGCAGAACATCCGAGCTGAACGGGAAGACCGTAGCTGCGAGAAACGAGCCTACGAAGAGGCCCAAATATCCATAGTCGAGAAGTGATTCCATAGCCTTCGAAGTTGTACAAAGGTAACACTTTTTCGATATATCATCGGCCGAAGAGGGCAAAAAGCTGAAAAAAATAAAAAAAGTGCGCCGAGATGTTCCAAATTTGTAAATTTTATGTACTTTTGTACTTGATTCCGCAAGTGTTATTATAGAGACAGCAATTGGCGCGAATTAGAGTGTGAACCTAAACATTTTTAATTAACGATAACCTTAAACAATGAAGCGTATTCTTGTTGTGGGTGCCGGTGGTCAGATTGGATCTGAGTTGGTACCATATCTTCGCTCAATCTACGGTGCATCAAACGTTGTTGCTACCGATGTTAAACACAATGCTGTATTGGCTGAGGCTGGCCCATTCGAGTCTCTCGATGCCCTCGACGCAAAGCAGTATGCCGAGCTTGTAGATAAGTACAAGATCGACTCAATCTTCAACCTCGTTGCACTCCTTTCAGCAACTGGCGAGAAGAACCCTCAGTTGGCTATGCGCATCAATATGGGCGCATTGGAGAACTCTTTGGAGATCGCACGCGAGAAGAACTGCGCAGTCTTCACTCCCAGCTCTATCGGTGCTTTCGGTGGTGACTTCCCACGTGACAAGACTCCACAGGACACTGTTATGCAGCCTAACACTATCTATGGTGTTTGCAAGGTAACTGGTGAGCTTTTGTCTAACTACTACCACTCACGTTTCGGTGTAGATACTCGTTCGGTACGCTTCCCAGGTATCATCTCTAACGTAACTCTTCCTGGTGGCGGTACTACCGACTATGCAGTAGAGATCTACTATGAGGCTGTTAAGGGTAACAAGTTCGTATGTAACATCGCTCCAGATGTATATATGGATATGATGTATATGCCAGATGCATTGCGTGCAACAGTAGAGCTTATGGAGGCTGACCCTGCAAAGCTTAAGCACCGCAACTCATTCAACATCGCTGCTATGAGCTTCACTCCAGAGATCATCCGCGAGGTTGTTGAGCGCCACGTACCTGGTTTCCAGATGGAGTACAACGTAGACCCAGTTAAGGATGTTATCTCACGCAGTTGGCCTAACTCTTTGGACGACACTTGCGCACGCGAGGAGTGGGGCTGGAAGCCACAGTGGGACTTGGAGTCTATGACAGTAGATATGTTGGAGGCTGTTCGCAAGAAGAACCTTTAATTGTTCTACGAACTAATAGTCGAGCGACTCTCCGATTCATCGGAGGGTCGTTTTTTTTGTGATGGAGGCTGGAGATGGGAGCTAAGGGAATTTAGGGAGGGCTTGCGCGCCTTTGGAAGGCTCTCACATTCCTTAACATCCCTATATTCATTAATTTCCTTAAACTCATTAAATTCCCTAATCTCCATATTTTCCCTAACTTCCCTAATCTCCCTAATTCACCACCTACCCACCTGCACACCCAAATTTGTTGTCAGAGTGGTGCTAATTTGCCGCCGATAAAGAGAAAGAGCGGATGGGATATACTTGAGGTATTTCCCATTCGCTCTTTGGATTGAGGTGGCGAAGGAGCGCCACTATCACAACAAATTATTTTTGGCGGAAGTATATTTGAATTGGCACTCCCGAAAAATCCCACTGCTCACGGAGCTTGTTCTCAAGGAAACGACGGTACGACTCCTTGATGTACTGTGGCAAGTTCACGAAGAACGCAAACTGTGGCGTAGGCGTTGGAAGCTGTGTAACGTACTTGATCTTGATGTACTTACCTTTGATAGCCGCTGGAGGATAGTTCTCGATAAGTGGCAAGAAGAAGTCGTTGAGCTCCGATGTAGAGATGCGACGCTTACGTGACTGATACACACGGATTGCGGCCTGCAAAACATCCAAGATACGCTGCTTGTTGATTACCGATGTGAAGATGATTGGAATATCGCTAAATGGAGCGAGCTTCTTCTCGAGGAACTCACGCCATACCTTCATAGTGTTGCTGTCCTTCTCGACCAAGTCCCACTTGTTCACTACGATAACACAACCCTTGCGGTTACGAACGATGAGGTTGTGGATGTTGAGATCCTGCGACTCGATACCCTGCTCTGCATCGAGCATAAGCACACAGACATCAGAGTTCTCGATAGCGCGGATTGAGCGCATCACAGAGTAGAACTCCAAATCCTCGGTTACCTTACCCTTCTTACGCATACCTGCTGTGTCGACAAGGTAGAAATCCATACCGTACATATTGTAGCGAGTGTGGATTGAATCGCGTGTTGTACCTGCTACGTTGGTTACGATGTTGCGCTCCTTACCCAGGAGGGCATTGGTCATTGATGACTTACCTACGTTAGGACGACCCACGATGGTGATACGTGGCAACGATGCATCGTACTCTGCAGATGTATCCTCTGGGAGGTTTGCAAGAATGGCATCCATCATATCGCCAGTACCACTACCAGACATAGAGCTGATGCAGAATGGCTCACCAAGACCCAACGAGTGGAACTCGTGCGAGTAGTAGATAAGGTCGTAGGTGTCTACCTTGTTACAAACGAGCATCACCTTCTTGCCTGAACGACGAAGGATATCGGCCATCATCATATCGAGGTCGGTGATACCTGTGCGCACCTCAACCAAGAAGAGAATAAGGTCGGCCTCCTCAATAGCGAGCATCACCTGACGGCGAATCTCATCCTCGAAGACATCCTCTGAATTTACGGTGTAACCACCTGTGTCGATAACTGAAAACTCCTTACCATTCCAATCTGTTTTGCCGTAGTGGCGGTCACGTGTTGTACCTGCAGTCTCATCGACAATTGCCTGACGCTGACCTACCAAACGGTTGAAGAGGGTTGACTTACCTACATTAGGGCGACCCACGATAGCTACCAAACTCATAATATACTGATAATATTCTTGTTACTCCTTGGCTATATACATAATCCGCGACAAAGATACTACATTTACTCGAAATATGAAAGTTTTATAAAATATTTAGCCTATATCGTTGTTTATTTTATGTAAAGTATGTATCTTTGGAAGATATTGGAGGCGACTATTTCGCACCGAAGGATTTATTGATGATGATAAAGTACTGGATACGAGCTATTTTTACGAGCCTTGCTCTTCTTGTGACGGCCACAATGGCCTCGGCACAGGAGTATAGCTTCACGCCCGTATCCGAGCCAAAGCACAAAATACGCACCGAGTGGGGCGTAGGCATCGGAGCATTCTACACCGGAATGAGTATGGTGTCGACCGAAAATGTGTCGCTTAAGACGCGCTTCGGATTTGAGGGACATTTCGACATCGGAGTGATTTTTGGCAAACATTTCGCTCTCGAGACCGAAGTAAGCTACCAGGGTGGTTCGATTGATGTGTCTAATGGCCACGAGGAGCACCGCGTACGCACCAAGGGCGTGGACATTCCGCTTTTCGCATCATTGCGTCTGGCAAACAACAGAGTACGCATCAGCGCCGGTCCGTTGTTTACGGTGATGAGCCGCGGCGAGTACACCTCAAACAGCGAGACGATGATGTACGGGCCAGTAAACTCGACGTGGAACGTTGCAGCAAGTGTAGGTGTGACGATTGCGCGCTACTTCATAATTGAGGCGAGATACATACACTCGCTCAAAGATGAGCTTAACCACTTCTGTGGCGAGGAGTTTGCGACACGCACGTACAGAGTTGCAGCCGGTATTACCGTGTTATTTTAATGGAGTGAATCCAGATTTAGAGTATGAGTGAAGAGATTACAAAAGAGATATTAGTCGAGGGTGTTGACGCGCGAGAGCTGTATGGCCCGCAGGATGCATACCTCGAGCAGATGCGTGAGTTGTGCCCCAAGGTGAAAATTGTGGCACGCGGCGAGAAGATCAAGGCATTGGGCGCACGCTCGGATGTCGCAGCCTTCGAGCGCAGAATGAACGCGTTGGTGGACTACTACGTGAAGTATGGACATATATCGTCGGAGGTTGTGTCACAGGCCTTTGCATCGAGTCTTACGGAGTTAAGCATCGAGCCGCCAGCCGTAGATAAGGATGTGATTGTGTATGGCAACAACGGAGCGATTATCCGCGCACGCACCATCAATCAGCAGCGACTTGTAAAACTTGCCGAGAAGTGCGACTTGCTTTTCGCAACAGGCCCAGCTGGCTCGGGTAAGACCTATACGGCTATTGCATTAGCCGTAAGAGCACTGAAGGAGAAGGAGGTGCGCCGCATAATCCTCACGCGTCCAGCTGTCGAGGCAGGCGAGAAGCTCGGCTTTTTGCCAGGCGATATGAAAGAGAAGCTCGATCCATATTTGCAGCCTTTGTACGATGCGCTCAACGATATGATTCCTGCGACAAAGTTGCAGAAGTATATCGAGGAGGGCACGGTACAGATTGCGCCACTGGCGTATATGCGTGGCCGTACGCTCGACAATGCATACGTCATTCTGGACGAGGCGCAGAACACTACCCTGTCGCAGATTAAGATGTTCCTCACGCGTATGGGTCGCAACGCCAAGTTTATCGTGACGGGCGATGTTACACAGATTGACCTTCCACGTCGCTCTGACAGCGGTCTGACGCGAGCTATGGAGACCTTGAAGAACGTAGCCGACATAGGCATCGTAGAGTTCGACAAGCGCGACATTGTGCGCCACCGTCTGGTGAAGTATATCGTCGAGGCGTTTGAGAAGCGCGAGGCACTGGAAAATAGTCTGAAGAATCAGGAGAAATAACCTTCATACAGCAGGTTTGAAGGTTTGATATAAAACAAAAAACTTACTAATAATAAAATACTAATTTACTATGGACAAGAATCTTAAGGGCTTAAAGCCCGAGGCAGTATGGAAGCACTTCGAGGCTATTTGTGGCATTCCACACCCATCACACGAGGAGGATGCAATCCGTGCCTATATCGTTAAGTGGGCAGAGGAGAAGGGCCTTGAGCACAAGGTAGACGAGGCCCAGAACGTATATGTATACAAGCCAGCAACTCCAGGTATGGAGGATCGCAAGGGTATCATCCTTCAGGCACACACCGATATGGTGCCACAGAAGAACAACGATAAGGTGTTCGACTTCTCGACAGATCCTATCGAGGCATATATCGATGGCGAGTGGGTAACAGCTAACGGTACAACACTTGGCGCTGATAATGGTATCGGTTTGGCTGCAGCTATGGCAGCAATGGAGGACGAGGAGCTTGTACACGGCCCTCTCGAGTGCCTCTTCACAGCTACTGAGGAGACAGGTATGGATGGTGCATTCGGTCTTCAGAGCGGCTTGCTCAAGGGCGACATCCTCCTCAACCTCGACTCTGAAACAGAGGGCGAGTTGTATGTAGGTTGTGCTGGCGGTATGGACGTAAACGTTACGTTCAAGTATCGTGAGCAGCCTTTGGAGGGTAAGTTCGCAGCATACAAGGTTACGGTTAAGGGTCTTAAGGGTGGTCACTCTGGTATCCAGATTGGCACACAGCGTGCTAACGCTAACAAGGTATTGTTCCGTTTGTTGCGTCAGGAGACCGAGTCATATGGTTTGGAGCTCGCTGCAGTAGAGGGTGGCAATATGCGTAACGCTATCCCTCGCGAGGCGTGGGCAGTAGTTATTGTACGCGAGGCAGAGAAGGCAATCTTCGAGGCTAACGTCAAGTCGTACGAGAAGGTTATCATCAAGGAGTTCGAGGGTATCGAGGACTCTATCGAGATCTTCGCAGAGCCTGTTGAGTGTCCAAAGAACATTATTCCTCACCTCGAGTCTCACTCGTTGATTCGCGCCGTATGCGGTTGTCCTAATGGCGTTCAGCGTATGTCTATCGCTATGGAGAATCTCGTACAGACATCTTCAAACTTGGCTATCGTAATATCTAATGGCTCTACTATCGAGGTTAAGTGCTTGTTGCGCTCATCGGTAGATACCGAGAAGTGCGAGTTGGCTGGCGCTATCTCTTCAGTATTCGAGTTGGCAGGTGCTGACGTTGAGCTTACTGGTTCATACAGCGGCTGGAACCCAAATATGAAGTCACCTATCTTGCACACTATGCTCGAGTCATATGAGCGTCTCTACGGCAAGCGTCCATCGGTTACTGCAATCCACGCAGGTTTGGAGTGCGGTATCATCGGTGCGAAGTATCCAGGTATGGATATGATCTCGTTCGGTCCTACCATCTGCTACCCACACTCTCCAGATGAGAAGGTGGAGATCGCATCGGTTGAGAAGTTCTACGACTTCTTGCTCAACACTGTGCGTAACGCTCCTAAGAAGTAATTGAAGGATGTCTAAGCAGCAGGTGCTCGACAGACCCACCATCGAGGGTAACATCAAGTGGTTTGTAATCGTCAATCCCGTAGCCGGTTCAGGCAAGGGATTGGACGATTACCCCCTTATATCGAAGCTTCTGCGCGACAACGACATAAAATGCGAAGCGGTATTCACCGAACACAAGTGTCACGCCACTGAACTCACCGTATCGGCTATTGAGGCCGGTTACAGACATATCATTGTCGTGGGTGGCGACGGTACGTTGCACGAGGTGGTAAATGGTGTATTTATCCAAAAATATGCACCTGCCACCGATATCACCATAGCCGTTATTGCAGTAGGTACGGGAAACGACTGGATAAGGATGTACGGCATCCCGACACACTACTCCGAAGCTATCCGCGCAATACGCGAGGGTTATACATTCCTGCAGGATGTTGCCGAGGTGGAGTACGAGGAGTCGATGTACAGACAGACACGCCATATGGCCAATGTGGCAGGTATGGGATTCGACGCTGTGGTGAACAAGACATATCAACACGCCAAGATGAAGGGGCGAACACGACGTGGCACATACCTTTGGTGTATGATGCGCTCGTTTGTCAAGCACAAATCTACGGGCGTGAAGATATGGGTTGACGACAAGCTGATATACAACAACCTGATATTCAGCATCGCTATCGGTGTTGGTAAGTATAATGGTGGTGGTATGCAGCAGCTTCCATCGGCTATCGCTGATGATGGTCTTCTGGATATCACGCTCATCAAGCCAATACACTGGTGGCACGTATTGTTCCGTCTGCGCCGTCTGTATAATGGTACGATATACTCTATCGGTCACGTGCTGCACGCCCAGGGTAGCAAGATACGCATAGAGTCGTCGCCCGAGACACCACTCGAGGTCGACGGCGAGGCACTCGGCGCAACACCAGTTGAGTTCAGAGTGCTGCACAGAGATGTGAGGGTCGTGGTCAATAAGTCGTTCTTGAAGAAGCTTCGCAAGCAATCGAAACTATAGAGTAAACGGAGGTTGGATAACCTCCGTTTTTCGTATTGTGCAATCCCGTCAATAAATTTAGCGAGGGAGTATCGATATTCCGACTAAAAAGTTAACTTTGCGAAAAATTAGAAGTCGCCTTATGTTGCATCGCTTTAGTTCAGATATCACGGATTGTGAACTCCCCAAGCAGTTCACCTACCCCTTCCACTACACGCCACACGCGCTGTGCAGACGTGCAGCAAAGCAGGTGCAACAATATATCGAATCTCGCGATGAGTGGCACACAGAGTTGCGCAATGGTAAGATGTTCGGCGTTTTGGTGGTTGAAGCAGAGGAGGAGGTAGGATTCCTGGCTGCATTCTCGGGTAATCTGGAGGGCAGAAACGACCACGAATACTTCGTGCCTGCAGTATACGATATGTTGCAGCCTAACGACTTTTTCAAGCAAGAGGAGGCTGAAATATCGGCTATAAATCAACGTATTAGAGCAATAGAGTCGTCGGAAGCATTTTGCACTGCACGCGAAGCATTAGCACATACACAGAGCGTATGTGAAGAAGCCCTCAAGGCATTGAAGAGCCGACTTGCCGAGGGCAAAGCACTGCGAAGCAAGCAACGTGCCGAGGGATCGTTCAGCGAGGCCGAACTCATACTCGCATCGCAACGCGAGAATGCCGAAGCCCAACGCGAGAAGCGTGCCATCAAGGAGCGCATCGATCAAGCGACATCGCATCTCGAAGCGCTGCAAGCTGCAATCGATAGGCTGAAGCAGGAGAGGCAACGTCGCTCGGCGGAGTTGCAGATGAGACTATTCGCCGAATTCAAGATGCTCAACGCCAGAGGCGAGGTTAGCGACCTGTGCGAGATATTTGCACCCACAGCACAGCGCATACCACCAGCAGGAGCAGGTGAATGTGCAGCACCCAAGCTGTTGCAGTATGCATACAAGAGCGGTATGCGACCCATTGCAATGGCCGAATTCTGGTGGGGCGACTCTCCAAAAGGTGAAGTGCGCCAACACGGCACATTCTACCCATCGTGCAATAGCAAGTGTAAACCAATATTGGGACATATGCTCAAGGGGTTGGATGTCGAGCCTAACCCACTTGTAGAGATTGCACCACCTGAACCCAAAATATTGTGGGAAGATGAGTGGTTAGTGGCTATAGACAAGCCAAGTGGAATGCTCTCGGTACGCGGAAAGTCGGGTGTTCGCTCGGCAGAGGAGTGGGCCGAGGAGCGCTACGCAGAAGCAATGATTGTGCATCGTCTCGACCAATCGACATCGGGAATACTCGTCATTGCAAAGAATAAAACCGCACACGAAGCACTGCAAAAGCAGTTTATTTCGCGCACGGTAAAGAAGAGTTATGTTGCTATACTCGACGGAGTTATACAGAAAAAGCGAGGTGAGATACGCCTTCCTCTAAAGCTCGACTACGACAACCGTCCACGCCAGATGGTTGCCGAAGATGGTCGCGCGGCACACACCATTTTCGAGGTTGAGGCCTACACCGATGGTCGCACTCGTGTACGTTTCTACCCTATCACCGGTCGCACGCATCAGCTACGTGTTCACTCGGCACACGCAGAGGGACTCGGCACACCAATTGTTGGTGACGACATCTACGGAATCGGCGCAGAGCGTCTGATGCTCCACGCTGAAACCTTAGAGTTCGCACACCCCATATCTGGCGAGAGCATCTCGCTACGAAGCAAGGCCGAGTTTTAGGCGACAATCTCGCCCGAGGCGTTAAAATACCCACATACGCTCGTCCGATGGTGAGGTCTGCACCCTATCTTCGGGGATATGCAAAGGCGTGCCATAGGGCATCTGCGCAATGAGCTGCCAGGTAGCAGGTAACGCCCAGCGCTGGGCTACCTCGGCATCAATCAGCGGATTATAGTGCTGAAGCGATGCGCCATATCCCAAATCCTCCAAAGCTGTCCAAATTATAAACTGATACATACCAGCGCTCTGCTGCACAAACGACTCTACCTTATCGGCATAGAGCGGAAAGCGTTGTCGCAGCTGGTCGTGTGCTGCACAATCCTCGTAGAATAGAATAGTTCCACATCCGGAACGAAACGCAGTATGCAACTTTTGGCGTGTCGCACCAAATTGCTCTTCGGCCACAACCTTGCGCAGAGTATGCTCGACAATATCCCAAAACTGAATATGCGCCTCGTAGCCAAGAACGACGATACGTGCCGACTGAATATTGAAGGGCGAAGGTGCTGTTTCGAGTGTTTTTCTGACTATTTCGCACACCTGTGCCTCATCGACCAATCTGTTGCTGTTCAGCGCATAGTAGCTTCGGCGATTGGCTACTGCCTCCATAAAATTTCGTCTCATAATATTTCCGATTTTCCGACACTGAAGAGCAACAATTTTGCCAAATTGCGACACAGATAAACAGGATATAAATCACTTTTTATTGATGAAAAGTAGAAATGTGTTCCTCGGACTTTGGTAATTGAAAAATATTTGATATTTTTGCGACATTGAACACTATGTGTTCTATGTAAAACGGAGCAGGAATTAATTTAATAACCTAAATAATTTTACAACCATGAGAAAACTACTTTCGTTTTTTGCATTTATGCTTGGCTTCATCCTCTTGGTAGGCTGTAGCTCGACACAGGAGGAGCCTACTCCACCTGAACCACTAACTCCGGATGATCACATCACGCCCGAGATTGAGCTCATCGAGATTGAGGTTACCGCAGAGAACTACACATTCGAGATCAAGGCAAACAAGCCTTGCGAGTATGGCTACTTCTATATGAGCGATTTGGAGGGTGGCACCGTTCCAGCAATGCCCGAGTGGTTCAACATCAACAGCGGCAATGTTGAGGATAGCGCATTTGAGACTCTCGATAATCTTGAGCCTAACACAGCGTACAAGCTATATGTTGCAGCACGAAGCATCGACGATGGCGAGTATAGCGCAGTAAAGACTATGACATTCACTACGCTCGACGACGGTAAGTTTAAGCCTATCGAGGTTACAGAGATTGGCACAGACTACTTTGTGTTCAACATCAACCTCGAGGGTAACTATCTCTTCCTCGCATTCGAGAAGGCATACCTCTCAATATTTGGTACTGCCGAGAACTACCTCACACAGAAGAGTATCCGTGAATATGGCCCTAAGAGCATCCGCTGGGAGAATGGTGGTACATACGGTAACGAGTATATGACGGTACAGCCCAATATGCCATATGTCATCGCTGCGGTGAACTGCAATGCCGATGGCTCATTCTACGACAGCGAGGGTAACCTCCTCTACGAGGTCTACACCCACGAGGTAACAACCAAGGCGTTGGATGAGTCTAATGCAAAGGTCGAGATTACACTCAGCAACATCACCTCTACATCGGTAGATATCAAGGCAGTACCTGACGAGCTGGTATCGACATACTACCTATACATCATCGACACTGCAACCTTCACCGACAGACTCGAGATGTATGGCGAGGGTGCATTTATGGCTGTAATGAAGAGTAGCTACGCTTGGTCGGCAATGTCGAGCCTCGAGCGTACTTGGGGAGGTCTTACTCCATCAACAGACTACACGCTGCTGAAGCTGATTGTAGACCGCGCAGGTGCAGAGGCATTCTCTTGGGAGGAGTTCTCTACAACCGAGGCTACGGGTGCTCCCGCAGAGCTAAGTGCTGAGCTTATGGCTGCATCTAAAGAGCCTCACAAGACCCTTGAGCTAAAGATTCAGACAAATGGTGTTTCGGCAAAGTATGCGTTCAACACTACAGCAGATGTAGACCTCGTTCGCGACAGCAACTACACCGACAGTGAGATAGCACAGAGCCGTGGCGCAGACCTCACCGAGGAGCAGATGGCACAGGCTAATGGCGCAGGTGTCAGCATCACTCTCGAGAATCTATGGCCCGAGACCGAGTACACAGCAATCATCCGCGTACTCAACGAGGAGAAGACCGAGACGGTTAAGACTGTGACCTTTACAACACCTGCTAAGGCGTTACCTGCACGTGTGGAGTCGAAACTCTTCGAGGAGCTCGTTGGTGAGTGGGAGTTGTCTTATAGCTATATGAACTACTACTACGAGATTGAGCGTATCGACGGTGCTGTAGTGAAGATTGCAGCAGGCGTAGACGACTACACCGAGGAGCTATACCGCTCACACAACCGCCTCGTGATTATCGACTGGGCTTGGCAGAGTACGTGGGCTACGGAGGACTATACCTCGTTCTTGCCTAAGCACCTTATGGATAGCCACAGCTACTGGAGCGAGAACCCCAACCTTGCATATCGCGACTACGGTCCTAAGGTATTCCTCGAGATTGCTAATGGCGACGTGGTGACTATGCCTACAGAGAAGGGTACATACTTCTTCAACCCATCAATCATCGACAACTTCAAGCTCGAGTTCTTCGGCACGGATATCAACCTCAAGCAGAACGCACCTTGTGCATTCCCTGTAACGATATCGGAGGATGGCAACACCATTACCATCGGTCAGTATATATCGGGTGCTGAGTTTGACTATGGTGTATACCGCCCAGCTATCTGGAACAATAACACCGAGCTTCGCAACGTGGCAACATCGGACATCGTACTCAAGCGCGTAGTTAAATAGTTAGTAACAAACTGAAACATACTAAGTATATGAAAAATTTTGGTATTAAGGCACTTCTCTTCGCCCTCGCCCTCGTTGGCGTTGTTAGCTGCGAGGAGACTCCGACTCTCACTATCGACAATATCACACTCTCGGTAGATAAGAGCGAGATTACTGCAGATGGTGAGGATGTAGCAACCTTCACAGTCAAGGCTGGCGAGGAGGATATCACAACGAGTGTTATCATCTTCAACAAAGCAGACAATACAGCAGTTGCTGGTCGCACATTCTCGACAAGCGAGGCTGCAACCTACACATTCTACGCTCAGAAGGGCGATGTTAAGTCCAATGAGGTTACCGTTGTGGCTAAAGCAGCGGAGAATAATGAGGAGCCCGAGAATCCAACAGATCCGGAGGAGCCAACAGACCCCGAGGCTGAGAAGCCTATCGTACTCTCAGCATCGGCAAGCACTATCGTAGCCGACGGTGTAGAGGCTGTGGAGCTTAGTGTTAAGCAGGCTGACGAAGATGTAACTGCCGAGTGCACAATCTATGCTAATGGCGAGGCATTGGAGGGCAGCACATTCACTACAACTGAGGCTGGCGACTATATCTTCTACGCTGCTAAGGGCGAGTTGAAGTCGAATGTAGTTAGCGTTACAGCTACAGCTGTACAGGAGGAGCCAGAGCAGCCAGAGGAGCCAGAGCAGCCTGAGAACCCCGAGAATCCTGAGCAGCCTGAGCAGCCAGCAGAGGGTAAGACTCTTGTATTGGCTGAGGGCGTGACACTTACATCGGGTTGGTACGATGTGAACAAGCAGCTCAATGGTGACGAGATGATGTGCTGGGCAGCATCAGCATCGAACATTCTACAGTGGTGGCAGGATCGCTACAAGGAGGCTGGCAACACCCTTCCTGCAGGCTGTCCTGACGGTCAGAACACAAGTGGCTACCAGCTCAAGATTATGGATGTATTCCGCAATAATTGGCAGAACCTTGCTCGTGGTGGCTGGGCAGACTCGGCTGTAACGTGGTACTTCGAGGGTAAGGACTACTACGGTGAGTTGGGCTATGGCTACGACAACCGCGCATATCCCACAGCTGGCACAGGTGGCTACTTCAGCTCTGTATGGAGCAGCATCTACCCATCGGCGGTCTACAGCTCATCGGAGTATACGTATGGCTACACTACGGAGGTAAACAACTATAATTGGCGTAGCAACTCGGTAGGTGCACTGCGCGGTTTCACCGACTATATCGTAGCATACTTCGAGCGCGGTATGGCATCGATGGCTGTTGCTACAGGTGTAAACTTCTCGGGAGCTCACGCTGTAACAGTTTGGGGCTACGAGATTGACGACACTACAGGCTTGCTCACAAAGCTCTATATGACCGACTCTGACGATAGAGCTACAGAGCTAAAGGAGTATACTGTAGTGGCTGACGATAGCATTATGCCTAAGATTAAGCTTAAGGGCTATACGACCTACTACCCAATGAACCTCTACCCTGTATCGGGCTACGGTACAGCAGGCAAGTAGTCCAACAACAACACTTAAGCAACAAGGGGATTTCGTCGATCGAAGTCCCCTTTTTTGCATACTACGGTGAGAGAATAGAGCGTTATATGTTATATTTAGACGCAATAGTGCGTTATATATATAGGTGCAGAAGAAAATAGAAAAAAAATGCTAACTTTGTTTGGTAAACTAAGATATTGATTCTATATTTGCAGTGTATTAGTAGAGTAATACACATAAACAGATTAAAATTGTAAGATATGCGCAGATTAGTAAACCTCACCCTACTCGTAATAGCTATGTTCGTGGCTACTATAGATAGTGTTATAGCACAACGATTTGAGATAAGCGGACGCACTATAGACAGCAACTCCAACCCTGTGGCATACGCTACAGTAGTAGTTTTACGCGGCACGGAGCAGGTTGCTGGTTGTGTAACCAATGACAATGGTGAGTTTAAACTGACAGCCGCTGCTGGCGACTACACACTAAAGGTTGCGTTCATCGGCTACCGCACAGTAGAGCGTACTCTTTCGCTATCAAACAACACCGAAGTTGGAGAGATACTACTTGAGGAGGATAAGACCGAAATCGAGGAGGTGGTGGTAACAGCGCAACTTATACGCCGTGAGGCAGACCGCTTCGTGGTAGATATAGCCAACTCCCCCATTGCTTTAGGCAAAGATGGCGAGGAGCTACTAAAAAGCTCACCTGGTGTATGGATTCAAGATAACAAGATTTCGATAAATGGCGCATCTGGAACAAAGATTTACCTCAACGACCGAGAGGTGAGGATGGAGGACGAGCAACTTATCAACTACCTACGCTCACTACGGGCTGACGATATACAGCGCATCGAGGTGATACCACAATCGGGCGCGGACTACGACGCAGCATCATCGGGCGGTATTATCAAGATTACGACCAAGAAGCGCATCGACTCGGGACTTATGGGCACAGCATCGCTATCAGCGACAGGCACAAAGGGTATGTACAACCTCGGCCCATCGGTATCGCTTAACTACAATCGTGGCAAGGTGAACGCCTATGGACGTATGTGGGGAGGCGTGAACGGTCAAAAGTACAGCTCAACGGAGCATACCGACTACACATCGGCAACAATGATCGATGCTGCAACCGCAATGGACGAAAACTCTCACTATGCTGGCGGCAATTTCGGCATAGTCTACGACATCACCGACAAGCACTCTATAGGTGGAGAGTTGCAATACAACTATTGGGGTGGCAATGGCAAGACTGACACCTGGACTGAACACACATTAGGTAATACGACAACACGCAGCGATGGTCTCTACGATAACGACTATCACAGCCAGCATATCACAGCGACACTTAACTACATCTACAAACTCGATGATAAGGGCTCGACGCTGAAGTTGATTGGCGACTATACCAACTCGCAGTCACCCAACTCGAACAACTATTTCGATACTACATACGACCTCGCAACGCCACTTTTGAAGCGTGACTCGACATATCGACAGAGATCGATGAGCCACTATCAGCTGGCAACAGCAACGCTTGCTATGGAGAAGGTGCTGACACCTAAAGTTACACTTAAGGCAGGCGCAAAGTATACGTATAACAACAACGACAACAGCGCCGACTATGAGTACTTCGCAAATAACATTTGGAATATGAACAACGAGCGCAGCTATAACATCGCCTACACCGAAAACATCGGAGCACTCTATGCCACAGCCTCGGCACGCCTCGGTCGCGTGAGCCTGGTGGGTGGTCTGCGAGGCGAGTATACGTCGTTCCGCTCGGCAGATGGCGCAGTGAAGCAGGACTACTTCGACCTCTTTCCCAATGCCAATGTATCGTGGTCTATGACAGCAGATGGTAGCTACTCGCTCATCGCACAATATGCACGCACCATATCACGCCCCAGTTTCTGGGCTCTATCGCCTAACGAGAGGAAGATCTCGGAGTATATGATACAGCGCGGAAACCCCGACCTGAAGGCAGCGTACGACAACTCAGTATCGGTGACCGCAGTATTAAAGTATAAATACTCGATAACACTCGGAATGTCGATAAAGCAGAACGCCATACAGCAGACAACGCTTGTCGACAGCAACAACCCAGAGCTACTAATTCTTCAGCACATAAACTACCCTACGATCAACAGCTACTTTGCATCGGCAAACCTTCCGTTCCAGTTAACGAAGTGGTGGTCGGCAAATGTTAACTTTACGGGAATATATTTAGGGCAGCGCATCTTCCCCGAGGAGCCTATGCGACATAACTTTATGTGCTTCGCCAATGCACAGACATCGTTCTCTTTGCCCAAGAACTACTTTATTGAGCTCAGCGGTAACTATATGCACGGCATAGTCTCTGGAAATACGTCGATGGGCGATATGGGTAATTTGAGCGTGACGTTCAAGAAGCGACTTCTCGACAATAAACTGACACTCAGCCTCGGCCTACAGAATCTCATACCCGTAAAGGCGAAGATTACTATTGAGGAGGCCTCGTTCCAGCGCGTGATGACCGTAGACCAGCCCTGGCAGCGTCCAGCATTGAAGTTCTCGATATCGTACAACTTCAACTCGGGTAAGCAGTTCCGCGCGAAATCGGTAGAGAGTGGCTCGGCGGAGGATAGAGGACGCCTTGGTGGCGGCAACTCGTCGGGACAATAGCACGATTGCACTACACATAAATTAAGCGACCTGCGTGGGCCGCTTAATTTGTTATATAGTATGCACAAAGATGGTAATACTAAAGAAATTAGGTTGCCCCGCTTGGGACAACCTAACCCTCTTATCTACCTGCTCGGACTACTCGTACTGACCAGTCTTGAGGCGCATAACCTCGTCACGTGTGAGGAAACGCCACTCACCGCGCTTGAGGTTCTTCTTTGTCAGACCTGCGTAGTATACGCGGTCGAGCTTCTGAACGATATAGCCGAGGTGCTCGAACATACGGCGCACGATACGGTTACGGCCAGAGTGAATCTCAATACCTACGGTCTTTTTATCCTCTGATGCATATGCGATCTCATCAGCAAAGATATCGCCATCCTCGAGTGTGATACCCTCGGTGAGTGTATCCATATCGGCACGAGTAAGAGGCTTATCGAGTGTTACCTGATAGATCTTCTTCTTGTGGTACGATGGGTGTGTAAGCTGACGAGTGATGTCGCCATCGTTGGTGATGAGCAACAAGCCCAATGAGTTCTTATCCAAACGACCTACAGGGTATACACGCTCTGTGCAAGCATTCTTAACCAACTCCATAACGGTCTTCTCGGCGTGAGGATCCTCGAGTGATGTCACATATCCCTTTGGCTTGTTGAGCACTAAATATACGTTCTTCTCGCCCTGGAGCTTCTCATCGTGGAAACGCACCTCGTCAGTTGGAAGAATCTTTGTGCCGAGCTCGGTAACAACCTGACCATTAACAGTTACAACACCTGCAAGGATGAAATCATCAGCCTCGCGACGTGAACATACGCCCGACTGCGAGATGAAGCGGTTTAGACGAATCTCGCCAGTCTGCTTGTTAGGGTTGTACTTGGGATAGTTACGTGGAGCCTCCTCGCGGCTCTTATTGTAGTCACGCTTGCCAGCTGGCTTGTATGCCGTGCGCTTCTCACCATCGAAGCTGCGGCCACCCTTGCGTGCATCGCCATCAAACTTGTTGAAGCTACGGCCCTCACTGCGCTGACCCTCGTTCTTGCGGAAACCGTTGCCCTCGCTCTTTGGACGGAAGCTGCCACCCTCGCTCTTGCGGAAACCATTGCCCTCGCTCTTTGGACGGAAGCTGCCACCCTCACTCTTGCGGAAGCCATTGCCCTCGCTCTTTGGGCGGAAGCTCTTACCCTCGCCCTGCTCGTTGCGACGATTGCCAAAATCGTTACGCTCGTTGCGCTCGAAACGACGACCACCCTCTGTGCGCTGTGGACGACCACCAAAGTCGTTGTTGCGCTGTGGACGACCCTCGCCACGTGAATCGTTGCGGCGTGGACGCTCGAAATCTGATGCTCCCTCCTCGCGACGTGGGCGCTCATACTCTGGACGAAGACGGTTGTCCGCTGTGAAATGTGGATTGTACGAGCTGCGCTTTGCTGTGTTTGCCGTGCGTGGACGGAACTCTCTTGCTCCCTCGCTGTCAGCCTCGCGGCGTGGGCGGGGGCTCTGCTCAACACGCTCCGTAGAGCTGATTCGCTGACGCTTATCGCGAGCAAAACGCGATAGATTGTCTGTTGAGTCTGTTCTGTAATCTTTCATCGTATTTTATAGTATTATAATAAGGTGCGGCAAAGGTAACTATTTTTTTTGATCTATCTTAATTTTTAATAAAAATCACTCCTCTACTGGCACATTTGACCTTCAACTTCACCCGTTAAGGCAAGATCTGTGCCACGAAACATCGCAAAATCGCAAAATATGTATACCTTTGCGCTCGGCAACATATGCCCTAAAGAGACTAAATTATGAGAATGAACCGAGATATTTTACGCATTGCCGTACCAAACATCATATCGAACATCACGGTGCCACTGATGGGTATCGTATCGACCGCAATTGCTGGTCGTATCGGCGGAAGCGACGCTGCCGCAACCATCGGAGCGTTGTCGATAGGTGTGACAATCTTCAACTTCATATACTGGAACTGCTCATTTATCCGTATGGGAACGAGCGGCCTCACGGCACAGGCCTATGGCGCACAAAAGAACAAGGAGTATACTCTGATGTTGTGGCGTTCGCTGGTCGTAGCACTCGGCGTGGGACTGCTTGCATTTGCATTGCAACGCCCCATCGGAGAGTTTTCGATAGATTTTATGGGTACTGATGTCGAGCAAAACCGCGCACTTATTGCCGACTACTTCTACACACGCATATGGGCCGTACCTGCAGGAATTCTTCTCTTTGCACTGAACGGCTGGCTCACAGGTATGCAGAATGCAATTGTGCCGATGATCATCGCCATAATGGTCAACCTGCTGCACATAGGTTGTAGTTTTCTGTTCTCGATAGAGGGTTCTATGGGACTCAGCGGCATTGCGCTGGCATCGGTAGTTGCGCAGTGGAGTGGCGTAGCTGTTATGTTCGTGATAATCTTCGTGATGTACCGCAGTCGTCTCACAAGCATATCGCTTGCCGAGGTATTCGACATTGGCGCTATGCGCAAGTTCTTCCAGATTAATGGCGACATCATTATCCGCACGTTCTGCCTCGTTGCCGTATACACCTTCTTTACGAAGGCTTCGGCAGATACTGGCGACACTAACATCCTGGCAGTTAACGCAATGCTATTGCAGCTATTCACACTATTCTCGTATATGAACGACGGCTTTGCCTATGCTGCCGAGGCGCTCACCGGAAGATTTATCGGCGCAAAGGATATAGCCTCGCTGCGTCGCTGCGTAAAGATGTGCCTGGTATGGAGCTTCGGCATATCGTTCTTCTTCGTGGGCGTATACATTGGCTGGTGGCGCGATATATTTATGCTGCTCGTGCCATCCGATGGTAGCGATATCGACGTTCTGTTGTCGGTTGCCGAAGAGTATATTGGCTGGATTATAGTGATTCCGCTCGCTGCAGCTATGCCATTTGTGATGGATGGAATTATGGTGGGCGCAGCACGCAGTCGTATTATGCGTAACTCGATGATTTATTCGTCGATATGCTACTTTGCAATACTCTATGGTCTGGGTTGGCTGATTGGCAACAACGCGCTGTGGATGGCATTTACACTCTATATGTTCCTTCGCGGAGTCTTCCAGTATTTTATGTCGGACCGACTTCGAGATATCTACACCGATGCCGAGTAAGCTCGCAATATGACATAGGGGATTGTCCGCGTGGACAATCCCCTATCTTTATGCTCTATGCTCCCTATCGCTGCAACTTCATATCGCCATCCTTGACCCATCCGAGGCGCTTCATCACCGAGTGGATGAAGAGGCTCAATACGGCTGGAGCAATAAAGTAGAGGAGTAAAATCTCGATTAGCAGCACTGCGTGGTCAGTCGTTGCGGCCATCGTATCCCAACAGCCGATAGGGCCTACAAGACCTGCTGTACCCATACCTGCACCTGCTGCGTTGTTCTCCATACCGAAGAGCATAGTCGACACTGGGCCGAGTATGGCAGCTGTGAGCGTTGGAGCAAGCCAAATTATGGGTTTGCGTGCGATGTTACCAATCTGAAGCATCGATGTACCGAGACCCTGCGAGAGGAGTCCTCCCCATCCGTTATCCGCGAAGCTGATTACAGCAAAGCCAACCATCTGGGCACAGCATCCTGCTGTTGCGGCACCTGCTGCAAGGCCTCCTATGCCAATAGATATGCAGAGCGCTGCCGAACTGATAGGCAATGTGAGGATACAACCGACCGATACAGAGACCACGATACCCATAACAAACGGATTAAGCATCGTTGCGCGGTTGATAACCTCGCCGAGCGACATCACCCATTCGTTAATTGGCGTGCAGCAGTACTTAGCAAAGAGTCCGCCTACGACCACTGCAACGAGCGGTGTGATGATAATATCGACAGGCGTGCGCTTCGAGACAATCGAGCCAGCCTCAACACCGATAATTGCCGAGAGATAGGCTCCTACAGGGCCACCGAAGATGTATCCGAGAGCGCCCACGCCCACAGCCGAGATGGTCACAAGCAAGTCGCGCTTAAGACCTACGGCGATAGCCAGACCTATCGAGCCACCCACGACGTGTGCCGACTGCATAAACGAGGCTATGTCGGCCAAAAAGCCGAGATGCGGAATTGTTGCAAGCTGCTTGACGATAAGTCCGAGAATCAGCGAGCAGAAGAGACCGAAGGCCATATAGCTCAACGAATCTACAACATAGGTTTTGAACAATCTCTTCAAAATACCACTATCCGCGCTTGTACTGTTATTCTTCTTTGCCATAGTTAATGATGTTTTAGGTAACACAAAGGTAAGCAAAAAATTGCAAAGTCGTAACTTTTGTTTTGTGCTATCATCATATATACAGACCGGCAAAAAGGGTTGTATAACGAATAAGCGAATACCGACAAATGCTATTTCGCGCAATGAGGTGATAAAAAAACATCTGCCGAGCGAATCCACTCGGCAGATATCTCAATCAGGAATGTTGTCTACTCAACAACCGCATTATTCTCAAAGTCATAGCCTATGATATCATCGGCAAAGTCACTCCAACCATAAGCTATTTTATATGCCTCAACCGACTCCATTAGCACATAAATCTTGCGACCTGAGGCGTTGAAATCAAATACATTGCTTCCCAATGCTGGAGGTATAGTAGCCTCGCAATATACACTTGTTATGCGACTGCAACCACTGAATGCATAATCTCCAATTTCAGTTACACTATCGGGAATAGTGACACTTGTTAGGCTTTCGCAACCATTGAATGCATAATTTCCAATTGTAGTTACACTATCTCCAATAGTTACACTTGTTAGGCCACTGCAACAATTGAATACATACTCTCCAATCGTCGTTACACTATCGGGAATAGTTACACTTGTGAGGCTGCAATAACAGAATGCATAATCTCCAATCGTCGTTACACTATCGGGGATATTGATACTTGTGAGGCTACCGCAATCAAAGAATGCATAATCTCCAATTTCAGTTACACTATCGGGAATATTGACACTTGCAAGGCTACTGCATCCACGGAATGCACCCTCTCCAATCGTCGTTACACTATCTCCAATAGTTACACCTGTTAGACTACTGCAACTATGGAATGCACCATTTCCAATTGAAGTTACTCTATCGGGAATAGTGACACTTTTGAGGCTACTGCACCAAAGGAATGCACCCTCTCCAATTGAAGTTACACTATCGGGAATAGTGACACTTGTTAGTCTACCGCAATCACAGAATGCACCATCTCCAATTGAAGTTAAAGGTGAGTAAAATACTACCATACCCTGTCCATCAGCATAGGTATGCGATAAAACACTATATTCACCTTCTCCACAATCTTCAGGATAGTTATCGAGTTTTTCATTATCTTTAGTGGTATAATACAATCGGCAACTATCGGGAATATTGTTAATATCAGCAAGTTCAACAATAGCACGACGATATTCGTATGGCCAGTCACAAGTAAGATATGCCTCAATAGCCTCAACAGGAATGCTGATTTGAAGATTATCTATACCCACAAATACATCTGCGCCAAGTGTCGGAGGCGTAGTTGACTTGAAAGTAAAGAGTGATATATCAGAGCAATTTGCAAATACACGCTCCTCAATATGTGTAACATACTCTGGTATAGTGTACTCCTTAATACCACAAGCCTTGGCAAACACCACAAGATTGTTATTATGGATAAGGGCGTAACCATCCTCCGATGCAAACTTACCACTAAACTCCTCAATACTATCACAACCACTAAACATACCGCGATTGATGCTCTCTACATTTGCACCTATCTTGATGCTCTGTAGCGCACTACAACCGCTAAACACCTCGTCACCAAGACTCTCAACGCCATCAGGGATGGTGATATTGCTAAGGCTTGTACAATTGCTAAATGCACAAGAGCCTATGGTTATTACGCCACTACCTATTGTAATGTCGGTTAGTTTGCCGAGATTGCTAAATAGACCATCGACAATAGAGGTAACGCCTGCACCAATAGTAATAGTTGAGAGATTACTACAACCGCTAAACACCTCGTCACCAATACTCT
>JAGBXR010000044.1 GCA_017629145.1 Alistipes sp. | reverse complement strand
CTCACCCTTGAAGTAGTCGGTAATAGCGGCCATCTCGCGGTTGTTGCGGAAGCTCTGCTCGTAAATCTTTATTAAGTTCTGTTCCAACATAACGTATCTGTTTTGGAAATGTATAACACAATATTGCTGCAAAGATATAACTTTTTTTGTGACTATGTGCGTAATTCAACCGATTTTCTCATAGACTATTCTTCGCAATCTCTTATTTTGTGAATATAACACGCTGATATATCGTGCTATATGTGTTATTTTATTGGTAAATATTTATTGTATTATTTTTCTACTACGATACCGCTATACTGATCCAATTTAAGCAAAATTATTAGCTCGGCAGAAAAAATGGATATAATGATTGATATTTGCAAATTTTATGTTATCTTTGTAATTCGGTTTGGCTCTTTAGTTCAAGGGATAGAATGAAGGTTTCCTAAACCTTAGATCCGGGTTCGAGTCCCGGAGGGGCTACTTTTTGTGATAATGTGTCATCTGCGGCACCAAACTCAACTCCTCGAACGGGAAATACTAAACCTATTTCTCATCCGAGGAGTTTTCATTTGGCATTACATCTGACCCACTTTGACTAAAAATTATCACGAGGTTGGTCGTGTTTTGCATTCAATCATTTTACAATGATACATAGCGTCTGCTGGTTGCCACGATCATCTACAGCGGTGATTCGATGGTAGCCTATGGAGGGTTGTATCTGCATATGGTGCACATTGGTTGTCGAGCCTATATAGTTGCCGTCGAGATGCCAGAACAGCTCTGTCGAGGCGCTACTATGGGCAACTTTGCAGACGATGCCGCCTCGCGTGCCATCCATCTGTTTGGCTGGTGAGATAACATTGCCGTCGGCTGGATAGATAAAATGAAAAGCATCCTGGGCATCGATACCTATGGCCGATGTTGCAACGGGCAACGAATGGTATTCGGGGTGCTGCTGTTTGTAGTAGTGCTCCATATGTGGCGGTAGCACGAAGTAGCATTCGCTGCGCGTTGGCTCGCTCCTGTCGGTTACGCGTCGCTCGCCGTCAAGCGATACAAGTGCCTCGGTGCAGTAGGGACAGAGAGTGCTCTTGGAGCTGTTGCGTGGCAGCAGGACCTCTTCACAATCGGTGCAATGTCGGCTTGCGCGGTATCCCGAATGTCGGCACACTCTGACCACCTCGCCATCGCTAACCTTCGGCTCGTCGAACCATCTGGAGCTGGGTAGCAGGGCGTAGATATCGAAGAGAACGGGGCCTGCGCATCTTGCGCCCGTAAGCTCCGCGACGCCGCTTCCATCGGCATTACCAACCCACACGCCTACTGCATATTGAGGTGTTATGCCTACAGCCCATCCATCGCGCGAGCCGTAGCTCGTGCCGGTCTTCCACGCCACGTTTTGCACCGACGTAGCTCTGCGCCAATCCATCTGATCGGGGCGGTTAACCTCGCGCATTGCATTGAATGTGTGGTATAGTGCCACCTTGTCACGTAGCGGAAAATCGCGATATGCAGTAGTATCGGCATAACAAGCCGCCATCTTCGAGTAGCACGACACCACATCGACAAGTCGCACCTCGGCACCGCCCAGCACGAGCGACAGTCCATACTCATCTGCCGAACGGTCGAGCGATGTGAAGCCAGCCTGTTGTAGCGTGTGTGCGAAGTGCGCTGTGCCAAAATCCTTGAGCAAGTGTACGTTGGGAATGTTGAGCGAGAGCGATAGAGCTTTGTCGGCAGCGATTGCACCAGCATATGTGCCGTCAAAGTTTTTCGGTGCAAAGCCACCAAAGTCGGTCGGTACATCGGGCAGTAGGCTCTTTGGCAGGATGACTCCCTCTTGCAATGCCGCAGCATAGAGCAGAGGTTTGAGAATGCTCCCCGAAGAGCGTCGAGCACGCGCAATGTCGACCCACTTGCCGTTGCGCTCAAAGCCGAAGTCGCTATTGCCGCAGTAGGCGACAATCTCTCCGCTTGCCACCTCTTCGACAACAATCGCCAAGTCGTGTATGCCCTGCTGTCGCAGCTCTCTACTCCAACGCGTGGCGAGCTCCTCGATGCGCCTCTGCATAGCGAGGTCGATGTGTGTTATGCTCTGCTGTCCCTGTGCTATACGATGGTAGTGCTGCACGAGGTGCGGAACATATTGCGGCATAGGGTATGGATTGCCGATAAGTGGCTCTTCGACGGCCAGAGCATACTCTTCATCTGTTATCTCACCCTTGTCGAGTAGGCGCTTCAGCAGACGGTTGCGCTTGGCCAGCAGTTCATCGCGGTTTTTGTCGAGATGTATCAGCGATGGGGCATTTTGTAGTACTGCCAGTGTCGCTGCCTCGGCCCACGATAGCTCCGCGCCCTCGTCGCCTAAATAGCGCCACATAGCGGCACGTATGCCCACAACGTTGCCTCCAAACGGAGCGTGCGATGTATACAATCTCATTATCTCATCCTTGCTGTATCTCGCCTCGAGACGTGTAGCTATAAAGCTCTCCACGACCTTTTGCCAGAGTGTGCGTGGCTTTTGGCGCGAAAGACGGACAAGTTGCATTGTTATGGTGCTACCACCGCTCACCACACGACCATTGCGCAGATTCTGCATCGTGGCGCGTGCCAAAGCTGGCAGACTTACTCCGCAGTGCGAATAGAAGCGATGATCCTCAAACTCGACTAACGCCTTGGTAAACTTCTCGGGAAGAGAGTCGCACATTGGGAAGCGCCACTGCCCGTCCTCGGCTACGCGCGCACCCAGTAGCTCGCCATCTCTGTCGGTCACAACAGTAGAGTAGACAACGCCCTCGAAGAGGTTGCAAGGCAGGCAGAAGAACCATAGTAGCAAGAGAGCTCCTGCTGCCAAAGCTGTCGTATATATTATAGGTTTACGCATTACTTAACTATTGTTTTGCTGTTTGAGGTTGTCGCACGACACGCCGTATTGTACATATCCTCGCAAACCGTTGGAGGCAGAATAAATGTGCCGGCATAGGCTGCACGGAGTCTTACGGTAAAGCATTGGCTCTCGTTGGCGCCAAGCGAAAAGTACCAGCTGATGCGCTCATCGCGAATGTCGGTATAGGTTGTGCCGAGGTTATTGGCACCTCCTACCAAACGCTCATTCCAAATCTCCCACCCCGATGCCACAGCATAGCACAGAGCTAACGACTCGGAGCTATTAGAAAGCTTGCGGACATCGATATGTGCCAGGAACTCATCACCCTGGTTTATAGACTCAATATTTATTGTCCTGCCCTCTATGTCGGTGTAGCGTACGGCTATCTCAACGCCATTTGCCTCGGGCATAATCTGCTCATCGGCAGATGGTGTGCGGCGTGTCATAAGCGCTGTGTATAGCTCTTCGTTGCCTCGGTTTATTACCTCGACATACTTATGAGCGGTATCGAGCGAAAGGCTCTTCACGCCTCGCAGATTGCTGATAACACTTCGTTCGCCGCTGTCGTCGCTGATGGCCACCTCCGAGGTTGACTTGTCGATAACGTAACTCATTCTACTCATCGCTGCGCTTACGAAAGCGACCTCCTGCGTGCTGCAATTTGTAGCAGAGAATTGCGATGCGACCTCTTTAGCGAGAGCAAATGCGCGGCTCTTGTCGCCCATAAGCAGATAGCTCTCCAGGGCCATAGCTTTGTCTCGGAGTGGCGACCAGAATGTCGCATACGAGCCGTCGATTGCAGGTGTCGATGCCGCCTTGTCTATTAGTCGGTTAGCGACATCGCTACGTCCGATCAGTGCGTATGCTGCAGCGAGACGCAACAGAGCCTGCTCGGAGATGCACTTCGACTCGCGGAGTTTGTTCATTGCTGCTATAGGCTCCTCACCGGCCAATGCAAGGGTGTAGAGGCGGTATGCTTGAACTATGTCGGCAGCTTCGGCTGTTGTGTGGCGATAGCTGCGCGCTGCGGAGTTCTGGTAAGCCTTCCATCTATCGATAGTCTGATTAGCTACCATAAAGCCCTGATGGCGCGCCTCGGTCATCACCTCGCCAGCCATCGATGTAGCCCATTCGTGGGCGCTGTCATTGCCCGGCCAGTAGACAAAACCTCCCGATGCGAGCTGTCGCGATGCGATAGCCTTGAGCAGTGCTGGCAGAGCCCTTTCGGCCAATGCAGCCTCATCGCTATCGAGAAACTTACGCGCATAGAGCAAATACATAGCCCTTGCCGATAGCTGCTCGGTGCAGTAGTGCGCATAGTTGGCAACAAACGTGAATGCACCGCTGAAGTCGATTGCTGGCATTGTCGCTATGGTAAGCTCGGCTGTGCTCTGTGGCGAAAGGTCGAAGCGATGGCGCTGCTCACTATCAAGCACGATACTCTCCGACGTGATTATATCGGGTAGAGGGTTGCGCACGTCGATATTTATGGTCTCCGTAGCCTGCTGTCCGCCACCCGTAGCCCTGATTTTAACCTTTGCCTGACCGCTATGCGCAGCATCACATCGAAGTTCAAAGTTGAGTAGTTGCTCGCCAGGCTTGCTAAACGCTATGCTCTTGGTCGTCGCTCCGATAATCGACACAGGGCCTTCGGTCTCTATCGACACATCTACACTCTTTACTCCCTCCTCCATAGCAAAGATGTTGACCGGTAGCTTCACACTATCGCCACACGCCAACTGTCGAGGCATCGTTGCAAGTAGCATCAATGGCGAATTTACACTGACGCTGCAATCTGCGCTGCCATACGAGCCATCTTTGGCTGCTACGACCATAACACGCACCGAGCCGACATACATCGGGAGGGTTATCTTGTGACTCTTTATACCTCCGTTGAGCGTGAATGGCCCAAGGAACTCGACAACCGGATTGAATCGTTTCTCCTTGCCGGCAGCACGTCGCAACGCCTCATCGCCGCCTATGCTCAAAATCGAGGAGAATCGCGAGCCATATGCACCGATAACATCGTTGTACACATCCCAGGTCTTGACGCCCAGCGCCTCGCGCTGATTCATCGCAGCCCAGGGTTGCGGTGTCTTGAACGCGGTGATATCGAGCAGACCCTCGTCAACAATCGCGAGGGTATAGCTCATAGGTTTGCCATCAGCCTCGCGCACCTCAATCGTAAACTCCTGCTGTGGACGAATCTCCGAAGGGGTATCGATTACAGGATGCAGAATCGTTTTGCGGTCGATAACCGTAGCACCCTCCACACCATACATTCTGATTGGCAGGTCGTTGATAGTCTGCGCGTGAGGTTGCAAGAGCGTGGCGTGAACATAGAAGTTGGGTGTCATATCGCTGGTAATCGGTATTCGATGTGCGGTCTCCGTATCTGCCGAGGTAGTCACCCATTTACGCGATATCACTCGCGAACCATTTTCTACCGATAACAACACACGGCCACCCTCCGATTTAGGTAGATAGACGGTAGCATATTCGCCAATCTCGTAGTCGCGCTTGTCGAGGGAGAACGAGAGCATCGAGGCTGCCGTAGGGTCGCTCTTGCCTGAATGACCTCGCCAGTCGGGCCAGTCGATACGTACCACACCACCTGTAGCGTGGCCACTTACCGTGTCCTCGACATATATAAGATACTTGCCCCACGATGGGTACTCCACGCAGAATGCTATCTCGCCCTTGCCCTCTGTGGTTGTTATGCTTCCAGATGCAACAACCTCGGCAGTGGTGCTCTGTACATAGCGGTTAAGTTCGTCTGCCGAGCCCTCCCACCACCAGCTCCAGTCGAGTTGATAGATTTTGTAGCGAAGTTCTCGCTCGATCGCTAAGCCTTGTGCATCAACTGCAACAATCGGGAAATGCAAATCGCAGTCGGTCTCAAACTCCTTGTTGCCGAGTGCAATACCGACGTAGCTCTTGTAGGGAGAGTATCGCACCGAGTGCGATGTCAGGCTCTCGTCGCCTGCGGCCTCCTTTACACGCGCAATGATGTTGGCCTGCATAATGCCTGGTGCTTGTGCTGTGGTAGGTACGGCGAAGTTGCACGTAGCGCGGCCTTGCGAGTCGAGTTTACCCGAAAATATGTTGTGCTCCGCGTGCGAAAAGTCGTACAGCGGGTTGCGAAATGTGTAGTCGTTGTATTGCTCGAATGGGTGAGGGTTGCTATGTAGCGAAAGCTCCACGTTGGCATCCAGCCCCGATGCCACAGGGCCGGTGAGCCAGTGCGACTCGATAGCGATGGGAGCGCTCTGCTCGCTTTGCAGCACCTCGGGCGATGATATCTTTATCTTGAGTCGGTTGGGCTTGATAGTCTCGATGCGCACGGTGTGGTGGAATGTCTGTGCTCCAACCATAAAGCGTGCATCCCATCCTCCGGTTAGCGCATCCTCCGAGGTAGCAATGGTGAAGGTGTATATGCCATCGACACTTCGTGTGAGGGTCTGCTTGTCGTAGAGTTGGTTTAGGGGTGTGTAGAGCTCCATCGTCACAGGGTGATTCTTGGGTAGAGAGTGCTGCTTATCCTCGACAATGAGCGTGAGGTGTATCTCATCGCCTGGGCGCCATACGCCACGTTCGCCGTAGACGTAACCTTTGATGCCCTGCGAAACTCTCTTGCCGCCTACATCAAAGCGGCTTGTCGAGAGCTCGTGACCGCCATTAATCTTCAGATAGGTGGTCGATGTGGCGTTGGATGCCGTTACGACAAAGGGCTTGCCGTCGACCTTGAAGTCGGCGAATCCCTGCTCGTTGGTGTATGCCGAGCCTATCACGCGCATCTGGTAGTTATAGGCCTTAACCTCGATGCCGCTCACAGGATGAGCTGTCATAATGTCGCATACAGAGCACCATAGCTCATCACCCTCGGCACGTTTGACAATCAGGCCGATATCCGATGCCATAAGATTGTACTCGGCGATACGATCGTCGCTCATATAGTAGCTATCCTTCGATGGGTCGTCACTTTCGCTCCAGTCATACTCCCACCAGTCATAGTCGGCAGCCTCGCGATATATATGCGGACTGCACACATCCCACACATCTCTATCTGTATGTGTTATGCCGCACTCTGTCGAGAACTCATCGGCTTGAGCTTTGTTGTAGAGCGAGTAGGCCTTGCGCATCGATAGACGTATGTTGTATATAGCACCGTGCTCCTGTTTGAAGAGGTTTTTCAGGTCGATCGAGAAGTTCTGCCACTGGTGTAGGTTGAGACTCTTGTCGCCATCGAGACGTAAGGTCTGCTTATGTATCAATCGGCCGACACGTCGCAGACCGTAGTTCTCATCGATATCGTTGTGCTGGAGGAATGTCAAGATGTTGTCGGTGTATATTTTGACAACCTCGATATCTATAGCAGCAAGGTTTACCGCACGAAAGGGTAGTGTGAGACTTGCTCCATCGGGCAGAATCGTGCCGCTGATGGGTATCTCGATAGCTGGTGCGATAACCTTTTGTTCGAAGTGCTGCTCGATATCGCCATCCAGCGTGCGGTTATCATTCGAGCGAAGCAACTCCGAGACTCTGACTATCATATCGCCGAGTCCATTGATGGGGTAGTACAGCTTCACGTTTGTGCCACGTCGCTCGATGCGCGTAGCCTCGATGTTGTCGATAGCGATAAGGCCGTCGAGCTCCTGCTCGGCAGCGAGGGGTGACGAGAACTCGAGGTTGATGTATGGCTCGGCAGTCTCTATGCGCTCCATAGACAGAAGCTTGAAATCCTCCTCCATACCTGGAATCTCCACCTCGGTTATGGTGCTGGTAAATTCGCCCAAAGGTGCGTACTCAATACTCATCTGGGTATCTGCAGCGCGGCGCTTGATGTTCGATATCGTGAACTTGTGGCGGAGCTTATCGTTTGTGGGTGTGATTGCCGAGTGTGCCTCCGTATAGCTACAGGTGAGCGTTGAGGCGTTGGTCGATTGTGTGCTTGGCGTGGTGCTGAAGAGCATTGTGCCGCTTACGATGACCTGCTCCACGTTGTTGGGATCTACCACTACACGAATGTCGGTAAGCATCACTTCGCAACGCTCTACAAAGAAGCTGAAACTGAAATCCTTCAGCGAGTCTATGCCCGTAAGTCGGGAGAGCGACAGACGACAGTTGTACTGCTTACCCTGCTTGAGTGTCGACTCGGGGACAAAGTCGATATATCGGCCATTCTTGCTGTAGTGCGCTTCGCCCTTGAGCGAGGGTGAGAAGCTAAATACCCTCTCCAGCGGACGGAGAGTGTCAATAAGCGTAGCGAGAGAGTCGGTCATTTCTATGCGTATGACAGCATCTGTATCGATACGTTCGGGGGTGTAGGCGGCTATCCACCTATCCACCTCTTCGGCACTCATCGACTCTCGTGAGCTGCACGCTACGATGCCGAGTGTGGCAAGCATCGCAACGCAAAATCTGATCAGGGCAGTTTTCATAATTTATACTTGTTTTAATTTGTTAGCACAATTGTTCAAGTACAAATTTCAAAAAAAGAAATCGTACAACCGAGCATTTTCCGCTCGACTGTACGAAATCGTTTTTTTTGTGTATAAAATGCAACTCGTGGCTACATCTTGAACTCCTGCTGTTGCTTTCTCCAGACGATATAACTTGTGTTCTTTGGCATTCTGTGGCGACCGGTGTAGTAGTTGTCCTCGCCGAATTCGTGAACATTGCCCTCTGCGTCGACAGCCCATCCATAAGCTGATGAGCCTACGAGATATACAGCCTGGTCAACGCCTAAATCAACCAGCGCTTGTGCAAAGTCGTGGAACGACTCCGCAGTTCCGCTCTCAATCATAAATATCTCGCCCTGTCTGTCGCATATCGCGCGGCGAATGGATTTACCCTTCGGCTCGTTCTCTACCAACTGGCCATCACTTACCAGAGGGTATTGGCGGAAGAAGTAGCCTCCCTCCTCGGTAGCCTGCTCGAAGAGGTGCGAGTTCTCGGCAACACCAACTGTCACTACACCATTTATCGATGCGCAGAAACCCTTCTTTGAGAGGCCCCACGCACGAGGCTCGCCCTTGAGGACAAATGCTCCGACGATGCCGCCATTGTCAGCTCTGATATCGGCAGCTTGTGCTACGTAGACTACCTCCTTATCCTCCTTGTCCATCCTGCCGATGTGCAGCGACATTTCGGCATTGTGAGGAATGAAGATGCGTAACGGTATGTCGTTGATGATTGTATCACGAATCTCGGTAAATCCCTCTCGCTCCTCCGCTACGTTGCTGCCGAGCCACTTCTGCTCGACAACCTCCACCTTCTCGATAGGTTCGAAGAGTGCTGGCTCGGGGGCAGATAGCTCTGCGGTCTGCGCTTCGCGCTGTTGCGCGATAAGAAGTGCTGCGGCTGAGATAGCTATCATCACTAAAGCGATGATTGCAACCCACGCACCACGTGACAGCGGCTTGCGCTCGACATTTTGGCCGACGATGCGAATCTGATCGTCCTGTATATCCTTAAAATCTTTCATAACTATTTTACCTCCTTTTCCAATAGTTCCTTCAGTTGCTTAAGTGCCTCTTTCGATGCTGTAACACTATGGTTAAACGATGTCACATCCGAGAGTGTCAACTTCTGTCTTGCAATGTTGATATAGTAGATGTAGGAGCGATTAATGATTAGACTCTTACCAATGCGAATAAAGATGTTACCCTCGCTGCCGAGCTGCGACGATATCATCTTCTCGATTTGTCCTAACTGGTATGACAACATACGCACCTCGTTGTCGGTCTGCATAAGCGTCGAGTAGTTGCCGTCGGA
This sequence comes from Alistipes sp., assembly GCA_017629145.1. Taxonomy (GTDB): domain Bacteria; phylum Bacteroidota; class Bacteroidia; order Bacteroidales; family Rikenellaceae; genus Alistipes. The sequence continues at coordinate 13,432 of JAGBXR010000044.1, read as the reverse complement.
CGCTATATAGACAATCTTCTCGGGTGCAATGCGCACCAGATCTATTGAGGTTGATATTATCAATTGCTTCTTCATTTGACTGATTTTCTATGCAAAAGTAAGATAGTTATCTCTGTTGGCAAAACTTTTGGGTGGGCAATGTATGAAATAGTGGTTTGAATGTACAAAATCTGCGAGTGCCTTGCCGAGTGCTCTGCCGAACGGGCGCTTGGGAGGATGCTTACGGGTGGTAAAAACAGCGAGGAGGCCTGTGCTCTGTCTCAAGCGCTATTGCCCCCTCGTCGATTACTCTTTTGTGCAGTACTATGTGGTACGCCTTATCCTCGTTCGAGGCTCTTAGTCTCGGTTGCCTCCAAATATGCGGAGAAGATAGAGGAAGAGGTTGATAAAGTCGAGATAGAGTGTCAAAGCACCAATCAGAGCGAGCTTCTGACCACCCTCATCTGCCGAGCCGTACTCGAGGAAGAGGTTGCGTAGCTTCTGTGTATCCCACGCGATGAGTCCCACGAAGATGATAACACCAGCGTAGGTCGTAATCCAGTAGAGTGTAGTTGAGGCTACAAAGATGTTAACTACGGTAGCGATAACCAGACCGATAAGCATCATATAGAGGATGTTGCCAAGACGTGATAGATCCATACGTGTGGTGTAGCCCACAAGACTCATCGTGAAGAACGTGCCTGCCGTAACGAAGAATGTCGTTGCGATAGTACCCATATCGTAGACCAGGAATATCGACGACAGGGTAACACCCATAAGTACCGAGTAGACGATGAAGAGCGTTGTAGCCATACCCATCGACATATGCATAACGCGCGCAGAGAGCCAGATTACAAGACCAATCTGTGCGATGACGAGTATCCACAGCATTGAAGGATTTGTAGCGAGCATATTCCAGAACGCAACAGACTGCGATGCGAAATAGGCTGTGAGGCCAGTAACTGCGAGGGCTGCTGCCATCTGCATATAGAGGCTCTTGAAAAGCGAAGATACCATCGACTGTGCGCGGGTCTCCGAAGTAACGTAATTTGCCATAGTATTTTAGGATTTATAATTAACTGCTTAACGCTTGTGTGCGATGTTTTATTGTAATATCCTCGCAAAGATAGCAATAATTATCGACACAAACAAAACGTAGGCGGTAATGCTCCACAAAGGAAGCACTGCCGCCTATCTCTGTTATCAGCATCTGCCTACTTGTTGAGGGCCTGCGAGATGTTGATGATGAAGTCGCCCATACGCTCCAGCTCCGATACGGTGTCGAGGTAGTAGACGCTTGAGTGGTAGTTTGCACCGTCCTGCTCGATGAGCATAATCTCCTCCTCGCGGATGTTGTTGCGAAGCTCGTTAATCTCTATCTCGCAATCGGTAGCAAGACGCAAGCCGAGCTCGCTGAACTTCTCTGCCTTGAGGTTGTCAATCATCACGTCGTAGGCGTGCTCTACAGCCGTAAGTAGTGAGCCGAGTCGCTCAATCTGCTCTGTGGTGAAGGTGCGCTTGTGGCTATTGCGGCGCGAAAGTATGCGGCTGATAGCCTCACCTGAGTCACCAAGACTCTCCAACTCACCGATAATCTTGTACATACGCTTAACCTCGGTGCGTGTATCCTCGCTGATGCTATCCTCGGGGAGTGAGTTGAGGAATGTGGCAATCTCATACTCCATACGATCCGAAATCTCCTCATACTTAACAAGCTTTGTGCGCATAGCGTCGAACTCCTTACCATTTGCCGATATTGCAGTGCGTATGAACTCTATCTCTCTACGCGAAATCTCGGCAAAGTGTACCACCTCGCTGCGTGCCTGACCTATTGCAAGCTCGGCAGTAGAGAGCGGACCTGCATTAATGTACTTGAGTTTTACTGTCTCCTCGTCGGTGTTCTTATTATCCTTGATCATCGTTGTTACGACCTTAACAATAAGGGGTACAAACCATATAAGGATAATTGTGTTGAAGAGGTTGAAGAGCGTGTGAAGCATCGAGATACCGTAGAGTGTTGCGATACCTTCATCAGCTGTGATGTTAATGTCGGCAGCGTGCGTAATCTCCATAGGGTTGGGTAGTCCCATCCAGGCGATGATAGTGCCGATAAGCATTAGGAATGGGCGGAAGAGAGCTAAGGCCCAACATACGCCAAATACATTGAAGAGTGTGTGCGCGAGGGCTGCGCGACGCGCATTGGCATTACCCACAGCTGCTGCAATATTTGCGGTAATCGTAGTACCGATATTCTCGCCAAGCACCATTGCAGCACCCATCTCAAAGGGTATCCAGCCCATATTTACCATTATGAGTGTGAGGGCCATTGTAGCCGATGATGATTGTAGCACGAGTGTTAGCACTGTGCCGAAGAGTAGGAAGATGAGCACTGAGCCAAAGCCGTAGCTTGTCCAATTCTGTATGAAGGCGAGCACCTCGGGAGTCTCGCGTAGGTCGGGTACCGACTCCTTCATTAGTGAAAGACCGAGGAAGAGGAGCGAGAAACCTACGATAAGCTCGCTGATGTGGCGACGACGGTCGCTCTTCGATAGACTGAGGATGAAGCCTACAGCCATAAGGGGTACTGCAAACAGCGAGATGTCGGCCTTAAATCCGAGTAACGATACGAGCCACGCGGTTACCGTAGTACCGATGTTGGCACCCATAATCACGCCTACGGCTTGCGATAGTGTGAGGAGTCCTGCGTTCACAAAACCTACAGTCATAACGGTTGTCGCCGACGAAGACTGTATGACACTTGTGATACCGAGACCTGTGATAACGCCCTTGAAGGGGTTTGATGTCATTGCTGTAAGGAAGTTGCGCATCTTGCTTCCTGCGGCCTTCTGCAAGCCTCCGCTCATAAGATTCATTCCGTAGAGGAACATTCCGAGAGCTCCGAGTAGTGTTAATGCTTGAATCATTTTGTAGTTTTTTGTTATATTAATTTTAAATTTTTATCCAATTTCACGATACAAATGTAGTGGTAGTCTATAAATTGTGCAATAGGTTGCGGCGAATGTAATACAAATTTAACACCTTTGAAAAGTTGTTGTAACGATGCTTCGGGCATTGACTAAGTCGTAGGCTGCTACACATATATATAATATAGTATAACATATCGCAGCTGGAGGTAGTAATTATCGGCTGAAAAATATGTTAAACGCTTGATATGTAGGATGATAACACTTTCACTGAAAAAAAAGATTGTGGCGAGATTTGTATCTCACAAAAAATTAGTATCTTTGCGGGCCTGAAATTTTGGTTTCAGGATTGGATTACAATAAATTAAGTATTAACTAAACGTAAACAACAGTGGATTCAAAAAGCTACAAGACTATCTCGGTCAAGGCAGAGGACGCTCAGAAGGAGTGGTTCGTGATTGACGCTACGAACGAGATTTTGGGACGTCTTGCTTCGCAGGTTGCAAAGATCTTGCGTGGTAAGAACAAGCCTAGCTACACTCCTCACACTAATTGCGGTGACTACGTTATCGTAATTAATGCGGACAAGGTGAAGCTCACAGGCGCAAAGATGACCGATAAGGTCTACACTCGCTACACCGGTTTCCCCGGCGGTCAGCGTTTCGCTACACCAGCTGATTTCTTGACAACTGACAAGAAGCCTCAGTTCGTTGTAGAGCACGCAGTGCGTGGTATGTTGCCAAAGACTCGTTTGGGCGAGGCAATTATGAAGAATTTGAAGGTTTATGCTGGCGCTGAGCACCCTCACGCTGCACAGAACCCAAAGGAGATTAAGTTAAACGAGATTAAGTAAGAATTATGGAAGTTGTAAACACCGTAGGTCGCCGTAAGGCAGCTGTGGCTCGTGTATTTGTAAAGCCAGGTAATGGTAAGATTACAGTCAACCATAAGGAGTTGGAGGTTTACTTCCCCCTTCATATTCTTCAGTACGAGGTTAAGCAGCCATTGCTCGTAACCAACACATTGGAGAACTATGACGTTACTATCAACCTCGTAGGTGGTGGTATCAAGGGTCAGGCTGAGGCAGCTCGTATGGGTATTGCTCGTGCACTCTGCCAGATCGATGCAGAGATGCGTCCTGTATTGAAGAAGAACGGCTTCCTTATGCGTGATTCACGCGAGGTTGAGCGTAAGAAGCCAGGTCAGCCAGGTGCACGCCGTAAGTTCCAGTTCAGTAAGCGTTAAGCCTTACTCGACTTCGGCAAACAAAAAACAAAAAACGCACAACCGAGGTTTCGAAACCTTGTGGACCACACCTACACTTCGTGTGTATGCTATGCCGCATAGCTTCGCGAGAGCCGCTTAGTGCATAGTGGGTGTGCTGCCACGACGGTTGCCCGGTTGCGGAAAATCGATGAGATTGACCCACAAGGAGTCGCTACTTGTCGATTGACAAAAAGAGTAAAAACAATTAAAAACAAAGATTAAAATGTCACGTACAGATTTTAATTCACTTTTGGAGGCCGGTGTACACTTCGGTCACTTGAAGAGAAAGTGGAACCCTAAAATGGCTCCATATATCTTTATGGAGAAGAACGGCATCCACATTATCGACCTCCACAAGACTGTTATCAAGTTGGACGAGGCTGCTGCAGCTATGAAGCAGATCGTAAAGAGCGGTCGTCGCGTATTGTTCGTAGCTACAAAGAAGCAGGCTAAGGAGATCGTTGCCGAGAAGGTAGCAGCCGTAGGTATGCCATACGTTACAGAGCGTTGGGCAGGCGGTATGCTTACAAACTTCCCTACTATACGTAAGGCCGTTAAGAAGATGGCTACCATCGATAAGATGACCAACGACGGTACTTTCGACAATTTCTCAAAGCGCGAGAAGCTCCAGATCGCACGTCAGCGTGCAAAGTTGGAGAAGAACCTCGGTTCTATCGCAGACCTTAACCGTCTTCCTGCTGCATTGTTCGTTATCGACGTACAGAAGGAGCAGAACGCTGTTAAGGAGGCTAAGCGTTTGAGCATTCCCGTATTTGCTATGGTAGATACTTGTTGTGATCCAACCGACATTGATTACGTTATTCCAGCAAATGACGATGCAACCAAGTCAATCGCAGCCATCCTTGACGTGATGTGCGGTGCTATTGCCGAGGGTGCTGAGGAGCGCAAGCTTGAGAAGGAGAAGGAGGCTCAGGAGGCTGAGGCAGCCGAGGCTTCTGCAAAGAAGGAGGCAAAGCCACGTATCAAGAAGAGCGTAAAGGCTACTGTTGATGCAGAGGAGGCTACTGTCGCTGATGTTGTAGCTGCTACTGAGGCTCAGGCGTAAAGATTTGAACCAGGCGAGTGGGCTTCGGCCTGCTCGCTGGGTTCTGTTTTACAAGATTTATTAACAAAACAAAAACAAAGAGATACTATGGAAATCAAAGCAGCTGATGTAATGAAGCTCCGTAAGATGACCGGTGCAGGTATGATGGATTGCAAGAAGGCCTTGCAGGAGGCTGAGGGCGATTTCGATCGTGCAAAGGATATCATCCGTGAGAAGGGTAAGTTGGTTGTAGCAAAGCGTTCAGACCGTACGGCTACTGAGGGCGTTGTTGTTACCAAGATCGTAGGCGAGAAGGCTTATATCCTCTGCCTCGCTTGTGAGACTGACTTCGTTGCCCAGAACGAGGAGTTCGGTGCTTCTGCAAACGCTATGTTGGAGATCGCTGTTGCAGCTGATGCAGCTGACCGCGACGCTCTTATGGCTGTTAAGAACGCTCAGGGTAACACCGTTGAGGAGATGGTAACCGAGAAGTCTGGTCAGACTGGTGAGAAGGTTGAGATCGCATACTATGCACGTATCGAGGCTCCTTACTGCGTGGCTTACGTTCACTTCAACAAGAAGCTCGGTACTATCCTTGGTTTCAACAAGGCTATCGACGAGGAGACTGCAAAGGCAGTTGCAATGCAGGCTACAGCTATGGCGCCTATCTCTATCGACGAGAACGACTGCCCAGCAGAGATCGTAGAGAAGGAGCGTACATTTGCAATTGAGCAGATGAAGCAGGATCCAAAGAACGCAAACAAGCCAGAGGCTATTCTCGAGAAGATCGCCGAGGGTAAGATGCGTAAGTTCTTCGAGGACAACACTCTTCTCAACCAGTGCGTAGTTGGTGAGAAGGAGTCTATCCGCGAGTTCATCCAGCGTGCTGACAAGGAGGCTACGGTTGTTGCATACAAGCGTTTCGCTCTCGAGGCATAATTTTTCGAGATAAGCAGTCATCTGCGACCTCTCAATCATTGGCTCGAATGGAATGTACGTCAAGTACTATCCATCCGAGCCAATCTCTTTATCGAGGCCACAGCTAACTACTTCTATCGAAAAATTTAATTTCCTGAGGTAAGCAGCAATCTGCGGCACATCCCTACAAGTAAACCCTTTCGGGCTGTACGTCAATGTACTATCCCGAAAGGGTTTCTTTTGTGATGCACCACATCTCACGGCTTCTATCGAAAAATTAGGGTGTGCAGGTGGGTAGGTGGTGAATTAGGGAAAATAGGGAGATTAGGGAAATTAGGGAAATTAGTGAGATTAAGGAGCAGAGTGCCTTCCAAAGGCGCGCAAGCCCTCACTAAATTCTCTAAACTCCCTAAACTCCTTATGCCCCATCTAAGGGCGCGCAAGCACACATCACTTTAGTGCAAAAAAAATGAGTGCCCGAACTGATGTTCGGACACCCTCTCTGTTGCTATGGCAAACACTACGTGTTGCCACGGCGTAGCACTCGATTAGAGCGATGCGAGGTACTCCTTGACGTTGTTCTCGATGCGTGCCTCGACATTGTCAGATGCTGCGCGGATGAATTTCTCGCCAGTAATCTGCTCGTAAAGCTCGATATAACGCTCTGTAATGCCTGCTACAACCTCCTCGGTCATCTCGGGAACCTCCTGGCCCTCCTGACCCTGGAAGCCGTTCTCCATAAGCCACTCGCGAACGAACTCCTTTGAGAGCTGCTTCTGCTTCTCGCCCTTGGCCAAACGCTCCTCGTAACCATCCTTGTAGAAGTAGCGCGATGAGTCGGGAGTGTGAATCTCGTCCATAAGGTAGATGATACCGTTCTTCTTACCGAACTCATACTTCGTATCTACGAGGATGAGGCCCATCTTCTCGGCGATCTCGGTGCCGCGCTGGAAGATAGCACGTGTGTATGCCTCCAACTGCTCGTACTCCTCGCGTGATACGAGGCCCGATGCGATGATATCCTCCTTTGAGATATCCTCATCGTGACCCTCGTCAGCCTTCGTCGTTGGGGTGATGATAGGCTCTGGGAACTTCTGGTTCTCGACCATACCCTCTGGCATAGTTACGCCGCAGAGTGTGCGCTTACCTGCCTTATACTCTCTCCACGCGTGACCCGAAAGGTAGCCGCGGATGACCATCTCGACCTTGTAAGGCTCACAACGGTGGCCGATGGTCACCATTGGGTCGGGTACGGCAATCTTCCAGTTGGGAAGGATGTCGGTAGTAGCGTCAAGGAACTTGGCTGCAATCTGGTTGAGTACCTGGCCCTTGTAGGGTACGCCCTTGGGCAATACCACGTCGAAAGCCGAGATACGATCCGATACGACCATTACCAAGTAGTCGTCGTTGATGTTGTAGACGTCGCGAACCTTACCTACGTAGTGGCTCTTCTGACCCTCGAACTCGAAGTTGTTCTTTACAATAGCATTCATATGGTTTATTGTTTGTTATTTGCTTTCCTAATATGACTTTGCGAACAATACGCGGTATGGCGATGGCTTACCAGAGAATACGCACTTGCCCTCCTCGGGAACTACGTCCATAGGGATACAGCGGATGGTTGCCTTTGTGGCATCCTTGATAGCCTGCTCGGTCTCGGGTGTGCCATCCCAGTGTGCGAGGATGAAGCCGCCCTTCTCGTTGAGCACCTGCTGGAACTCCTCCCACGTGTCGACCTTTGTAATCATTGAGTTGCGGTAGTCGAGAGCCTTCTGGAAGATGTTTGCCTGGATCTCGTCCAACAGAGCTACGATGCGCTCCGTAAGACCTGCCTGCTGGACAACCTCCTTCGAGAGAGTATCGCGGCGTGCAAGCTCGATGGTGCCGTTCTCCATATCGCGTGGACCGAGGGCCAAACGTACTGGTACACCCTTGAGCTCGTACTCGGCGAACTTGAAGCCCGAGCGTACGTTATCGCGGCTGTCAACCTTAACAGATACGCCCTTTGCGCGAAGCTCCTTGGCCATCTCCTCGAGGCGTGCTACGACCTGCTGGCGCTGCTCCTCGCCCTTGTAGATAGGCACCATAACAACCTGGATAGGTGCGAGCTTTGGAGGAAGCACAAGACCGTTGTTGTCCGAGTGAGCCATAATCAGAGCACCCATAAGGCGTGTTGATACACCCCACGATGTTGCCCATACGTACTCCTGCTTACCCTCCTTGCTTGTGTACTGAACGTCGAACGCCTTGGCGAAGTTCTGACCCAAGAAGTGCGATGTGCCGCTCTGCAGAGCCTTACCATCCTGCATCAACGCCTCGATAGTGAGCGTGTCGACAGCACCTGCGAAGCGCTCGTTAGGCGACTTGTGGCCAACGACAACAGGTACACCCATCCACTCCTCGGCGAAGGTCTTGTAGACGTTAATCATACGCTCTGTCTCCTCCATAGCCTCCTCGGCTGTGGCGTGTGCTGTGTGGCCCTCCTGCCACAAGAACTCGGCGGTACGCAAGAACAGACGTGTACGCATCTCCCAGCGAACGACGTTTGCCCACTGGTTGCACATAATAGGCAGGTCACGGTATGAGGTAATCCAGTTCTTGTACGTATTCCAGATGATGGTCTCCGACGTTGGACGCACGATAAGCTCCTCCTCGAGGCGTGCTGCTGGGTCTACAACAACGCCCTTGCCATCGGGATCGTTCTTGAGGCGGTAGTGTGTAACTACGGCGCACTCCTTGGCGAAGCCCTCTACGTGGCTTGCCTCGCGCGAGAAGAACGACTTGGGAATGAACAGAGGGAAGTAGGCATTCTCGTGGCCTGTCTCCTTGAACATTCTGTCGAGTACTTCGTGCATCTTCTCCCAGATGGCGTAGCCATAGGGCTTGATGACCATACAGCCGCGCACAGCAGAGTTCTCTGCCAAGCCTGCCTTGATTACCAAATCGTTATACCACTGCGAGTAGTTCTCATCGCTCTTGGTAAGGTCTTTTAATTCAACTGCCATTGTATATATGTTTTAATTATTTGTCCGTGATAGGCATTTATCCTCGCAAAGATACGAAAAAAATCTGCAAAAGAGCAATCTCACCAAACAAAATTATCCGTCGCTTGGAGCAACGGATAATCCTTATACTTAAATATGTCGAGGTTGCTATCTGCGATAGATGAACAAGTCGGCCTGGACGATATACTGAGCCACACCCTCGGCATTGGGTGAGTCGAACGACGACTCGAAGCGTGGCAGGTCGATATCGATGCTCAACGCCTCATTCGAGGTGCGCAACACCCTCCAGTACTGCACGTTTACGGGGTTGCCCGGTGCCCAGTTGGCGCGGTCGTAGTTGTAGGTACCCATCTGCACATAGTTGTCGGCATTGGAGTAGAAGATGCGACCCTCGGCCGCCTGCTCCACGCCGTCTACGCGGAACGTATAGCTGTTCTCGACAAACTCGGCCATATTCTGTGGCTCGTAGTTCGTCTTGTCGGGGAAGGTGCCCATATCGTGGCCGTGACCTGTGATGCTGAGGCGAAGCTCCACCTCGCCAGCCTCGTCGGGAAGCATTACCGTGCGCTCACCGAGACGCTCTGCAGCCTCTATGTCGTGACCCTCGACACCGTAGGCCCAGCCGCGGTAGCCGCTATTGCCGTGGTTGTAGGAGTCGTAGAGGTTGACAATGCCGAGTAATTCGCGCTGTGGCTCACCATCGTAGAGCAAGAAGCGCAGCTTGAATGAGTGTGCTCGCTCGGCCGTAGCATCGAAGCCTCCGTAGTAGTAGCAGAACTCCACGTCGCCCTGAAGCAGAGCATCGTACTCGCTGATATCGAGGTAGAAGCGCTTCTCCCACGCGGCATCGAACATACCGCCAAAGGGGGTTATAGCGCGCACCAACTCTCTCCACTCGCCACTGCTCTTATCCTTGACGAAGAGCATCGTCGTGTAGTCGTAGTCGGCAGGGCCCTCGCCCTCCGAGCCCATCGTATACTCGAGTATTACGCGGCGGTGCTTTGCCTCGGGAAACGCGAGTGTGAAGCGTGGCTCATCCTTGCCCCAGCCCGAGAATTCGAGGCGGTACTCCTCGCTTGTTAGCTCCGCAGAGGGAGGACGGCTCTCGGGGTTGGTCTTGTAGAAGGGCTTACGGCTAATCTGCTCTACGCGCTTGTCGCCATCGACCGTTGGGTAGTCAGTCATACCACTCTGCCCGTCACTGCAAGCAATGACGAGCAAAGTTGTAGCAATGGTCGTGAGTATTCGGCGCATCGATTACAAGTCGTTGTTAAGCTGTGGAATGTCGGTCGTAGTCTCGCGCTCACCGAGGAGGTGCTCCGAGAAGTAGTCGGCCATACGCCAGAAGAAGTACTCGTTCATATCGCCGAAGCCGTGGCGCTGACCTGGGAGTAGAAGCATATCGAAGCGCTTGTTGGCGCGGATGAGGGCATCTACGACGCGGAGGGTACATCCTGGGTGTACGTTCTCGTCGATGTCGCCGTGTACGAGCAAGAGGTTACCCTTGAGGCGCGATGCGAGCTCTGGATTCTCCGAGATGTGATACTCGAATACCGTCTCGCCATCCTCCGTTACCTTCTCGTTGATGCCGTGGTGCTTCTCGCTCCACCAGCGGTTGTAGATGTTGTTGTCGTGGTTACCTGCGCACGATACCGCAACGTCGAAGAAGTCGGGGTACATAAGGATAGCGGCTGTAGACATAAAGCCACCACCCGAGTGGCCGTGAATACCTACGCGCGAGATGTCGATATAGTCGTAGCGCGCTGCAAGCTGCTGTGCTGCAACAACCTTATCCGCAAGACCATAGTCGCGGAGGTTACCGTAGCCGTAGTTGTGATACCACTTCGAGCGGTCGGGATGACCACCGCGGTTACCTACGGTGATGACTACGAAGCCGAGCTGTGCAAGGCGGTCGGTGCGGTTGAGGTGTCCGTACCACGACTGCTCGACAGCCTCGGTCTGTGGGCCTGGGTATACATACTCGATGATAGGGTACTTCTTCGCTGGGTCGAAGTCGTAAGGCTTGTACATAACGCCGTGGATGTCCGTAACGCCATCTGCCGACTTAACAACGAATGGCTCGGGGAACTTGTAACCAGTAGCCAACAGCGGCTCCATATCTACCTCCTGGAGTGTGAGGAGCTTGCGGCCGTCGGTGGTGTAGAGCTCCGATACGGGGGCAGTATCTACGCGCGAATATGTCGTTGTGAAGTAGCGCATATCGTCCGAGAGCGAGAACGAGCCGTTGAAGCCCGTTGGGTCGAGCTGCTTGAGGCCCGAGCCATCGAAGTTCACGCGGAAGAGGTGCAGGTAGTATGGGTTCTCCTCCTTGTTGTAGCCCGTAGCTGTGAAGTAGATGACCTTGCGGCTGTCGTCTACGCCCAACACGTCGGATACGTGCCAAGCACCCTTGGTAATCTGGTTGATAAGCGTGCCATCCTCCGCATAGCGGTAGAGGTGTGCCCAACCTGTGCGCTCCGACCACTCGATAACCTCCTTACCACCATTCGCGGTGTAGGGGTAGCGATACTCTATCGAGGTGTTCATCTCCTCGTGTACAACCTCTGTAATCTCGCCTGTGGCGATGTTTACCTTGCAGAGGTCAACGCGCTGAATATCACGGCTCTGACGCAATACGTAGAACGACTCGTTATCGCCCTGCCATACCATACGGTAGGGGCGGTCGTAGCCAGCCTTGTGGGTGAAAGGCTGGGGGCAGATGAAGAGCATCTGCTCCTTGTACTTATCCATAGCTATCTCCTTACGCTCGAGGCTCTCTACGTTGAAGAGCTCAAGTGTGAAGCGTGGGCTCTCCTCGCCAGGCATCTGATACTTGTAGGTGAAGAGCTCGGGGCGCTTCTTGAGGATGTTGATTACCCAGAAGTCCTCGAGCATCTCGGTATAGCTGCGCACCGTTGCGAAGTGCTTCGAGTCGGGTGACCACTGAAGGGGTACTCTCACGCGGTCATCCTCCTTTACCTGCTCTATGCAATCCTCGAACCAGTGGTAGGCGTTGCTCTCCACAGCGTCGGTGGTGATGGGATGCTCGACGATTGTCGAGTCCTTCTCGTCGCGCAGAAGCTTCTCTACATCCTCGGTTGTCATATAGTAGAGGTTGTTGTTCTTCTGATACACCGCTATGCGACCATCGGGCGATACGTTTGCCCACTCGGGATAGCGCTCCTCGCGCTCCTCGATTTGTGTGAGCTCCGCCTTTGCGATGTTCCACTCGAAGTGGTGCACTACGGGCTTACCCTCGTCGTCGAGACGTGGGTAGTCGTTAGGCTGTACGCGCACATCGTCGGGGCAGATGTCGAACAATACGCGGTTGTCATCCTTAAGCTCGATGTTGCGTATTGGCAGATGCTGTGCATCGAAGGCATCGCCAGTTGCGAGTGTCACCTTCTCGGCAAGCTCATCCATCGACCATAGTAGCTGCTGCTTACCCGTTGCTGGCTCTACGATGTAGTAGTTTGTGCCGTCGACGGTGCGCCACTCATACCAAAACTTGTTGCTGTTCTTAAACCAGCGTGGATGTACGACGGTCTGTGGCACCAGACGACGCACCTTTGTTGGCGAGAACTTCTCTGCCAGCTCATAGTTTGGCTTCACCGCCTCGGGCTCTGTGGCGCGGGCTGTGGTGGCCGATGCGAGGGTGGTCGCTGCAGCCACGATTAGTAGAATGTTTCTTAGCATATTTAGATTTGTTTTAGTTAAAATTCTATGTTTTATACACTATGAGGGCAAAGATACAAAAAAAAATGATAAGACCAAAGTTATGCGAGGGTGTGAAGTATGCTGAAGCGATGGTAATTGTCATTGTCAGTTTGTCAAAAACCCTGTGATTTTGACAAATTGACAAACAATACTACACTGACACCCTTGTAAGCGAGATAGTGGTCTTGGTCGGTTGGTCGAAAACCCTGTGATTTCGACCGACCAACCAACCAACAATACTACACCTATAACCCTTGGACGAGAGATACGAAGAGTTGTTCTCTTGTTCTTTCGTTTTCCCTATAAAAAAGAACGAACGAACAGAATAATATCATAAAATAGAGTATGCCTTTGTATTATTGTTTGATAATTGCTAACTTTGCAAAAAGTGTAAAAAACTAATTATGTCGGAGCAAGAATTGAGAAAATATCGTCTTACGGGCGTTAATGAGCCTACTGATGAGCAGTTGGAGGCATTGATGCACGCTGCAGGGGAAGAGGCCCGTCGTCGTGGTGCTGAGGCCGAGGCAAAGTTTCAGAGTGAGTTAGAGCAGTTGGTGTCGGATAATTTAGCAAAT
>JAGBXR010000043.1 GCA_017629145.1 Alistipes sp. | reverse complement strand
TTTACGATTATAATTCCAAAACATAAAAAATATGCTGGAACAAAATCTTATAAAACTCTATGAGCAGAGTTTCCGCGACAATCGCGAGATGGCTGCGTTGACCGACTATTTCAAGGGCGAGTCATTCTCATACTACGAGGTAGCCAAGGAGGTAGCCAAGTTGCACCTTATGTTTAAGGAGGCAGGCATCGAGAAGGGCGACAAGATTGCGCTTATCGGTCGCAACAACACTCGTTGGTGCATCAGCTATATCGCTACAATCACTTATGGCGCAATTATCGTCCCTATTCTTCAGGACTTCAACCCTAACGATGTAATCAACATCATCAACCACTCGGAGAGCCGCTTGCTCTTCCTCGGTGACAATTTCTGGGATGATATCGAGGGTGATCAGATTCCAAATATCGAGGCTGTGTTCTCGCTTACGGACTACCACGCTATCTACGAGAAGGAGGGCGACAAGCTAACCAAGTATATGAAGGATATTATGATCCACTACCGCGAGGCATACCCACGTGGTTTCAACATCGAGGATATCCACTACCCAGAGGTAGACAACGATGAGGTTTGCTTGCTTAACTATACATCGGGCACTACAGGTTCTTCAAAGGGTGTGATGCTTACGGTAAACAACCTTACTGGTAACGTGGTTTTCGCTATGGAGATGGTGAATCCCGAGACTGGCGACCACTTCTTCCGTAAGGGTGGCCGTACACTCTCGTTCCTACCATTGGCACACGCCTATGGTTGTACATTCGACTTCCTCACACCATTGGCTTGTGGCGGACACATCACACTCCTTGGTCGTATCCCATCGCCAAAGATTTTGGTCGAGGCTATGAAGGTTACACGTCCAACTTTGGTATGTTCGGTACCTCTCATCCTTGAGAAGGTATACCGCAAGAGCATCCTTCCATTGTTGGAGCAGGGCCCAATGAGTATCGCAATGCGTATTCCACTCATCAACACAGCTATCTACTCTACTATCCGTTCACGCCTTATGGAGCAGTTCGGTGGTTGCGTGGAGTTGTTCATCGTTGGTGGTGCTGCCCTCAACCGTGAGACCGAGGACTTCTTGCGCAAGATTAAGTTCCCTATCTCTGTAGGCTATGGTATGACCGAGTGCGGTCCGCTTATCAGCTTCGAGATTCCTACACTCTTCAAGCCAAGTTCTTGCGGTAAGGTGTTGCCTGGTTTGCTTGAGGCACGCATCGACTCACGCGATCCACAGAACATCCCTGGCGAGTTGCTCGTTAGAGGTGAGCACGTTATGCGTGGCTATTATAAGAATGAGGCAGCTACAAAGGCTGTATTGGAGGATGATGGCTGGTTGCATACTGGCGATATGTGTACTATGGATGAGGATAGAACACTCTACATCCGTGGTCGTTGCAAGACAATGATTCTTTCGGGCTCGGGTCAGAACATCTACCCAGAGGAGATCGAGGAGCGTCTGAACAACCTCTATATGGTTGCCGAGTCGCTTATCATCGAGAACAATGGCCGCCTCACAGCGCTCGTTGTGCCCGACTATGAGTTGGCAAATGCCGAGGGCGTGAACCTCGAGAACTTGCAGGAGATTATGGATAAGAACCTTCAGGATCTCAACTCTATGGTTGCTTCATACGAGAAGGTTGCCAACATCGTTATCCACCGCGAGGAGTTTATCAAGACTCCAAAGCGCAGTATCAAGCGCTATCTCTATAGCGCCGAGCGTCTAAACTTGAATTAATCGACCAAGATACTAATATGATAGGCTACCCTTCGGGGTGGCCTATTGTTGTTTATATGGTGGGCATAGAGCGTGAGTAACTTTATCTATAATTTAGCAATGATTTGTGTTACACAGATTATGGTTCTTCCTGCACGCCCCAATTTCTTGTCAGAAGGGCGCCGAGTGCTACACTCGGCAAAAATGGCGACGATGGGTAGTACTTGATGTACGTCCCATTGTCGCCATTTTTTGTTAGGGGCCGCAATCGACCCCTTATCACAAGAAATTTAGAATGGCATATCATCAACCACCCCAGCACCTGCGCTGTACGATGGCTGCGGCTCCTCCATAAATGGAGGCATATCCTGTACAGGAGGCTGTGCAGATGACTGAAGAGGCTGCACACGCCAAGCGCGAACATCGGTATACCAGCGACCCTGGTAGTTGCGAGACTCAATATCGAACGATACGGTGTAGCTCTCTCCAACACGCAGTGATGCTACATCCTGTGCCTTATTCATAAATGTCACAGCTATCTCCTTGCCATACTGCTTGTTGGCCTGCTCGAAGACTACCGTCTGACGCTCCCACGTACCGCGTGCCGACTGGCCAGACACGGGAGGGAGAATCTCCAAAACTTTTCCTTCAAAATCCATAATTCTAATATCTTTAATCGTTATATGTTACATATTAGGCTACCGAGCAGGGGATGCCGAGAGCCTCGACACGCGCAGCGATGGCGCGCAACTCATCCTTCTCGACCTTCTCCAAAGTCTGGCAAGGAGTGTCGCGATCGAGCGAATATACCATAACCTGCTTTGGTGCAATATCGGCAATGAGCTTGAGCCACGCCGATACCTCCTCCTCGGTGGTGTTGTCGACGCACTGACCTAGATACTCGCCACGCAGAAACATAGTCTGCACGATGAGCTTACCCTCGAACATCTTAAGTAGCTCAACGGTGCGCGCTACGGTGTAGTTGCCCTGTGGTTTGTTTACAAGCTGTACGGTAGCATCGAATGCCGAATCAAGCTTGAGGATATTGTTGTCGACACGCAGTAGAGCGCGGCGTACATCCTCGCGGTGAATCTGCGTTGCATTCGAAAGCACCGAGACCTTCGCCGCAGGGGCGTGCTTATCGCGGAGTGCTAGTGTGTCCTCGATGATATTCTCGAAATCGGGATGCATCGTAGGCTCACCATTACCTGCAAAGGTGATAACATCGGGAGGTGTACCATCAGCAACCATACGTGCAAGCGTAGCATCGAGCATCGCGCGCACATCCTCGCGCGCATTGAAACGACGCTGACCAGGGTGGTCGGCATTCCAACCACACTCGCAGTAGATGCAGTCGAAGCTGCACAACTTCGACTCGATAGGCAGAAGATTTACGCCTAGCGAGAGGCCCAAGCGGCGTGAGCGCACAGGGCCAAAAATTATATTGTCGTAAAGTGATGTCATAGTCTTAAGGTTTATTTCTTACTACCCTTCGCACCACCAAGCTTCGCGCCGTGCGCCGCCTGATATGCAAAGATATTCTCCGAGTAGCTCGTAGTCTTAAACTCCGAGTCGCGCTTGCGGCGGAAAGCGATAGAGATGAGTCTGTCGACAAGCTCATCGAACTTCACACCCGTAGCCTCCCACAAGTAGAACGACAACGAACCCGGTATGGTGTTAATCTCGTTTACGAATACCTCATCGGTAGCCTCGTCAATCATAAAGTCGATACGCGATACACCGTCGCAAGCCAACACACGGAAGGTCTTGCACGAAGTCTCGCGGATGTATGCTGTAGTAGTCTCTGGCAGACGCGCCGGAATCTCGCGCACGGTAGAGTGCATACCCTCCGAAGGCTTATTCTTGCCGCCACCCAAGTACTTATCCTCGTAGCTGAGAATCTCGCCACTACGCACAGGAGCCTCGCATACCGAAGCCTCGCAGTCGTAGTAGTCGCCAAGTACCGAACAGTTAATCTCCTTCAGGCGCTCGATAAGGCGCTCGACGATAATACGCTTAGAGTACTTAATAGCGTTGTCTGTGGCCTCGATAAGCTCTTCGCGGTTGTGTACAGCCTTGATACCAACAGACGAGCCAAGGTTTGCAGGCTTGACAATGAGCGGATAGCCAATCTTCTCGCAACGCCCGATAGCCGCATCACGCTCCGAGAGCCACTCCTTATCCGAGAACCACTCGTAACCAACAACAGGGATACCGCTCTCTGCCAAGATCATCTTCATCGTAATCTTATCCATACCATTTGCTGAAGCAAGTGGATTAGGACAAGCATACGGAATACCAGTCATCTCGATCATACCCTGGAACGAGCCATCCTCACCCGATGTGCCGTGAAGCGCTGGGAGGATAACATCGAGCTTGGTTACAACATCGCTGCCAAACAGAGGCTTGCGTACCTTATAGAGGTTGTTATCGCCATATATCGGACGAAGATATACCTCCTCGACAGAGTTGAGCAGAGTCGCCATATCGCGATAGTTGTCCGTTGAGCGGAGTTTGTCGCCAGTATACCAACGACCCTCCTTTGAGATATAGATAGGCACGATGTTGTACTTATCTGCATTCATCGCCGCCATAGTCTGTGCCGCTGTAATCACCGAGATCTCGTTCTCTACCGAGCGGCCACCAAAAATTACACCTACGTTAATCTTCATATATATATGTGTTTTTTAATTACTTGAACGAATCGGGCAGGTCGTTTTCGTACAATACAACATCTCCTGCTCGAAGTTTGGGTTGCAGTTCCATCATAGCCTCCTTAAAAGATGCTACGCAGTGCACCCTGCTATCGTCGAAATCACCATCCTGAAGACCCGATGTGATAGCCTCGCGGTTGACCTCGTTAACGACATATGCCTCATCGACCTTCGATGCGGCGATATCGCGGCCGAAGGCTCTGTTATTGTCATACTGACGCGCACCCATCTCCACAAAACCTGGAGTGACGATATAGCGGCGTCCATCAGTTGCAAATTGCGACAACACCTCAAGAGCCATACGCGCACCCTCGGGATTGGAGTTATAGGCATCGTCGAGCGTAGTGATACCACCGCCGCGACGTACACTGAGACGATGTGTGACCTGCTCGAGCTGACGGATAGCACGACGACGCATCTGGGGCGCGACACCTAACTGTTCAGCGACAACGACACCTGCAACGATATTGAGGATATTGCCACGTCCAAGCAGATGTGTTGCATAGCCCACATCCTCACCCGAAGCACTCACAACATCGAAACTTGTCTCGATCTGACCATAGGCAATATTTGTTGCGCGATAGTCCGCATCCTCGCTACCTATGCCGTAGGTCACCACGTTTGCACCATAGCGACTCTTATCGAGATAGGCACGGACAGCCTCCGAGTCGAGGTTTACTACACCCAAAGCACCTTGTGGCAGCGCATCCAATAGCTCGAACTTCGTTCTCGCAACACACTCCACCGAGCCAAAGGTCTCGAGGTGCATCTCGCCAACTGATGTTACGATGCCGATATGTGGCTGCACAAGGTCGCAAATTTCCTTGATATCGCCACTTTGCTTTGCACCCATCTCCACGATGAAGACCTCGTGCTGTGGCTGCAGATGCTCTCTGATGGTGCGCACCACGCCAAGCGTAGTGTTGAAGTTGCCAGGTGTCATCAACACGTTATACTTCTCCGAAAGTATGCGGTAGAGGAAGTGTTTCGTAGAGGTCTTACCGAAGCTACCCGTAATGCCGATAACGATAAGGTTAGGCATAGAGCGTAGCTTGCGGCGCGCATCGTTGTAGTACCAGCGCGTGATGGCGCGCTCCATAGGTCGGTTTATGGCGTTGGCAATAACCGTCCAATAGTCCAGCGTGAGTAGCATCATCGCAACAAGTGTGTAGCGCTCGAAGTAGATGTGCGTGAGTGCCACAAGCGCAAAGCTAAAGATAAGGCGTGCTGCTATAAGGCGCTTAACACGCATTGTATACACCAACTTGAGCTTATACTTAATCGAAAACTCAGCAATGGCAATAATCATCATCCACACGCCAAAGACGACGAGTGCCACGGTATGACAGGTGAATGCGAAGGTTGCTGATGCTGGGATGACCAGCATATTCATATAGGAGTGCCACTCGCCAGTAGAGCGCAACCAGCGGTTGTAACGCTCGGTGCGATAGCTGTTCTGCTGAAACATCTGTACCGAATAGCGCATCGTAGCCCACAGATATATGAGCCACACTATCGAGAATATGTATAGACCTACACTCATTGTCTAATCGATTTTAAGGAATGACTTGAGCGAAGCGCGCCACAGATCGGCCTGCTCCAACATAGCATAGTGACCAGCACCCTCGGCAACGACCAAGCCAGCATTGGGCATAAGTCGCTCCATCTTATGCGCGTCACCGATAGGCGTTGCGGTATCCTTATCACCCCAAAAGAGCAATACGGGAGCTGTAACCTTGGACATAAGGTGACACAAATCCTCGTTTACGCACTTCGACAATATAGCACGCATCATTGGCGTTGCGCTGTTGTAGTCCGACGAGCCCGACGCTGCTCGACGCTGCTCGACGAGCATCTGTGCCTTGCGCTTACCGATAAGCAGAGGCAAGAGGTAGCGCATAGCCTTGAAGCTATAGACCTTGTAGTAGTAGCGCCACGTACGGCGAGGCTTAACACCAGCTACGTCGGCATATACAAGTTTTGCCACCTCGTTGCGTGAAGCATAGAGGGTTGCTACCCTGCCACCGAACGAGTGCGCAACGAACGATGGGCGCTCGACACCCAGATGAGCTACCAGCGCCTCGATAGAGCGCGTATACTCCTCGACACCCCACACTGACAGTGGCTCCTGGCTGCGGCCAAAGCCTGCGAAATCTACTGACACCACGCGGTAGTGGTCCCTGAGCAACGGAATGGTCTGCGCCCATATAGTACGGTCGCAACCCCAGCCGTGCAGGAGTATAATAGTATCGCCCTGACCCTCAATCGAGTAGCAGAGTTCTATATCGCCATATTTATAACTTGAGTCCATAAATGCAAAGATAGACAAAAAAGCTGAAACTTGCTCAATGAAATCGACTTTTTACTCGCACGTAGAGTAAAAAATATGGGGTCATTCCGAAGAATAACCCCAAGACAAATTGGTATGCTATACCAACCTATCGTATCTGCTCACGATGTGCAAACTACGAGATGCGTGGTGCAGCGACATTCTCTGGAGCGTTGAGCTCCATATCGTTCTGCATTGCGATCATCTCAACGATGTTTGACGCAGTCTCACTGCCACCGATAGCCACAACCATATTCCACTGAATCTGGATTTGTACCACGCCATTCATCAACGAGAGCATACCCATAACCCTGTTTTCGGGGGCAAGGATAATCACGCCATCGACATCGGTATACTCCGCAAAAAACTGGGTAGCTATAACCACATCGTGCAATTTGGGCACTGTGCGCACCAAAACATTCTGTGGAGCACAACCCAACTCTGCAAGCTCGTTTACCGTAGAGATGAAATGGTTATCTACAAACTCCTCAAACTCACGGACCACAACTATACCGAACTTCATATTCGTTGCCAGGGCCTCGTTGTTTGCCATTTCGCCGTGTATTCTCCCGTCGTTCACAATCGCTTTACTTATATCAGACGCTTATACGAATTACTTTGAGATGAGCTTGCTGTAAGAACGAGCCTGCTCTGGATACTTTGCAACTACATCCTTGTAGCACTGCTCTGCCTTTGCCTCCTCGCCCATAGCCTGGTATACCAAAGCGAGCTTCTCTGCTGCATCAGCGTAAGTTACAGGGTCGTTGCTTGCCTCCATAGCCTTGCGATAGAGAGCCTCTGCGCTGAGCAAGTCGTTCTGCTCAACAGCCAAGTCGCCACGAAGAACCAACACCAAAGTGTTGAGAATCTCACCAGCAGCACCCTTTGCATCGTTATACTTCTCGAGGTAGAGCTTTGCATTCTCCAAATCGCCAGCCTTGAGGTAAGCAGCACCTGCAAGGTATGAAGCTGTGTTACCAGCCTTTGTCTTGCCATACTCCTCAACGATTGCTACATAATCCTCGGCAGCACCCTCACCATTGAGAGCTACAGCGAGAACTGCGTCAGCCTGTGCCTCACGCTTTGCCTCACGGTTCTCTGCGATGCTTGATACGAGGAAGAAAACAATAGCAAGAGCAGTTACACAACCAAGACCCAAAAGGAGCTTGTTGCCATACTTGTCAAAGAAGAGCTCCAACTTACCCTTGGTCTCTACCATAATGTCATTCTCGAGATGATTTACTTTGTTTGTCATAGTTAGTTTATGTTTTTAATTATTACGTTTGCCTTTTCGGTACACTATGCTTTGTGCAATTCAACTTGCAAAATTAAAACAAATAGTTCTAATTTCATAGTTTTGGCACGAAAAAAAACGCTATTTAACAAATTAGCTTGCACCAAAGCACAAAAAGTGGTATTTTTGTTCGGTAAAGATGCGCTTATGAGACTCGAGAATCTGTCAATCATAAATTTCAAGAACATTGCTGAAGAGAGCCTGAAACTATCGGCCGGTATCAACTGCTTCGTTGGCGACAACGGCGCAGGCAAGACCAACATCCTCGATGCTATACACTACCTATCGTCGGCACGCTCGATGCACACAATAACCGATGCGCAGAGCATACGCCACAACGAGGATTTCTTCCTGCTTGACGGCGGTTTCAAGCGCGATGACAGCCGTCCCGAGCAGGTGGTATGCTCGTTCGCACGCCGCAGTGGCAAGACTCTCAAACGCAATGGCAAGGAGTATGACAAACTCTCGGACCACGTGGGATGCATACCTATCGTCGTAGTATCGCCAGCCGACAGCTCACTCATCAGCGACTCGGCCGAGGAGCGCCGTCGCTACTTCAACCGTCTGCTATCGCATCTCGACCGCGGCTACCTTGCAGCGCTTATGCGCTACAACACTGCGCTCGCCGAACGCAACAAACTGCTGAAAATGAACCCTTCGGAGGAGATGCTCCTCATCTACGACCAGATAATGAGCATCGCTGCCGACACCATATTCAACACGCGAAGCGAGGTTATAGCGCGAATGCGCCCACTCGTCGAGTATTACTATGCGCTACTATCGTCCGAGCGCGAGACAATCGATATGGAGTATCGCTCCGAGCTGCAAACCACGCCACTTGCCGAGCTTCTGCTCGCCTCGCGCCGCAAGGACTTTGCCAACGAATTCACTACATCGGGCATCCACCGCGACGATGTGCTATTCTCAATAGGTGGTTTTCCGCTGCGTAAGTTCGGCTCACAGGGTCAACAGAAGTCGTTTCTCATAGCACTTAAGCTTGCGGAGTATCGTATGCTTGCCGAGAGTGGCGAGGAGCGTCCTATACTTCTGCTCGACGATTTGTTCGACAAACTCGATATGCAACGCGTAGCCGAGCTGTTGCGACTCGTGGGCGGAGATATCTTCGGACAGATATTCATCACCGACTGCAACAAGCACCGCCTGCAGCGCACGCTAAATGAGGCAGGAGCGGAGTATCGTCTGTTTCAGGTTAAAGATGGAGGCGTAGAGCGATGAAACGAAGCAAGACCGTAAGAATAGGCGAGGTGCTGGAGGAGTTCTTCAAGCGACCATACGTAGCAGCCAAGCTCGCCGAGGGTCATCTGCCCGACTATTGGCGCGAGACGGTGGGTAACTACGCTGCCGACAACACCATAGAACTGCGCCTCGAAAACCATATACTACACGTGCGTATGGCCTCGAGCGTACTACGCCAGGAGCTATTCTACCACCGCGAAAATATTGCCGAACGCCTCAACGCACGCGCAGGTATGCGACTTGTGAATGCGATAATCGTTCGATAATGCCATAAAACAATGCAGGGTGTCCAACATCGGACACCCTGCAATATTTATGTGAGTAATGGATTACTCCTCCTCGACCCAGTTTACTGGACTCACAGCAAAAGGCTCGTGGAAGTTACCATCGGGATCAACCCACGTTGTGTATATCATCGAATCTGCCTTGATACCCTGTGGGCAAAGCGAGTATACACCAATATCAGAGTGCGTAGTAATAGAACCATCCCACTCATTGACTGTATAGTCGTAACCATCCTCCGAGTACTCGCAGATTGCACCATTGATCTTGTTGTTGAGCGTACCACCATACTGAATATCGCAGTTCTCGACAATATAAGCAATCAACTTTGGAACGTCAACACCCTCATCGGTAGTAAATTCGCTATCGACGTGGCTCTTGTACATTGAGATTGTGTAGGCTGTATAACCCTTAACAGGCGAGCAGTACCAACCGAAGCGGTATGCGGCATTGTCACCACGATCTACAACCTCACCCTTAACGATACCAGGCTTACCCTCTGCCCAGTTTGCATCGCCACGCATAACCAATGTACCGAGGTCGATAGTAGGTCTGAAGTCTACAGCTACTGGCTTCGAGATAAGGCCATTAGCATCAACAGCTGCGATAACCGCCACGTAGTTCAAATCGGGCACAAGACCGCTGATTACGATGTTGCTATCGGCCGATACGCTGCTTACGCGCGATGTATTGGCGTTGATAACCAAATACTCACCAGCCTTGGCAAGCGTACCGCCAAGAATCTTCTTCCACTTGTTGCTACCGCTCTCTGCGTATACATAGAGATAGCTGACAGCACCCTCGCACGCAACCTTAAACTCGCTGTTGATAATCGAAGGAGTACCTACAACCTCGGCAACTGGGACGAGCTCGCTGTATACAATCTTCTTTGTTGTATACTCCTGTGTAAAGATCTTACCATACTTACCATCCTTACCTACAGCTACAGCTACGAGTGTAAGTGTAGAGTTCTGCTCTGCATTCTCATACTCTGCGACAACAGTATCTGTCGTACGGCAAGCAACGCCATCCTCGAGCAACAACGCGAGTTTATCCTCATCGCTTGGATAGCCGCTGACCATATGCGACTCAAGGAATGTGTAGTACATATAGATATGTCCTGAAGTAGAGAGCTTTGCGCTGACACGTGTATACTCTACAACAGCGTCCGAGAGGCTAATCTCGAGGTTTCCGCCATCGGCAAAACCCTTGGTTGTAAACTCCCACTTGAAGAGATTGTCGGTTGTAACGTCGTCGCAACCGCCACACTCCAAATACCACGCAACGTATGTTGTATTGTGCTTGAGAACATCACCCTCGGCGCCAAAGAAGCCTACGAAAGAACCGCTATAGTCGGTATCCTGCTTGAGATTAATGCCAGAATCCTTATTGTCGCGATAGAGATCCAAGCAGCTACTATTCGAGAACTCCGACTTTGGAGCATAACCTACAAGGTAACCATTAGAGCCCGATACCGAGAACTTGACATCGGCCTCGAAATATGCAACAGAGCTCACCTCGAACTTGGGAGCGCAATATACATACTCCTCTGTCGAGATCTCGTCAGCCGTAACGCCGCTAAAGCCAACCTTTGGTACAACATACCAAAAGGTGTAGCTCTTGTCGCCACTGAGGTTTGAGCAGAGATCCGAAGCCTTGATAGTTGCGGTGAGCGAGTCTGCGAACTTCACGCCATAGGCCGACTTGTCGCTGTTGTCTGCCATATACTTGGTTGCATTAGCAGCAGCCACCTCTGCCGAGAAGCTTGCACTCTCAACAAGACCGCAGATAATCTCGTCGACACCACCGCCAACGGTGATGGTAATGTTGTCCAGAATATAGCTATAGTATACAGGTGTTGTCGAAAGCTTGATGCTTGCGATAGACGAGAGACCATTGTTGAATACTACCACCAACTTGGCAACACCCTCACCTACTGCTTCGCCGCTCTTAATATCGGCACTTGTAGGAGCCGAGATAGCAATCGTAAAGCGACCAGCATCTGTATCGTGCTCAACATCGCAGTTCCAACCCTTAGGTGAAGTGACCATAAAGTCGGTTGCACCCTCGGCCATAGCTACGAGCTCATACTTTGTGCCAGCAGCAACATATGCCGAGTCGTACTCGAGGATAATGCGACTGTTCATACCGACCTTCACCTCGTTGCCATCGGTAAGCGTGATGATGCAGTAGAGAGGCAATGGGTTGCCATCGTTATCGGTCTGCCAGTCAGAATATACCACCTCGATATTGCCAATAAGTGCATCGGCAGCTGACTCGGTGTAACCTGTAACAACCCACGTTGCACCACCATCGAACGAAATCTCGATAGATACGCCATCGTCACCAACACGCAACTCGGGAGTTGCCGTAGCAACAGGCACATAGTCACCATCGATAAGGATGAACTCTGCCTCGCCCTCGCTGTTGTACTTTGCCCAGCAGAGCACACCATCACCATTCTCGATTACGGTGATAAGGTTTGCTGGGAGCTTTGCACCCTTTGGCGATACGGTGAACGTGCTGCCGTTGGTCAATGTCACAAGGATGCTGCCGTCGGCCTTGGTCTCGACGCTACGTATAGCTATCTTACCATCAAGGAGCTCCTTGATAGAGTTAATCTCGCTATTGAAACGCTCCTTCAAAGCGTTGATATCCTCCTCAATCTGCTCGAGCTCATCCCACCACTGACTGTCGTCGAAAGCCTTCGAGCAAGAGGTTGCAGGCAGCAGCAGCATTGTAATTGCTGCTGCGTAGCCCATCACTCTGCGCATATTTTTGAATAATATTTTCATAATCGTTATGTGCTAATCGTTTTTGAAAGACTAGTTCCAAGTCCAATCCGTAATCTCCATATCCTCGGCTGGGTCGTACACCATAGGCTCGTGGAAGTTACCATCGCTATCTACCCAGATAGTGTAGATCATAGTGTAACCCTTATCGCCATAGAAGAACGAGTTGTATACGCCTGGCAAGTTATGCTCCTCGTAGAGTGTGCCATCAGGATTCTCCCAAGAGATTGAGTAGCCATCTGCCGAGTACTCACACTTCTGACCGTGATCCGAAGTAACCGAGTCATCCTTACTACAATCAGCAATGATGTAAGCCATAAGCTGCTCAACTGTAGGGCAATCTTCGATCAACCAGTTTGAATTACCAGCCATTGTATATGCTGTATAGCCCTCAACAGGCGCTACATACCACGAGATGTTGAAGAACTCGATCTCCTGAGTCTTACCCAAAGTTATAGTTGGCTTACCATCAGCCCAGTTAGGATCCGTACGACGCACGATAGTACCCATATCGATAGTTGGAGTGAAGTATACAGACTTGGCCTGCGAGTAGTTACCCTCGGCATCATAAGCAATCACAACCAATGCGTGTTCCAACTCGGTAAGACCTCTTACAACGATATAGCTGTTGCCATTGTCGTCGGTCTCCAATGCGTATGCCTCATTCTTTGTTGAGCATACGCCCTTACCTGTTGGGTTGATAATCATATACTCACCAGCCTTCTTTGCCGAACCGCCATAAGTCTTCTTCCACTCGTTGCTACCGGTAGGTGTGCACACGAAGTTGTAGTATGCAGCATTCTCGCACGATACCATTGCGCGCACGCTTGTGATAGATGGAGAGTTAGGCGTTGTAAGCGTAAGCTCGAGGCTATCGCTATATACGATAGACTTCGTAGCAAACTCCTGCGTGAAGATCTTACCATACTTACCATCCTCGCCTACTGCCATAGCTACAAGTGTAAGCTCTGAGCCAGGAGTTGCGTTGCGGTAACGAACAATTGCCTCCTCATTAGTACGAAGCTTGGTACCCTCTGAAAGCAACATATTGAGTTTATCCTCATCACTTGGATAACCGCTAACCATATAAGACTCAAGGAATGTGTAGTACATATAGATATGACCCTCGGTGTTGAGCTTAACCTCGATGGTTGTGTAGTCTACAACCGCATCCGAAGATGTAATCTCCACATTACCACCATTCTCGAATGCCTTGGTTGTGAAGTCCCAGCGGCAGATGTTGTCGGTAGTCACATCGTCGCAGCCACCACACTCCAAATACCAAGCTGTGTAGGTAGTATTCTGCTCGAGAGCGCTACCTGTGCTGCCGAAGTACTCGAGGAATGAGCCATTGTAGGCTACATCCTGCTTGAGAGTGATGCCCGAGTCCTTATTGTCGCGATAGAAATTCAAACAAGCGCTATTCGAGTAGCTCTCCTTTGGCGAGTAGCCTACGAGGAAGCCCTTTGAGCCCGATACCTCGAACTTAACATTTACATCGAAGAACGACTCATTGCTAACCTCGAATGTAGGAACACAATAGATATACTCCTCGGTAGAGATCTCATCAGCTGTTACGCTCTTCACGCCATTTGCAGCCTTTGGAATAGCATACCAGAATGTATACTCCTTACCTGAAGCCAATGTTGAGCAGAGCTGCGATGCGCTGATATTTACCGCAAGAGCATCCTTGAATGTCACGCCATAAGCCGACTTCTGTGAGTTGTCGGCAAGATAGTTGTTTGCATTCTCGGCAGCCGTAGCAGCAGAGTATGCCGAAGCCTCAACAAGACCACAAACAATCTCCTCGACACCACCACCTACTGTGAGGGTGATATTGTTGAGAAGATAGCTGTAGTATACAGGAGTTGTAGAGAGCTTAATGCTTGCGATAGCCGACATACCATTGTTAAAGACAACGATAAACTTCGCAACACCCTCACCTACTGCCTCGCCGCTCTTAATCTCGGCGCTTGAAGGCGATGAGATGCTGATTGTAAAGCGCGAAGCCTTCGCGTCGTGAGTAACATCACAGCTCCAACCCTGAGGCGTTGTGATGATGAAGTCCGCAGCATCCTCGGCTGTAGCCACAAGCTCCGACTTCGTACCAGCAGCAACATATGCCGAGTCGTAGTCGAGGATAAGACGGCTGTTCATACCAACCTTCACCTCGGTACCATCGGTCATTGTAACGACGCAGTAGAGAGGCAATGGATTACCCTCGCTATCTACCTGCCAGTCAGAGTATACAACCTCGATATTGCTGATAAGAGCATCGGCAACAGACTCGCTGTAGCCAGTAACTGTCCAGCTCTGACCGCCATCGAACGAAATCTCGATCGTCACGCCATCGTCGCCAACGCGCACCTCGGGAGTTGCTGTATCTACAGGCACACTCTCGCCATCAACGAGGATGAGCGTTGCGTTGCCATCCTTATCGTACTGCGCCCAGCAGAGTACACCCTCCTCATTCTCGAGAACGGTGATAAGGTTCTCTGGAAGTGTTGCACCCTTTGGATATACCGTAAAGGTGCTACCGTTAGAGAGTGTTACAAGGATGCTACCATCCGACTTGGGCTCAAGCTTGGTGATGGTAATCTGACCTGCGAGAAGCTCCTTGATGGCGTTAAGCTCGGTATTGAGGCTCTCCTCCAACTCGGCAAGTTCCTTTTTGATCTGCTCAATTTCCTCGCGAACCAGTGTATCATCGTACGCCTTGCTGCAAGAGATAGCTGGCATTGCCAATGCTGCCACAAGAGCAGCACGGCAAGACCAATTCTTAATCACTGTTGAAAACTTTTTCATTGTATGTCTATTTTAATTATTATCGTACTATTCTTCTCCTCACCATCTTAGAATTCCAAATCCACAAAGCTACCCTTCGAACCATCATCGTTCTTATGCTCTGGATTATATACCGAAGGCGCGTAGAAATTACCGTCAGCATCTACCCAAGTAGTGTAGATATAGAAATCGCTGCTATCGCCAACACCGCGGCAGTTAGCACCCTCGAGGCCGGTTACATATGTTGAAACGTACTCGTCGAACTGTGGGAAATTGTCACCATTTAGGTCATTTGCATTGCCCCAAGTATGATTGATGTACATATAAGAGCCTGACGGATGATACGTACAACGAGTACCATATTGCACAAGTGAATTCTCGACATTCTGGATACCTGTGTGTGCAATAATCAAGTCGATGAGTGCCTCAACAGTAGTTATACCCATATTCTTGCAAGATTTCGATGCGTAGCTATAGGCTGTATAGCCAGCAGCTGGGGTAAGATACCATTCTACCATATAACTTCCTGCTGTTGCGGTATTATATACCTTGATAGCAGGCTTTGAAGACGACCATTTAGCATCTGTAGACTGGACGATAGTTCCATACTCCGTCTCTGGGTAAAGCGTAACAACCTCAACGCTCGAGATAAGACCCCTACTATCCAAAGCAGCGACAAAGACTACACTACCAGCTGGATCATCGTACTTATCCTCGTATCCAATAATCGGACGACCTTGTGGGTTTTCGCTATTTTCGTCATCTGCAGGAGCATCACCATAGATTACCATCTTATCATCGGCCGTTGCAAGGTCGAGACCACGAAGCTCTATATTACCGCTAGCATCTACCTTATGTACGTATGAGCAGTCAAGGTTTCCTGCCATAAACTCGGCAACACGATTCTTATCCTTTTGCCATACATACAACCACTCTGTACTACGGTTCGACACATACATATAGGCAAAACCGACAGCACCTTCCGCCGTAGCCTTCAAAGAAGCCTTGTTGAGATATACCTTACCAACAACCTCAACCTTAACCTTAAGATCATTGAACTCCAAGCTTGTAGTTGCAATCTCCTTCTTAAAGAGTTTGCCACACTTACCGTTTGCATCAACACCAACGGCCAAAACTGTATATGCAGTTGTGCTCTCTGCGCTTTTATTCTCAACAGTTAACGCTGCGTCAGTTTTGCAAGCAGTACCATCGTTGAGCAACATAGCCATCAAATCATCATCTGTCGCATTGCTACTGATATCAGAAGATTTGAGGATGTGGTAGTAGAGATAGATATGACCCTCGCTATCGAGATTAAGGCTGAATGACGTGTGTTTTACATTAACATCCGAAGCTGTAAGCTCCAAATCGCCACCCTGCTCGAAAGCCTTGGTAGTAAACTTCCACTTTGTGATATCGCCAGACGAAACATCGCTCTTACCACCACACTCCAAATACCAGAATGTGTACTCTGTACCTGGAACAAAGTAGTCTTCGTCAACACATAGCAACGTTACCAATGAGCCACTATAATCGCCATCCTCGCGCAATACGTAAGCATCGTCCTCGAACTTCTTGAGCACCTCCGAGTTCTTGTATGTCGAAGTTGGCTCACAACCAATCTTGTAGCCAGCCGAACCAGCGATACTCAATGCAACCTCTACATCGAAGAAATCAGCAGCAACACACTCGAATGAGATGTGGCTTGTAGTATATGCCGCAGTAGTGATAGCTGTTGCATCGATAACCTCCTGACCCTCCTGGGTGTAAGGGATAGCATACCAGAATGTGTGCTCAACGCCGTACTCCATAGATGGGTTGATCTGTGCAGCTGTGAGTGTTACGTTCTTCTCATCGCCGAACTCAACAACGTAGACCATAGTTGAAGTACCACCAGCAAGCACCTTGTTTGCCTCCTCTGCAACAACTGCCGCATCGAAGCTACTTGTTGGAACGAGACCACATACGAGCTTATCGACGCCGCCACCTGTAGTGATTGTGATTGCATCAGCATCGTAGGTCACGAAGATAGGTGATGTAGATACTGCTATGCTTGCAATAGCCGATAGACCGTTGTCGAATACTACGTAGAGCTTAACAACACCATCAGCGACTGCCTTACCTGCAGAGATAGCCTCGTTGGTAGGAGCATCTACAGTAAGGGTGATAGTTGATGTCGCAGAATCGAGCTCTGCATCGCAGCCCCAACCCTCCGGAGCAGTAGTAACAAAGTCCACAGCACCCTCTGCCATAGCCGAGATAGTACCCTTTGAGCCAGCAGTCGCGTATACGATATCCGTGTCAAGGATAATGCGAGTGTTCATACCCACCTTAACCTGCGAACCATCTGCGAGTGTGAGCACACAGTAGAGAGGCAATGCGTTACCATCACCATCGACCTGCCAATCAGAGAATACAACCTCGATATCGGCGATGAGCTTATCGGCAGCAGACTCGGTGTAGCCAGTAGTCACCCACGTAGCACCACCATCGAACGAAATCTCGATAGATACGCCATCATCCGCAACACGCACCTCGGGCTGCTCACCTGCTACAGGGACATTCTCGCCACCAACCTTGATAAGACGTGCAACGCCCTTATCGTCGTACTGCGCCCAGCACAAAACGCCATCCTCATCCTCGATAACGGTAACCAAACCCGCTGGGACCTTGTCACCCTTTGGATATACCGTAAACGAGCTGTCGTTAGAGAGCTTCACCTCGACGCTGCCATCGTTATTGCTAACAACATCTACAACGAAGATATAACCCTTGATAAGGTCGCGCAACGATGTGAGCTCGGTCTCGACGCTCTGCTTGAGCTCGGCTAGTTCGCCCTTAAGCTTATTGATCTCGTCAATCAAATCCGTATCGTCGTATGGAGATACACACGATACCGCACCAATAGTCAGAGACACCAAGAAAAGGATGCTCCAAACCATTGATTTGAACTTCATAAAATTGTGTTTCATAGTGTTATTTGTTATTAATTTGTTTGCTCTAAATCCTCGAATCATAACATCATACAAAGTGCTGCCATAAAGACGCAGTATAGAACATACAAAAATAGGCATTTATTGGCAAACACCAAAACTTTATGCAGCATTAAGCGCCTTTTGTTGCATATTTACGGCACTTTATGCAAATATTTAACTCATCGTACAACATAATGCACAATAAAAGGAAGGAGCTGTCCAACATTGTTGAACAGCTCCGATGGCATAGGCACCTATATACACCAACCAACCAACCTATGCCATTAAAAAGTTCGAACGAACCCGCTATCTCTTGAACTCAACTACAAGAACCGATGCAGGAGCTACCTTGCAACCCTCCATCTTAACACTCTCGCCCGTAACAACATCGCGACCCTCGCCAAGATCTGCGTTAATCTCGGCATAGCGAGACCAAGGCACTACACGCTCCTCGTTGCTGTTGTTAACATAGACAAAGACAACCTCCTCGTCGTTATAGCGGAAGAAAGCGTAGGTGTTATCGCGGTCGATAAAGTGCAAAGTGCGACCGTTGTGGATTACATCCTTACCCTTACGCCAATTCATCATATGACGAGTATAGTCGAATACCTCCTTCTGCTCGCCTGCGCGCTGTGCCTCGTCGAAGAGGTTGAGGGCATCACCCTCCCAGCCTCCAGGGAAGTCGATACGCAACGTTGGATGACCCTTCGAGCGATCGGTAGAGCGGAACATAAACTCATCACCATAGAGCATCTGTGGCATACCACGCATCGTGCAGAGCAACGCTGCAACGATCTTCATACGCTGCGCATCGCCATTAAGCACATCGGCAACGCGGTCGGTATCGTGGTTACCAGCCATAATCATCATATTGCTCAAGTCGTGGTATACGAAGTCGTGCGACAACACATCGTAGATGCGCGTCATACCCTGACCCCAGCCACCGTGACCACCCTCGCTGAGAGCTGCACGCATAGCATCGTGCAATGGGAAGTCCATAATCGACTTAAGGTGCGAGTTGAAACCATCCTTATTGTAGTTGCCACCCTGCCAATAAGCCAACTGAGGAATAGAGGATGTCCACACCTCACCAACAATATTGAAGTTGGGATACTCCTCCATAACCGCCTTACACCACTCGCTCATAGGGCCCTTCTCGTTATAAGGGTAGGTATCGACACGGAAACCATCCAAGCCCGAGTACTCAATCCACCAAATAGCCCACTGCTTGAAGTAGTTCAACAGATAAGGGTTATCGAGATTCATATCCGCCATACTGCGATCAAACCAACCACTCTCCATCTGGTACAAGTCGGCCTTCGAAGCGTTGAAGTCCATATTCGTAGAGAATGTCCAGTTCGACTGCGTATAGCTATCCCACTTATGTGTCCAATCCTCGAAAGGCTGATCGGCATACCACCAATGCGATGTTGAGCTATGGTTAGGAACGATATCCATAATCACCTTAAGGTCGCGCTTATGGCACTCCTCAACATAGCTCTTAAAGAGCTCATTATCACCATAACGGGGGTCGATATGGTAGTAATCGCTGCAAGAATAGCCGTGATACGACGCTCCATTCTCATCATCAAGCAAAAGAGGCGTACACCAAATAGCCGTAGCACCAAGATCGGCGATATAATCTAGATGGTTTATGATACCCTGCAAATCGCCACCGTGACGACGACCTGGCTTCGAGCGATCGGCCTTCTCGGCGGTATCGTCCGTAGAGTCGTTCGACGCATCGCCATTAGCAAAACGGTCGGGCATAATCAGGTAGACGAAATCGGCTGTCGTGAAGCTCTTTCTATCGCGTGAGCCCTCACGGCGCTCGGCAATAGTATATGGGTAGCGCACCTTGCGGCGACCATTGTCTACACAAATCTGATACTCACCAGCCACAGCATCGCTAGCGATAGCTACATCAACGAAGAGGTAGTTGGGGCTATCTGCCTTATGCATAGCCACAACCTCAACACCACGATCCGCAGGCTCGATGGTAATGTTGCAATCGGCAATGTTGTCACCGTTGATCATAAGTTGCAATGGAGTGTTCATTCCTACCCACCACGACAACGGCTCGACGTGCTTAACATTCACACCTGTAGGTCGCGCTGCGTTGGCCACCGACACGATACCCAAAATTGCAACAAGCATTACTAAAACTTTTTTCATATCGTACGAAGTTTCAAGTTTTTACTTAACTAAAATTCGGTATGTCCACGGCAGGATATCCTCCTCAACGTGGCTCTCAAGCGTATATCGCTCGCCTGTAATGGCATCGCGATAGCTACCTGCATAGATTCCGGTATAGAAATCGGCGTGGATCGTATATGGTGACAGGTTCATAATAGCCACTACACGACTACCGCGCACCTCGCGCACGAAGGTCATCATACAATCCTTGGCGTTGTTCTCAATCTCTATCATCTCGCCACCCCTCTCACCAGCCATAAGCGCCGCCTCCGAGTGCTTCAAGGCACATAGTCTGCGATAAAGTTCCGTCATACGCGACTCCTTATATGCCTGCTGCGGAATAGGGTCGTGGTCGAAGAATTCGAAAGAGTGGTCGTAGCCAACCTCCTGACCCGTATATATCAGCGGCATAGTCGATGGCATAAGGAAGGTCATAGCGGTCATCACCTCCAGAGCGCGACCAAAACGCGCATACTCCGTTCCGTTCCAAGAGTTCTCATCGTGGTTCGACGTGAAGCTCATACGCATAGCCTCCTTGGGGTACTTTGCCCTCTCGGCGTGTATTGCATTGCGCATATCCCACACACGGCGTGCACCCTTGGCAATGTCGCACATAATATGGTGCACGTTCCACTGGTAGCTCATATTAAACGCCCTATCGAAGAGGTTGTCCTCCTCGGCCTCGGCCAAGAAGAAGATGTCCGACTTTATGGCGTGCAACTCTGCCGATGCCTCCTGCCAGAACTCGATAGGCACGAGCATTGCCATATCGCAGCGGAAGCCATCTACACCAAACTGCTCGACCCAGTAGCGCATAGCATCAATCTGTCCACGCCACACATCGTGGTTGGCATAGTTGAGCTTTGCAGTATCGCTCCAATCCCAAGGGATGAGAGGCACACCATTGGCATCTCTCTCGTACCAGTCGGCAGGTTTCTCCGTAACCCAGCGAGCATCGCGCGCTGTATGGTTAGCAACCCAGTCCAGCAGCACCTTGATGCCCATAGAGTGGGCCACGCGCACGAACTCTGCGAAATCCGCCTTTGTACCGAACTCGGGGTTGATAGCCGTATAATCTTTTATCGAGTAGTAAGAGCCAAGACGCCCCTTGCGACCCTCTTCGCCAATAGGATAGATGGGCATAAGCCACACAGCATCTACGCCCACAGAGCGCAGAAAAGCCAATCTATCGGCAGCGGCGCGGAACGTACCCTCGGCACTTATTTGTCTGATATTCATCTCGTAGAGCACTGCCGAATAGCTCCACTCGGGATTTTTATACATCACTCCCAACCCTTTATATTTGGAGCTACTCAACTACGAATGCTCCGTGTTATCGAAGTAATCTCACACCGCATTTCACCTATATGTGCGATGCGGTGCGAGACATCACAAATCTCTACTTTGAGAGCAACTTGTACTCCCAAGCACCAAGCTCGAGCTGCTCACCGGCAACTACGTTGAACTTCTGGCCACATACGCAGTCGTACTCACCAGCCACGCTCTCATCGAAAGTAACTGTTGTAGGCTCTGCAGAGAAGTTGAAGAGGCAGAATACCTTATTGCACTCCTTCTCGCGTGTGAATGCCAAAACGTTCTCACCCACACCCTCGAAATAAACTACAGGAGCTACATTCTCACCAGCAGCCAACGCAGCGTTGTCGTGACGGAAAGCGATAAGACGCTTGTAGAGGTCGCGGTACTCCTTACCGTAGTTTAAGTCAACGAGCTCAACGATAGGATCCTTCTCGAAGAACTGCAAACGACGACCCAAGCCAATCTCCTGACCTGTGTAGATGAGTGGCTGACCCTGTGGAAGAACATAAGTCAAAGCTGCGAATGCCTCTGATGCATCGCCCATACGCTCAAACTCGGTACCTGCCCAAGAGTTCTCGTCGTGGTTCGATGTAAACATCAAACGCATAGCTGGCTGTGCATAGTTCTGTGCATCACGTGCGATGTACTCCTTGAGGTCTGATACATACTTGGCATCGGTCTTGATAGTACCGTCACCAGCAACGTTCTTTGTCTCGCTGCCACCCTTTGCCATAGCGTTCATCATATGGTGGAACTCCCAAGCGTATGATGTGTCGAAGCCACACTCGTGCAACCAAGCAGCCTCACCCTCTGCCAAGAGGTATACATCAGGGTTGATCTTCTTAACCTCGGTCCAAGCCGACTGCCAGAAGTCTGCTGGCACCTTATAAGCAACGTCGCAACGGTAGCCATCCAAACCAAGCTCAATCCAGTAGCAGAGAGCATCGGTCATAGCTGCGCGCATATCCTCGTTCTCGTAGTTGAGTGATGCGATATCTGTCCAGTCGTACTCAACGATAGGAAGGTCGGTAGCAGGATCAATCTTGTACCAATCCTTCTTACCCTCCTGCCACCACTTTGCATCGCGTGATGTGTGGTTAGCAACCCAGTCGATAACAACCTTCAAACCCAACTCGTGAGCTGTAGCCAAGAACTTCTGGAAATCCTCCAAAGTACCAAACTCTGGGTTGATAGCCTTATAATCTACGATTGAGTAGTATGAACCAAGTGTTCCCTTACGGCCATCAACACCGATAGGTGAGATAGGCATAAGCCACAAGATATCTACGCCCATAGCCTTAATCTCTGGAAGATACTTCTCAGCAGCCGCGAAAGTACCCTCGGCTGTAGCCTGACGGATGTTGAGCTCATAAACTACAGAGTTATACTTGTCGTAAGCACGCTCCTCCTTTGGGTTACAAGTACCACAGTTGCAGTGGCAACCTACCAATGTCGCAACAAGAGCGACCAATGCAAAAATCTTCTTCATTGTGTTTTATGTTTTATATTTTATTACTTATTTACAACCATATAGCCGTATGCAGGGATAGTCAAGCCGAGCTTACCCTCGCCCTTGCACTCTACGTTAGCGCCCTCTGTAGCTACAGCAACGCTCAAGTCGCCGCACTTTGCCATAGATGGAAGCTCTACCTCGACATTGCACTCCTCGCCACGAACATTCATCGCAACAAGAGTCCATTCGCCCATATAGTGACGCAAGAATACCCAGGCAGCATCGTCCGAATACAACGTACGATAGTCACCATACATCAAAGGCATAGAGCTACGACGCTCCTTCAACAACTCACGAGTTGCAGCAAACTCCTTAGCCTGATACTCGTTATCGGCCTCGAAACGCATCATATCGCGGTTGTCAGGATCGTTTGCACCTGGAACACCGAACTCATCACCCTGATAGATACAAGGAACACCCGGTACAGTTGTGATGATAGCCTTGAGAAGCTGCAAGCCTGCGTGACCCTTCTCCATATCACCAACCTGCACATCGCGATGCCAGCCCTCGGCCTTATCATCTGGGCACCACAAAGGCATATCGCCACCAGCCAACGAGATGAAGCGTGGCTTATCGTGGTTACCTGTGATGTTACCCATAGTGTGGTGTGAGCCATAAGCTGCCTCCGACTCCTCAACCGTACGAACGATATCGCGCATAGAGCGGTTGGTATCGACAATAACATCGCGAGATGTGTGGTAGAGGTTGAAGTCGAACTGCGAGTCGATCATACCAGTCTTAACATACGAGCCGATAAGCTCTACAGAGCCATAGGTCTCGCCAATCTGCCAGAGATTGCGCTCAGGCATCGATGACTTCATCTTGTGTGTGAGCATACGCCAATAGTCTAATGGAATATGCTTGCAAGCATCGTGGCGGAAACCGTCGAAGTCGAAGTTGCGCACCCAATGCAAAGCAGAGTCGGTCATAGGCTCGCAAACCTCAACACGCTCCAAATCGAGCGTAGGGATATGCTTATCGAACCAAGTTGTAAGACGCTGCTCATCCCACAAAGCGATATTCTCGCGGCCATCGGGCAAGATGAGCTGCGTTGTCCAATCGGGATGCTCCTGAAGAACTGGTGAGTTGATATGGAGGTGGTTAGCAACGTAGTCAAGGATGACATTCATATTGTTGTCGTGAGCCGTAGCAAGCATCGCACGAAGCTCCTCATCGTTACCGAAACGCTTATCGACAACGGTGCTATATATTGGCCAGTAGCCGTGATAGCCCGAGAACTTTGTGTCAGGATTTACGTTCTGACCCCACGCATCATAGGGATTCTGCGTGATAGGCGAAATCCAGATAGTATTGACACCCAAATCGGCAAAGAAACCATCGTTAATCTTCTGCTGAATACCTACGATATCGCCACCCTGATAGTCTACCTTATCCAAAACCTCGGGAGAGTTAATCTTCCAGTCGTTCTCGGTCTTACCATTGTTGAAACGGTCAATCATCAACGAGTAGAGAATCTGCGACTGGTGATCCTTACGCTTGATATCCTCTGCATTTGTTACAACAACGCCATACTCCAAAGGGAGGAGCACATCGTTGAAGCGACCCTCTGCCGATGCAGCGAAGACGCGCAATACAGAGCGCTCGAAGGCTACAGCCTCGGCAGGAACAGCTACCGTAATAGTGTTGCCATCGACGCATACATCCTCAACCTCTACGTTCTGCCACATTGCCACAGCCTCCTGAACAGGCTTCTCTGCGACAATCTTCACGCGACGCTTCTCCATACCTACTGTAGACATATAGCTACCCTCGGTATCGCGCTTGCCGCCAAGAACGACGATAGAGAGTTTGCTCTCACCGTGCCATACATCGAGAGTTGATACCAAAGTCTCGGCCTCGGTGTCGATAGTGAATGCAGACCAGTCGGGCTCAACAGCCGCAAGGCTAATACGCGCATCATCGCACTCTACCTTATCGGCACCAACCCACTGTGGATAGTAGTCCGTGAGGTAGTGAGATGTTTGACCTGCCTGGATAGTCATAGGCACAACGGCCACACTGTTACCAAGACCAAACTCGGCCTTAGGCTGCTCCACGCAACTCGCCATAGCAACAAGCGAGAGTGCTGCGCAAATTAGAGATTTGAGTTTCATAGTGTTTTGATTTAAGTTTCTTTTTGGGGTTGGCAGACCGATCAAAGTCTGCCAACCAATGTTTCAATCCTTAGATTGTGGGGGTCTGGCCATCAGCCATAACCCAGATCTTCATAGCCGTAGCATCAAAGTATACATCATACTTAACGCCAGCCTCGCCGTTGATAGCTACATTATTGCCACCATCCAAAGCGATAGCTGCACCAAGCTCGAATGCATCGGTACCAGCTACACCATAAGATGTATCCCAGCTACCGTTCTTACGAACCTTGAATACAAGACCCTCGTTGTTTGCGTTTGCGAAAACAACATCCTGAGCTACATACAAACCGCCCTCAGCAACAAGAGCAATCTCATTTGACCAGTTATTAGCCTCGAAGTCGCCCATAAGGCCCCAAGTAGCAGATACTGCTGGAGCCTGACCGTCAGCCATAACCCAGATCTTCATAGCAGCAGCATCGAAGTATACATCATACTTAACGCCAGCCTCGCCGTTGATAGCGACATTATTGCCACCATCCAAAGCGATAGCTGCACCAAGCTCGAATGCATCTGAACCAGCTACACCATAAGATGTATCCCAGCTACCGTTCTTACGAACCTTAAATACGAGACCCTCGTTGTTTGCATTTGCGAAAACAACATCCTGAGCTACCAAGAAATCACCCTCAGCAACGAGTGCGATATCTGCAGACCAGTTGTTACCCTCGAAATCGCCCATAAGACCCCAAGTATCGTTTGCAGGATCCTCTGGCTTTGGAGCTGGAGCCTCGCCGTTAAGCGTTACAACCCACTTACCATTACCATCCTTCTCTGTAAGAGTAAAGATGTAGTCCTTATCGAGAACAACATTAGTGATATCTACAGTCTGCTCTGCACCGTTGTTGAAGATAACATTTACAGTCTTACCGAATGCCTCAACATCGAATGAGAATGTGTAGTACTCCTTACCGTCAACACTCTCTGTAGTAAGAGCTGTACCTGGCCAAGCACCACCGTAGTCACCGAGGTCACCCCAGCCATAGATGTTACAGTTAGTCCAACCTGTAGCAGTGACATCAGCATAGAACTTAACAGCCTTTGCGTCAGATGGAAGTGTAGGATCTGCAGAGCCTGCTGCAAGAGCTACGAACTCGAACGATACAGTGTTGAAATATACATCGTATGCACCAGCAGGAAGATTCATATTCTTACCACCTGATACCAATGTGTAAGTCTCACCTGCTGCGAGTACGAAAGGCTCAACATCGCCCTCTGCACCGTAGTTAACAGCCCAATCGCTGTTTACACGAATCTTGAACTGGTTGTCAGCAACGAGCTCGAAGCCCTTAGCTGCTACCCAGTCGCCATTGTGTGCTGCAAGAACGGTATCTGCAGTACCACCCCACTCGTTGTGAGTACCTACAAGACCGTAAACAGTCTCCTCTGGCTGTGGCTCCTCTGGCTCCTCAGGAGTCTGAGCACCTGTAGGCTCCTCCTTGCCATACATATCAGCGTTGAGCTCGTATGACATCTCAGCAGAGTTAGAGAGGTAGAGATATACACGGTAGTTACCAGCCTCAGCAACCTTGAGGTTGTCACCCTCGATACCGAAGGCAGCACCACCCCAGTTCATATCCCAAGCAGCATCTGCACGGAACTTAAACTCACCAGAGAAGTTCTCGATATCGACGTAGAAGCGACGCTTAGCAGCGTTGAACGCCATAACCTCGTCACCGCCCCAGCCATTGAGCTCACCAACGACACCAACCTGGTTGAATGAGTAGTTGTGCTTCAAAAGGCCAGTGTTTGTATCCATTGTGAAGTGGTAGAAACGCTTAGCTGTGTAGATCGAGATGTTATCACGGTCGCCACCATCGTTGTTGATAAGAGTTACCTCCTTAGCCTCAGCCTCAGGAGTCTCACCCTTAGCAATACCCCAGTCGAAATCCCAGTTAGCATCGCGAGTAAACTTCCACTGACGTGCCTCATCAGGCTCACCAAGATCTGCGATACCCTCGAATACGCCATTGCCAGCGAACTCGTACAATACCTGGAACTTAGTAGCTGCATCAGCAGGTGCCCAACCCTGGTATGAACCTGGCATATAGATCATATTGTAGGTCTTCTCCATAGAAGATGGAGTAACAGTCAAAGCCTTAGCCTCAGAGTAGAATGTCTGGTATGAGTTACCCACAGTAGCACCAATACGAATCTGTGTTGCAGCAGCAACCTCGATAGGAAGTGCAAGGCCCTCGATAGCAGCAATGTTAATCTGCTCGTAGGTAAGCTCAACCTCAGTAGCTGTGATACCTACTGCGATAGAAGCCCATACATCAGTGTCTGCCTTGGCAATCTCAATAGAGTAGCTTGGGACGATCTTATCACCGAAATCAGCAGCATCCCAGCTCATAGCGAATTTGTTAATCAAAGTCTTAGAGGTGATAACGATCTCGTCGCTCTCCAAGTCGTGAAGCACTGGAGCTACCACCTGATCTGCAGGCAGTGTCTGCACCTGCTCCAAATCAGAGGTACAGGCTGACATAATACCAGCAGCTGCCGCAAGAATAGTGAAATATTTCAATAGTTTCATAATGTTCTATTATTATATTGGTATAACAACTTTGAACTAATAACCCGTAGGATTCTTCAAATCGGGGTTAGCTGCAATCTGTGATGCAGGAATTGCAAAGAGCTCCTTATACTCAGGGAATGCCTGACCTACAGGGCTCTCGCCACCCTTGAATGGCCACAAGTACTCTGCAGAAGAGAACAAGTCGTAACGGATAAGGTCGGTACGACGGTGTGACTCCCACATAAGCTCACGAGCACGCTCAGCCAAGAACAAGTCACGAGCTGCGTTGTCCCAAGAAGCTGGCAACTGAATTGCAGGAACACCTGTACGAACAGCCAACTCATCCATCTTAGACTGTGCCAAGTTACCCTGGTTAAGACGTACACAAGCCTCAGCGTAGATAAGGTAGATCTCACCCAAGCGAACTACTGGGAAATCGATATCTACGAATGACTCGTTAGCAGCTGTTGTGCTAAACTCCTCAGCTGTCATATCGTGAGGTACGTTGTTATACTTCCAGCAGCTCCAGCCGTAAAGGAAGTTGATAACCTCATCGTGAGAAGTAATCTTCTCGAAACGACCCTTGATGTGGAAGATACCACGCTTATCAGCGCAAGTGTACTCACCTGTCTCGTAGTTAGGATTGCTTACATTGAAGAACTTCTGTGCATACTCAACAGTTGTACGGATACCACCCCAAGCACCATTAGCACCAAGAGGGAATACCTTTGCCTCCTCACCCTTCTCATTAATAAATGTCTCGGTGTGGTCTACATCCTGGTTCTGTGAAGCGTGAACAAGGAATGAAGTACCACCGTAAGACTCCTGCTGGTGGCTATCGAAAGGAACAACCATCAACATCTCCTTAAGAGCATCGGGATTCTCACCGTTATCACCGCGGAACAACTCTGCATAGGTAGGTGCCAAAGAGTAACCCAAAGCGAAGATCTTCTCGCAAGTCTGCTTTGCCTCTGTCCACTTTGCCTCGCCAGTGTAAACCTCTGCGTTGAGGTAGATACGAGCCAAAAGACCAAGAGCAGAACCCTTGTCTACGCGAGGATAGTTAGCGCGAGCAGCTGGAAGAGCCGATGCATCAGCAACGAGGTCCTCGAGCTCATTAACAACATAGTTGAAGATGTACTCGCGTGGCTGCTGTGCTGGAGCCTCAGCACCGAATGCAGAATCCTCTGTTGAGAATGGAACTGCACCGAATACATCCATAGCCATCCAGTAGTACCAAGCACGAATCAAACGAGCCTCAGCACGGTATGCCTGAATGTTAGCCTTAACATCAGCTGGAACACCGCGTGCGTCAAGCTTATCATCCTCAGTCTGACGGATATACTCATTAACATAGGCAATAGCCTGCAATGAACGGAAGAATACACCAAACACAGCCTCATTCTCAGCATCTGTCCAAGTGTTATAGTTCATAGCACGAACCCAACCATCGTTACCCCAAGCACACAAGCAAGCGTCGGTAGTAATCTCCTGGCAAGCCCAGAATGCACGTGTAATAGAGGTTGCACCACCATCTACGCCCGAGATATCGGTAAGCTCGTGCGTACTCATAGTATTGTAGATCTTTGCAAGGCCCTGGATATAGCCAAGCTCATCTGCGCCGTATGCTGACTCCGAGGTTACATCCCAAGGGTTCAGAGGTGTAGTATCGAGATCCTTCACACAAGATGAAAGAGTCAACAATGCACCTGCTACTGCAGCAACAAAATATCTTGTTTTCATTTTCTTACTCTATATTTATATTAGAAATTAAGGTTTACACGCAATGTATATACGCGAGGACGGGGCCATACAGCACCATCAATACCCTCTGATGAGCTAACCTCAGGATCGATACCAGAGTACTTTGTGATAACAAATACGTTCTGAACACCAGCTGCAAGACGAATCTTGAGATCAGTGTTGCCAATCTTATCGAATGTGTAACCGAGAGTTACGTCATCCAAACGGAAGAACGATGCATCCTCGAGGAATGCGTCAGAGTACCACTGCTCCTGTGAGTTACCATCTACCCAACCAGTCTTGAGAACTGATGTAGCGTAGTTAGACAAGATACCTGCGTTGATATCAGTTGAAGATGTTGAGTTAGACGCGAACAAGTCGTTGAACACGTAGTTGCCTACTGAACCGTGACCGTTGAAGCCGAAATCCCAGTTCTTGTAGCTAAGCTTGAGGTTTACACCATAGAAGAAGTCTGGAAGTGGGCTCTTACCTGTGTTGTAACGGTCGCCAGCATCGAGCTGACCATTCTCGTTACGATCAACGAATGCGTTCTGGATAGGCTTGCCATCAGCATCGTAAACCTGCTGATATGTATAGAATGTATAAGGCTTTGAACCTACAGTGTGCATAGTCAAATCTGAACCACCTGTACCCTTACCTGGCTTACCCTGGTAAACAGCATAGTTAGGATCGTCTGTGTTGTTGAGCTTTGTGAATACTGTCTGCTGGTATGTACCGT
The DNA here is from genome assembly GCA_017629145.1 of Alistipes sp. Lineage (GTDB taxonomy): Bacteria > Bacteroidota > Bacteroidia > Bacteroidales > Rikenellaceae > Alistipes. The sequence continues at coordinate 10,922 of JAGBXR010000043.1, read as the reverse complement.
TGAAGCCGATACGCAAGTTCCAATTCTCAGTACGTACAGGAGTAACATCCAATGAGAACTCAACACCCTGGTTACGCATTGAACCGATGTTGGTCAAAAGGGTTGTACCGAAGTTAGCACCAAGTGGTGTAGTTACAGAGTTCAACAAATCCTTAGTGTCGCGACGGTATACATCAACGCTACCATTGATACGGCCATCCAAGAAGCCGAAGTCGATACCGGCGTTGTATGTGATAGTAGTCTCCCAAGTGATGTTAGGATCGTATGCGTATGGAGTCCAGAAGTAGTTGTAACCTGCGTTACCCATATTCGCCATATTCGATGAGCTTGAAGACAAACCGTAGCGAGCGAGGTAGCGGTAGTTACCGATCTCCTGCTGACCTGTCTGACCATAACCCAAACGGAGCTTCAATGCTGAAACTACCTCCTGTGACTGCATAAATGGCTCGTTAAGAATGTTCCAAGCGAATGCAGCTGATGGGAAGTAACCCCAACGGCGATCCTTTGCAAACTTTGAAGAACCATCGGCACGCAATGTGAAGGTCAACAAGTAACGTGAATCGAACGAGTAGTTGATACGACCGTAGAACGATACGAGGAAACTCTCCTCCTGGTAGAGAAGGCTCTGGTTGTTAGTGTTGCGGTCGCCAGTCTCGTTGAAGTAAGAGAATGACTGATCGTTCTGGTAGAAGTTCTGCCAAGAGTAACCGATCATAGCGTCGAGGTTGTGCTTACCCCAAGTCTCATTGTAGTTACCATAGAAGTCGAGCACCTGGTTGCGACGAACAGCATAGTTCTTGTTGTATTGACCCCAACCACGAGCGTTGTTTGTTACATTACCAGCCTCATCCTTGAGGATAGTGGTATCCTTATAAGCCTGGAATGAGCCAGGATTTACGCCATCGTAACCGTTAGACTTTGACCAGTCCAAACCGAGGTTAAGGTTGAAGCGCAATGCCTCCAAACCGTGTACCTTATAGTCAACTGTGAAGTTACCCAATGTACGGAATACGTCTACATAGTTTACGCGATCGTACAAAAGTGAAAGTGGGCTTGCACCTGCCAATGTGTTAGGCGAGAAGTTAGAGCCACGACCTGTACCGTAGTTCCAGTAACCGTTAGCTGTAGTGTAGTCGATAGAACCATCCTCGTTGCGGAAATATGGATCCTGTGTAGGATTCATAAATGCTGCACCACCGATAGCACCACCATCTGCATAGTTCTGGTGGTTGTAAACACCCTTAGCATTGAGCGAAACTGTAAGGTGATCCTTGAAGAACTTTGGAGCCAAGCTCAAATCGACAGTCGCACGGTCGTACTTTGAAGTCTCAAGAGTACCCCACTGACCTGTGTAACCCAAAGAAGCACGATAAGGAAGCTTCTCCTCATAGTTACCATACAAGCTTACGTTGTGGTCGTGAGAGAAACCAGTGCGGAATACGAGATCCTGCCAGTTAGTGTTGGTATCACCCAAAAGTGCACGGAATGCATCACCCTGAGGAGTACCCTCTGCGTAAGTAGATGTAAGGTATGTACGGAACTCGTCAGCAGTCATCACTGGCATCTCCTTGTAGTTGTGAGATACACCGAAGCTACCGTTGTACGATACGTTCATCTTGTTACCCTTACCCTTCTTTGTAGAGATGATGATGACACCGTTAGAAGCACGTGAACCGTAGATAGCTGCTGCTGAAGCATCCTTCAATACGGTGAATGACTCGATATCGTTAGGGTTAACCATTGACAATGGGTTAGCCATACCTGCACCTGCGTTATCTGCTACAGGCACACCATCGATAACGATAAGTGGGTTCTGCGATGCGTTCAAAGAAGAGATACCACGGATACGGATAGTAGAACCAGAGTTAGGGCCACCATCACCTGGAATAACCTGAAGACCAGGAACCTTACCCTGCATCATATCCTGAGTAGATACGATAGCACCACGGTTAAGCTCGTCGGCCTTAACGGCTACAACAGAACCTGTCAAGTCGTTCTTCTTAACAGTACCGTAACCGATGACAACAACGTCATCGATCATCTCCGAGTCCTCCTCGAGGACAACATTCTGCAAGAGGCTCGATGAAGCAACGAGCTCCTGAGTCTTGTAACCAATAAAGCTGATTACAACAATAGACTCCGCGCTGTTAACCCTAAGCGCATACTGTCCGTTAAGATCGGTGGTGACACCGTTAGTCGTACCCTGCTCGATAACAGAGGCTCCGATAACCGGCGTTCCGGTAGTATCAACTACCACACCCTTGACCTCGTATTTGCTCTGGGCAAACACTTGGGCGGGAATTGCCATTGCGATAATGGCCAAACCCAAACACATAGTTAAGAATTTTCTCATAGTGTTTTTAGTGTTAGTTAATAAATTAAGTTAATGAAATTATGTATCGATTTTTCGATTTTCCACATTTATGTTCGTTACTCGGCACGCTTTGTCGAGATGCCGAATACTGCGATAGCTGCCAAAAGCAACGATACGCCAGCAACAACGAACATTGCAATCTGACCTGTCTGCACGCCATTGACCACCTCACCGCCAAATACGCCAAGGAGCAAGCCACCAACCAACGATGCGATGATCTGTGGCAAGCAAATTGTACAGTTGAACAAGCCCATATATGAGCCAAGCGACTTACCCGAGAGTGAATTGGTGAGCATTGCGAATGGCAAAGCCAACATAGCTGCCCAAGCACAACCAATGAGCAAGAACGACACAAAGAGCATATACTGATCGTGAACGAAGTATGCAGAGATGAAGCCCAAAGCACCGAGCACAAGGCTTGACGAGTAGGCCATCTTCACATTGCGGAACATAGGCAATACCATAGCCCAGAGGATTGAGCCGATAGCCTGAACAGCGAACAACACGCCAGTCCAGTCACCTGCCGCCTGATACTCTGCCGAAGCCGTATCGACAGTATTCCAGATGGTTACGTTCTCGGCAATACCTCCCGTTGTATAAGTCCACATATAGAGGAATGCAAACCAACAGAAGAACTGAACAAGACCAATCTGCCAGAAAGCCTTAGGAGCGTGCAAAAGCAGATAAACGAGATTTGTCTTCTCCTGCTTCTCCTCCGACTTGATGTTGTGGAACTTGGCATACTCCTCTGGATTCATCTCCTTAACACGAGCACCAGTGTAGAGCACACAAAGGATGAGGATGATGGCACCAACATAGAACGACCAAGTAACCGAAGGAGGAATAACACCCTCGGGAGCGACGTTGCTGATACCAATCCAGGTGAAGATGTATGGGAATAGGTAACCTACCAATGAACCAGCGTTGCACAAAAGGCTCTGGATTGAGTACGCCTGGGTCTTCTGCTCCTCGTTGACCATATCACCAACCATCATCTTGAATGGCTGCATTGCCATATTGATCGACGTATCGAGCAACATAAGCATTACGGCACCAAAGGCCAAAGCCGCCTTAACTGTGAGGTTGAAGCTACCCGAGTTTGGCAACAGCGCCATAACGATGATAGCCACAACAGCGCCAACATAGAGGTAAGGCTTACGACGACCAAGTTTACACCAGGTCTTATCGCTCAACGCGCCAACGATAGGCTGCACGATCATACCCATCAATGGGGGCAAAATCCAGAAGAAGCTCAATGTGTGAGGGTCGGCTCCAAGGGTTGCGAAGATACGGCTCACGTTTGCACTCTGCAACGCGTAAGCAATCTGCACACCGAAGAATCCGAAACTCAGATTCCACATCTGCCAAAATGAAAGATTACGTTTTTCCATATCATTAAAAAATTTTGATTTTTCAACTTCAAAAATCGCCTTATTAAAATATTTTAATAACTACACAGTTATAACGTTACAAATTTTACCAAAAAAAAGGAGAAAAACAAATCTATTCTACCCAAAGGGTGGAAAAATGTGATGAGTTGCATTTTTCTGCGACCGAATGGAAAATTAATTTAGCAACCGAACAAAGTTCAAGCAAAGTTCAATAGATAGAAACACACTATAAAAGATCAAATACACACATATATTGACCAAACATTATAGTTTACACTTTTGATTAACAGCATTTTACACCTATAAAAAGGCCCTGATAATAAAACAATATTTGCACTATATTGGACTAAAGCTTTGAAGTCTCGTTTTTTTTACTTAATTTTGCATAAATATCCGCCTATCGTGAAAAGCTTGCATATTGGCAACATAGCCATTGTCCTAATTTTTGCACTTCTGCATTTTGCAGTAGCTATCGTCAGTCGTATGCTGCACAACTACGACGACATCCCTTTGACACTACTCACCATAACAATGATTATAGTCGTAGCAATGCGCAATGAAACCCGTGCAGAAATGGTCGCGGCACTCACACTCGGCGCAACACTCAGCGGCTTTCTCATAGGTTCGTGGTTATGGGAACCTATCGAGATGCTCGTAGGCAACAGCAATCTTGCGCCAGCAATAGCAACATTCATTATCACCACGATATTAGGAGTAGTAACAGACTATATCACAAGCACATCAAAGCGCTTTCGTAGCTCCAACCCGACGTGGCGACTGACAGCCGGAAACATAGTCATCATTGCTCTCTCCATTTTGGTACTACGAATGCTCTACGTCGTTATGTTCCGCTCGGGTTTATTCACCGAAGGGCAGCTTCTGCATAGCATACTCGACCTGATGACAAACACCTGGGCAATACTTATAATCCTTGCCGGAAACATCATTTTGACGGTACGCTCACAGCAATACACACGAAAGATGAATCTGCGCCGAAAGGGAATAATAACGCTCCTCATTTCGGTGACATTTCTGTCAATAACAGCAGCGACACTGATATACTTTGATGTCCCATATTTCTCGACACCAAGCAGCGGAATCGGCGACTTTTTGCGCATACTCGCAGCGGCAATTATGGTCGACCTTATGGTGGCTATGAGCTGTCTGCTATTCCACCTGTCCATCAGTTCGAAGCAGGCGCTAAAAGTTGAACGCGCGGAGAAGCACCGCACTGAATATCAGTACGAAAGACTCAAACAGCAGATAAATCCACACTTTCTATTCAACTCGCTTGGCATCCTCGACTACCTTGTTCAGGAGCACGAAACCGAGCGCGCGAGTGTGTTCATCCGTAAGCTTGCAAATATGTATCGCTATATGCTCAACAACGACAACAAAGAGTTGGTGAAGTTAAGCGAAGAGATAGACTTTACGATGATGTACGTAGATCTTCTCAAGGAGCGATTCGTCGAAGGTATGGTCATTGATATAGATATCGACAAGACGATGAATAACCGCTATGTAGTGCCCTGCTCAATACAACTTCTTGTTGAGAATGCTACAAAACACAACATCGTAGCAGTCGAATCTCCACTGCACATCAGCATTAAGACCGAGGGCGAGTTGCTCGTGGTGAGAAACAACCTCCAGCAACGCACGCACGGACAGCCATCGACACACCTCGGACTAGCCAACATCAGCCGCCAGTATCTCGACATTACGCGTCGCGATATAGAGATATTAAAGAGTGAAACTGAATTTATAGTAAAACTTCCAATAGTATGATCAAGGTATTAATCGTCGAGGACGAGATTCCTGCACAGATAACCCTTAAAAAGCTTATCGACAAGTGTTGTCCAGATAGCCAGATTGTGATGACTCGGACATCGGTAAACTCTACCGTAAAGTGGCTCGAGGAGAATCCCAATGGAGCAGATGTCATATTTATGGATGTCGAACTATCGGATGGCATATGCTTCGAAATCTTCGAAAAAGTAAAGATTTCGGCTAATGTAATTATCACAACCGCATACGATAACTACGCCATTAATGCCTTTAAAATCAATAGTTTGGACTATCTACTAAAACCTATCGTTGAAGAGGAGCTGCAGCGTGCGTGGAAGCGTTGTGTAGAGCGCATTGAAGCGCACCACGAGCCAAATATCGAGGCGTTGCTCGATATTGTATCGAAGGTAGGGACCCAGACAGAAAAAGAGTATAAAAAACGCTTTATTGTGAAAGCTGGCGAGAAGATAGTAATCATCCCTGTTGACGATATTGCATATTGTTATTCGGAAGATAAGAGCACCTATGCAGTATGTCGAAACGGCACTCGCCGACTACTCGACTACTCACTGGATACGGTACAGGAGATGCTCGATCCAAAGCTCTTTTTCCGCATATCGCGCAGCTGCATAGTCTCGATAAATTCGATAGAGAACATATCGAAGCACCTCGGCACACGTCTCAAGCTTCAGCTCAACCCAAAGGCTGACGAGGATGTTGTGGTAAGCCGCAGCCGCACGTCGGACTTCCTAGAGTGGCTGGACAACAACTAAACTTTTAAGAACAATATAACAGGCTCGGTATCAGTAATGATATCGAGCTGTTTATTTGTACCAGACCGAGCAAAATACCTACTATCCCAAAGGTCGAATATCTCACAAAATCTATAACTACAAGTCGTCCAAGAATCAGTACTATGGAACGTATAAAAGATTCAAAAGATAGAGGGCATTCTTTTCCTAATTAGAAAAAAATTTATACCTTTGCACGAAATTATGACCACACACCTACTAAAGTAGGAGAACAAAAGCAAAAATAAGTTAATAAAATGTTTGATAAGATGAAGTATTACAAGCTATTAATGGTAGTTATAGCCATCCTGTTTGCAAGTTGCAATGCACAGGAGCGAGTGCTCTATCTGCAGGGCGTAGAGAGCGGTTCGGAGATTGATATCCCCAAGTCTTACGAGATGCGAATCAAGCCTCTCGACCAGCTCACGGTAATCGTCAACAGCCAAGATCCCGAGCTGGCACTCCCTTTCAACACATCAACAGGTTTCAGCAGCATAGCTGGTAGCCGCGAGACAACATCGACAACAGGTACACTTCAGGTTCTCTCTGTAGACAAGGATGGTTACCTCGATCTTCCTGTTCTCGGTCGTATCAAGTGCTCAGGTATGACACGTCGCGAGTTTGCTTCACTTATCGAGAAGAAAATTATCGAGGGCGGCTACATAGCCGATCCAAAGGTTAATGTTCGCTTTGCTCAACTCTCAATTTCGGTGTTGGGCGAGGTTACCACACCTGGCCACTACAACATTGCTAAGGATCAGATAACAATCTTCGATGCATTGGCAATGGCGCGTGATATGACCATCTACGGTAGCCGTGAGGATGTGGCCGTAATCCGCGAGAAGGATGGCAAGCGCATTATCACAAAGCTCGACTTGCGCTCGCCCGAGATTTTCAACTCACCTTGCTACTACCTTGAGCAGAACGATATCGTCATCGTGAGCCCTAACAAGTACAAGGCTGCAACCGCAGAGATCAACCAGAACCGCTCGTTCTGGATTTCGCTTGCAAGTACGGGCATCTCGCTTGCAACACTTGTAATGACAATTATCCGATAACCACACACAAACAGATACTCTAAAGTTATGAGCGAAAATACAAGCTTCACAGAACAGCAGCAAGAGAAGATTGCAAAGAGTACGCAGATTACGTTATACGATATCCTGCGCCTCATCTTCTCGAATTGGTATTGGTTTCTTATCTCTATATCGTTGTGTGTTGTAGCCGCAATACTCTATCTGCACTACACCCCAGCGATTTACCACCGAACAGCAACGGTACTTGTTAAGGATAACCGCAAGGGTGGCGCTGCCGAGATCACAGCATTCAGCGACATTATGGGCGGTATCGGCCGCAGCTCGGTAGATAACGAGGTCTACATCTTCGAGTCTCGCCACATTATGGAGAAGGTTGTCGAGAGATACGACCTTGCCACAAGCTACACAATGAAGGAGGATATCCGCACCATCGACATCTATGGTCGTGAGCCTATGTTGGTTAAGTTCCTGACTGCCGACAAGCGCGACAAGGGTCAGTTCCACTACTCCATCCTCAACGATGGCCGAGTGCGCATATACAACTTCTTGCCCGAAAACGAGACATTCTCAGTAACCGTAAACCCAGGTGACACAATAGCTACCCCACTTGGCGATATCGTGCTTATTGCAACACCTTTTGCCGAGAGCATAGGCAGCAACGAGGTTACCGTTACGCGTCTTCCACACAACGAGATTACGGAGTATTATCGCCGTGCGATGAACAGCAACATCGCAAATAAGATGGCCTCAATCATCACCCTTACGATGCACGACCAGGTACCAAAGCGTGCAGAGGATGTGATCAATGGCGTTATCCACGCCTACAACACTGCGGCTATCGATGACAAGCGCACTATATCAGACCTTACTGGTGCATTTATCCGCGAGCGTCTCGAGACATTGCGCGAGGAATTGCAGGTGGCTGATGATCAGATTGCAAACTTCAAGCAGGAGAATAAGATCTACAGCGCCGACGAGGAGGCTGCATTGAGCGCACGCGAGATTATGCGCCTCAACGAGGAGGGTCTCTCATTGGAGGCAAACCTCGAGATGGCAAACTATATCCTTGAGTATGTACGTAGCGACAAGTCGTCAGAGGGTCTCATCCCAGCTTCGACAGTATCAATGAGCGGTATTATCGGTTCGTTGGCATCGGAGATTGAAAAGTACAACTCATACCTGCTCGACTACCAGCGACTCAAGAGCAGCGACTCGGAGAGTAACCCTGTGATTATCACCCTCAAGTCGATGATTGCATCACTCCGTGGCTCAATCATCACATCGCTGGAGTCACATATCGATGGTCTGAAGCTCCAGATTTCGCAGCTCAACCGCGAGAAGCTTGGTGCTAACTCACGTATGGAGAGCTCACCATCAAAGGAGAAGCAGATGCTCTCGTTTGCTCGTCAGCAAAAGGTTAAGGAGGAGTTATACCTCTACTTGCTCACAAAACTCGAGGAGAACGCCCTTACATCGGCAACTGCCGAGAGCACAGCTCGCGTAATCGATGATGCCTATGGTCGCGATAAGCCAGTAAGCCCAAACCGTAGACTTATCCTTCTGGCTGCACTTCTCTTTGGTGCTGCACTGCCATTCGCAATCCTCTACCTCAACGAGTTCCTTAACACCAAGGTACGTTCACGCCGCGAACTCGAGGAGATTCTCAGCATCCCATTCCTCGGCGACATTCCACGTTTCGATGGCGAGACTGGCAATGGCGTAGTGGTTAAGGATGATGGTCGCGATCCAGTATCGGAGGCGTTCCGCATCTTGCGCACTAATATGAGTTTTATGTCGGTAGACAAGCCTCTGAAAGTTATTATGCTCACATCGTCTATCCCTCATAGCGGTAAGACATTCGTGTCGACCAACCTCTCGGTATCGCTTGCTAACACTGGCAAGAAGGTGCTGCTCATCGACCTTGATTTGCGCCGTCGCACACTTTCAAAGCAGCTGGGTCACCGCAATGACCGCCGTGGTTTCACATCGTATATGTCAGACAAGATTACATCTATCGATGGCGTAATCTCGCGCAGTTCATTGCACGACAACCTCGATATCATCTATGCAGGTCCACAGGCTCCTAACCCTGCCGAGATGCTTATGTCGCACCGCGTAGACGAGCTCTTCGAGGAGTTGCGCTCACGCTACGACTATATTATTATGGATAGCACACCAGCGCTTGCTGTTGCCGATGCTATCATCGCTGACCGTCTCGTTGACTTGACTGTATACGTTGTACGCCAGGGTAACCTCGACCGTCGTCAGCTCCCAGATATCGAGCAGCTCTATGTCGACAAGAAGTTCCATAATATGAGTGTTATCCTCAACGGTGTAACACACCGCAAGAGCACTTATGGCTACGGTTACGGCTATGGCTATGGTTACTCGGATAGCGACGAGCTGACAACTTGGCAGCGTCGCTGGAAGAAGTTCCGCAAATTGTTTAAGAAGCAGAGATAATATTAGAATATGAGCCATTCAATGATTATTGCCGTAGATTTCGACGGCACGTGCGTTGAGCACGACTACCCAGATGTGGGTATGGATGTAGATGGTGCTGTAGAGGTGCTTAAGGCACTCCGCGCCAAGGGTCATCGACTCATTCTGTTCACAATGCGTTCAGGCTCGAAGCTTGACGCTGCAGTGCGCTGGTTCAAGGAGCGCAAGATTGATTTGTGGGCTGTGAACAACAACCCCGAGCAGAAGAGCTGGACAGACTCTATAAAGGTACACGCAGACCTCTATATCGATGACTCGGCAGTAGGCTGCCCACTCAAGTTTATCGACGATGCTCCACGCCCAATGGTAGATTGGGCAAAGGTACGCGAGAGACTGGAGTACGACAGAGTGCTATAAGCGGCCGTACACGGCAATCAATAGCTTCTAATGAAGTGTTAGGGTTACCATCTGGTAACCCTATATTTTTTGACCAATATAAGCTTGCTGAAAGATGATTTGAGTGCGTGCCGAGTGATTATGATGAGAGCGTAGTAGCGAAACTCTACAAAGACGACAGAGAGCATTACAGAGCCATAGGAAGAGAGATAGCCATTGCAATGAGCATCCAAGAGATGAGGCCTCTGGTCTTCGCAAGTGAAACTATTGATTAAGTGATACACAGAGCTACATAGCACAAAAAAAGTAGGACTGGAATATCCAGCCCTACTCTATAACTCCTTAAGTCAGGAGCAACTATTTAACTGCATTAACAATTGCCTCAAATGCCTTTGGCTCGTTGAGAGCGAGGTCAGCCAAAACCTTACGGTTGAGGACGATACCCTTCGCGTTCATCTTACCAATAAACTCTGAATAGGTCATACCGTGCATACGAACCGCAGCGTTGATACGAACGATCCACAATGAACGATAATTTCTCTTCTTCTCACGACGGTGTGCATATGCAAACTGCAAACCCTTCTCGACAGTATTTTTCGCAACTGTCCATACGTTTCCCCTTGAACCAAAGTTACCCTTGGCAAGTTTCAAAACCTTCTTTCTTCTTGCGCGTGACGCAACAGCGTTGACTGAACGTGGCATAGTT
>JAGBXR010000042.1 GCA_017629145.1 Alistipes sp. | reverse complement strand
GTACTTGACGTACATTCCATTCGAGGCAATGATTGAGAGGTTGCAGACAACACCGTTCAGGGCAGCACACCCAATTTCTTGTCAGAAGGGGTCAGATGTGGCCTCGATAAAAAAATTGCCCCAGATGGGTAGTACTTGGCGTACGTCCCATTTGGGGCAATGATTGAGAGGTCGCAGATGACCCCTTATCACAAGAAATTACTTGATGCGCTCGTAATACTCACGAGTACGTGTATCTACACGAATCTTGTCACCAGTGTTGATGAACAAAGGCACCTTGATAGTTGCACCTGTGTTTACGGTAGCAGCCTTGAGTGAGTTTGTAGAAGCGGTATCGCCACGTACACCTGGCTCTGTGTAGGTAATCTCCATATCTACGATTGGAGGAAGCTCTGCTGAAAGAACTGTCTCCTTCTCGGTGTGGAACATAACCTCAACGATCTGGCCGTCTGCCATAAGGTCAGCATTGTTGATGAGCTTCTTGTCGATGTTAATCTCCTCGAAAGTCTCGGTGTGCATAAAGTGTGCACCGAGGTCATCCTCATATGTGAACTGGTATGGACGACGCTCTACACGTACCTGCTCGATCTTCTGTGATACTGAAGAGAAGGTCTTATCCAAGACGTTACCATTCTCCAAGTTCTTGAGCTTTGAACGTACGAAAGCTGGGCCCTTACCTGGCTTGCAGTGCTGGAAATCGACAACGATAAAGGTCTTACCCTCCATCTCAACACACATACCAATCTTAATGTCTGATGCTGTAATAGTCATAGTTTTGTATATATTTTAAGTAATAATTATCCGCAAGTATCTGTCGTATCAACATACGCGGTGACGAAAAATCGCGCAAAGATACTAAATAATTTTGGAATTAGCAATTTTTTTTATCCTCAACCTACCCTATTACAGATTCTCCAAGCAGTAGTCAACCATCTTCTGGCGGATGTTGAAGGTGTCGTCAGGACGCATCGAGTGATTCTGGTCGGGGTACACCATCATATCGTACTGCTTGCTTGCGCGATTCAGTGCACGACACATCTCCATAGCGTTCTGGAAGTGGACGTTATCGTCGGCTGTACCGTGAATGATGAGCAGACGTGTCTTGTTCGAGAGACGGTGTGCGAAGTTGATTGGCGAGTTGTTGTCGTAACCCTCGGGGTTATCCTGTGGTAAGCCGTTGTAGATCTCGGTATAGATAGAGTCGTAGTAGCGCCAAGAGGTCACCGGAGCAACTGCAATAGCCATCTTGAAGAGACCATCACCCTTGAGCGAGCAGCCCAAAGCCATAAAGCCACCATACGACCAGCCATAGATACCGATGCGCGATGCATCGATGAAGCTCTGACGCGAGAGATGACGTGCAAACGAGATCTGATCCTCAACCTCGCAGTGACCGAGGTTAGCGTATGTCACCTTCTTGAACTCCTCGCCACGGAAACCCGTACCTCGAGCATCGCAGCAAGCTACGATATAGCCGTTGTGTGCCAATGTCTCCTCCCAGTCGGTTGTCCAGCGGTTCTCGATCTGCTGTGAGCCAGGACCCGAGTACTGGGTGATGAGCACTGGGTAGCGATTTGCTGGGTTGTAGTTCTTTGGATAGATGAGATAGTACTGCAACTCATCGCCGCGCTCGGTAGTGAAGGTGTAGTAGTTGCGCTGATAGTCGGGCGTAGCAGCATTCTTGGCAGCATTCTCGTCGACCATCAACGAACGAACCATCTTACCCTTGGCGTTGTAGACTGCAGCCGTAGGATAGCAGTCTGTTGCAGAGTGCTCCGCAGCGAAGTAGCTCATATCTGCCGATGGGTATACCTTCCAGTAGCCAGGCTTCGAGAGCAAGCACTTCTTACCCTTGCCTTCGAGGTCGATGACGTAGAGGTGGCGCTCCAATGGCGACTGCTCGGTAGACATATAATAGAGGTGCTTCTTATCCTGCGACAAGCCGACAAGCTGTGTCACCTCCCACTCGCCCGATGTGATGGCGTGCAAGCGACCCAATGCTACAGAGTGGAGGTAGAGGTGGAACCAGCCCGATGTTGTCTCCTCACGAACTACGAAGCGGTCGCCATCGATGAAGATTACGCTCTGGTCGTTAGGACGCTCAACATAGCGGTCGTCCTTCTCGTTGTAGATAACGCGCTGTGTGCCATCAGCTGCCACGAGTACCACCTCGAAGTGGTTCTGAAGGCGGTTGACGCGATAGAAGAATAGCTCACCGTTAGGCGTATAGCCCAAACGAGGGATATACTGGTCGGTCTGCTTGCCTGTCGAAATCTGGCGTGTCTGGCGTGTCTCGAGGTTGTAGACGTGAAGCGTAACTACAGAGTTTTTCTCGCCAGCCTTCGGATACTTGAACTTGTATGCCTTGTTGTAGAGTTCGTTGTCGTAGCGCATCATCTCGAACTCCTTAACCTCGCTCTCGTCGAACTTGAGGTAGGCAATCTCCTTGCTGTCAGGCGAGAATGCATAGGCCTTCGTGAAGCCATACTCCTCCTCGTATACCCAGTCGGTAGTACCGTTGATGATGTGGTTCCACTGACCATCATACGTGATGTTGTAAATCTCGTTTGTCGAGAAGTCGTAGAGGAACAAATCGTTGTTGTAGCTCATAGCCAAGAACTTTGAGTCGGGCGAGAACGATACATCGCGGACATCGTCAACCTTGACCGTCCAGCCATCGGGACGCGAGACGTAGTAGTCCGAGGTGTACGAGTGGCGATAGATCTCCTTACGTGGTGACTCGCCATCCCACTTCTCGTACAACGCCATAGTGCCGTCTGGAGACTTGACATACGACATCAGGAGTTTGTCCGAGCTGAATACCACATCACCGAGGCCCTTCTCGCAGTAGTCGTAGACCACTACGCGCTTGCCATCAAGCTCCATATACTTGTCTGTGCCGGCAAGTGGAGTGAGCGACGCTGGGTTGATATAGTCAGGGCGCTTGCCGCGCATCTCTACCATCTCGAGGTAGCTAACCTGTGCCTCGGCAACTGCAAAAGCGCAGAGGGCAGCGAAAGTTAAAAATAGTCGTTTCATATCGTTTAGGTTTTAGTCTTAATTCCAAAGTATGATGTTAGTCGTGTGACGGGAGCAGTTTAACCACGCCGCTGATTAAATGTCATCAATCGAGAAATCGTAGCTCAAGCGCTTACCCGTAGTAAACTTCGAATTGTCGAGCTTCGAGTTGAACTGATCCACCGTAACGCGGATGTTCTCTTCGTATGGAGGCATCAACAGGTCGAAGTTGAGAGCGTAGTTGATAGCTGTCTCGACAATCGAGATAAGCGACTCGCGGTCAATCTTTCGTGTACCAAAGGCCATAGGGCGCACCAGCGTCTGACGCTTGCCCTCAACCCAGAAGCACTTATCGCGGTTGATGAAGATACGTCCAATGAGGTATCCCTCGTCGGCATTACGGTTGTACTTGAGCGAATCCGAGAGGAAGTTGTAGATGTTGATCACACCCGAGTAGCTGTTCTGTCTGTCGCTCTGCACGTAGCTGTTCTGCCAGATGATGTGGTTTGCATCGAACTCGAAAACGTCGGTGTGCATCTGGAAAAGCAGGATGTCGCTTGCCACCTGCAACTGCGCCTCGAACTTACCTCTGTCGCGGTACTCGATACGCACACGACGGTCGAGCTTACCATCCAGCTCATCGTCAATCTCCGAAGCCATCTCAAAGAGCGTCTCCTTCAAGTCGTTGAACGTCGCAAACGTGTTGTCAAATATCTGCTGCTTGAGGGTCGACTTGCGAACTATCGACTCCAGTATTTTCTCTCTCAACGCGCCCATATATTCATCATTTAGGTTTTACTATGCGGAAGGATCAATTGCCTCCCATATTTTGTTTTAAGGTTTTAAGTTACTTAATACGTACGGTCTGACCCTCACGTAGTTTCTCGCTCGAACGCATACGGTTCATCTTCGTAAGCTGCACCAAGCGGATACCATAGAGCTGCGAGATATCGTAGAGTGTCTCGCCATCGACAACCGTATGGAGCATCTCTTCGCCCTCCCAGCGTGAGGCCTTGCGCTCAATATAGATGACCATACCGCCACGAGGCTGCTCTCCGCTCTTCATATCGTTGAACTTGCGAAGAGTCGAGGTAGGGATATCGAACATATCACCGAGTCGCTCGAATGTATCGCCACTGCGCGCAACAATGTAGTGAGCACCATTTGTAAGGTATACGTTGTAACCCATATGTGAGCCCATCGTCACGCGGTAGTTGTTGGGGTCTACACCATTATCGGCGTGTGCCAGACGTTTATCGTGTACCTCGCGTATAGCCACAACATCGTCGACATTCTGTAGACGCTTCTCCTCGATTTCGGGTGCATACTTGCGCGCTATGCTCTCGGGATCGATTCCGAAACGCTTTGCCAAATAGTTGTCATACTTCGCAACGCCATCCTCCTGATCCAGAAGATAGAGCTGTGCCTCCTCGATTACGCGGATAAGACGCTCGTCGTAATCCTTTGCCGTAGCATAGCCAGCAGTCTTAAGACCCTTTGCCCAGCTCTTATAGTCGGTAGCATCGTAGGCAAAGAGAAAGTCGTAGCGCTGGCCGTTATTCAAAAACTCGGCGTGATCCTGATACGAATCGGCAACCGTAGAATAGGCCCTGAAGCACTCGCCCTTGGCATCGTCGTCGTGGTATACTCTATCACCCTCCCACGTACTCTTACACTTTATGCAGAAGTGGTTGTTGGCAACACGTGCGAGGTAGCCGTTGCCGAAGCCCGACTCGAGGATGGCCTGTCCCATAGTGATACTTGCAGGTATGCCATAGACCTCCATATTGTCGATTGCAAGATGGCGCCACTTCATAATATACTCCTCACGCGTCATACGCACCCACTCGTTGGTGTTCTTCAGAGCCTTACCCGAAGTTGGCTCGTTGACCTGGGCCGAGAGCGGAGAATAGGTAAAAATGAACAGAAAAACGATAAATAGTGTTTTAAAAATTGTTTTCCCGATAAAATTCATTATATTTGTCTATTATTTTACGTTATCTTTTGCGCAAAGATACAATTTTATACTGAAATATACAATAAAAAACACAACGAATATGTTCACCGAAAATGCGAACCTCATCTTCATCCGTTCGATTGAGGATTACCACAAATGCGATAACGTCGACGAAACATTGAAGAATCCATACGAGGCAGGCTCACTCGACGCTCTGCTCTACGAGAAGAACTGGGTAGATACCGTGCAATGGCACCTTGAGGATATCATCCGCGACCCAGCAATCGACCCTGTAAAGGCTCTGGAGATCAAGCGACGCATCGATCGCTCGAATCAGGTACGCACCGATATGGTGGAGTATATCGACTCTTATCTGTTGGACAAATACAAGGATATCAAGCCTGCTGCCGATGCTCGCCTCAACACCGAGACACCAGCGTGGGCTATCGATCGTCTCTCGATTCTTGCACTCAAGATCTACCATATGCACTGCGAGGTTGTACGCACCGATGTAGACGAGGAGCACCGCACATCGTGCCAGAAGAAGCTCGACGTATTGCTTCAGCAGCGTATCGACCTCTCGGCAGCTATCGAGGAGCTTATCGAAGATATCGAGGCTGGTCGTAAGTATATGAAGACCTACAAGCAGATGAAGATGTATAACGATCCGAAACTCAACCCTGTACTCTATGGCAACAAGTAACAGCGATAACAACCAACCAAAATATAAGCACCTTCTTATCATCCGCACATCGGCACTGGGCGATGTAGCTATGCTACCCCACACCGTGAGAGCATTCAAGGAGGCGTACCCAAAGGTTAAGGTGAGCATACTCACCAAGAAGTTCCTGCGTCCGCTCTTCGATGGTCTCGATGTAAACTTCATCTTCCTGGATGACGTAGAGGCCAAAAGCGAGGCTGGCCGATTGTGGCGACTTGCCGGCACCATCAAGCGTGCTGGCGTCGATGCTATCGCCGACGTGCACGGCGTGCACCGTTCGATGTTCCTGAGCCTGTTGTGCTGGCTGCGAGGCTTTATCCCCAGCCATATGATCTACAAGGGTCGCGTCGAGAAGTGGTTCCGTATGGGCTATAGCCGCGATACGGCCATACCTTTGAAGCACTCCGTAGTGCGCTACTGCGACGTGATTCGCCAGTTTGGCTTTGTCTTCGACGATCCCAAGCCTGCAACCAAGCCTGTGCTCGAGAATCCGATGGGCGAGAAGAATGGCCGTTGGATTGGCTTTGCTCCATTCTCTGCACACGAGGGCAAGACCTACCCTGCAGGTATGCGCGAAGAGCTTGTAGCACTGCTTGCCGAGCGATACGACGAGGTATTCATCCACAGCGGTGGCGGAGAGGAAGCAGCCTTCGCAGAGGCTATGGAGAAGAGATATCCAAACGTGAGAGGCCTATGGCGCAGATTGCCATTTGCCGAGGAGCGCGACCTGATCTCACACCTCGACTGCGTAATCACGATGGACTCACTCGTTATGCACCTCGCGGCACTTGTAGCTACGCCAACCGTATCGGTATGGGGCGCAACACACCCCGAACTCGGCTTCTCGGGTTACGGCACCGATGGTCGCGGCATTCTCCAGGAAGAGATGCCTTGCCGTCCCTGCTCGGTATATGGCAAGAAGCCCTGCAAGAGTGGCGATTACAAATGCATCAAGGCTATCACTCCAGAGCGAATCATCGAGCGCGTAGAGGAGATACTCGCCTCGAACGAAGCAACCGCTCAGACGGCCGAGTAACACGCCCGACGACCACAAAACAAACAGCGACGACGGAACTCAATCCATCGTCGCTTTTCGTTTTCGCCTGATTCGTACGCGTTAGAACTCAACCACGGGAGCAACCTCTGCGCCCTCCTGAGCCTCGAACATCGAGCGCTTCTCGAAACCGAACATACCTGCGATAAGGTTTGTTGGGAAGCGACGAATCGATGCGTTGAAGCTCTTTACAGTCTCGTTGTACTTACGACGCTCCGTAGAGATGCGATTCTCCGTACCCTCCAACTGCTTCTGAAGCTCGAGGAAGTTCTGGTTGGCCTTCAAATCGGGATAGTTCTCCGCAATAGCGATAAGGCGACCAAGAGCCGAGCCTACCTCCTGCTGTGCCGCCATATATCGCTTCATATCCTCGGTCGTAGCTGTCGATGGATCGATAGTGATGTTGGTAGCATTAGCACGCGCATTGGTCACTGACTGCAATGTCTCCTGCTCGTGTGCCGCATAGCCCTTCACCGTATTCACCAGGTTAGGGATAAGGTCGGCACGACGCTGATATACGGTCTCGACATTAGCCCACGCCTCCGACACCTTCTCATCCTTTGTTACAAGGCCGTTGTAAGAGCCAACAGCCCAAATGATTACCACAGCGACAACGCCAAGGATAATCCAAGTACTCTTCTTCATAATCTATCTGTTTTAATTGTTACTATTTGTCTTTGTCTACCAGCTCGAACTTGAGCCGCCTCCACCAAACGATCCGCCGCCGAAGCCACCGCCACTAAATCCTCCACCGCCAGAGCCGAAGCCTCCCATAGGGAATATGAACAATCCTCCGCCACCGCCTCGGCGATTGCCTCTATCGTTACGTTTCGTGCGCGTATGCTCCTTACCGCAATATGGGCAGCGCAGAGTCTCAATCTTGAGTATGAGGCCATTACCAGCATCCATATCCGACGTATCTACAATCTGCATCATCTTGCCACACTGAGGACATCGATTTCGACGTCGTTCGCCGAGAACAATCAGAACGAGAGGCAACAGAATGCACAACGCTGTGAAGATAAGTGCTACGACCATAGCCTCTGCATCATCATCACCCTCGGCTATAGGCAGCTCCTCGCCCGAGAGCAACTTGTCGACAGCTGCAACGCCCTCGAGCATACCCTGCGAGTAGTCTCCCTCGCGGAAGTAGGGAATCATATATTGCTGTTGCAAACGATAGCACATCGCATCGGAAAGTACCCCCTCAAGGCCGTAGCCCGTAACGAAGCGCACCTCGCGCAGACCCTCGACAAGAAGAATACCGAGACCATTATCGAGCTTATCGTCACCCACACCCCAGCTCTCGAAGAGGCCTACGGCAAACTCGAAGCTATCGGCAGGCTCTATCTCCTTAAGAGCCACCACAGCCACCTCGGCTATACCTCGCTCCTTAAGGCTGTAGCACACCGCATCGATAGCTGCAACAGCATCGGCAGAGAGAATCCCGTCGGGATTGGCCACAAAGCGCGTACGATCCATACGTTGTACGTTCGGCACATCCTCCATACGATATATTGCTGCCTCAAGCGTCTGACCCAGCATCAGCAACGCCATTGCGCAAAGTAAAAGTCGTTTCATATGCATATTATACTAAAACTACTTATATATAAACAACAGACGAGTCCGCAATATTGTGTTGCGACTCGTCTGCTAATCATATTTTGTGGTATGCGCTACCCTACTTTACGCCATCAATAACGCCCGACAGACGATCGAACACCTCATCCATAGTACCAAGACCATTCACCTCGGCATACTTGCCAACTGCTGAATAGTAGTCTGCTACTACAGCTGTCTGCGCACGATATACCTCGATTCGGTTGCGGATAACATCCTCCGATGCATCGTCGGCACGGCCAGAATCCTTACCGCGCAACAAGATACGACGAACGAGTTCCTCCTCGGGAACATCCATAAAGATCATAACATCAACCTTCGAGTCTATCTCGGCAAGCATCTTATCGAAAATCTCTGCCTGAACTGTTGTACGTGGGAAACCATCGAAGATGCAACCCTTATCGCTGTGCGTACGCATATAGTCGCGCACCATCTCTACAACGATAGAATCTGGGGCAAGCTCACCACGTGAGATGTAACCCTCCATACTGCGACCAAGCTCTGTGCCGCGTGCTATCTCCGAGCGGATAACCTCGCCAGTAGATATGTGATAGAGGTCGTAGCTCTCGGCCAAACGCTTCGCCTGAGTACCCTTTCCACAACCCGGAGCTCCAAAAAGTATAATATTCAACATAGTGTTCTTAATGTTAAAGCTGTTTGATTAAAAAAAATCAGCGCAAAGATAACTTTTTTTTTGCAACTTTCCAATCTTAAAAGTACTTTTGCAAAAAATTTTATAAAGTCCAGGACAATGAGCAAATCGAACAACACAGAGATTGCCTCTTTAGGAGAGTTCGGTCTTATCGACCGCCTTACAGCGCGCCTCAAGCAGCGCAACGCTTCAACACTTCTTGCAGCTGGTGACGATGCCGCAGTTATCGACCTCGGCGAAGAGGCTATGCTTCTCACAACCGATATGCTCACCGAAGGTATCGACTTCGACTTAAGCTACTTTCCTCTCAAGCACCTTGGCTACAAGGCTATCGTGCGCGGTGCTAACGACATCCTCGCGATGAATGGCCGCCCAGAGCAGGCTGTAGTGTCGCTCGGCATCTCGGCAAAGATCTCGGTAGAGGCTCTCGATGAGTTGTACGAGGGTATGGAGCTTGCCGCCAACGAGCTGGGCCTCGACATCGTAGGTGGCGACACCACCGCTTCGATGAATGGTCTTGTTATCAACATCTCGATGGTTGGCCGCGCAAAGAAGGAGGATATCGTCTATCGTTCGGGCGCAAAGGAGCACGACCTCATCTGCATCACATCTAATCTCGGTGCTGCCTATATGGGTCTACACCTATTGGAGCGCGAGAAGCGTGTGCTGAAGGATATCGAGAATCCAGAGCCCAAGTTTGCAGGATATGAGTATTTGCTGGAGCGCTACCTCAAGCCACGCGCCAAGAGCAACGTACTGGAGGCTCTGCGCGAGGAGGGCATACGTCCGACATCGATGATCGACCTCTCGGATGGTCTCGCAAGCGATCTTCGCCAGATATGCCGTTCGTCGCAGTGTGGCGCACGCATCTACCTTGAGCGTCTGCCTATTGCACGCCAGACAAGCGAATTGGCCGAGGAGATGCACATCGACCCAGTAATCGCAGCATTGAATGGTGGCGAGGACCACGAGTTGCTCTTCACTGTACCGTTGGACAAGCAGGAGCAGGTGGCTCGTTTGGGTCTTGTTGACATCATCGGCCACATCACACGCGAGGAGGCTGGCGTAGTGCTCGTAACACCTGATGGCGAGGGTATCGCCCTGAAGGCCCAGGCATTCGACAGATAGCAGTCGACCACAACTAAAAAGAGGCTAATGATACAAAAAGAATATGCGACAATGGAAAACCCATTGTCGCATTTCTTATATAGTCTGCATCCGATCCTCTCAATTAAGAGTAAATCAGGTGCTCGAGTTCGCGCAGAAGGTTACGCTGCCTGTCCTCGGGAGCATAGAGCGCAAACATAATCGTTGTAATCTCGTTGGTGGCTGCATCGTAAGTTGAGTAGCTCACAAATGGGCCTCCCATAAAGTCGTTGTTAACCTCCCACCAGCCACGAAGTTCAACCCACTCGCGACCCTTGATAACGAGGTTGCGTGTTACGGCTGGACCGTTTTCGTTAACACCCATATACGAGCCTACAGCGCCCTTGCTCGAGATCGATGCAAGACGGTTGTCCAACGAGAGCATAAGCCACTTGGCCGTAAGATCCTCGGCTGGATCAGTTGCAGGATAGCTATACGCAAAGATATACTGCGCCTTGTTCTTATAGTCGCGAATATACCACAACAGCTCCTTATCGCGTGTCGTAGCCTTGTAGAAGCCGCTTGGGATAAGCATATCGATACCCGTATGTTGCTTGAAGTCCGCTACGAGTTGATCGGCTGGGCGCGCAGCATAGTAGTTATTGCTGAAGTTGCGCTCCTTGGCCTCGAACAACTCACGAAGCTCATCGGCGTGAGTCTCGATATATTGGGTAGCAACCTCGGCGCTTGACGTATTGAGCACCACGATAAGCTGTGGCGATGAGTAACGATTGCGCACAAGCTCTACAGAAGTCTCGCCTGCGACGTTGGTATTTACGATAAAGATATTGCCATACTTGCGCTCATAGTCGGTGATTGCGGCGTGCGACACCTGGCGAACGATATCAAAGTAGCCCTCGGGACGTGTCAGACCCGGAGCATCCTCCTCCAACAAATCGCATACAGCCATAGACAAATCGCCACGCCACGCCTCATCGTCACATACGACCATAACATCGTATGGCTCACCAACGCTGCTCTTCGTCGGAGTCTTGGTCTTAACCGTACAACCGACAGCATAAATGGTCATAACCGAGGCAACAAACAGATACAGGATACGTTTCATAGTGTAGGTAGTATTAGATTACCTTTATATTATTAGCAACTATTCCCTGCAAATCGAGGGCAAATGTAGATACAAAGGTAACGATATTTTTCGATTTGCGAAAAAAAAGTTATTTTTGTGGGGTAATAACAAGACTATGCGCATTAAGCCACCACGACTGATACGTCGTCTCTTTCCCGAGATGATATGGAGCATTGAGGATAACGAAGGGTTATACCTCACCTTTGATGACGGCCCTACGCCTGGCGTTACGGAGTGGATACTCAACACCCTCGACCGCTATGATGCCAAGGCTACATTCTTCGTGCTTGGCAAGAACGTGGAGCTATATCCCGACCTCTACGAGATGATTCTCGAGCGCGGACACAAGGTAGGCAACCATACATACTCGCATCAGAATGGTTGGGGAATGTCCCTAGAACGATATATCGAGGATGTAGATTTCGCATCGGATATGGTACATAGCGAACTCTTCCGTCCGCCATACGCACGTATAACACCAGCACAGCTACGTAGCGTTGCGAAGCGCTACCGCGTAGTGATGTGGAGCATATTGTCACGCGATTACAATCGTCGACTCTCCCCCAAGGCTTGCCTAAAAGGCACTATACGCGACCTACGCGGAGGAGATATCGTATCGTTGCACGACAGCGCAAAATCATTCCGCAACACAAGCTATGTGCTGCCAGCCCTACTGCGCAAAGCGCGCGAGATGGGTCTGGAGTGCAAGATATTGGAGTTGTAGCTTTAGAAAACAAGCAGATTTATGAATATCATAGTTGCAATAACCGGAGCCAGCGGAGCTATCTATGCTCGTCAAGCATTGGAGATACTCTCATCACACCCCGACATAGAGCAAATAGCACTCGTCCTGAGCGATAACGCTGAGAGTGTAATCGCAGCCGAGTGTGTAGAGCTACCCCAGCACGAGTGCATAACACACTATGCAAATGACGATATGTGGTCGTCGATAGCAAGTGGCTCGGCACGTTGGGATGCGATGCTTATAATCCCAGCTTCGATGGGCACTGTAGGTCGTATAGCCACGGGCATATCGCGAACACTCATCGAGCGTGCAGCAGATGTTATGCTCAAGGAGCACAGACCTCTTGTATTGGTTGTACGCGAGAGCCCCTACTCGCTCATACATCTGCGCAATATGACAACACTGACCGAGGCTGGTGCGATAATCGTCCCTGCATCACCATCGTTCTACTTCCGTCCGCAGAGCATCGAGGAGCTATGCCTCGGCACTACGCAGCGCGCCCTGGAGATGTGTGGCGTAGAGGTTAGCCACCGCGCGTGGGGCGAAGAGATTAAGTAGTGACACGAATAGAATAACAAAGAGATTGCTCAACACGTTGAACAATCTCTTTTTGTGTAGTAATATGAGGTGATTAGTGATTACGGATATACTCATAATCGCGCATAAGTTGCTCCTTAAGGTCGCCAATCGAAGCAAAACGCTTCTCGTCGCGTATCTTCTCGACAAGCGTGATACAAAGCTTGCGACCATACAAGTCACCCGAAAAATCCAAAACGTGGGTTTCAAGCAACAACTCCTTGCCTCCTACGGATGGACGTATGCCGACATTCGACATAGCCTTATAGCTGCGACCATCGATCTCGACACGCGAGAGATATACTCCTCGCTCGACACTCTCATACCCTGCCATCGACATATTTGCCGTAGGAAAGCCCAATGCACGGCCAATCTTCTTGCCGTGAATAACCTCTGCTTCTATATCTATATTTGTGTTATTATTTGCTACGCTCTGCATAGTAAATCATATCAGTTTTATAGCCACACTACTTTGTCATCTGTCCCGTAAGGCGACGCACAAGACCATACTCCGAGAAGAACTCGCGAGCAAAGACTCTGAATACCGTATAAAGCGGTATCGCCAGAAGCATACCCCAGATACCACCGACATAGCCAGCGATAAGAATAACGAGGAAAACCTCGAGTGGGTGCGCCTGTACACGGTCGGAGTAGAGTGTAGGCTGAATAATAAAATCGTCTATAAGTTTTACAACAACAATCGTCGAAACAATAGCTATAGCCGTAAAGCTGACATCGCCGTTGATAGGTGTGATGATGCCAATGACAAGCGACAACATACATCCGATAAATGGGCCAGCATAGGGGATAACATTCATAACGCCAATGATAAGGCCTATGACAAGCGCATCACCCGGAGCCATACCGCAAATCATCATCGTGATAGAGATGATAGTCAGCAGCACCAGACTCTCAACAAGCAGACCTCCAAAATAGCGCGAAAGGAGCGTTGTGACAGAGTCCAGAGCGTGGAATACATTGGTGCGATAGCGATCGGGGAAGAAGAGTGCCACAAGGCGATAGAAGAGGCCATCCTCCTTCAGGAAGTAGAATGTTATGAACGAAATCGAGAAGAGTGCAATAAACGACGAGGTGAGCAACGAGATGATATTCGAGAAGGTGCTCAAGTAGTCGATATTGATATCCTTTATGAGGTACTCCTTGATAGTCTCGGCAACATCATTAAACTCAACATCGAGCAGTCGCTGCAACATAACCTGCACGTCGACAATCGCTGCCTGAACAGTGCGAGCAACGCCCTCCCACTCGAGTTGTGCCAGCTGGTGAATCTTGTCCATAACGGGTGGCAGAAAGAGTGCGCACAAGGCACCAGCCACACACCATATCACGATGAGCGTGAAGGCAGCAGCCATACCGCGCGAGATATCCCTTCCAAAGATCTTGAGACGCGACAACAACTGCACAAGGCCGCGACCCATAATAGCCAACACCGCAGAGATGATAACATATATCACCACGCGCGACAGATACCATATAAGAAAGAGCACGCCACAAGCTATAAGAAATGTGACAATGCCCTTAAGAAATTTATTACCGTTCATAACAAGGTAAAGCTAATGTTTAGGACTGCTCCTCGCGACGCTTGAGACGTGCGATAGGTGTCTGTGAACCGATAACCGGATCGCCAATCTCTACGAAGAGCTCTGAATCCTTTGGCACGAGAACATCAACACGCGAGCCAAACTTGATGAAACCCAACACATCGTTCTGCTTCATATGCTTACCTGGCTTAACATACGACACGATACGGCGCGCTACGAAGCCTGCAATCTGGCGCACAAGCACTCGACGACCATCCTTCATCTTGACAACAGTCGTTGTACGCTCGTTCTCGGTAGACGACTTCGGATGCCAGGCAACGAGGAAACGTCCATCGTGATGCTTCGTATACTCAATCTCGCCACCTACAGGCAACCAGTTCATATGCACGTTGGTAACGGACATAAAGATAGAAATCTGCATCATCTCGCAGTCGATATGCTCCTTCTCGTGAACAATCTCGGTAACTACGACACGACCATCACAAGGCGAGAAGATAAGCTCGTCATCGTGAATCTGCACACGGCGTGGCTCACGAAAGAAGGCTGCAACGAAGAACCAGAAGACAGCCAGGAAGATGGTCATAAACCATATATAGGCCGATACTGTGTCAATGAAGAAGTAGACAAGTAGCCATATTGCCAAGCATATCAAACCGGTGGTTCCGATGATTATGTAACCCTCTTTATTAATCTTCATATAGTTTTAGTTTTAGGTTATAGATTTCTGTTTTAAAGTATCATTACAATGACAAGGTATACGAATGCGAATGGCACCGAGATAATCAGCGCATCGAAACGATCAAGCATTCCTCCGTGACCAGGCAGAATACTGCCCGAATCCTTGATGCCAGCCTCGCGCTTAAACATCGACTCTACAAGGTCGCCAAGCACCGAGCTGATAGCAACGATAAATGCCAGGCCGAGCCACAATGGATAGCCTCCGCCAACGACAACATTACCGAGAGCACCCATAGCCAAAGCACCTATGATACCACCAACAAATCCCTCCCACGACTTCTTCGGAGAGATACGCTCACACATTCTGTGCTTGCCGATGCTCACACCAGTAAGGTATGCAAAGACATCGTTACCCCAGACAATGAAGAGGTAGAAAAGGAACGCCTCGGCACGCCATACACCGCCATTCAACAAGAGCGGGATGAAGAGCATCAGCGACATTGGAAGCGCAACATAGATAACACCCATAATCGTAGCTGCAATATTACGCAAAGGGTGCTCCTTGGCACGGAAGATCTCGATAATAAATGGCACAAATAGCACAAGAAGGATAATCGCACCGATAAACCAGTACTGACCGCCACACATCTCAACGCCATCGTACAATCTTCTAAAAATTTCGTATGCGCCACCAAAAAGCGCAATACCCAATACCTGGCCTACGCCCTTTTGAGGCTCAATATCACCCTTTGTGACTATGGCGTAGAACTCATCCATACCCATAGAGAGGATAAACAGCAGCAATGCACCATAGGCATACTTACCCAAAAAGGCTGCCGCCAGAACCACGCCCAACAATACCGCACCGCTCAAGGTACGCACTATCAGATTACGACTCTTGTCATTCATAGTCATTTATTAGCTTTGCGTTACTACTCGTACTCCTCTTTTGTCTCCGAAGACTCGGTGTCGAAAACATACTTTATGGTGGTTGTCTGGTCACCATCGCCGACAACTACCTCTACCTCGACATCCGACTCGTTCTCCTCGACCTCTTCCGCAGACTCTACCTCGGTCTGCTTTAGCTCTGCCTCGAGAAGCTCCTTGGCCTTCTGCTGCTCGCTCTTGCCCAAGATAGCCTCGACATCCTCCGAGAAGATTGTCTCCTTGTCGATAAGCAAATCGGCAAGACGCTCGATATTCTCTCTCTCCTCCGAGATGATTGAGCGTGTGAGCTCCACAGCTTCGTCAACCAAACGACGCACCTCGGTATCGATAAGCTCGGCGGTCTTCTCCGAGAATGGCTTGGTGAACATATCGCGCTGACCCGTACCATCGAAGAAACTGATATTGCCCACCTCTGGGCTCATACCGTAGTATGCAACCATTGCGTATGCGATCTTTGTTGTACGCTCCAGGTCATTGAGCGCACCTGTGCTGGTTACACCCATCAACAACTGCTCTGCGATACGACCTCCAAGCATTCCTGCCATCTTGTGGTGGAAGTGCTCGACATTGTGGTTAACCCTCTCCTCGGGCAAGTACCAAGTAGCACCCAACGAACGACCACGAGGAATGATGGTAATCTTAAGCACTGGGTCGCAGTTCTTCAAGCGCCACATAACCGTAGCGTGGCCAGCCTCGTGGATAGCCGTCGAGCGACGCTCCTCCTTGGTCATCGGCATATTTCTGCGCTCGAGACCTCCGACGATACGGTCGATAGCCGCGAGGAAATCCTCCTGCGTTACAGCATCCTTATTATTACGTGCCGCAATGAGCGCCGCCTCGTTACATACGTTTGCGATATCGGCACCTGCAAAACCTGGAGTCTGCTTTGCCAAGAACTCACGATCAAGCTTCGAATCGAGCTTGATGTTGCGCAGATGCACCTCGAAGATTGCCTGACGCTCCTTCACATCGGGCAAGCCAACCTCGATCTGACGATCGAAGCGACCAGCACGCATCAATGCCTTATCCAGAATATCTACTCGGTTGGTAGCTGCCAAGACGATAACACCAGTATTTGTCTGGAAGCCATCCATCTCGGTGAGCAACTGGTTGAGCGTATTCTCGCGCTCATCGTTACCCGAGAAGCCCGAATTCTTACCACGAGCGCGACCAATAGCATCGATCTCGTCGATGAAGACAATACAAGGAGCCACCTTCTTTGCCTGGTCGAAAAGATCGCGAACACGCGAAGCACCTACACCCACGAACATCTCCACGAAGTCGGAACCCGAAATCGAGAGGAAAGGCACATTAGCCTCGCCTGCTACAGCCTTGGCCAACAATGTCTTACCAGTTCCCGGAGGGCCTGCCAAGAGTGCGCCCTTTGGAATCTTTGCACCCAAGGCCTTGTACTTATCGGCATTGCGCAAGAAGTCGACAATCTCCATAATCTCGACCTTTGCCTCCTCCAAGCCTGCTACATCCTTGAATGTTACGCGCTGCTTATTGTTCTTGTCAGACATCTGTGCGCGAGCCTTACCCACGTTCATAATGCCGCCACCGCCACCTGCGCCGCCACCACGCGCCATACTGCGCATAATGAAGAACCACACTGCGATGATGAGTATCCAGGGAAGGAAATCGACGATGTAGTCCATAATGCCGCGCTCGGTGCGACCATACTTAACCACAACATCCTTCTTATCGATACCAGCAGCATCGGCTCTCTCCTCACCACGTGCAACACGCTCGGCGAAGTACTGCACATCGCCACCAGTGTTGTAGACAATCTGCTTGCCTGTTGCAGGCATATTTGCAAAGCGCTCGTCACCAGCCAACGAGTCGATAGCCTCGCGACGAAGATAGATGCTTGCCTTCTCCTTATCAAGTACCTCGATACGCTCAACGTATCCCTTTTCAATCAACTCGTCGACCATATTCCAGTCTCCCTCGATGGGGCGCTGCTCGGATGTATCAAACAACGAGTAGCCGACGATTACCATAATAACCATCGCCCAAAACCACATAAAGCTGAAGCGTGGGCGAAGTTGTGGCATTTTTTGTCCACTTGCCATATTTTCTCTTAAACTCCTATTCTTTAACTTACTACAAAACCATCCCCTCGATACGGGGTTTCATCTAAATACAAACGCTACTCGCCTGAAATAGTGCACCTTGCAACAAAGTACACTACAACATTCAGAAGCTACGCAGCGACACCTATGGCCACAACACTAAAGTCTGGGCCTAAATCAAGTCTGCCGATACGAATTACTCGCCGAACTCGTAACGCTTGATAGGCGCATCTGCCCACAACTCCTCCAAACGATAGTAGTCGCGAAGCTCGGTCTGGAAGATGTGAACAATAACATCGGTATAGTCCATAGCCACCCAGAAGGCATTCTGACGACCCTCAACGCGCACTGGCCACTCGTGCATAACCTCAAAAACCTTATCCTCGATACCAGCTGCAATTGCGTCTACCTGTGTTGTAGAATCTGCGTGACATACTACAAAATGCGAGCAAATGGCACCATCAAAACCCGAGAGATCGAGCGATACGATACCCTTACCCTTCTTATCGTCAATGGCCTCAACTATTGTGTTAATCAACTTCTCCAAATTTTCCATAGTAACTATCTAATAATCAATGTTAATAATCTAAATTTACCCATCCTTTACACATCTCTTACCGCAATATGCAAAGCATCGCAAAAGCACATAAAGGCTCATATTCACGCAAAGATACAAAATATTTAATAATAAAACTAATTTTCTTCGATTAAAGTATCAATAAAAAAAGACACTTGTCGCATTTATTTCGAATATTTAGGACAACCGCACCCATATCACGCCTCTTCCAACAACAAAAATCACAAGCAACCACTACAACAACAAAAGAATATATTATGCTGATACTAATATTTAATCATTAAGTTATAAATATCATATTCAACAATATATATCGCACAAATACTTCAAGCATACACCTCTATACATCAACACATTATCATATTAAAAGAGAAATAACCCACCATACAAACACTCGCTACACTTCTCCATCACTCCACCTTTACCTAAATCACATTTAGCCAAATAGTTCTAATGGAATTTTACGAAACAAAATGCGACTTTGAGCTATTCTTAGATACAAAAAAAAGAAAAACCTCGACATACTAAAACGTAAGTCGAGGTCTCCCTATTGCGTACAACGACAAAATATCCTTTACTATATCACCGCTATACAGGATCTTGATTAACACACTTCATAATGGTCTCTCTCAACGCCTCAACAATCGACTGCTTGACATATGTACGACTGACAGCCAGCGCAACACGACGCGAGGTCGCACCCTTAGCGATGCTCTTTACGCGATTGCGACGCGAAAGCGGAATAAACTCAAGCGCCATCTCGGGGATGATTGTCATACACGAGGTGCAGTCGACCATTCGCATAAGGGTATCAAGCGAACCTGACTCAAAGTAGAAATGCGAAGGTATGTCGTGGGCAGCCTGACAAAGCTCGAAAATCTGGTCACGCATACAGTTACCGCGACTCAACAGGATGAGATCCTTGAAATCGATATCCTCGATACGAATATTACTACGCTCGAATAGAGGATGCGAAGGAGAGAGATATGCATAGAAGTGGTCACTGAAGAGATCGTGCTCCGTAATACCATCGCCACACGTACCGCTCGCCACCAACGCTGCATCGATGCGATCGTGCTTCAGCGCTTCGATGATATCAGCTGTCACCATCTCACTAATCTCGAGTTCAACCTTTGGATACTCCTTGATGAACGTAGGGATAAACTTGTGCAACAAGTATGGAGCGATCGTAGGAATCACACCCAGACGCATCTTTCCCACAGTCTCGCCACGCATCTCGGAAACCGACTCGCGAATGTAGTTATAGGCACGCAACGTCTCACGCACCTGCTCAAGCACCACCTCGCCGACAGCCGTAGGAATAATAGGCTTCTTCGTGCGGTCGAGAAGTACAACGCCTAGCTCCTCTTCCAATGCCTTAATCTGCATTGACAGAGATGGTTGCGTCACAAAACAATGCTCGGCAGCCACAGAAAAGCTACCACAATTGGCCACTGCCATAAGATACTCAAGCTGGATAATAGTCATAGGTCGATATAGATAATGAGATTTTACTTTGTACAAAGTTATAAAAAAATTCTATATCATCCACATTTTTTTAGTTGTTTTAGCAAATTTTTAGTATTTTTGTCACCTATGAGCGCGATATATATAAGTATCGCAAAACAAACCGCTTTAAATTGTATTGATATATGGCAAAAATTATTCTCACAGGAGACCGTCCCACAGGTAAGTTGCACCTCGGACATTTTGTTGGTTCACTCAGTCGTCGCGTAGAGTTGCAGAACTCTGGCGAGTATGACAAGATATTCATTATGATTGCCGATGCACAGGCTCTCACCGATAACGCAGACAACCCAGACAAGGTACGCGAGAACATCATCGAGGTTGCCCTCGACTACCTCTCTTGCGGCATTGACCCTACGCAGTCGACAATCTTCATCCAGTCGTACGTAGCCGAGCTTACGGAGCTTGCGTTCTACTATATGAACCTCGTTACTGTGCAGCGTCTTCAGCGCAACCCTACTGTTAAGGCCGAGATTCAGCTTCGCGGCTTTGCAGACAACCAGGGCGAGGAGGAGAATCAGCAGCGTAAGGGTACTCCAGTAGGTTTCTTCACCTACCCTATCTCACAAGCTGCCGACATCACCGCATTCCGCGCTACCACCGTACCTGTAGGCGAGGATCAGGAGCCTATGATTGAGCAGACACGCGAGATCGTACACAAGTTCAACTCGGTATATGGCGAGACACTCGTTGAGCCACAGATTATGCTTCCCACAAACTCGGCTTGTTTGCGTCTTCCTGGCACCGATGGCAAGGCCAAGATGTCGAAGTCGCTCGGTAACTGCATCTACCTCTCGGATACAGCAGAGGATGTTAAGAAGAAGGTTATGGGTATGTACACCGATCCTAACCACCTTCGCGTAGAGGATCCAGGCCAGGTTGAGGGCAACACCGTGTTCACCTACCTCGATGCATTCTCACGTCCCGAGCACTTTGCGAAGTATCTTCCAGACTACGAATCGTTGGATGCACTAAAGGAGCACTACCGTCGTGGCGGTCTTGGCGACGTGAAGTGCAAGCGTTTCCTCATCGCTGTACTCGAGGAGCTGTTGCAGCCAATTCGTGAGCGCAGAAAGCACTACGAGCAGCATATCGAGGAGGTATACGAGATTTTGCGTCGTGGTTCAGATGAGGCACGCGAGGCTGCTGCCGCAACGCTTAACGATGTACGCCGCTCGATGCGCATCAACTACTTCGAGGACAGCGAGCTTATCGCACGCCAGGCGGAGCAGTATCGCAAGTAGAGATAATTCAGAACATTTATGATTGAACTCGAAAATACAATTAAGGAGCGTATATACCAGGGCTTCCTCGTTCTCACGCGCAGGTTGAGCAACGCCCAGGTGATGGCAATACTCGCCATCATCGTGGGTCTGTTTGCTGGCATCGGAGCCTATGTGTTCAATACGCTGCTGCATACGATTACCCATCTGCTCACGTCGTGGACTCCGGCCGATCAGGCGCAGTGGCTCTACCTCGTATACCCTGCAATCGGTATCATCCTCGCTACGCTGTTCGTCAAGTACATTGTCAAGGATGGCATCTCGGAGGGTGTTACGCGTGTGCTCTACGCTATGTCGCGCAAGAATTCGCGCATCGCAGGGCACAACTGCTGGACGTCGATTGTGGGTGGTGCTACGACCATCGGATTTGGTGGTTCGGTAGGCCCCGAGGCACCTATCGTGCTTACTGGTGCCGCCATCGGCTCGAATGTAGGTAAGCTTGCTCGCCTGAATTACAAGAACATCACCCTACTTCTGTGCTGTGGTGCTGGTGCAGCCGTAGCAGCAATCTTCAAAGCTCCGATTACGGGCGTGGTCTTCGTACTCGAGATTCTGATGCTCGAGATTACAACAAAGTCGATTATTCCGCTGCTTATGGCATCGATGACCGCGACAATCACATCGCTTGCACTGCAAGGATTCTCTCCAATCATTGCCGTATCGCTCGACCAGCAGGATATGTTCCAGGTGATACAGATTCCACTCTTCGTACTCCTCGGAGGTTTCTGCGGTATTATGGCATTCTACTTCACCTCGGTAAACTCCAAGGTAGGAGGCTTCTACAAGACCGTAGAGAAGCAGTGGAAGAAGTGGCTGTTTGCAGGTATCACACTTGGTGTGCTTATGTTCATCTTCCCACCATTGTATGGTGAGGGTCACAGCAGTTTCGGCACACTTATGTCAGGAAATACCGAGCAGCTCTTCGACAACACCATCTTCTACTCATTCCGAGAGGTCGACTGGTTTCTCATCATCTACCTTGTAGCCATTATGCTCTTCAAGGTTATCGCGATGGCTACAACCAACGCAGCAGGCGGTGTCGGCGGTACCTTTGCGCCCTCGCTCTTCGTCGGAGCCTTTGCTGGTGCTACCCTCGCGGTGGTATGCCACACTGTGTTTGGCTGGGATGTATCTATCACATCCTTCACGCTGGCAGGTATGGCCGGTGTGATGTCGGGCGTAATGAAGGCCCCACTGACAGCAATCTTCCTTATCGCCGAGCTTTCGAATGGCTACGGCCTATTCATCCCGCTGATGATCGTATCGTGCATATCGTTTGCCGTAAACTACAGCCTCGACCGCGATTCTATCTACACCAAGCAGTTGCGTATGCGTGGTGAGCTTCTCACACACGACAAAGACTCATCGGCATTCGTATTTCTGCGTCTCGACGAGCTTATGGAGACCGACTTTATACGTCTTAGGGAGTCTATCACACTGGGCGATGTGGTCAACATCATCTCGAGCTCGCGCCGTAACATCTTCCCCGTTGTAAACAACGACGGACAGTTGTTGGGTATCGTGCAGCTCGACGACCTGCGCCACGATATGTTCAACCGCGATAAGTGGAGTCGCTCGATTATGGACTATATGATACAACCTGCGGATAAGATTTTGGAACACGAGATGGTACAGAGCATTATGCCTCGCTTCGAGCAGGCCAACACCTGGATGCTGCCCGTAGTATCGAAGGGCAACCGCTACTTAGGCTTCATCTCGAAATCACGAATACTGAACGCCTATCGTCAGGCATTGGTCAACGTATCGCAGGCCGACTAAACAATATTGAATTTGGAATTACAATAATAGAAAATCAAAAAAATAAACTTATAGAAAATGGCTTTACAATGTGGAATCGTAGGTTTGCCTAACGTCGGCAAATCAACACTCTTTAACTGCTTGTCGAATGCGCGTGCCCAGGCTGCTAACTTCCCCTTCTGCACCATTGAGCCCAACGTGGGCGTTATCACTGTGCCCGATGAGCGTCTTATGAAGCTCGCCGAGATCGACAACCCCAAGCGCGTAGTACCAACTACAATCGAGATTGTCGATATCGCAGGTTTGGTTAAGGGTGCATCAAAGGGCGAGGGCTTGGGTAATAAGTTCTTGGCTAACATCCGTAATACCAACGCTATTATCCACGTGTTGCGCTGCTTTGAGAACGACAACATCACACACGTTGATGGTACGGTAGACCCACTTCGCGATAAGGGTATCATCGACACCGAGCTCCAGCTCAAGGATCTTGAGACTATCGAGAACCGTATTGGCAAGTGCCAGAAGCAGGCGACAGCAGGCGACAAGATTGCAAAGCGTCAGTACGACATTCTCCTCCAGTATAAGGAGGCTCTCGAGCAGGGCCTTTCGGCTCGTACCGTTGAGCTTACTGCCGAGGAGCGCAAGGTGGTTTGGGATTTGAATCTTCTTACCGATAAGCCAGTGCTCTACGTCTGCAACGTAGACGAGGCATCAGCCGTAACGGGTAATGCTCACACCGAGGCTGTACGCGCAGCTATCGCCGACGAGCACGCCGAGATGCTTATCGTAGCGGCTTCGGCCGAGGCCGATATCGCCGAGCTGGAGAGCTACGAGGAGCGTCAGCTTTTCCTTCAGGATATGGGTCTTGAGGAGTCGGGCGTAAGTCGCCTTATCAAGGCTGCATACCGTCTGCTCGACCTTCAGACATTCTTCACTACGGGTGCTGACGAGAGCCGTGCGTGGACATTCCGCCGCGGTATGAAGGCTCCAGAGACTGCTGGTGTCATCCACTCCGACTTCGAGCGAGGCTTCATCCGCGCCGAGGTTATCAAGTATGCCGACTATGTGGAGCTTGGCTCGGAGCGTGCCTGCCGCGATGTTGGTAAGATTGGCATCGAGGGTAAGGAGTATGTTGTCGAGGATGGCGATATTATGCACTTCCTCTTCAACGTATAACACATCGCTAAAGACAACCTATTATATATAGCAGGTCAAAGAATAAAACAGTGTAACAAACAAGTTAAACAGACTATAACTATGTCACGTGAAGTAAGAGTACGTTTTGCGCCCAGCCCTACGGGCCCTCTCCACATCGGAGGTGTGCGCACAGCCCTTTATAACTACCTTTTCGCTCGCCGTCACGGTGGTAAGATGTTGTTGCGTATCGAAGATACCGACTCGCAGCGTTTCGTACCTGGTGCCGAGGAGTATATCATCGAGTCGCTCAAGTGGTGCGGCATCGAGATCGACGAGGGTGTAGGCGTTGGTGGTCCACACGCCCCATATCGTCAGAGCGAGCGCAAGGATATATACCTGAAGTATGCTATGCAGCTTATCGACGCTGGTTGGGCATACTACGCTTTCGACACCCCTGAGGAGCTCGATGCATTGCGCGCCGAGGCCGAGCAGAAGGGTGATACGTTTGCCTACAACTTCAAGGTACGCGAGCAGCTCGCTACGTCGCTCTGTCTGTCAAAGGAGGAGGTAGAGGCCCGTATCGCACGCGGTGACCAGTGGGTAGTTCGTTTCAAGATGCCCGAGAACGAGGTTGTGAAGATGGATGACCTCATTCGTGGCCACGTAGAGATGAACACATCGACACTCGATGACAAAGTACTCTACAAGTCGGCAGATGCACTTCCAACATACCACCTCGCAAATATCGTTGACGATCACCTTATGGAGGTGTCGCACGTAATTCGTGGTGAGGAGTGGTTGCCATCGTTGCCATTGCACTACTTGCTATATCGTGCCTTCGGCTGGGAGGATACACGCCCAGAGTTTGCACACCTTCCATTGTTGCTCAAGCCTACGGGTGGCGGTAAGCTCTCGAAGCGCGATGGCGACAAGATGGGCTTCCCAGTATTCCCACTCTTCTGGACATCGCCAACAACAGGCGAGACAGCACGTGGCTACCGCGAGGATGGCTACCTGCCAGAGGCATTTATCAATATGTTGGCACTCTTGGGCTGGAACCCAGGTACCGAGCAGGAGATCTTCTCTATGCAGGAGCTCGTTGAGGCCTTCTCGCTGGATCGCGTATCGAAGGCAGGTGCACGCTTCCAGCCAGACAAGGCAAAGTGGTTCAACGCACAGTATTTCCGCGCATTGGATCGCGAGCAGCTCGCTGCAATCTACCAGCCAATTCTGCGTGAGCACGGCATCGAGACCAGCGATGAGCTGGCAGGCAAGGCTGCAGATATTATGAAGGAGCGTGTGACACTCACAACAGACTTGTGGGATCTCACATCGTTCTTCTTCGTAGCTCCTACCACATACGAGGAGAAGCTTGCAAAGAAGCAGTGGAAGGGTGACAACCCAGCAATGCTCGCGGAGCTTCGCGAGGTATTGCTCTCAATCGAGGACTTCTCGAAGGAGAATACCGAGGTTGTAGTGCGTGCTTGGCTCGAGCAGAAGGGCTTCTCGCTCGGTCAGGTGATGAACACATTGCGTCTGGCACTCGTTGGCGAGGGCAAGGGTCCAGGTATGTTC
Organism: Alistipes sp.; assembly: GCA_017629145.1. Taxonomy (GTDB): domain Bacteria; phylum Bacteroidota; class Bacteroidia; order Bacteroidales; family Rikenellaceae; genus Alistipes. The sequence continues at coordinate 41,701 of JAGBXR010000042.1, read as the reverse complement.
GACGTTACGGAGTTTATCGGACGCGAGGAGTGCGTACGCCGTATCGACAACATCATCGCCAATCTTAAACCTATGGAGTAATGGAGATTTTGCAGCATATATGGGGCTCTACGGCCGAGGGTGAGGGTATCATCCTCTACACTATGCGCAATAGCCGAGGCTCGGAGGTGCAGTTATGCAACGTAGGTGCATCGATTGTGAGCGTCAAGTTTGCAGATAGAGAGGGTAACATCGACGATGTTGCCCTCGGCTATCGCGACTGTATGAGCTATTTTGGCGATGGTGCAGCAAGCGGCAAGAGCGTAGGTCGCGTGGCAGGGCGTATTGCACGTGGCGCAATGACCATCGATGGCGTGGACTACCGCCTCGAGGTAAACAATGGCCCTAACCACCTTCACGGCGGCAGCAAGGGCTTCGCTAACTGCTACTGGGAGGGTCGCGTGGAGACTAACCGCGTGGTATTCTCACGCATATCGGAGGATGGCGAGCAGGGCTATCCTGGTGAGCTTATCGTAGAGGCTGTATACGACTTCGACGACGAGGACAACCTCGAGATTACATACCTCGCAAAGAGCAATAAGCGTACGGTAGTAAACCTCACAAACCACCTCTATTGGAACCTCCACGGCGAAGGTTCAGGCAAGACAATCCTTGACCACGAGTTACGACTCAACTGCTCGGAGGTGTTGGAGATGGATATGGTGCAGATTCCTACAGGCAAGCTTCTCGATGTTAAGGGCACAGCGCTCGACTTTACAACGTGGAGAAAATTTGGCGACGAGATAGATTCGGAGTTCAACAATATCCGCCTCTATCACGGCTACGACCACTGCTTCAAGGTAGACGGTTGGCAGAAGAACATTCTGCAGGAGGTTGGCGAGTTGCGCTGCGAGGCTACGGGACGTAAGGTTACAATACTCTCATCGCAGCCTGCCGCAGTGCTCTATACAGGCAACTGGCTGGCTGGTGGCTGTCCTGTAACAAAGTCGGGAGGCTACTATAACGACTACTCGGGTGTAGCTATCGAGTGTCAGGGTTTCAGCGATGCTGTACACCACCCGCACTTCCCTACTATCGAGTTGGAGGCCGACGAGCTATACTGCCAGAAGATTGTATTTAAGCTCGGCACATACTAATCTATACGCAATAACGACAAACTATGAGAAGATTACTATCTACCCTACTGTTTGCATCTATGGCAGCGGCTTGCACGCAGGATATTACCAATGACATAGAGCAGAGCTCGACACCACAGGCGATGATTATCAACACGCCAGAGAATGCCGAGGCAGGGTCACTGCTTATCAAGTTGCGCAACTACAGCGAGAGCTTTATGCCCGAGGCTGTCGAGGGTGTAGAGTTTGACGTGCGTCCACTTGTACCAGCGGGTCGTGCAACCACTGAGGAGTTATATAGCGAGGAGCTATATCGTTGGTGGGTCGTGGAGTTCGACACGACCTCAGATGTCGAGGATGTCGCTAAAATGTTGGCTAAGGATAGCCGTCTTGAGGCTGTTGAGTACAACGTGAAGATAGAACCGATCATCTCGGAGACTGTAGCCATAGATGCTATGCCTCAGCGCAGCGTGACACGCTCACAGGATCTCCCATTCAACGACCCATATCTTGTTGATCAGTGGCACTACCACAACGACGGCTCTCTGAATTGGGGTGATGAGACCTTCTTCCAGGTTGGTGCTGACATCAACCTCTTCGAGGCGTGGAAGCATACTGCGGGCGACAAGCGCGTCATCGTAGCAGTAATGGATGGCGGTGTGAAGTATAACCACGTCGACCTTATCGACAATATGTGGGTAAATGAGGCAGAGGCAAACGGTTCTGCTGGCGTTGATGATGATGGTAATGGCTATGTTGACGATATCCACGGCTACAACTTCAACGATGATAGCAGCGAAATATGGTTTGACGACCACGGTACACACGTTGCTGGTACTATAGCCGCTGTGAACAACAATGGCGAGGGTGTGGCAGGTATCGCTGGTGGTACGGGTAAGGGCGACGGTTGTCGCATTATGACGTGCCAGATATTTAAGAATGGTAAGGCGACATCGGAGGACAAGATCGCTGCGGCAATTAAGTATGCAGCAGATAATGGTGCTGTTATCGCGAATAACTCGTGGGCATTCGGCAAGGGTATATATACGAGCGATAGCGACTTTAACCGTATCTACTCGGTGCTTATGAATGCCATTAGCTACTTTGAGAAGAATGCTGGTATCGCTGGTGTTATCGATGGCGGCTTGCCTATCTTTGCTGCAGGTAACGACCACTATAATACTCCTTCGTATCCTGGCGCATATTATAGCTACATCTGCGTTACAGCTATGGGTCCCGACTATAAGGCTGCATCATACACCAACTATGGCACGGGAGCAAATATTTGCGCTCCAGGTGGTGAGATGAATATTCCAGATGCAGGTCCGTGGTATGGTGGCGTAATCTCGACTACTGCCGACAACTCGTACTATGGTAATCACGGTACATCTATGGCTGCGCCCCACGTCAGCGGTTGCGCGGCTCTTGGTCTGTCGTATGCGCTAAAGCTCGGCCAGAGCTTCTCAGCAGAGGAGTTTAAGAGCCTCATTCTCAGCTCTACACACGACATAGACATCTACCAGAATGGCACAAAGAGTGTAAATCGCGGTCAAGAAGGTAGAGTCGATGTCAACCTCTCGGAGTATGTCGGCAAGCTCGGCAATGGCTATATCGACGCCCACCAGCTCCTTATGCAGATTGAGGGTACACCCTGCCTATATGTCGAGGCCAACAACAAGGAGCATAGCTTATCGCTGGACAACTACTTCGGCGATGGTTCATCATCGTTGAGCTATAGCAATGTTGCTATATCGAACGAAGATATGGCAAGCCTCGGAATGAGTTCAAAGCCAACTATAAAAGGGGGCAAGCTCACCGTTAAGTGCTCGAAGCGTGGTACTGGCCGCGTAAGCGTCACTGCAATCATCGGCGGCACGAGCGTTGGTGGTGGCGACAATATGGGTGGTATGGAGGTTACGCGCGAGTTTATGATTGTTGCACGACCTAACATCGCATCAAACGGAGGCTGGTTGTAAAACACTCCTCAATACGAAGACAAATCCCTGCCGAGAGGTGGGGATTTTTTTGTATAAGGTCATTACGCCATTGAGTTTGTAACGAGAGTTTAGGGAAAATAGAGAGTATAGCGTGTACAGGGTAAGCGATTAATTGTATCCTACAGCAAAAGAATAACCCCTCGGGAAGTACAAGATGTACAACCCAAGGGGTCTTACTTTGGCGATGGGGCACAAGCGCACCTATCTTACCATATTAGTTGAATGTAGGAAGGAACGAGTAGTTCTTACCATAATCGAGGTGCTGCTCAACGTAGTTAGCTGGATAGCTAATCTTAACATCTACAACATTACCCTCTGCATCCTTAACCAACTCGTACTCTGGGTTAACGAAACCACCATAAGGCTCAATCTTAAGAGCGTTGTTACGAGCGATAACCTCTGCGTGGATTGCTGGATCAACCTTAACGGCATAATCCTCAACCAATGCGCGGCAAGCCTCGTAGTCACCCTCTGACTTGATACGCTGAACCTCGCAAAGAAGCTCACCGAAGAGCTCACGGAGACGTACGAAGTCGTTTACAACGATATAGCTCTTGCCATCCTTCTTAACCCACTCGATCACGTTCTCTGCCTTACCCTTCTCGTAGCACCACTCACCGATGAGCTTACGGTTACGCATATGCGACTCCTCGACATTCTTGCCTGGCTCGATACGTGAGAGCTGCGTCATCATACCGTTCATAATATACTTGCTGTACTGTGCCCAAGCAACATCGAGAGTTGGGATGAGACCAATCTCAACGAGCTTCTGGTCACCGAGGTAGTAGAGAGCAAAGAGGTCTGCACGTGCCTCCTCGAGAGTTGAAGAGTAGGTACGCAACTCATCACCCTTTGTACCAGGAGCGAGCTGACCTGAACCGTGGCCGAGGCACTCGTGGAGGTCGGTGTGGAGGTCGTCGCTGAGCTTACCCCACTGCGCCATACGCTCGCGATCCTCGTCGCGGAGTACGAACTCCTCTGCGAAACCGTTACCCTGCGCTGCCTTGTCGTATGCGTAGGTGATGTTGTCGATAGTTACAGACTTTGAGCCGTGCTCCTTACGGATCCAGTCAGCATTAGGGAGGTTGATACCGATAGCTGTTGCTGGGTAGCAGTCACCACCAAGCATAGCTACAGTGATAACCTTTGCAGATACACCCTTAACCTCCTCCTTGCGATATGCTGGATTGATTGGAGCGTTATCCTCGAACCACTGTGCGTTAGCAGCCATAATCTCTGTACGGTGGCAAGCCTCCTCGTCACGGAAGTTTACTACAGACTCCCAAGATGACTTGCGGCCAAGTGGATCACCATAGTTCTCGATAAAGCCGTTAACGAAGTCTACGTTCGAAGCTGTATCCTTAACCCAAAGTACGCTGTAATCGTCGAAATCCTTGAGGTCACCCGAACGGTAGTACTTGATGAGAGCCTCGATAGTTGCCTTCTGCTCGTCCTTAGCTACCGCAGCAGCTTTCTCCAACCAGAATACAATCTGCTCGATAGCTGGTGAGTACATACCACCAACCTTCCAAACCTTCTCTACGATGTTGCCATTCTCATCGCGCATAAGCTTTGAGTTAAGACCGTAAGATATAGGCTCTGGGTTGTTTGCATCGGCAGCAACCATCTTTGCGTAGAATGCCTCAACCTCCTCCTGCGATACACCCTCGTAGTAGTTGTTTGCAGAGCTCTTCACAACATCTACACCAGCTGTCTGGTTGAGACGTGATGCATAGAACTCCTTGTCGAAGAGGATACGGCAGAGAAGCTCGTCCTCAATTTGACGAGTCTCGTCGTTGATGTACTGTGCGAGCTGTGCTCGGAACCACTCTTCGGTAAACTCTGGAACGAACTTGTCGTTAGAATAGTGATGGTGGATACCGTTAGCAAACCATACCTTCTTGAGGTACTTCTCGAATGCTGCAAACTCCTCACCCTCGCGCTGCTCTGCGGTGGTGTAGATAGTCTCGAGTGTACGACGTACTGCAAGGTTGTACTTGAAGTTCTGGTCGAAGAGGATGTCACGACCACACTTTGCAGCCTCTGCAAGGTAGTAAATAAGCTCCTTCTCCTCAAGGCTCAATGCCTCGAAGCCTGGAACCTCGTAACGAATAACCTTGATGTCGTCGAAACGGTCGACAATCCAGGGCTGCTCTGCCTCCTGTGCCACCTGCGATGTGCACGAGGTCAATGCCAAAATACCCATAGCGAAAAATCCTGAAATTTTGTTCATCTTTCTATTTATTAAAAAATTAGTGTGCAAATAGCGTACAAAGTTACTACAATTCTTGCAAAACTCAAAATCTAAATTGCTATTAAAGAGAACAAATCCGAATTTACGACGTATTGCTATCCAGCATAGTTTGATTAAAAATAGGATAAAATCATCATATTTAACCACAGAAAATATTCAATAAACTAAATTTATTATTATATTTGCGCAATTTTAATTGCAAACAAGAAGTTTTTAGCTATGCGTGTCCTTAAAAGTAAATGGTTAATGGGTGCATTTGTAATGGTTATCGTTGCTGCAATCGTCGTATTTCTAATCAACCGACAAAAGCCGATACCTGTAGTATATCCCGTAGTTGCAACCGAGCCAGTAGGTATTGATGATGTAAAAATTTATGGCGACTACGTAGGTCGAATACGTGCACAACAGTTTGTCGAAATTCACGCACGCGTGGAGGGCTATCTCGAGAAGATGCTCTTTGATGAAGGCACATATATTAGTAAAGGACAGACCCTATTTCAGATCGACCCCACGCTCTATCGAGCACGCGCCAAGCGCGCCGAGGCACAGCTCAACAAGGCCAAGGCACAGGCTCTGAAGGCAGAGCGCGATCTCAACCGCATACAACCTCTCTTTGAGCTAAACGCAGCCAGCCAGCTCGACCTTGATAATGCGATCGCCAACTACGAGGGTGCAACGGCCGATGTAGCCGTTTGCGAGGCTGATATGGTACAGGCGCAGATGACACTCGACTATACCACAGTGAAGTCGCCTATCTCGGGATATATTTCGGAGCGTAATGCCGATATCGGAGCACTTGTTGGTCCTGGTTCACAGTCTTTGCTTGCAACAATCGTTAAGAGCGACACCGTACAGATAGACTTTAGTATGACATCGCTGGAGTATCTCAAGTCGAAGACACGCAACGTCAACCTCGGACACAAGGATACAACACGTACGTGGAACCCATACGTAACGGTAACAATGGCAGATGGCACGCACTACCCATATCAGGGCTTGGTGAACTTTGCCGATCCACAGATTGACCCCAAGACCGGAACATTCTCTGTTCGCGCCGAGATGCCCAACCCCGAGCATATTCTGCTTCCAGGCCAGTTCACGCGCGTGCGTTTATTAATGGATGTAAGGGAGGATGCGCTGGTTGTACCTACAAAGTCTATCGTTATCGAGAGCGGAGGTGCCTTCATCTATGTGGTACGTCCCGACTCTATCGTCGAGAAGCGATTCGTGGAGCTTGGCCCCGAGCTTAAGAATACAACTGTCGTTGAGCGCGGCATTGTCGAGGGTGAGCAGATTGTTGTCGAGGGCTACCACAAGCTCACGCACGGAATGAAGGTAGAGCCAGTATCAAGCAATTAAGCAACTAAAAGATATGAAGCGTAATTTCTTTATTGACCACCCGGTCTTCTCGATGGTGATATCTATACTCATCACCATTGTGGGTCTTATCGGTCTCTTTCTGTTGCCTATAGATCAGTATCCGCAGATTGTTCCGCCTGTAGTGAAGGTGACAGCATCATATCCGGGCGCCGATGCACAAACTACCACGCAGGCAGTAGCCACGCCTATTGAGCAGGTGCTTAATGGTACGCCTGGAATGACATATATGGAGTCGGTATGCTCGAACTCGGGAAGTTTCTCGGCAACCATAACCTTCGATATCGACACCGACCCGGATATTGCAGCCGTAGATATCCAAAACCGTATTAAGCAGGCCGAATCACGCTTGCCTGCCGAGGTTGTGCAGAATGGTATAGGCGTAGAGAAGCAGGCTTCGAGCAAGCTACTCACGATTACTCTGCTCTCGAACGACCCTAAATATGACGAGATATATCTGTCGAACTACGCGACACTCAATGTTATCGATATGCTTCGCCGTGTTCCGGGCGTTGGTAGCATCTCGAATGTCGGTAGCCGCTACTATGCTATGCGCATATGGGTAATGCCCGACAAACTTACAGATATGGGCCTTACGGTCAAAGATTTGCAGAATGCTATCAAGGATCAGAACCGCGAGTCGGCAGCCGGAATCCTCGGTCAGGCACCGATTGAGAATGTGGATGTAACGATTCCGATTGCGGCACAAGGTCGTCTGTCATCTGTCGAGGAGTTTGAGCAGATTGTTGTGCGCGCCAACCCCGACGGCTCGATTATCCGTCTCAAGGATGTAGCACGCATCTCGCTCGAAGCGCAGTCCTATTCTACCGAGAGTGGAATTGATGGCGGAAATGCAGCGGTGATGAATGTCAATATGCTGCCAGGCTCGAATGCTATAGAGGTGGCAGATAATGTGAAGGCGGCGATGGAGGAGATAGGCCGTAACCTGCCCGAGGGTATCACCTACTCTATTCCGTTCGATATGACCACATACATATCGCAGTCGATACACGAGGTATACAAAACGCTGTTCGAGGCGTTGCTGCTCGTTATTCTGGTCGTGTACCTGTCGTTGCAGAACTGGCGCGCGACGATTATCCCTGTTGTCGCCGTACCCATCTCGCTGATAGGCACATTTGGCATTATGCTTATCTTCGGATTCTCGCTGAATCTTATGACCCTGCTGGGTTTGATTTTGGCAATTGGTATAGTTGTGGATGATGCCATCGTCGTGGTCGAGAACGTTGATAAGATTATGAACGAGGAGCATCTCTCGCCATACAAAGCAACGCAGAAGGCTATGTCGAATATGACCAGCGCGTTGATTGCCACATCGCTTGTGCTGTGCGCAGTGTTTGTTCCGGTAAGCTTTTTAGGTGGCATCACTGGACTACTATACCGACAATTTACCATAACCATTGCTGTGTCGGTAATCATCTCCACTATCGTGGCGCTGACACTTACTCCAGTGATGTGCTCGCTGATACTCAAACCCGAGAAGGAGGGCGACAAGCACCCTATCTTCCAGTTTATCAACCGTTGGCTGAACAGAGGCAACCTCTACTACTGCGACAAGGTGGCTTCGGCAATTAGAAATTCGAAGCGCGTATTTGCAGGTTTCGGCATTATACTCGCAGGCATTTACGTGCTAAATGCAATAACTCCCGACAGCTTTATGCCAAAGGAGGATCAGGGCTACTTTACCGTAGAGTTGGAGCTTCCCGAGGGAGCTACCATTGAGCGTACGCGAGAGGTGACACGCCGAGCACTTGACTTCCTTATGCAGGATCCTGATGTGGAACACGTCCTCGATGTCGTAGGCTCGAGCCCTCGCGTAGGAACTAATCAGGCACGCAGCCAGCTCACCGTAATTCTCAAGCCGTGGGACGAGCGCGAGGCGGAGGATATGAACGAGATAATGGGTCGTGCACGTCAGGAGTTTGCACGCTACCCCGAGGCCAAGGCCTTCATCTCTACGCCACCCGTAATCCCTGGTTTAGGCTCGTCGGGAGGTTTCGAGATGGTGCTTGAGGCGCGAGGCAATGCTACGTACGAAGATTTGCAGATGGCCGTAGATACACTTATGCTTCACGCAAGCCAGTCAAAGGAGCTGGCCGGTCTCTCTGCATCAATTCAGAAGGACATTCCTCGTCTGTACTTCGATGTAGACAGAGATAAGGCTAGACTCCACGGAGTACAGATGGCCGAGATATTCTCGACACTAAAGGCCTTTACCGGCTCGCTCTATGTCAACGACTTCAACCTCTACAACCGCGTATACCGAGTCTATATCCAGGCTGAAGCGCCATACCGCGCATATCGCGAAAACCTCAACCTCTTCTCGGTCAAGGGCAGCAATGGTGCAATGATACCAATCACAGCACTCGGAAATACCGAATACTCGACAGGCGCGGGAACAATCAAGAGGTTTAATATGTTCCAGTCGGCAACCATCACTGGTGAGCCAGGTGCAGGATATAGTTCGGGCGAGGCTATGGCACGCTTGAGCGAAATCGTAGAGCAGTATCTGCCAGACGACATTGCCGTCGAGTGGAGCGGACTATCCTACCAAGAGAACAAGGAGGGTGGAAAGACCGGAATGATTCTCGCCCTGGCGTTCCTCTTCGTATTCCTGTTCCTCGCTGCACAATACGAGAGCTGGTCGGTGCCTATCGCCGTATTGCTATCATTGCCCGTATCCATCCTTGGCGCATATGTCGGCATCTTCGTATTCGGTCTGGAGAATAACGTATATTTCCAGATTGGTCTGGTTATGCTTATCGGACTGGTCGCAAAAAATGCCATCCTGATTGTCGAGTTCGCAAAGGTGGAGATGGAGAAGGGTGTCGATGCAATGACTGCAGCGATAACCGCTTCGAAGCTACGATTCCGACCTATCGTAATGACATCGCTTGCCTTCATCCTCGGTCTGTTGCCACTCGTTATGTCATCAGGACCCGGATCGGCAAGCCGTCAGGGAATCGGCACAGGCGTATTCTTCGGTATGTGCGTAGCTATCACATTAGGCATTGTCTATGTACCATTCTTCTTCGTGTGGATTGATCGTGTAAAAAGAAAATATCGCAAATAATGAGACTTGTACATTATACATACATCGTCGCTCTATTCGTTCTTACACTTGCCTTAACCTCTTGCGGTCTGGCTGTCAAGGCGTGCAAAGCTCCGCAGCTCGATATGCCGTCGGAGATTGTCGAGGGCGAACTGGATAGCCTCACTATTGCCGACCTTAAATGGTGGGAATTCTATGGCGATGAGGTGCTATGCAAGTTTATATCTCACGCTCTTGAGAATAACAAAGACATCTTGGCATCGGCAGCCAAGGTACAACAGATGAAGGAGCTAAATCGCGTGGGTCGCGCAGCGTGGTATCCCAAAATCGGAGCATCGGCAATGGCTGACTTCGAGGTTGAGAACTACACAGATAAGGGGCATACCGAGACCCCTCAATTCGATCTTAAGGTCGACATAAGCTGGGAGGTAGATCTCTGGGGAAACATCAAGTGGGCAACACGCAAGGCATCGGCCGAATATCTCTCGAGTATCGAAGCTGAACGCGCTATGCGTATGACTATTATCGCCGAGGTAGCTACAGCCTACTACCAACTCCAGGCACTTGAGAACGAGCTGCTAATCGTTAATCGCACTCTTAAGACACGTAGCGAAGGTGTTGAGCTTGCGAGATTACGTTACGAGGGAGGACTAACATCGGAGACCGTTTACCAGCAGGCGCAGGTAGAGTACGCCAGCACAGCATCGATGATACCTGCTATCGAAACCAAGATCGCCACGACAAAGAGCAGTCTGACAACTCTTTTGGGCGAGTATCCCAACTTCGAATTGGAGTATGAACGTATGAAGGTGCTCGACCGTGAGATACCCACAGAGCTTCCATTGGGCATCCCCTCCGACCTACTCACACGTCGTCCCGACTTGCGCGAGTCGGAGCAAGGCCTTAAGGCTGCGACTGCAGCGGTAGGTGTGGCATATACCGACCGATTCCCGAAACTCGTCATCGGCCTTACCGGAGGCTTGGAGAATGGCTCGCTCGCCAACATATTTAGTGCCCCCTACGGACTGGCTGTAGGCAAGCTTGTATCACCGCTATTCGAATTTGGTCGCCGCAAGGCCAAATATAAGGCCGCTATCCAGGCTTACGAAATAGCACGCCTAAACTACGAAAAACTTGTGATTATGGCATTCAAGGAGACTAACGACGCGGTAGTGCTCTATCGCAATGCACGCGAAGCTACGCAGCTAAAGAACAATCTGCGCGAGGCTGCGCTGAAATATGTCGAATTAGCAACGTTCCAGTACAGGTATGGTGATACGCGCTATATAGATGTTCTCGATGCGCAACGTCGATATTTCGATGCACAGATAGCCCTATCGAATGCCGTTAGAGATGAGTATATCGCGCTTGTCCTGCTGTACAAATCACTGGGCGGCGGCTGGTCAGAGTAGCGTCTAACGACACAAGGATTTATAACGCACTACCTCGGTGGTGCGTTTTTTTGCAGGTATAAAGAACGTGCCACTCTTTTAATATGTATATGCCTTTTATCAGGGATAATACATACAATCCTCCTAAACCCTCCTTTGATAAGGAGGGATTTCGAGGTCGCCAGTTCAAACATATGTTAAAAGCAAAACGAGAGGTTTAACCTAAGGCTAAACCCCTCGTCTTGAGCTGTTGATCAGGCTTGAACTGACGGGATGCTGACGCACCCGTAGGGATAATATATACAATCCTCCCAAACCCTCCTTTGATAAGGAGGGATTTCGAGGTCGCCAGTTCAAACATATGTTAAAAGCAAAACGAGAGGTTTAACCATTAGGCTAAACCCCTCGTCTTGAGCTGTTGATCAGGCTTGAACTGACGACCTCTTCCTTACCAAGGAAGTGCTCTACCACTGAGCTACAACAGCATTAAAAACCCCACTCCTATGAAAGAGTGCACAAAGGTACGCAAGTTTTTTGAATATGCAAATTTTTTAATGAGATTTTTTCAAACACTGAATATCCTGCTTACCCTTCATAAACCATTCAAAAGAGACCTAAACAATCACTACACTCTAACTATCAGCGATTAACGCAAATGCCACCAATGGATAGCACGTGATATACGTCCATTGGTGGCATTTTTGTTAGCGGCAATAGCCACTGCCTTATCACGCCAAATTACTTTTTGCGGCGATCATAAACAAAACGTCTAATCTTCTTCGTAGGAGTCTTCTCGAACTCGCCCTCGTTGTCGATAACCTTCGAAATCTTCGAGAAGCGGTTAACCTTCGAGTTAACATACTCCATAACCTCACGCTTTACCTCCTCCATCTTGAGGCTGAGCTGCTCGGCATTTACCGACACCTTATACTTTAACTCATCGTAGTACTCCTCGATAGCCTCGGTGTCGAAGTGAACAAGAGCAATAAGCTTACCATCCTCCTCGGTAACCACCGACTCGGCAACAAAGCGGTTGCTGTTGAGCACCTCCTCGATATCCTCTGGGTAGATGTTCTCACCGCTTGGGCCTACGATCATATTCTTCAAACGACCTTTGATATAGATCCAGCCGTCGCTATCGAATGCACCGAGATCACCCGTACGGAACCAACCATCCTCGGTAAACACCGCCTGCGTAGCCTCCTCGTTCTTGTAGTAACCCATCATCACGCAAGGGCTCTTAACTACGATCTCACCCTGACCTGTCTCGGGATTAACATTATCCAAACGCGCCTCAACGCCCTTGAGCGCTGGACCAGTTGAGCCGATACGCACCATATCACCTACTGCACCAGCCAAAAGCGGAGCAGTCTCGGTAAGGCCATAACCGATACCGTATGGGAAGCCACCCTCGAGCAAGAAGCGCTCAGCCTCTGAATCGAACTTGGCGCCACCGATAGCAAACAGACGCATACGACCACCGAAGAGCGCCTTGAGCTGCTTACCAGCAACCTTGTGGAGCAACTTACGCGACCAGTCCCAGCTGTAGAGCTTGCTCAACACGGCATTCTTCTGGAATGTAGGGAGCACCTTACCGCGATATACCTTCTCCATAATGAGAGGCACCGAAGCGATAACCGTAGGACGCACCTTGGCCAAGGCTGGCATAAGTGCCGATGCGGTAGGTGGGCGATCCATATAGTGGATACGTGCACCGCGCGCAAATGGGAAGATCATACCGAGTGTGCACTCATAGGTGTGCGAGAGTGGCAGAATCGAGAGCAATACATCGTCCTGTGTATAGTCGAAGAGTGAAGGTACAACGGTAAGCTGCATCGCAATGTTGTAGTGCGAGAGCATAACGCCCTTGGGCTTCGATGTAGTACCCGATGTGTAGATGATAGCAGCCAAATCCTCAGGCTCGGGAGTACGCATCTCGGCGCGCTGCTCGACATTCTGAGAGATTACCTTGAGGCCCTTGGTGCGGATGACAATATTCATACGCTCCACGGTGCTCTTGTTGAGTTTGGTATAGAGCTTATCGGATACAAGAATTGCCTTTGCCTCCGAGTGCTGAATGATTAGGTCGAGCTCCTCGCTTGTGAAATCGGGCAAGATAGGCACAACGACCATACCAGCACTAACCACCGCGAAGTACGATACGCCCCAGTTGGGCATACTGCTACTTAGAATCGCCACCTTATCACCCGCACCAACACCAGCATTAAGCAACAACTCCTGAACAGTTGCTGCACGCTCGCCAACCTCCTTGTAGGTAACATCCTCACCGCCAATCATCGAGAAAGCAATGCGCTCGGAAAAGTTCTCAACGCTATGCTTAAATATCTCATAGAGAGTCTTAAAGGTCATAACTTATGGGTGTTTAATTAATAAAAAGTATATTTTTCAGGCGCAAGTTACCAATAATTTATCAAAAATCACTATTTTTGACATAAAATAAATTTCAATGATATCCAAAAATATTATAATAAACCACGCTTTAGAGGTTGGATTTGACCTCGTGGGCATCACAACAGCAGAGCCACTGGATAGTGAACGCGCAAATTTCGAGGCGTGGATGTCCGAGGGCAACCACTCTACGCTCGACTATTTGAGCCGAAACATCGAAAAGCGTTTCGCACCACAACTTCTTGTCGAGGGTGCAAGAAGTGTGATTGTTTGCGCCGTATCGTACCTCTCACCCATAAGTCGTGGATACAGCTCGGAGTGTCGCACAAAGATTGCATCGTATGCACTTGCTCGCGATTATCATCTCACGATAAAAGAGATGCTCTTTGAGCTCGGAAATCGTCTCGGAGACAAGGTCGAGGGGTTGAAATTCCGCGCTTTTACCGACTCTGCACCTTTGGCCGAAAAGTCGCTTGCAGTGCGCGCTGGCCTTGGATGGATAGGACGCAACTCATTGGTCGTAACACCTCAATTTGGATCGATGATACTTTTAGGAGAGCTCGTTATAAATCACGATGTTGACGAATACGATAAACCATTTGGTGAACAGCGTTGTGGCAGTTGTAGAGTATGCATAGAAAATTGTCCTAATGGTGCAATTTTGGAGAATCGCCTGATTGACACTCGACGCTGTATTTCGTGTCGCACAATAGAGCGTGAGGACGATAACAAGGAGCTATCGTTACACGGTTGGATTTTTGGTTGCGACAGCTGTCAGAGCCTCTGTCCATACAACCGCCGAGCACCACTACACACCAATAAACGCTTCGATCCGATTATCGACATCGAGTCGATGAGCGAGGAGCGACTTAACTCGATGAGTGAGGAGGTGTTTCAGGCAATAGCTGGCACTACCCCACTGACACGCAGCGGTTTAGAACGCATACGCAGCAACATCGGCAAATAGTTTTTCTCGACCGAAAACATCGCACTCGGAGCAAAACAAAAAAAAGTCACCGAGAGATTGCCATTTATCGGCCAAATATTATTATATTTGCGCTTTATTAGATTGATAGTAGAATGGAACAATTCAAAGTTTGGAACCGAATCGTTGGCTGGGCAGTCTTTGCCGTGGCTGCGATATCATATTTGCTGACCATTGAGCCCACAACAAGCCTCTGGGATTGCAGCGAGTTTATTGCGACATCATACAAGCTCGAAGTTGGTCACCCTCCTGGAGCTCCGCTCTTTATGATGTTGGCACGTCTGGCATCACTTCTGGCCCCTGCAGTCGAGTATGTGCCGATGACAATCAATGCGATGAATGCAATAGCTTCTGCATTCTGCATACTCTTCCTATTTTGGACTATCACGCACCTTGCTCGACGAATGTTTACGCAGGGTGGCGAAAAGATGACTCCACACCTCACGATTCTTACGCTGGGTGCCGGTGTTATCGGTGCATTGTCGTATGCCTATACCGACACCTTCTGGTTCTCGGCTATCGAGGGCGAGGTATATGCTCTCTCTTCGATGTTTACCGCACTCGTCGTATGGCTTATGCTACGCTGGGAGGAGAACGCCACAAGTCCAACGTCGATGCGCTGGATAGTGCTTATCGCCTACCTTATGGGTCTCTCGATTGGTGTGCATATCCTCAACCTGCTCACGATTCCTGCATTGGTGATGATATACTTCTTCCGCCGCTACCAGATGCGCACCACAAAGGAGTATATCTTGTACATTGGTTGCGGATTGTTGGTATCGCTGCTTATTCTGGGTGCGATTAACGGCATAATCATCCCCTACACCGTAGCTCTTGGTGCCAAGTTCGACACCTTTGCGGTCAACACATTGGGTATGCCAGTAAATTCAGGTATGCTGCTCTTCGTGGCGTTGGTATTCACAGCACTTGGTTTGCTCATACTCTTCTCGCACAAGCGACGTATGCGCATCCTCAACGTCTCATTGATAGCCCTTGCTGCCATTCTCGTTGGTTTCTCGTCGTACGCATCTGTGACAATACGTGCTACGGCCAACCCACCGATGAACTCGAACAATCCATCGACACCACACTCGCTCTTGAGTCTTCTCAACCGCGACCAGTATGGCCAACGTCCGTTACTTTGGGGTCCATACTACTCGGCACAGCCTCTGCCGATGATGTACACCTCGGAGGACTACCTCGCCGATGATTTCTACATTCCGACGGGCAACCACAACTCATCGACTATGACGTGGCTAAACCCCGAAACAGGCAAGTATGAGGAGCGCGAAATCTTCGAGAGCTACCACTATCCTAGCGAAGCTAACCACCTTTTGCCACGTATGTGGTTCTACTCACGCCGTGCTGACTACGAGGCTGGATGGGTAGCAACAGAGAATGGCAAGCCATCGGTAGAGCGCATCTCAAAGGAGGGCGACCGCTGGTGGGAGCCTACAGCGTGGGAGGATGTGCGCTATATGCTCGGCTACCAGTTTGGCGATATGTTCTGGCGCTATTTTATGTGGAACTTCGTAGGTCGTCAGGACGACACCATCCTCGAGAAGGATGAGAACGCGGTCTATATGCACGGCGGATGGCTGTCGGGCATCGGCTTTATCGACAAGATATTCTGCGGTCCACAGGGCAACCTCCCAAGCGAGATGGCCAACAACCCTGCACGCAACACCTACTACTTCCTGCCATTGTTACTCGGTCTTATGGGCCTGGTTTATCAGCTTGGCCGCGACTGGCGCAACTTCTTCATTGTGTTGCTGCTATTTGTGATGATGGGTATCGCCCTTGTTGTCTACTTCAACACAGCACCTAACGAGCCACGTGAGCGAGACTATGTCTATGCTGGTGCGTTCTACGCATTCAGCATATGGCTTGGACTTGGCGTACTGGCCATTGGCGAAATCTTCGAGAGCATCGCTCTTCGATTTGTAAAGCCTACACATCGCACACTCAAGATTGCGGCTTGCGTTGCAGTACTCTTCGCTGCGAGTGTTCCTGTGGTATTGGCAACCGAGAACTGGGACGACCACGACCGCTCGGGACGATATATGGCTCGTGATATCGGTTACAACTATCTCAACACCGTACCCGAAAATGCAATTATCATAAACTTTGGCGACAACGACACCTTCCCTATTTGGTATTGCCAGGAGGTTGAGGGTATACGTACCGACGTAAGAGTTATGAACTCGTCGTATCTCGGTGGCGAGTGGTATATCGACGAGATGAAACTCGCAGCCAACGATGCCGAGGGTGTACCATTCACCATACCTTCGACTCAATACAGCTTTAAGAACGACTGGGTGCTTGTCATCGACCCTGTAGAGGTGCTCGACACACAGCAGGCGCGTCGTCTGCGTGGCGAGAAGCGACGTATCGACAATAGTGCCATCTACGACATTCGCTACACCGACAGCGAGGGTAAGCAGCGTCGTATAAGCGGTGGCTACGCTACGGTATACCGCCAATTGCTCAACGCACAGGAGACTATCGACAAGTATGACCCATACTTGCAGGAGTTTATGGCCTCGGGAGCCGAACCTAACGAGACAATATACGACATCTATGTGAAGTATACCTCGGCATACGACATTGTCGATGCTATAGTTGCCGACCAGAACTTCATCAACGACTACGCACTGATGGAGGAGTACTGGGCACTCAGCGACCGAGCACGCAATGGCGAGCTTAACCTCGACGATGCGGTACGTCTGTTCTGCTCGGATAAGCCTATGACACTTGTCATCAACAATGGTCGTATGTGTCTGCTCGACGATGGCGAGACGATAGCTATGGAGGAGCGTAGCGAAGATTACGATATGATTGGTCGTGTAAGACCTACTGTAGACAGCTATATCGATGGTATCGAGAGCGACTACATACTCTCTGCCAATAGATACTATATACCTGTAGATGCAGATGCAGCTATCGCTTCGGGAATTATTGCCGAGGAGGATCGTGCGCTGACCGAGGAGAAGGTCTATGTAACAATCGATGAAACGATGCTCACGAAGGATCGTCTTATGATGCTCGACCTGTTGGCACACTTCGACTGGAAGCGACCATTGTGCTTCACGCAGACCCACATTATGAAGGATTACGGCATTGCCGACTATGCACGTTTCGACGGCTATGCCTATACGTTTGTCCCTATCCGCACGCCATATCGTTCGGGAGCAGAGTCGGGATATGTCGATATCGACAGAGTATATCCTCGTTTTATTGCCGATGACAATAGTGTTGAGGAGCAGGAGCGCGCACTACGCTATGGTAACCTTGCAGATGAGGATGTATATGTAGACTACTTCTACCGCTTCAACGTTGCTGCTTCGCGCTCACGCGAAAGCTTTGCACGTCTTGCTTCGGGACTGATACGTCGCAATGGCGAGGGCGACCTTGAGCGTGCCGAGAAGTTGCTGGACAAGGGTCTCGAGGTACTTCCTGCCAAGAAACTTGGATATACACACTCTACCGTTATGCCATACATTCGCGGTTATTACACCATAGCGCAGAGCAATCTCGAACGCGCTGTAATCTACCTCGAGGAGGCAGTAGCTACATTCGACCGTATGCTCGGTAGCAAGAGCGATATTGCGCAATCGAACGATATATTCGGCTATTTCTACGACCTCTCGGAACGAGCACAGGCACAACAGAGCGAGGCGCGAGGTCGCAACCTCGACACAATCGATGCTGACCGACTACTGGTGCTCAGCGACGAGGCATTCGGTATGGCCGAGGATGAGTTCCGCAAGGGTGACAGCCTCGCTGCAGAGTATATAAGCAAACGTGGCGAGTGGGCAGGTCACTACCTGCAGTATGCTACATACCGCAGCTTTACACCCAAAATCAGCGATGAGCTTTACAATGCCGTGCTCGACATTATCGAGACACTGCGTCTAAGCCACGAGGTATCGGGCAGCTTCGACTGGGTAGCCGGCACGGATAGCGAGCTGATGCTTGTTGAGAATGCTCTGATCTTCGACAATTTGGTAGAGGCATACCTTGAGGCTATCAAGCGTCTGACACCTGCCGACTCATCGGATTTTGCAATGTCGCTTGTCGAGTTGCACATCTGCAACCTCTTCGAGATATACAGCAACCTCCCTGCTGCCCGCTACAACAACGATGGCGAGAGCACAGCAAAGTATGTCGACGCACTCATTCAGTATTTGGAGCGTCCCGAGGTATACGATGTACTCACTGCCTACTATGGTGAGTAAAATGTCAAAGAATAACGAAAAACAAAAAATATAAACAACTATGGAAAAGATTGTATTGTACAATACGCTCACACGTCGTAAGGAGACGTTCGAGCCTATTAACCCCAATCACGTAGGTATGTATGTCTGCGGCCCAACAGTTTATGGCGATCCACACTTGGGTCACGCACGCCCAGCCGTAACCTTCGACCTTTTGTTCCGCTACCTCCAGTCTTTGGGCTACAAGGTGCGCTACGTACGCAACATTACCGATGTAGGCCACCTGGAGCAGGATGCCGACGAAGGCGAGGATAAGATTGCAAAGAAGGCTCGCCTCGAGAAGCTCGAGCCTATGGAGATTGCACACTACTATACGGAGCGCTACCGCGATGCAATGCGTGAGTTGGGCGTTAAGTCGCCATCTATCGAGCCACAGGCTTCGGGCCATATCATCGAGCAGATCGAGATGGTTAAGCGCATTCTCGACGCTGGCTATGCCTACGAGTCGAATGGTTCGATCTACTTCGATGTAGAGCGCTACAACCGCGATCACCACTATGGTCGCCTCTCGGGTCGTAACCTCGACGATATCGTGACCAACACACGTGAGCTCGACGGTCAGAGCGACAAGCACCACTCTTTCGACTTTGCTTTGTGGAAGAAGGCTGCACCCGAGCACATTATGCGCTGGCCATCACCCTGGAGCGATGGCTTCCCTGGTTGGCATATGGAGTGCTCTGCAATGAGCACCAAGTATCTCGGTGAACAGTTCGATATTCACGGTGGCGGTATGGACCTTATGTTCCCACACCACGAGTGCGAGATTGCACAGTCTACTGCCGCTCTCGGCCACGACTCTGCACGCTACTGGGTACACAACAATATGATTACAATCAACGGTCAGAAGATGGGTAAGTCACTCGGTAACTTCATCACACTGGAGCAGCTCTTTAACGGCACACACCCAATCCTCGAGCAGGCATATACGCCAATGACCATCCGCTTCTTCGTACTTCAGGCACACTACCGCTCGACACTCGACTTCTCGAACGAGGCGTTGCAGGCAGCCGAGAAGGGTCTTGACCGATTGATGAAGGCAGTAGAGACGCTCGGAAAGCTCAAGCCAGCCGATAAGTCGACAGCCGATGTATCGGAGTTGGAGCGTCGTTGCGCCGAGGCTTTGGCCGACGACCTAAACTCACCAATGGTAATCTCGGCTATGTTCGACTGGGTACGTATCATCAACCAAGCCGCCGAGGGTCAGCAGAGCTTTACTGCCGAGGACTTGGAGCGTTTGCGCGCTACGGTTCAGCGTTACGTATTCGACATTCTTGGTCTTCGCAACGAGAAGGCAGCCGAGGCTGGTGGCCGCGATATGGTATCGCCTTTGGTGAATATGCTTCTCAATATGCGTATGGAGGCCAAGAGCGCGAAGAACTGGGCATTGTCGGATAAGATTCGCGATGAGCTCACAGCTGTAGGCATCCGCGTGAAGGACCGTAAGGATGGTTTCGACTGGGAAATTGAGTAACGTATGGTTTCACCCGAGCAGATAAACGAGCTTAAGACTCGATGTGCAAAGCTCGAAACATCTATCGATATCGAGCAGCGACGCATCGAACTTGAGAACGAGCAGGAGCGCACCGAGGAACCCAACTTCTGGGACAACCCCGATGAGGCACGTAAGCAGCTTAAGAAGGTTGCCGACATAAAGGCCGTCATCGAGGAGTGGGAGCGTGTGTCGCGTGCTGTGGAGGACCTTGCGCTCATCCCCGACTTTGTTGCCGAGGGAGTGCTCACCGAGGCGGAAGCCGAGGAACAATACCTCGCAGCGCAGGAGCTTGTCGAGAAGTGTGAACTTCGACAGATGCTCTCGGGCAAGGAGGATAAGCTCGGAGCAATTATGGATATCAACGCTGGTGCTGGTGGCACAGAGGCCTTAGACTGGGCGCAGATGCTTATGCGTATGTATACGCGCTGGGGCGAGGCTCACGGCTATACGGTAAAGGTGGCAAACTACCAGGCTGGCGACGAGGTAGGCGTTAAGTCCTGCACACTGGAGTTCGAGGGCGAGTATGCCTACGGCTATCTGCGTAGCGAGAGTGGCGTGCATCGTATGGTGCGTCTCTCGCCATTCAACGCCAACAACAAGCGCCAAACGACCTTCGCTTCTGTATTTATCGCGCCAGCAGTAGACGACACTATCGAGATCAACATCTCGCCTGCCGACTACGAGTGGGACACCTTCCGCTCAAGTGGTGCTGGTGGTCAGAATGTCAATAAGGTGGAGACAGCCGTACGTCTGCGCTACCACGGTAAGGATGCCGAAACGGGCGAGCCTGTGGAGTTCCTTATCGAAAATATGGAGACTCGCTCCCAACTTATGAACCGCGAGAATGCTATGCGTATTCTTCGCTCGAAGCTCTATCAGCGAGAGCTGGACAAGCGTATGGCAACACAGCAGGCCTTAGAGGCTACGAAGAAGCGTATCGAGTGGGGATCGCAGATACGTAGCTACGTCTTCGACGACCGCCGCGTGAAGGATCATCGTACGGGCTTTCAGACATCGAATGTCGAGGCTGTGATGGATGGCGAGTTGGATGGATTTATCAAGGAGTACTTGCTTAACTGCTAATAATGGTTAGAAGACTATACATAGCTATTGCGCTGCTCTGTGCAGCATTCGCAGCATCGGCACAGGAGGTGTTGGTAGGAGCTACCGACACCCTCGCCTATATGCCGCAGCTCGAGGGCAGACGCGTAGCTGTATTGGCTAACCATACGGCTATGTACTCGGAAGATGAACACCTTGTGGATATGCTTCATCGCCGAGGCATCGACCTTGTAGGCATATTTGCTCCCGAGCACGGCTTTCGCGGACACGTAGAGGCTGGCGCAAAGGTGCAAAATTCGGTAGACGAACGTACAGGAGTGGCGATACTCTCGCTCTATGACGGCAATACACAACGCCCCTCGGATGAGGTGATGCGTTCGTTCGACACACTTATCGTAGATATGCAGGATGTAGGATTAAGGTTCTATACCTATTATATATCTATGATACGAATGATTGATGCGTGTGCTGACTTTGGCTGCAAGGTAATAGTCCTGGACCGCCCCAACCCCAATGGTAGCTATGTAGATGGCCCGATACTCGATATGAAGTATAAGTCGGGCGTGGGATGGTTGCCTATACCCGTAGTACACGGACTCACGATGGGAGAGATTGCAGTGATGGCTATTGGCGAAGGATGGGTTAAGAGCGCCGATTTAGAGGTCGTACGTTGTCGCAACTACAACCACCAGACGCGCTACATTCTGCCGATTACACCATCGCCAAATCTACCCACACAGCACTCCATATACCTCTACCCTACGACCTGTCTCTTCGAGGGTACGGTGGTAAGTCTCGGACGCGGAACAGATGCACCATTCGAGGTATACGGACACCCCGATATGCGCAATCGAGAGTATAGCTTCACGCCACAGCCCAACAGCGGCTCGAAGAATCCGCCACACGAAGGCAAGGTGTGCTATGGCGAGGATCTTCGCAATGTGTCAGATGAGGCGATAATCAGCGAGGGCATCAACCTCGAATATGTAATCGATGCATACCGCGACCTGAATATTGGCGAGAAGTTTTTCACGCAGATGTTCGAGAAGCTGATAGGCGTGGATTATGTACGACAAATGATTATCGAAGGCGCTGATGCCAAGACGATCGAGAGTCGCTGGGCAGAGGATATTGCAGAGTTTAAGATATTAAGAGCCAAATATTTACTATACGAAGAATAAACTAAAAACAGAGAATAGATATGGGATTTTTTGATTTGTTCAAAAAGAAAAAGACTACCGAGGAGCCAAAGTCTACGACACCTATCGCAGCAAGCCCCGAGGAGAGCGTTGCGCCCGAAGTGACGGCTGCACCCGAGCCAGAGGTCACAGCGGAGACAACAGTCGAGAGTACCACACCTAAGGTCAGCATCACCGAGAGTGCCGCACCAGAGTTTGTAACAACAACCACGCTTGAAAGCGTAGTCAAGGCTACAAACGACGAGGTCAGCACTTCTGCACCTGCTGTGGAGGAGGAGGATGACGACGAAATAGACATCGAGCAGGAGCGTAAGGAGCTTGCTGTAGGTCTTGAGCGCACAAAGGAGGGTTTCTTTGGTAAGCTTAAGCGTGCTATCGCTGGTCGCACAACGGTAGATGCCGATGTACTGGACGACCTTGAGGAGGTGCTTATAACGTCGGATGTAGGCGTTGATACCACCGTAAAGATTATCGAGCGTATCGAGGCGCGTGTAGCACGCGACAAGTATATGAACACCTCGGAGCTTCACGCCATTCTGCGCGATGAGATTGCACAGCTTATGGAGGAGTCGCACCGCTCGACAAAGGATTTCGGTATCGAGGTTAAGGAGGGCTACCCATATGTTATGATGGTTGTAGGCGTGAATGGCGCTGGTAAGACCACAACTATCGGTAAGCTCGCAGCACAGCTTCGCAAAGCTGGCCGCAAGGTATATATTGGTGCTGCCGACACGTTCCGCGCTGCGGCAATCGACCAGCTCGCCGTATGGGCAGACAGAGCCGGTGCAACGATGATTCGCCAAGAGATGGGCTCGGACCCAGCATCGGTTGCTTACGACACACTTAGCTCGGCTGTTGCAAATGGCGCTGATGTGGTGCTTATCGACACCGCAGGCCGTCTGCACAACAAGGTAGGCTTGATGAAGGAGCTTACCAAGATTCGCAACGTGATGTCGAAGGTTATTCCCGATGCACCACACGAGGTTATGCTCGTATTGGATGGTTCTACAGGTCAGAATGCCTTCGAGCAGGCCAAGCAGTTTACAGAGGCTACACAGGTGACTTCGCTTACGATTACCAAGCTCGATGGCACAGCCAAGGGTGGTGTTGTGATTGGTATCAGCGACAAGTTCCACATCCCTGTACGATATATCGGTATCGGCGAGGGTGTCGACCAGCTTAAGATGTTCGACCGCCACGAATTTGTACGCGCAATGTTTGGCGAGGCCAACAAATAATACACTACTAAAATGAAGAAAATCAACATTATAACTCTCGGATGTTCGAAGAATACCGTAGACTCGGAGCATCTGGCAGCACAGCTTGCCGAGGTGGGTTACAAGATTGTATTCGATAGTGATCGCACTGATGCCGATGTGGTTGTTATCAACACCTGCGGCTTTATTGGCGATGCAAAGCAGGAGTCTATCGATACGATTCTTCGCGCAGCACAGCTCAAGAGCGAGGGTCGCATCGAGGAGCTATTTGTCGTAGGTTGCCTCTCGCAGCGCTATGCCGATGAGCTACGTCCCGAGCTCCCCGAGGTGGACGACTTCTTCGGTGTTAACGACTGGGCAGATATCGTTGCTCGTCTTGGTGCAAAGTACAATAAGGAGGTCGAGACTCGTCGCGAGATCTCTACACCAAGTCACTACGCCTACCTTAAGATTTCGGAAGGTTGCAACTGGATGTGTGGCTACTGCGCTATTCCGCTAATCCGTGGCCGCCACAAGTCTGTACCTATGGAGCAGCTCGTTGCCGAGGCAGAGCTTCTTGCCGAGAAGGGCGTACGCGAGCTTATGGTGATCGCACAGGATACGACATACTACGGCGTAGATCTCTACGGCGAGCGTAAACTTGCCGAGCTTTTGGAGCGTCTTTGCCGCATCGAGAAGATTGAGTGGATACGTCTGCACTATGCCTACCCTACCGACTTCCCCGATCAGGTCATCGAGGTTATGGCGCGTGAGAAGAAGATATGCCGCTATTTGGATATACCATTCCAGCACATCTCGGACAACCAGCTCAAGGCTATGAAGCGTCGCCATACAAAAGCTGATGCCTATGCCCTTGTGGAGAAGCTACGCAAGGCGATTCCCGACATTGCACTTCGCACGACACTGCTTGTTGGCTACCCTACCGAGACCGAGGATGATTTCGCAGAACTTATGCAGTTCGTACGCGACTGTTGCTTCGACCGTCTTGGTGTGTTTGCCTACTCCGAGGAGGAGGGCACATACTCTGCTACGCAGCTTAGCGACGATGTAGAGGAGGATGTTAAGCAGAGCCGCGTGGAGCGCATTATGCGTTTGCAGGAGCGCATATCGCTCGAGAATAATGCACGACGCATTGGTCAGAAGATGCGCGTAATTATCGACCGCAAGGAGGGTGATTTCTATATTGGTCGCTCGGAGTATGACTCGCCAGAGGTAGACCAGGAGCTGGTAATAGATAGCCAGGGTAAGCGTCTTATGCGCGGAAAGTTCTACGAAGTAGAGATTACCGATGCCGAGGATTACGATCTTTATGCACGCCTGATTAAGTAAAAGATAGGTCAGCAATTCAGCATATTAACCCACGCAGGAGGAGCAGAAAGAGGCTCGCCGCGTGGGTTAATTTGTTTTGTTGATGTGGAAATAGAGGCGTTTTTTGGACAAAAAATTTTGCCATTAGCCAAAAAATGTCTATCTTTGAGCGTTAATAGATAGAACGTTGTCTTATGGCACACGCAGATATTGTCGAAAAGTTGCGTAAAGAGGTCGAACGACTCATTGCCGACCACAGGCGAATTGCCGCCGAATGTCGCGAGCTTATCAAAGAGCGCGACGCATTGCAGCGCGACAAGCGCCGCCTCGAGGAGAAGGTGCGCGAGTTGGACACACGTCTGCGCAGCAGCGAGCTCAGCGATGTAATGCGCGGCACGGGAGGCGACGTTGAGAGAGCACGCAAACGAGTAAATAACCTACTGCGGGAGGTAGATCGTTGCATTGCGGCACTTAAGTATAAAGAGGAAAAGCAGGAGGAGTAAAAGATGGCTGATGGAAAGATTAAAATAACACTTACAATTGCAGGTAAGAGCTATCCGATGACCATCGATGCGGCCAACGAGGAGTTGTATCGTGAGGCTGGCAAACGACTCAACGAGAAGATTACGGAGTATGCTCGCATACCCAAATTCGATATGCAGGACAGACTGGCTATGGCTGCACTCCGTTACTCGATACTTGCACTAACTACAGAGCATAGCTCATCACTCGGAGACAAAGATATCGAGGAGTTGAGAGCTATCGAGAAACTTATACGCGACTACGTCAAGGAGTAACGCCCGAGATTGGCGAGATTTTTGGCAGAGAATATTATGGGTTGGTATCGCCCGAGACGAAACGATGCCTGCGTTCTTTTTGAATATAGAAATCTACCCGCATAGATTCCTTAAAAGCTTTGCGAACTGTACAATTTATATAACATTGGGACAACTCTCGTGAAGAGCTACAAAATAAGGCCTCAACCCTTCGGGGTGTGTTGCTTGCAACACCAGTGGACTATTGCGAGCCACGGAGCCCCACTTATGACTTATCTGCGGATTCGTCAAACAAGTTAAGGAATAGATGCGGGTTTTTTATTGCAAAACCTAAAAATTCAATATATTAAAACACCAAATTATCTATGGAAAGTATCTTGATAATCGTCGGTGCAGTGATTGCAGCGTTGGCAGGCGGATTTATCGCCTACTTCGCAGCACGTTCACGTGCTAAAGCCATCGTCGCAAAGGCGGAGGCAGACGGCGAAATGATAAAGAAAGAGAAGATGCTCCAGGCCAAGGAGAAGTTTATTCAGCTTAAAAGCGAGCACGACCGACAGGTCAACGAGCGCAACCAGAAGTTGCAGCAGAGTGAGCAGCGCGCCAAGCAGACAGAGGCTAACCTTCAGCACAAGGAGCGCGAGTTGGAGAAGAAGTCGGCAGAGTGCGACCGTCGTCGCGAGCAGCTTGACACACAGCTTCAGAGTGTCGAGACACGCAAGGAGGAGCTTGCAGCAGCTATCAAGGAGCAGAATATGCGTTTGGAGCAGATCTCTGGTTTGAGCTCTGAAGAGGCAAAGAACATCCTTATCGAGAATATGAAGGCCGAGGCTAAAGCCGAGGCAGCTGCATATATCTCGGAGACTATCGAGGAGGCAAAACTCTCAGCTACAAAGGAGGCAAAGCGTATCGTTGTAGCATCTATCCAGCGTGTAGCAACCGAGACAGCTATCGAGAATGCTGTTACGGTGTTCAACATCGAGTCGGACGAGGTCAAGGGCCGTATCATCGGTCGTGAGGGTCGTAATATCCGCGCCTTGGAGGCAGCTACAGGTATCGAGATTATCGTAGACGACACCCCAGAGGCTATCATCCTTTCGGGTTTCGATCCAGTACGCCGCGAGATCGCACGCCTCGCTTTGCACCAGCTCGTAACCGATGGCCGTATCCACCCAGCACGTATCGAGGAGGTTGTAGCAAAGGTTAAGAAGCAGATTGAGGAGGAGATTGTTGAGGTAGGTAAGCGCACAACTATCGACCTAGGTATCCACGGTTTGCACCCAGAGCTTATTCGTCTTATCGGTAAGATGAAGTATCGTTCGTCATATGGTCAGAACCTCTTGCAGCACGCACGTGAGACCGCAAACCTCGCAGGTATTATGGCTGCCGAGCTTGGTCTTAATCCTAAGGCAGCACGCCGCGCAGGTCTTTTGCACGATATTGGCAAGGTGCCCGATGATGAGCCAGAGTTGCCACACGCAATTATCGGTATGAAGCTTGCCGAGAAGTACAAGGAGAAGCCAGATGTATGCAACGCTATCGGTGCTCACCACGACGAGGCAGAGATGACATCGCTTATCGCACCAATCATCCAGGTGTGTGATGCAATCTCGGGTGCTCGTCCAGGTGCTCGTCGCGAGGTTGTAGAGTCGTACATCAAGCGTCTGAAGGAGATGGAGGGTATCGCTCTCTCATACCCTGGCGTTGTTAAGACCTACGCTATCCAGGCTGGTCGTGAGCTACGCGTGATTGTTGGCGCCGACAAGCTCTCGGATCAGGAGTCGGAAGCATTGTCACACGACATCGCAAAGAAGATTCAGGACGAGATGACCTACCCAGGTCAGGTGAAGATTACGGTTATCCGCGAGACTCGCTCTGTATCGTACGCAAAGTAGAAATCGAATTATTCGATAGTAAGGGACTGTCCGGCGAATATGAAGGACAGTCCCTCTTCTTTTATAAGCAGGCATAACGACAACGTAGCACTATTAGAAACGACTAAAGCTAATATCAAGATTTGTCCTTTAATAATTTATTCGTACCTTTAGTCGATTTTTCGTACACAAACACAAAAATTAGCCGAAATGGCAAAAATTAAGAATATGAATCGACTTATATTCACCCTTCTTGGCACACTCTGCTTGGTGGCGTGTACGCAAAACGACATCAACGAACTGACAGCCAATAGAGCCGAGCAGCCAACTTTTATCACCATAGGATTTGATTCAGACGACACACGTATCGAGCTTGATAATGAGCGCAGAACGGTGTGGACATCAGGGGATATGGTCTCGGTATTTAATCGCTCGGATGCTAATCAGAAGTGGATCTACGATGGCGAGAGCGGCGTTCGCATAGCCGAGCTGCACTGCATCGATGAGGGAGTGAAGAGCGCGACAAACAACCGCGCAGTCGTGGCATATCCATACAACGAGGAATATCGCTATATCAACACGAGCGGAGAGATAGAGTTTACGATGCCAGACACGCAGCACTATGCCGAGAATAGCTACGGCATAGGGGATAATGTTATGGTGTCGCAGAACGAATTTATGCACTTTGGGCTGAAGAACGTTTACGGATGGCTGCGCGTAGAGCTTACGGGCAAGGGTAAAATCGTCGAGAGCATTACACTCAAGGGTAACAATGGCGAGCAGATGGCTGGCGATATTACGATTGATACCGCTACAGCCGAGGCCAAATTTGCGGCTAATGGCACAAAAAACAAGTCGCTCTGCATCGACTGCGGCGAGGGTGTAGCACTATCCAACGAGACTACCTCCTTCTACTTTGCGCTCGTGCCTCAACGCTTTTCCAAAGGCTTCACGCTGGAGATTTGCTGCGATGGCTACAAGCCGATGGCACTTCGCACCGACAGGGATATCACCATCGAGCGCAACCACATCACGCCAATGCAGAGTGTGGAGCACGATGCAGATATAGCAACCTCGAATCTTCCGCTTATATCATCAGTACCATCGCTCATCACCGAATCGATGACTGACGATGTGGTTGTTTTGCTCAACACCAAGGGCACAGCGGCTGATGGCTTCACCGGGGATTTGTATGCTCATACGGGTGTTATCACCAACTTGAGCAAACAATCGAGCGACTGGAAGTATATGAAGGCTTCGTGGTCTACAAATATCAGCGAATGCAAGCTGAAACGCATCGATAACAACGTGTGGTCACTCACAATCACTGGTGGTCCTCGCGCATTCTATAAGGTTGCCGATAGCGAGTCTATCGATAAACTCGCATTCGTCTTCCGCTCGGCCGATGGCAAACTCGAGGTAAAGGATAATGGCAAGGATATATTCCTCGATGTGCAGGGTGCTATATCGAGCGAGACGTTGCCTGCTGGCGCAAAGGATGGAGTAAATGTAGATGGCAACTCGGCAACTTTTGTGCTATACGCACCGGGTAAGAATTCTGTGACACTTCTCGGCGAGTTCAACAACTACAAGTCGAGCGAGGCATATAAGATGAAACGCGATGGCAACTACTTCTGGATTACGGTTGACGGCCTCGAGTGCAACAAGGAGTATGGATATCAGTATCTTGTCGATGGCTCGATAAAGGTTGCCGACCCCTACTCACGCAAGATTCTCGATCCGTGGAACGACAAGTGGATCAGCTCATCGGTTTATCCCAATCTCAAGTCGTACCCATCGTCTTACACCTCGGACATTGTATCGGTATTTGAACTTAACCCCAAGGAGTATGAGTGGACAATAACCGACTTCGACCGCCCAGCAGAAGAGTCGTTGGCCATATACGAGATGTTGTTGCGCGACTTTACGAGCGAGAGTTCGGTTGATGCTGCCTATGCAAAACTCGACTATCTGGAGGAACTTGGCATCAACGCCATTGAGCTTATGCCAATTCAGGAGTTCGACGGCAACGACTCGTGGGGCTACAACCCCTGCTTCTACTTTGCACCCGACAAGGCCTACGGCACAGCGGAGGCATATAAGCGCTTTATTGACGAGTGCCACAAACGAGGTATTGCCATAATTTTAGACATAGCCATAAACCACGCTACAGGACAATTCCCCTGGGCTAAGATGTGGTGGGACTCGACAAACAACCGCACGACATCGAGCAACCCATTCTTCAACGAGTATGCAACGCACAACTGGAGCGTATACCACGACTTCAACCATCTGTACGACAAGACACGCGACTACTTCAAGGAGGTGCTGCAATATTGGCTCAAGGAGTATAAGGTCGATGGCTTCCGCTTCGATTTGAGCAAAGGTCTTGTGCAGAATCCTGGCGACTACGATGCAAGCGGATACTCGAGTGAACGTATATGGATTCTTTCGGAGTATGCCAATGCCATCCGCGAGGTGGAGAAGGATGCATACATCATCTTTGAGCACTTCTGCGAACAGTCCGAAGAGAACGAGTTGTACAGTTTGTTAGGCGGTATGTGTTGGAATAATAACCAGATGAAGGGCTACAACGAGAGCGTTATGGGTTGGTTTGGCTCGGATAACCAGAGCAGCTTCGCAGACTTCAAGCAGGGCCGCATAAACAATATCGAGTCGCACGACGAAGAGCGTATTGCCTACAAGGCCGCGACCTATGGTCAGAGCTGGGTAAAGAGCGACTGGGCAGTTATCTCGAAGCGCCTACAGATAGTCTACGCCTTCCATTTCCTCACGCCCTATCCGAAGATGATGTGGCAATTTGGTGAGCTTGGCTACGATGTATCGATCGAGGATGGCGACCGCACCAGTCGTAAGCCTGTACGCTGGAACTATACGGACGACTCAAACCGCAAGGCTCTCTATACAGCAATCTCGAAGGTGCTCCAGTTCCGCACATCGCGCGAGGATATCTACGGACGAGCTAACCTGCCAGTACACAAGTGGGATGTTGGCGACAATGTTATGGGTGGTAAGAGGCTGGTTATGGACAACGTGATAATGATTGCCAACCTGAACAGCTACAAGTGCACCACAAGTGTGGATGTACCACACCAAGGCAAGTGGCGCAATCTGATGACTAATGAGGAGGTAACACTCGGCTCGACATATACAGCCTCACTCGAGGCCAACGAGTATGTGATATTGGTACGATAGCCAAGAGAGGCTTGACGAAAAGAAAGAGGTAAGGCAGTCCAACTTTTCCGACCAAAGATTTGGTGAAAGAGCCATTTTGACTACCTTTGTGCTAAATTTCAAAAAGATATATAGATTATGTTGATGAAGGGAATAGCGACTATCGGTCTGCTCATATGTTCAAATGTGTTTATGACACTCGCGTGGTATGGCCATATTGCATTCAAATCGAAGATTGAGAAGTATGGAATGCTTGCCATTGTACTCCTCAGCTGGGGTATCGCACTCTTTGAATATTGTTTCCAGGTGCCAGCCAACCGTATCGGCAGCCAGGAGCTTGGCGGTCCATTCACACTCTGGCAGCTAAAGGTTATCCAGGAGGTTATCTCGCTGGTGGTATTCACACTCTTTGCGGTGCTCTTTGTCAAGGGTGACCCACTGAAATGGAACCACCTGGCAGGATTTGCTTGTCTAGTTTTGGCCGTTTACTTCATTTTCAGAAAGTAAAAATAGTGACTGCGCGTTTTGACCTACCGATTTATACCGAGGATTAAAAACGGTGGTTTTATATGGGTATTAGCAATTTACACACAGATTTGTAGACGTTAGATAAATTATTACACATAGACTTATGAAGACGAATTTTCTAAAACTATCGGTCTTAATGGCCGTTTTTATGATTTTGTTATCGGCATGCGAGAAGAGCGAGCCACAGATCGAGTCTCCTCAGCCCGAAAGAAAAGAACCCTTCGTAATGACATACGATGACTTCATCACGCCCGATGACGTAAAGATCATCTCGCCAGACTATACACTCATATCTGTAAGCTCGGAGTATGCCGAGAAGATGGGTATCACCGATTTTAACGACCGAGCAGTTACAATTTGGCAGTCTATCAGCACCGTGCCCTTCGTTCGCATCATCACAGACTCGAAGGTAGAGAACGACAGAATCATACTCACAACAGAGAAGGGTGAGTTCGCTGACATGTTCGAGAATGTCGAGATGTCGTTGGATACAGATATCTATGTGAATAGAGATTATGTACGTGCGGTGGGAACAAGAAGCGGTACAAGAGCCGAGGTGGAGGATGTATCACAGAAATATATGGATGAGGAGGGTATCTACCACCCCGCCGTTGTAATCTTTGAAGAGGACTCTGATGTTATGCTTGCTATGCAAACACGAACAGGCTCAACAAAGAACTACTTTACAGCCGAGGAGTTCCTCGAGAATAACTTTAGCTTCAACGTCATCAACGTTGATTCAGACTTTGAAATCGACTTGACATATCCTCTCGAAAAAGAGGAGGAGGATGACAATGATGATGACGAGAAGACTGACGATGAGGCGAGTGGCAAGGTGCATTTTCAGGGCAAGGTTGGCGTAGAGGCACTATTCTCGGCCTATGCTAATGTCGAGGTTGGCTGGTTCTCGCTTAAGAGGTTCGAATCAGGCGTTAAGGGTAATACAGAGTTATCGGCTAAGTTGGCTGTAGGTATCAAGGGTAAGTTAGCAAAGTCCTGGGAGAAGAGAATCATGCGCATCGGCAAGGTAACGTCGGTATTCTGGGTTGGTCTTGTTCCCGTGCCCTACACCATTGAGAGCTCGATTAAGCAGAAGGTATCGGCTGAGGCTACAGGAACTGTCGATGTCTATGCATCGGCAATGTATCAGCGAGGCTTCGAGAAGGGCTGTCTATATGAGCCCCGCAGCGGCTGGAGAGACACATCGAAGGAGGGCACATCGTCGAAGGGCTTTAGCTTCGATGGCGTGCAGGGCACAGCTGAGGCAGAGGCTAATGCTGGCATATTCTTCGAGGTAGGCATCTACTTGGCAGGTAGCGCAGGTCCTAAACTCTCGGTTGGTCCAAACCTATCTGCAGCGGCTTCGGTTTCGGCAGCCATAGGCGGCGAGGAGATCAACGTAGAGGGCGAGGTCGGTGCCTATGCAGGAATCTCGGGAGAGTTAGGTTGCGAGTTTAAGATTCTCGGATACAAGGTCGCAGAGTGGTCTACCGAATTTGACATTCTCAAGATTACGTTGTTCGAGGGATCGTTTGCGTGGACATATACCTACGACTCGTGGTCGCAGTTCGAACTGGGATGGACCTCATTGATGAATCAGGATTCTAATGAGTGGACCTGGGGCGAGGAGCCATCGAGCGTCTATGTTCCATGCCTCACGACAGATAGTGCACTAAATTTCTAAAAGGTGATAAATGCGCAGAGTTTTATTTGCGACAATAAATATCATACTACTGCTGACTATCTTTTCGGCGTGCTCAAAGGATGAATTCCAGGGTACGTCTGAAAAGGTTTATATAAGTGTCGTGTTTACTCCAGATGGTTTCTGTAATATGGGGTACAACGACTCAATACTTATGGCCATAGAGACCCTGTCGCAGAAATATGGCTACGAATACTCGTTCTCCATACCTGATACGATAGAGGATGGAATGGCCTATTACAATGCATGGTGTAATACCGAATTAGACGACAATACTCGTTGTTTGTTCATTTTCGCTTCGAACCTCTATGAGGAGTACCTCGCAGATGCCACACACATATCGGATAATCCGCGCAGGGATGTTCTGATATTTGAGGTTGAGAAGGAGCTACCGTACGCCTACACCTTTGCGATGACATACTACGGTGCATCGTATATGATTGGCTCGTATTATCTGAGCAATGCTCCAGCAGATTTTCAAATCATCGCAGCAAACCCCTATCTTGATGGTCTAAACTATGTGATTGATGGTTTAACCAATGCGTGCGAGGAGTCGGCTCAAGGCAGTGTTAATGTAACCCACCTTGACAGCTCGCCAACGGGAGGTCTTGACGATGACAACCTCGCATTTATAGCATGCAAACAGGCCGATTATAGCATTAAGAACAACTTTGATATTTTCGTTCCGTACGCAGGATTGAGTAATCTTGGCATCTATCGCTTCTCGGAGTCAAACCACCGAATTACGGTAGGCGTAGATTGCATAGTTCCAGATCTATATAGCCACACCTATCTATGTATGAGCAAGCACATGGATTTGGCTTTGGACAACTTCTTAGAACTATGGATTCAAGGTCAAGAGCCTCCAAAACACATATTCTACACGCTTGAATCGGGAGTTGTTAGCGTAGATGTAGCTAAACTATTGGAGGAGGATCGTCCGCAACTTGACTCGTATCTAAAGCAGGCTATCGACAAGGAGAAAACATATTTTAGAGAACGTGAAGCTAATGAGTAGAGTGTATCACATATTCCTAATTCTGGCACTTCATTTATTGATGGTTAGCTGCTCAAAGACCTCTGAAGCTGGCAATGAGGCGAAGAGCTTTCAAAACGTTAAAATTGCGATCGTTTTAACGCAGGATTCATACGACAGATGGAGTAGAATAATGGAGCTGGCACGCAAAAATATTAGCGATGCTACGGACATTATGCCCGTGTTCGAGTTTTATGATGAGGCAAACTACGATATGATGACTCTCGCATATCAGCTTGCCAGAGATGAGTCTATCAACTGCGTCATAGGTTGTGAGGATAACGACAATACCGAGATATTGGCATATCAGATGTCGCGACTCAAGCAGCCGAAACCGATGTTTACGTTCAACACCTCTCAGGAGATAATCCGTAAATACTCAAGAATGGGATTTATGTGGGGATTATCAGAGAGTGATATCACCATAAGCGAGGTTCTCTTGGCACAAATCGCACAAAATATAGCCGCTAATACGGATGTAGCACTGCTGGCCAATAGTGCATCGTCGGGTCAGACGTTTGTGGACTGGTTTGCCTTCCAAGCTACCGAGTTAGGACTTACACCTATCAAAATATTGACTTATAGTCATATCAGCGAAATAGCACCTCTTCTAGAGGAGTTATCGGTTCTATCCTGCCCTATTGTCTGTGTGCCAAGTACAGCCGAAGAGGCAGCCGAGATGGCCATGCACACCCACAATGGATACTATTCCAATGCTGCGTTCAGCAACAAGACGCTTCAGATTCTAAAAAAAATGGACAGCACACGACAGTTTTATATGTGTGGTATCACACCCGTAGCGGATCCTCATAGCGGCTTTCACGATGTCTACACCGCTCGATATGGGCAAACGCCAATATTTGGAGAGGCGGAGCTATACGATGCTATAATGATTTCATGCCTTGCCTATGCTATCTCGACAGAATTCGACATATCGCTAAATAGTGCGGTATACCAGCTACTCGAAACCGAAGGCAAACATATGGGAGGCTGGACCTGTGATGCTATTAGATGGTCATACGAGCAGATTGTTGGTGAGCACACTATACCGACCATCAGTGGCGCAAGCGGAGACTTATCGTTCACGCCTGACATTCACTCAATTATCAACTATTCGACATACGCTGTGCAATACTTGGGCGATTTTAACTTCTATCAGACGGACTATATTAGTCGTGGCGAAGATGGCATAAGCTCGTCTATCTATGGTGCATGGATATGGAATAAGATCTATGATCAGGAGTTTGACGAGACTCAAGAGGAGTCCGATTTGCAGCCCTGCGAAGGAAGTAAAGCTGTATTAGTGGCAGCATCCAAAGGTTGGGATAACTATCGTCATCAGGCCGATATTCTCGCTTATTATCAGCTCCTCAAGAGAAACAACTTTAGCGACGATGATATTATTCTGATTATGGCCGACGACATAGCCCACGATAGCCATAATCCATATCCGGGTCAAGTAATTAGAGATAAAAAAAGTCTTGAAAATCTCTATGAAGATGTCGTGATAGACTACAAATTGGATCAGATCACGCCGTACGACCTTAAGAATATTCTACTGAGCAGAGCGAGCGAGAAACTACCCGTAGTACTAAACTCGGATAGCAGCCATAATCTACTCTTTGTATGGTCGGGCCACGGCATACCAGGCACTCTTGTATGGGATAAAAACCAGCAAACGCTTAACGGAGAATATCTCTCTGGGCTATTCAACGAGATGTATACCGAGGGAAAATATCGTAAGCTCTTCGGAATTATCGAGGCGTGCTACAGCGGCAGCGTTGCTTCGGCATGTGAGGGCACTCCTAGGTTGCTTCTTATGACTGCAGCTAATGAATACGAGACCTCGAAAGCAGAGTCGTATGCTACAGCATGGCAGACATACCTAACAAATAGTTTTACGTCTGCAGTAATTGGAACAATCCAAAATATAGATAGCAAGACGATACCTATTCGAGATCTATACTCTGACGCATTTATGAAGACTATGGGTTCTCATGTTACACTATACAACATCGAAGCTTTTGGCAATGTGTTCTTTAACTATGTAAACGAATATCTTTAGCATCTAGGCATAAAGACACAACTTTAAGCACATAAGTGTAAAAAGCGAGAGTTTATATAGAAATATATTAAATAAGGAGTGCCCCCAGAAGCTACATAAACTTCTGGGGGCACTTATCTGTTTATAAGCAATTACGACTTAAAGTGGAGGTAATGAGCTCGGAACAACGATGCTGCATACTCACTGTTTGATGCATTCATACGTCCGCGATAGCTATCTACAGACTCCTCGAAATGCGACTGCTGCCACTCCTCAAGACCCTGCTTAAGCTCCTTGATATAGTCGATGCCGTGCTCATACAACGCACTACATAGCTCAACAGCCGATGCACCGGCGAGTATAGCCTTGACGATATCCTGCCAATTCTTGACACCTCCCGAGAGGGCATAGTCGATGGCTGGCACCTCGGCCGAGAGGATACCTGTCCAGCGAAGAGGCGTTGCGAGGTTGTATGGTGTTGTGAGCACCTGACCTGTAATATACTCACGAGTCTCGATATCGATATCTACTGGATAGGGGCGATTGAAAAGTACTACACCATCGGCACCACAAGCCTTAAGACGATCGACAAGCGCCGCTGGATTAGTCATATTCGATGCCAGCTTGACGATGATAGGCAACGAGGTAATCTTGCGTACTACCTCAACCGTGCGTACAAGATGATGCTCTGTATCGCCATATGGGGTATGACGTGTATTACGTGCTACGTTCATAAGGTTGAGCTCCAAAGCATCGACACCCACCTCGTCGGCAACACGTGCATAGCGCTCCCACGTGTCGATCTTACGGCACGCCATAGATGCGATAATAGGCACTGTGCAAGCATCCTTGATACTCTTGAGCGTAGAACGCCACTCTGAAACCATCTGCTCACCAATGTAGCCATCGAGGTAGTCGGTCTCCTCACCGTGAGAAAGAACGTCGGCAAGCTCCTGCGAGTTATGCGCAATACTCTCCTCGAAGATGCTCTTTACAACGATAGCTGCGACACCAGCCTTCTCGAGCTCGACACACTGCTCGGCAGTAGCCGTTAGAGGACTTGCTGAAGCAATAATAGGACTGCTTAGTTTCAAGCCTGCGAATGTAGTCTTAAGATTCGTTATCATCACAAATAAGTTTTAGTTTCCTGGTCATTTAGGGATCTGTATTCGCGGTGCAGATCCAACGAAGAACTTCTTCGCAACCACAAATATAGGGAAAAGATAGCAAATAAACGACCCTTAGTCCAACTTTTTATTGCCTTACATCGATTTTTTATGCTTATTACACTTTTCTCGACATAACGCAGCCGACATTAAAAGTGGCGCAGAACTTATCCTACGGCGATTTTTATGGTCTATTTGCTAGATAGATTTTCGACACTACCCCACTCGCTGATTACCACTCTATAAAGCCTCGTATCTACATCCAGGTCCACTTATGCCACAGACGCTCGAATGGTCCCTGATCATATGTCGACAATCGTGCAATACGGCTTCTAATGCCATCTCTGCGATACAACAACACGAATGACGATAGCAATACAAAGGTAAAGGCGAGCTTCTGCCACATATCCACAGCCGTAGCAAAGAGCGTCAAGCCAAGCAGGCGACTCGGTGGGATATACCGAAAATATGTAGTGCTCGACATTATGAACAAGCAGTATTGCTAATAAAGCGAAACCTCTCAAGGCATCGACAACCTCAAGACGAGGATTTTTTTTGTATGGTCTGCTCCATAAATTAAACAGGTTATAAAGGAGTGGAAATCGCAATTTGTCGCTATACAAAGGTAATTAAAATTTTGGAAGCAAAAAAACCAAAAAAAATTTCACGCCAATACAATTACCCTATCAACTGGCTATCAACTATTTAAGCATAAGAATATTTATTCGGTTTAATTTTTATTGAAAAAATTTTCACAAAAAAGTTTGCAGAATAAAAAAAAGTGTATATCTTTGCACTCGCTTACAAGAAATAAGCGTTACATAATGATGGTGCCATAGCTCAGTTGGTAGAGCAAAGGACTGAAAATCCTTGTGTCCCTGGTTCGAATCCCGGTGGCACCACTTGAAAATCAAGCAGTTACAGCAAAATGTAGCTGCTTTTTTTGTTGTTTTTTGGCTGGTTTACGCAGGCTGAGTTAAACCGAGAGTTAAACCAGAGCCGTAAGAACCTGGTGCGCCAAACTGCGACATTGGTTCTCTTCGGAGGATAAAATTGAGTTGGATGAGGTTTGTTCTGTGGGCAATCCTCTTTTTTCGTAAATTCGTACAGTGATTTAAGTCTTTTTCGACATTCGCGCGTTATATGGTTAGAAACGCGTTCCTGATAAATACGACGAATTATGAAACAAACAACAGAAAGAGAACAACTTACTCGCCTTGCTCAACTAATGCAGTCCGAGCGCGACCATCTGTTTCGCTACGCCTGTTATCGGTTAGGATCGGCAGCCGAGGCCGAGGACACACTCCAAGACCTATATTTAAGGCTGTCGAAGCACCCATCACGACTTGCCTATATCGACGATTTGCAAGGATATGTTTATCGCTCGCTCTCAAATAGTTGCATTTCGCGTCTACGCTCGCACCGAAATTTCACATCAACCGACGCACTCGACACAATATCGAGCGACGACCTTGAGCCCAAAGATTTCGAGCAAGAGTTTCGATTGATTGAGCGACTGATGGCTTTGCTACCTGACGAACAGAATGAAGTGATCCGCTTGCGAATCTATGGCGGACGTCAATTTTCGGAGATCGCTGCAATCTGCGACATACCGCTCACAACGGCTAAGTCGCGCTTTCGCTACGGCATCGACAAGCTGCGCGAGGCTCTCGCGGAGCGCGGGTTAATCTAACAAACTAAAAACAAGTAATCACAATGAAAACTAACAATCTAGATAACTATTCAGACGATCGCGTGGTCGATATTCTCTCACCCCGATTCGCTCCCACAACCAACCTCGAATTCAAAGT
Source organism: Alistipes sp. (assembly GCA_017629145.1). Lineage (GTDB taxonomy): Bacteria > Bacteroidota > Bacteroidia > Bacteroidales > Rikenellaceae > Alistipes. Next base: position 2,416 of record JAGBXR010000042.1, on the reverse strand, counting down.
CACTGCACCCGCACTGCGCCGCCGCTTTATTTGGCAATTTGCACGCGTTGGAGGTATTGCCGCAGTAGTTGCTATCGCTCTCTTCGTTGGTATCAAAGGTGTGCAGACCAGCACCGCCCGCGAGATGGTCGAACGAGCAATGATTCAATTCCTCGAATCGGACAACTACCTCGTTCAATTCACCGCAAATGTCACAGAGAGCAATGATCTCTACTATCTCTACAATGTTGATATCGATGGTGCTCCGACGAAGGGCACCGTTGAGATCCACAAAGAGGAGTCAACGGTTAAAATGGCTATCAAGTGGCAAGACAAGGCTAGTACTATGGAACTCTATGACGGCGAAAGCTATCGACGCTACCAGAATGGGCAATTAATACTCGAGCGTCCCCACAAAGGAATCGACCTCACTCCGTTCTCTACCATTGATAAATTGAAGGAGTACTCAGTAGTAGCAGGTATACTACTAAAATTCCGTGAGGAGGGCGACTTGGTTATAGTCAGCACCGGGAGCGACAAGGCTGAGATCGTTGCTCGTTTCTCGAAAAGCGAGAATCGCCTGCTAAATGTCGACTGTTCGGCCCTACACAAAGGGCAGCAGATTACGGTACTATCTGTCGATCAAATCGACTTCAACGTTCCACCCATCGAGTAAAACCCTCTCTACACACACTCCCAAAAAAAGAGATTGTCTATCAAGTTTTTAATCCTCTGAGAATTGCATATTTGAAAAAAGGTCTCAGATAGCCCCCCGAACAAAAGAGCCTGTCCGCCCGTTGGTGACAGGCTCAATTATTGTATTATGTATTAAAAGCCTTGTTTGATTGTAACTTTCGGGCAAAAAAAGTGCGGTTACTCCATCACCATCGCAAAAGTCACTCTGCCTTCATCATTGTGTTTTAGGCGGAGGGAACCGCTGTGGACGGGTGTTTTTGGTCTATCTGCTCTTATAAGGAACGACTGAATAAAATCCAATCTTTTTCCGACACACCAAACGATTGCAGTATTTTACCAAAGTCCTCAAATTCAGGCTTTACGCCTTGTTTTACAAGGCGATTGAATGTACTAACAGCAGTCATAAATCGCTCTATACCAACTTTCTCTACAAATAGATGGATTTGATATGGAGCCCTGAAATAGATTGTCGTCCATGTGCCGTCACCCGAATTAGTATCCACATAATTGCGGTTTATGTCGAAGAGTGAGGTCGTCTTATCACCCGGCAGATTCGAGAAATAGTCCATCTTCTCCCGAAAAGCCTTATTCCTTTCGTCCGAATCCGAATAATAAACATAATTGGCAAAATACTCTATCAGTGCTTCGTCGAAAAAATATCGTGCGGCAATCTGTTCATAATTGTAGTTCATATAGGCATGCACCAATTCGTGAGCCAAAGAGGGAGATTCCCAAAAAGACTTATCAACAAATACGGCAGCAGACGAATCGGATGTACGCACCGCCCGACCATATCCGTATTTGCCTCCTTGCGCCACAAGACGCTCTTCCAAAATGGTGACTTCCCGCAGTTCCGACTCCGGGAAGAGCCGATTCAGCGTCTCAATCATCTGTTGCGTTTGCTCCTTACGCTTAGTAATATAATCCTCCGACAAATGTGTCATCGGCACAGAGATTACATTCTCATTCCTCACAGTATCTCGCTTGGAGAGCAGTAGATGGCACTTAACATTACCAATCTCCATAGTGTATGAATCATACCATTTTTTATCCGCCAGATAAAATGAGATATCTTTATATCGTTTCTGTTTCAAACGCAACTGAATTTTTCCATTCCGAGTGACACCAGAGTTGCAATCTATATAACAATAGGCTGTCTCGGGAACTACGAGGCATACTTCGTCAAACTCAATAGGTTCGTTCGCCACCTTAAAGTACCAAGAATTCCACCCAAAATCGTACTGCAACAGACCACAGGCTTCAACATCAATTTCCGTTCTAAAACAGAGGTCACTATAATAGCCGTATTCAACCCTTATTTGCAAGTACTTATTATTAGGAATGATGATGTCCACGCCGTTGAACGAGTAGTCAATATTTTGATACGCTCCTCTTTTGATCTTTGCACATATACTCATATTAGGAATTAGTGCAAAATTGGGGTCTCCCTTTGCCCTGAGCGATTGAAAAAAACTTGTATTTTCCAATTTCAGGTGCAGCGTATCTGTTTTCAGACGGCTAACATCAAAATCTTGAATGATTTTTAATTTGTACGGATAAAATGCAACCCCTAAAGAGTCTGCCGGCTCTGAATCTACCACATTGACAGACAAGGTAGAACGCACCCCTTGTGCATAAGTTGTGGCAAATCCTATAAATAGCGCAACAACGAGAAGTATATAGTTCTTTTTCATTAGTTTAGTTCTTAACATTATTCCACCACAATTGCAAAGGTCACGCG
>JAGBXR010000041.1 GCA_017629145.1 Alistipes sp. | reverse complement strand
AAGACCGTATGCGCACCACTTCCAGGTCGCGTTATCGAGCTCAAGGTTAAGGTTGGCGATAAGGTAGCCGTAGGTCAGGAGGTTATGATCCTCGAGGCTATGAAGATGGAGAACTCTATCACTACCGACCACGCAGGTTATGTTAAGCAGATTTTGGTTGCCGAGGGTGACACCGTAGCTGCCGATGCAGTTCTTATCGAGGTTGCCGACTCTATGGAGGATAGCGCCGAGGCTGCTGGTGCAGAGAAGAAGGTTACGGCTGCCGATGGTAAGACCGTAAATGCTCCACTTCCAGGTCGCGTTATCGAGATTAAGGTTAAGGCTGGCGACACTGTGACTATAGGTCAGGAGGTTATGATCCTCGAGGCTATGAAGATGGAGAACTCTATCTCATCAGACTTTGCAGGTAAGGTGCTCGGCTTATTGGTTGCCGAGGGTGACACCGTAGCTGCTGATCAGCCATTGGTGGTTATCGAGTAATCGCCCCTATAAAGCAAGAGCGAGGCTATCCGCAAGGTAGCCTCGTTCTTCGTTTTGGTAGTATTGGTAATTGGCGAACTGCTCCTTTGGCAACGCCCTACTCGCTCTTCGAGAGGTAGTACTCCGCCCACTCCAAATCCTCGGGTGTTGTGAGCTTTAGGTTACTACGCTCGCCATCGACAAGCGAGATACGATGTCCCATAGCCTCAACCACCGAAGCATCGTCCGTAAAGCTACTATCGAAGGGCTGCTCATAGGCTCGGCGCAACAGCTCGGCAGAGAATATCTGCGGTGTCTGCACAGCACGCAGCTCCGAGCGTGGTACGATATGCGACTCCACGCCATCGACACGGCGGAATGAGTCTGCAACCTCGATAACAGGAATCGTAGCACCGCTCTTCTCGGCATCGAGCAACGTGCGGATAATAAGACGCTTCGACACCAGTGCGCGCACACCATCGTGCACAGCAATATACTCTACATCGCTGCCCAGTGCCTCGATACCACACTTTACCGAATGGAATCTCTCACTTCCTCCAGCCACACAGCGATGCATAGCAACGTCGAAACGCGCCTCGAGATTGCGCCATAGCGAAATATGGGCCTCGGGAAGCACCACGACGATATCTGCCGATGGCAGAGCCTCGGCAAAGGTGTTTATGGTACGCGCAACAACGGGAAGGCCACCAAGCATCAAAAACTGCTTCGGCAGTGCGCTCTGCATACGACTACCCGAACCTCCTGCAACGATTATAACTCCGTACTTTGCCATATCAGTTTCTTTCCAAATCCAAGAGTGTTATCCGTAAGTTTGAACATCGTAGGTCGCACCATCCATAACTCGAGCGGTGCAACTGCTGCATATGGGAAACGACGTACGTAGCAACTGCGCGCCTCGTCGTCACCACGCTCCGCTACGCCCTGCACCTGCAAGCCCTGCACACGACCCACAACGCGTGTTTCGAGCACTACGCTCAACGCCACACGTGGCTCGGAAGCCATCTCCTGACCGTGACGCGTAGCCATATCCGAAGTGAAGATAAAGAGGTTACGCTTGCGGTCGTAGGCATAGAAGCAGTTTGCCACATAGGGCGCACCCTCTGCGCCGACCGTTGCCAGCGTAAGCACGTGGTGCTTGGCAATAAACTTTACAAAACGCTGGTCTAAAACACTGTTTTCCATACACAACTACTCTGCTACAATGGTTTGCACTACCCTGTTCGGATAGATATCCTCCTCGCCGATAGGTGGCAACGAGTCACAACTTCTATGCTCAAGCTCGGCAATAACTCTGTCGCGAACAACCTCGAAGCGCGCCTGATACTCCGCCTTAATTGGCTCGGCAGGCTCCTGTGGCATCTTCAGAGGATTCACCGGCGTGCCATTCTTCCAGATACGATAGTCGAGGTGCGGACCTGTAGATGTTCCCGTAGAGCCCACATATCCGATAAGTTGTCCCTGCGACACGTGGCTGCCCACACGAATACCCTTTGCAAAGCCGCGCAAATGGAGATATCCCGTAACGATGTTACCAGCGTGCTTAATCTTTATGGTGTTACCACCACCGCCACCCCAGCCGGCCATCGTCACAACGCCATCTGCCACCGAGTATACAGGCGTACCAGAAGGTGCTGCATAGTCTACGCCGTGATGAGGGCGATATACCTTGTGTACGGGATGTAGTCGCGAATTGGAGAACTTCGAGCTGATACGCGAGTAGTACTTAAGCGGAGCTTTGAGCATCTGCTTGCGCAACGACTCGCCATTGGCCTCCCAGTAGCATAGTTTGTCGCCATCCTGCGCAAAAGGTACAGCATAGTAGCTCTTGCTGTTGTGGTTAAACAACGCACCCCACACCTTGCCAATGCCAACCGACTCACCATCGACATACATCTCGTCATAGATTATACCGAACGAATCGCCCGACTGAATACCAAAGAAGTCTACCGTCCACTGGAAGATATCCTCGAACTCGGCAGCAAGGGCATAGGGCATATTCTGCTCCATAATAGCACCCCATAGCGATGAAGTGATGACAGCCTCGTGTTGCTTGCGCACCACCTCGACAGGACGTGAGCCAAGCTCGATGGTCACCGAGTCGCCACGGAAGCCAAAGACCACATAGTCGACAAGGTTGCGGTGGTAGACAAGATAGTCGAGTACACACTTCGACGAGAGCGAGTCGCCCTCCTCGCGCATAAATGTAGTGTAGCCATTGCCAGCTCTAATCTGTCGCAGCGGATAGATATCCTTCGATACACGATCGAGACGGTCTACCGTGTAGGCCGATACGCCTCTACGCGATAGAATACCGCCTACGGTCTCGCCCGAGCGCACCGTATCGCGCTGGATGTCGTATCCCTCGATATCGATTCCATAGAGGTATACAGGCTCTGCCACCTCTGCCTCAACTATCTGATTATCATTCTCTTTATCGGATGAGCCTACGCCGCACGATGTTGCGCACAAAAGCAACGATAGCGCGGTAAAATATAGCAGTCTTTTCATACTTGGCAAAGGTAATAAATTTATCTCGGACTCTAAAGATTTCGGAGATAAATAAGTGCGTGCAAAAGCAAAATTTCGGAGAAAAAGAGGACATAATTTGGACATCTCAAAATAAAGCACTACCTTTGACCGAATTGTGAGGCAATGCTTCGTAGGAAAGATGAAATTTATTAAGACCATACTATCGTGGATATATACGGCGGTGATTGTCATCCGACACCGTCTCTATGATTGGGGAGTGTTCAAGAGCTACAGCTTCCCCGTCCCTGTGGTGTGCATAGGCAACATCACAGTTGGTGGTACGGGCAAGACACCTATGGTCGAGCATCTCCTTGCAGAGCTCTCTGTACACTACACCATCGCCATCCTCTCGCGCGGTTACGGCCGCCGTACACGAGGCTATCGCGAGGTGGCGACAAGCGACTCCTACATCGATGTGGGTGACGAGCCGTTGCAGATCAAACTGAAGTTCAGCAACACACTCGTTGTCGTGTGCGAAAACCGAGTAGAGGCTATCGAGCGCATCAGCAAGGAGCATCCCGAGATCAACCTCATCATTATGGATGACGGCTTCCAGCATCGTGCAATCAAGCCAAAGGTAAATGTAATTATCATCGACTCGACACGCCCTATCGACCAGGATCATATGCTTCCACTCGGACGACTTCGCGATGTGGAGTCACGCCTTAACGAGGCCCATTTCTTCGTTGTCACGAAGTGCTCGGAGGATATGTCGCCCCTGGAGCGCCGCATATGGCTCAAGAAACTGCGCAAGGTAGCCTACCAGAAGGTCTATTTCACCGGCATCAAGGAGCGCACTATCGAGCCAGTATTCCACGTCGAGCAGCGCGAAGAGATAGACTATGGTCAGCAGGCTATACTTATGGCCGGCATTGGTAATCCCTCGTCGTTTGTGCGTCGTGCCGAGCAGAACTTCTATATCGTAGACAAAAAGTTCTTTGCCGACCACCACAGCTACACATCCGAAGATCTGAAGCTTATACACACCAAGCTCAAGAATCATCCTCGAGCAATAGTGCTTATGACCGAGAAGGATGCTGTAAAGCTACGTCGCGCAACACGTATTCCCGAGTCGCTACGTCGCGCTATGTACTACCAGCCTATCGACATTAACTTTATCGATGGCCCCGACCGCGATTTCATTGGCAACCTTATTGCCGATATAGAGCATAAGGAGGAGGAGACGGGCAACAAGGCAGAGAAGAACATTGACAACATTTAAAATAAGATAAGAGATATGATAAATAAGGTTATATTGGTAGGTAACGTCGGTATGGACCCCGAGGTACGTTCGTTAGAGACTGGCGTCAAGGTTGCACGTCTGCGCCTTGCCACCACCGAGCGCATCTTCAACCGTCAGACCAACGAGAGCACCGACCACACCGAGTGGCACACAGTAACGCTATGGCGCGGTTTGGCAGATGTTGCCGATAAGTTTGTACGCAAGGGCTCACAGATCTATATCGAAGGTCGTCTGCGCTCACGCGAGTGGGAGAAGGATGGCATCAAGCACACCGCCACCGAGATTGTAGCCGATGAGATGAAGCTTCTCGGTCGTCGTGCAGATACCCCACAGCAGGGCGGCTATGCACAGCCACAGAGTGGATACTCACAGCCACAGCAGAGCGGCTATGCACAGCCACAGAACTCATATTCGCAGCCACAGGGCGGCTATGCACCACAGAGTGTACCAGCGCCACAGCCTATGGCCCCATCTATCCCTGCGGAGGATCCCGACGATATGCCATTCTAAAGTGCTGCAGCAATAGTATCAACGCTACATATAGTTAATGTAATAGCCAGACAACCGCTGTTGTTTGGCTATTTTGTTTAGTAAGGTAATGATGCCAAAAGTGGCGCTAATTTGCCACCGATAAAGAGAAAGAGCAGATGGGAAATACTGAATGTATTTTTCCCGTTTGCTCTTTGGATTGAGGTGGCGCAGACAACACCTTCTTGCCTGCACACCCTAATTTTTCGATAGAAGTAGTTAGCTGTGGCCTCGATAAAGAGATTGGCTCGGATGGATAGTACTTGACGTACATTCCATTCGAGCCAATGATTGAGAGGTCGCAGATGACTGCTTATCTCGAAATATTCCTAATTTCTTGTCAGAGTGGCGCTAATTTGCCGCCGATAAAGAGAAAGAGCAGATGGGACATACTTAACGTATTT
>JAGBXR010000040.1 GCA_017629145.1 Alistipes sp. | reverse complement strand
GGTGGGCATTCAGAGATTGCTTCAGCCTTACAAGTGTCACTATCCCCTATAGCGTAACGACGATTGGAAAATATGCATTCTATAATTGCTCCAGCCTTACAAGCATCACTATCCCCGATAGCGTAACGACGATTGGAGATGAAGCATTCTATAATTGCGACAGCCTTACAAGCATCACTATCCCCGATAGCGTAACGACGATTGGACGTGGTACATTCGATAGTTGCTCCAGCCTTACAAGTGTCACTATCCCCGATAGCGTAACGACGATTGGATATGGTGCATTCTGTGGTTGCGACAGCCTTACAGAGTTTAATAGCAAGTTTGCATCAGAGGATGGCAGATGCTTGATTGTTGATGGTACGCTCAACTCATTTGCTCCTGCAGGTCTTACATCATACACTATTCCCGATAGCGTAACGACGATTGGAGATTATGCATTCTATTATTGCCTTAACCTTACAAATATCAATCTTCCTGATAGCGTAACAACAATTGGAAATGAGGCTTTCGAAAATTGCATCAAACTCTCAGATATTACTATTCCTAATAGTGTTACAACGATAGGATATGGAGCTTTCTGCAATTGCCAAAGTCTTCCTAATATTACTCTCCCAGACAACGTAACGATAATTGATATAGCTACGTTCTTTGGTTGCTCAAGCCTTACAGATGTTATTATTGGTAATAGGGTTACGACAATTGAACAAAGAGCATTTGCTTCTTGTTCCAATCTAACAAGCATTGTTATACCTAATAGTGTTACAACAATAATAAATGGTGCATTTTACGAATGTTTAAGCCTTGCAAGCGTATATTGTGAGGCTACAACACCGCCAAGTTTGGATGGAAGTTATGTATTTTATAGCAACGCATCAGATCGCTTGATTTATGTTCCTGCCGCATCGGTAGAGGCGTACAAGACAGCCGAGTATTGGAGCGAATATACCGATGCTATCGTCGGCTACGATTTCGAGAATGGCGTGGTTGTAGAGTAATAAATAGTATTACTCAAAAAATAAAGTAACCCCAAAAGTCTGAACAAAAACTTTTGGGGTTACTTTATGCACAAAAAGCAGCAATGATATACAATCTTATACTTTAGGGAGGTTCTATAAATTAGGTCGAGATGATTTTGTAGGCTATTTCGAGCAGATTCATTATCTCTTATGAGGGCGCAATGCGAGCATTGTAACCGAGTAAAGATAAGGAAGATGTCGAAATAGGCACAAAAGCAACCGAAATAGAATTTCCGAAACAACGAAAACTTTTATACTAATTTATAGAACATCCCTTTATAGTGCGTCGATACGCACTAAGAGCTCCGTAAAGTCGGAGTGCGCATCGGCAAACTCGTCGTAGGAGTGCTCCGAGTGTCCAGCCTCGGGGACATCCGAAACATACTTAACAGCTACAACGGGAATGTTATCATAGAGCTCTGCAACCTGACAGATAGCCGCAATCTCCATATCGAACAACGCCTTATCGACACCAAAGCGAGCCTTAACCTCGCGAGCAATATCGGCATTTACAAACGAATGGCCTGTGAATACGGTCTCCTCATCTTTGCCGAGCAGATTGCGCGGGTCGGTAATCTCGGGGCAGAAGCCCTCGGGGATGATAGCGTCGTGGTGTATGGCACGCGATGGCATAACGATATCGCCCTGCTTACGGCCGAGCGATGCAGCAGCAAAGCCAACAACAGCCAATACATCGTACTTATGCTCGGCTAAGGTAAGCGCACGAGCAACACCTGCCGACGATAGAGCCTTGCCGATACCTACCTCGACCAAGTCGTAGCTATGCTTCAACCCCTCGGCTCTATCCAATGCGTAGCGCATAGCGCGATACTCACGCGATGTGGGTGCACAAATTAGAATACGCATACTACCACCACTTTTCGTATACCTTACCAATACCTATCTCCGCAGCCTCCTCAGCGGTGAAGAGCGTACGCATATACTCAGCCATAGCCGCATTTGTAGAGTCTATAGCATAGAGACCTGGGTTGCCACACTGAATCTCGTTAAGACCTACGACATCCTCCGACGAACGCAAAGGAAAGACCTGCTTATATACACGGCCCAACGCCTGACGCACATCCTCCGCCTCGACATCTTGCATTGTAGAGAGATAGAAACCTGTCTTACAACCCATAGGGCAGAACGACACGATGCTCGAGCCAATCTTCTCATCCAAACGAAGATAGTAGGCCATAAGGTGCTCAATGGTGTGCACCTCGCCTGAGCCGAGAGGTGCGTGTGCCATAGGTGCGCGGAAGCGTAAATCCCAAGAGCGAACAGCATACTTCTCGTTGATGGTATAAACCGAGCGAAGGTAGAGACCTGCACCTAACGTGCGGTGGTCGACGTCAAATGACGATACTACGTGTTCTTTCATACTATATCATTTCTTTTATTAGTTCATTTTATAGCGCAAAGATAGCACTTTTTTCGAGTGATTATCTATCTTTGTGGGCAAAAGTGATACTCTGTAACAATTCGTGGCTCACAACAAACAAAATTAGAACCTGCATATGAAGTTTCGTACCGAAATAGCCATCAAGCAGTGGAAAAATAGAATAGACCACAGCCATAACATATTGAGCCTCGGCTCGTGCTTTGCCGATAACATCTCGCGCCTGCTCGCCTACTATAAGTTTCGCGTAACAGCATCGCCCACAGGCATACTCTTCAACCCTCTGTCGATTGCGCAAAGCATAGAGGCTATGCAGAGTAACAAACGGATTAACGCAGAGGAGCTTATCGAGAGCGATGGTCGCTATCTGCACCACGACTTCCACTCCTCGCTATCGGGTGCGACAGTCGAGGAGGCATTGGAGAGAATGAACTCGGCACTCGCACTCGGAGCTGAAGCACTGCACAACGCCGACTATCTTATCGTAACACTCGGCACAGCGTGGGCATACAGACTACGCAGTAGTGGCAAGGTCGTTGCAAACTGCCATAAGCAACCTTCGTCGAATTTTGAGCGCGAATTACTCGATATTGAGACAATTGTCGAGGCACTGGAACGCATAGCAGCAAGATGCTCGGCACGTATAATTCTGACTGTTAGCCCTGTACGCCATATTGGCGAGGGGATGGAAGATAACTCGTTAAGCAAAGCACTGCTGCGAGTAGCTATAGACAAGGCGTGCCGCAAGAGTGAGCGCTTCACATATTTTCCTGCTTACGAGATAGTTATCGACGACCTTCGTGACTATCGTTTCTACGGCGAAGATCTCGTTCACCCATCGGCGATGGCTGTTGAATATGTTGCCGAGAAGTTTTTCGCCACAGCAACATCCGCCTTAACACGCCAACTGATGGAGAGCATAGCACGTATCGTCCGTAATGCCGAGCATCGACCACTACACCCCAATAGCGAGCAATACCGTGAGCTATGCCGACGCACGCTCGCCGATATCGACAGGCTACCACAGATAGATTTTTCGCACGAAAAGGGCTATTTCGAGCGAATGTTACAAATAAATTTGTAAATTTGTAAGATTTTTTGAAACTACAGATGATTTTACATAGACAACACTCACGCAATATTATCCTGCTGTTTGCTGCAATACTTTTCAGCACAGCAACAGCTTTGGCACATACACCCCGTTTGGTAGTAAACATTGTTGTTGGCGGTATGCGCGGCAGCGACATTGAGCGATACTACGACAATTTCAGCGCTAATGGTTTCAGACGACTGATTGACGGTGGTCTAAACTTCAAGAATACACAAATCGACTATCTGCATACATCGACTGCAGCAGGACTCGCTACCCTATCGACAGGTACCGTTCCAGCGCTGCACGGCGTAGTTGGCGAGAAGTGGTACAACTATGTCGACTCTTCGACTGTTGCACTAATCGTCGACAGCAAGGCGCACTCGGTAAAGTTCAGCACCGGAAGTGGTAACTACTCACCACACCGTTTGCAGATGCCCACAATTGGCGATATGCTCCTTACCTCAAATCCCGAGAGCAAGCAGATAAGCCTTGCAATTGACCCTCTGTCGGCAATTGTCATAAACGGCCGCAGCGGTGTAGCCTACTGGGCAGAAACAAACCGTACACACTGGACGACATCGTCGGCATATGTAACCGCGCTTCCGAAGTGGGTAGAGAGCTACAACGATGCGAACAATAATCGGCTCTATGTACTTGAGCGCTGGACACCTCTTCACGACATCACCAAGTATCACAACTCGGAGGTAGCCGTAGTCGAGGGTATCAAAGGCAAGGGTACACGTCTGTTAAGCAAAGTAAATCTGCATCTGGCCAATAGCGACATCGGCCGTATGCGCTATACGCCAGCTGGAAACACTCAGTTACTGGAGTTTGCATCGAGTGTTATCGCACAGGAGGGATTAGGCAAGGACTCAACAACCGACATCCTGAACATCGTGCTCGACACGCCACGCTATATTGCATCGGTATATGGTCCAGAGTCTATCGAGTATGAGGATATGCTCTATCGCCTTGACAGCGACCTGGCAGAGTTCCTTATCTACATCTATGCCCAAGTATCGCACGCAGAGGATGTTGTCGTAGTGCTCTGCTCGGATCACGGCACATCGCCATCATACAACCCCGTGGGAGGCAAAGAGCACGATAGATTCAACACTCGCCAGATGGAGGTTATCGTAAACGCCTTCCTGGGTGCTCACTACGGCACAGATGACTATATTCTCGGCTTTGCGAACAACAGCCTCTATCTTAACCATACGCTGATACGCACGAAGCACCTCTCGATTGACACCATTCGCGAGGAGGTGGCCATCTTCCTGCTACAGTTGCGTGGTGTGGCAAATGCTCTGTCGACAAGTTCGCTTCGTAACACCTCGTTTGCCAATGGTCGCAGTCGACTTATGCAGCAGAGCTTTTCTCCTACACGTTCGGGCGATGTTATCATCGACCTGCTACCAGGATGGACAATCGAGAATAGCGATGTACGCTCGGCATCAGATGGCGGCTACAACTACGACCGCCACATACCGTTCATCATATACGGAGGCAAGATAGCAAGCGGTGTTGTGGATAGCACGATATCATCAACGGCTATCGCACCCACACTCTGCCACATTATGGGCATCGAGGCTCCCTGGGCGACAGAGTCACAGCCTCTCAAGGAAGTAGCAACAAAGAAAACAGGTAAGAACTAAATAATAGTATGACACAGGATAAAATTCAGGAGGAGATTATCGAGGAGTTCTCGGTATTTGACGATTGGCTCGATAAGTACGACTATCTCATCGGTTTGAGCGATACGCTACCGATGATCGACAGCACAAAGCGCACCGAGCAGCACCTCATCGAGGGTTGCCAGTCGCGTGTATGGGTTGCTGCCGAGCTTCGCGACGGTAAGGTATACTACACTGCCGACAGCGACGCCATAATCACAAAGGGTATAATAGCTCTGCTTGTGCGCGTAATGAATGGTCGCACAGCGAGGGAGGCTGCCGAGCTCGATCTATACTTTATCGACGCTATAGGTCTTGGCGAAAACCTATCGCCAACACGCAGCAATGGTCTGCGCGCAATGATTGCACAGATGAAACTCTATGCATTGGTATTTTCGAAAACAACACAGGAGTAATGACACCAGAAGAGATACTTGAGGTTGAGAAGCAGATAGTGCTTACCCTCAAAAATATTTACGATCCAGAGATTCCAGTAAACATCTACGACCTCGGACTGATCTACGAGATTAACTACGACCCAACAGGTACGGCAGATATCATTATGACACTCACCGCACCTAACTGTCCTATGGCAGATATGCTTCTTGCCGACATCAACCGCGAGGTAGGCAAGGTAGCAGGCGTAGAGAAGGTGAATATCACCCTCACGTTTGATCCACAGTGGGACAAGTCAATGATGAGCGAGGAGGCTCTTTTGGAGCTTAACCTTCTATAGTCAAGCCGTAAAGGCTGATATAGTCTGAAATTCCGACAGCTATGGACGCGACATCAAAGATAATGCAATGCGCCAAGTATACTCCGCAGATCGAAAATCTGGAACTTTGTCAGCTGATGAACGACCTGGCGTATGAGCGTATGGAGCGCAAGCAGATTGAGCTATTCGAGATTCACGATACGACCAACAGAGACTGGAATCTCACAATGCTCATCGTACTCTTTCGCTATCTGGGCGGCACACACAACAAGGCCGCCGCAGAGACTCTCGCACGCCGCATTGGATACAACACCCTGGCACGCGAGTGCACCTCGCTAGTCAACCTCGAGTCGCTGTTGCTCGGCGCATCGGGTCTCATAGACCTTATCAAGGAAGACAGCTACGTGCTCCGTATGCGCGAGGAGTTCGAGCACCTGTCGGCAAAGTACAACATCGAGCCTATGGAACTCGGTATGTGGAAACTCAGTGGTATGTACGCCAACAACCACCCCATACTGCGCCTCGCTCAATTTGCCGCGTGCTTCCACCGACAGAATATCACGATGAACAAGATTCTGGAGTGTCGCAAACGACGCGATGTAACCAAGATTTTCAACATATCGGTATCGGACTATTGGGTCGATGTGGTATATCGCATAACATCGCGCAAGGATCTGTCAAACCACATAGGCACATTCACAAGCGACATCCTCGGCATCAACGTCGTTGTGCAGACGATGTTTGCCTACGGTAGCTATACCAACTCCGAGACTCTTACGCAACGTGCGCTGGAACTGCTCGAGAGCATACCCTCGGAGAGCAATCGCTACACACAGGGTTGGAACTCGGTACGACGCATTACCAAGAGCGCACTCGACAGCCAGGCCATAATTCAGCTATCGCGCGAATACTGCGAGTGCAACCGATGCAAAGAGTGCCCCTACGGCAAAATTATGCGTCGTAAGCTCTCGGCACAATAGGAGATACAGACCATCCCCTACCCCAATAGAGCGTGTAATACAAAAAGCGGGAGATACTCCTTTTTGGAGCTCTCCCGCTTTTGCTATATAGGTATAACGCCTAAATGTTCTCGATATGTACACACTCGATGCCTACCTTCTTCAGCAGTTCAATACCATCGTCCGAGCGATAGGGGTCTGCATATACAACACGACGAATACCAGCCTGGATTATAAGCTTGGCGCACTCAATACAGGGCGATGCTGTAACATAGAGCGTCGAGCCATCGCAGTTGTTGGCACTCTTTGCAACCTTCGTAATAGCATTAGCCTCGGCGTGAAGAACATAGGGTTTTGTCTTGCCCATATCATCCTCACATACATTTTCGAAGCCAGCAGGGGTGCCGTTATAGCCATCTGAGATAATCATCTTATCCTTAACCAACAACGCACCTACCTTGCGACGTACGCAGTATGAGTTCTCGGCCCACACGCGCGCCATCTGAAGATAGCGAATATCGAATTGCAGTTGCTTTTGCTCCTTATAGCCCATAGCATTATTTCTGGTTATGTGTTACACATTTAGGCCATCTTACCGTGGCAGTGCTTATACTTCTTGCCCGAGCCACAAGGACAAGGATCGTTACGACCAACCGACTTATCAACCTTAATAGGAGCAGTCTTGCCCTTCTCGCCCTGACCAGCTGCCGCTGCCGCTGCCATACGCGATGCTTGAAGTTTGTTTACATCGACCTTGCTACGCTGCTCACGTGCCTGCTGTACCGAGTCGGGATTATTCTCGCGCACTGGCAAGTATGACTTGTTGAGCACAGCAAGAACATCACGGTTTATATCCTCCAACATCTTCGAGAAGAGTTGGAACGACTCGAGCTTGTAGATTAGCAATGGATCCTTCTGCTCGTATGTTGCATTCTGTACACTCTGACGCAAATCATCCATCTCGCGCAGGTGCTCGCGCCAAGCGTCATCGATAGTCGTGAAGAGTGCAATCTTTGCAAATACGCGATAGATCTCGGCACAGTCTGTATCCTTGCACTTCTGCAACTCTACAGGGATAGTGTAGCGCAAACGACCATCTGTAAGAGGGAAGGCAATACGCATATCCATATTTGTCTTACGATCCTCATAGATGCGCTCCATAGTAGGACGCACCGAGTCAGCTATAGCCTTGGCCTTACGCTCGTAGAACGACTCGAGGTCAGCAACGATAGCCTCGATAATAGCCTTTGGCTTGAGCTTCATAAGCTGCTCCTCGGTAAGCGATGTCTCAAGAGCTACCTCACGCATAAGGTCGAATTTGAAGTCCTCGAACGAGCAACCCTCGTGCGCCTCGACGAACTTGATAGCGTAGTCGTAGCGGAGATTGTTCATATCGATATCGATACGCTCACCATAGAGTGCGTGGCGACGACGTGTGTAGATAACCTCACGCTGCGAGTTCATAACATCGTCATACTCCAACAATCTCTTACGTGTACCAAAGTGGTTCTCCTCGACCTTCTTCTGCGCACGCTCGATAGCCTTTGTCATCATACCGGCCTGGATAACCTCACCCTCCTGAAGACCCATACGGTCCATCATCTTGGCGATACGCTCCGAACCGAACAGACGCAACAAATTGTCCTCCAACGACACGAAGAACTGTGAAGAACCCGGATCACCCTGACGTCCTGCACGACCACGCAACTGGCGGTCTACGCGACGGCTCTCGTGACGCTCCGTACCGATGATAGCCAAACCACCGAGAGCCTTAACCTCTGGCGTAAGCTTGATATCGGTACCGCGACCTGCCATATTCGTAGCGATAGTCACCTGACCACGATGTCCAGCCTCGGCAACGATCTGTGCCTCGAGCTGGTGCTGCTTGGCGTTGAGCACATTGTGCTTGATGCCACGCAACTTGAGCATACGGCTCAACAACTCCGAAATCTCGACAGATGTTGTACCCACCAACACTGGACGACCCTCTGCCACCAAGCGCTCAATCTCTGCGATAACGGCGTTGTACTTCTCGCGAGCTGTCTTATATACGAGATCCTCCTTATCGTCACGGATGACCTTCTTGTTTGTTGGGATAACCACAACATCGAGCTTGTAGATGCTCCAGAACTCCGAAGCCTCGGTCTCAGCCGTACCAGTCATACCGGCAAGTTTGTGGTACATACGGAAGTAGTTCTGTAATGTGATGGTTGCGAATGTCTGTGTTGCATCCTCGACCTTAACATTCTCCTTGGCCTCGATAGCCTGGTGCAAGCCGTCCGAGTAGCGACGACCCTCCATAATACGACCAGTCTGCTCGTCTACGATCTTCACCTTGTTGTCGATAAGGACATACTCTACCTCCTTCTCGAACATAAAGTAGGCCTTGAGCAACTGGTTCATCGTGTGAACACGCTCCGCCTTGATAGCATAGTCGCTAAGAAGTGCATCCTTCTGCTGTGCACGCTCCTCGGCAGAAAGCTGCGAGTGCTCCAACTCAGCAATACGCGCACCAATATCTGGGAGTACGAAGAAACCCTCCTCGTTGAAGCGCTTTGAAGCCACCTCGTGACCCTTATCTGTAAGAATCAAGGTGTTCATCTTCTCATCGTGGATTACGAAGTTATCGTCCGTAATCTCGTGCATACGCCTCTCGTTGTCCTGCATATAGAAGTTCTCGGTCTTCTGCAAGAGAACCTTCACTCCTGGCTCCGAAAGGAACTTGATAAGTGCCTTGTACTTTGGCATAGCCTTGTGTGCACGCAACAAGAGCTTACCTGCCTCCTCCATATTGCCAGCAGCGAACAGACGCTTTGCCTCGGCAACATCCGATGATGACATCTTGCTCTGGAGGTCGTAGATATACTTTGCCGAAGGCTGGAACTCCGCAAAGAGCTGATCGCCACCCTTTGGAACGGGACCAGAGATGATAAGCGGAGTACGAGCATCGTCAATCAATACAGAGTCGACCTCATCGACAATTGCAAAGTGGTGCTTGCGCTGTACCAAATCCTTTGGCGATGACGCCATATTGTCACGCAAGTAGTCGAAACCGAACTCGTTGTTTGTACCGAATGTGATGTCGGCCATATATGCCTTACGGCGCTCCTCGGAGTTAGGACGTGTGTTGTCGATACAAGCTACCGACAGACCGTGGAACTGGTACATAGGGCCCATCCACTCGGCATCGCGTCGTGCAAGGTAATCGTTCACCGTAACTACGTGCACGCCCTTACGCGCAAGGGCGTTGAGGAATACGGGGAGAGTAGCCACGAGAGTCTTACCCTCACCTGTTGCCATCTCGGCAATTCGGCCCTTGTGGAGTACCACACCGCCGAAGAGCTGTACATCGTAGTGTACCATATCCCACTTGATGACATTACCACCAGCTGTCCACTGGCTGCTATAGATAGCCTTGTCGTCCTCGATACGCACCAAATCCTGACGTACGGCTGCGAGGTTGCGGTCGAAGTCGTTAGCTGTAACTACCACCTCGTCGTTCTCGGCAAAGCGACGTGCTGTGTCCTTCATAATAGCGAAGGCCTCGGGAAGAATCTCCTCGAGCTTCTGCTCGATCTTCTCGTCGATGCGCTTTGTTGTGTCGTCAATATCTTTTGAAATACGCTCCTTATCCTGCAATGATGTATCGGCAAGTTCCAACTTTGCCTTCTGCTCCTCGATGTGGCGCTCATCCGACGCGATGAACGTAGCAATAGCGAGGCTGAGGGCAGCCGAACGAGCACGAAGCTCATCGTTGCTAAGAGCCGAGATTGAAGGGTAAATAGCCTTGATCTTCTCCACGTATGGAAGAATCTCCTTGCGATCCTTATCGGCTTTCGAGCCGAAGAATACTTTGATTACTTTTGATAGAATATCCATTTTCGCTTATTTGTTTTCTACATCTGCGCTACAACACGCTATTGTCCAATATGCGACAACCGCATATATAACGCGCAAAGATACAAAATCTTTCAGAGAGAGCAAAGTTCTAAACGGAGTTTTTTAAGCGATTTGCTCTTTTTTGAAAAGAGAGCAACGCGGAGATGCTCTACAAAACAAGTGACCCGAACAGAAAGCACCAACGTGCGCTCCATTCGAGTCAACTATTTCTTTGCGACAATTGCCAACTATCTCTTGCAGTAGGTCATCGAGAGCAGACTCAAAATCAATGCAGTGACACATAGTATCGTAGCCTCAACATTCTCATTTCCAAACGATACAAACTCCATAACAACAATCTCCGCAGCAAGCAGTATCAGTCCTATGCCCGTCACGGCACGAAGACGCACGATATTGTACTTTTCGCGCTTCTCCCTGCTTGCCGTATTGTAGCCCGACAGGAGCCAATCACCCCTACCGAAGAGCACCACTATCGCACACATAACCAAGATTATGGCAGCAATACTCACATAAACAATATCCATATTTACACTCATAATCGCTTATATTTAGTAGTTATAACTTCTACGGCGTGAGCGACGCATACGCATCATAGCGATTTCGGCACGCGAGCGACGACGGATGTAGCGCAGACGGAGGATACTCGCAATGGCCGCAACATAAATAGGTACGCAGCAGAGAGCCATAATATGCGACTGCACCAAAGTAAACTCATCGAGCCACCACATCGCATAGGCTACAATCGTACAGCCCACCGCCATCATCGACAAAGCCCAAGAGAGATTATTCCAGCAGGGACGCGGCGCCCTGTGTCGAAACTTCAAGAAGAGGCCGAGAAAGAATAGAGCCAAGAGTGTCCATTCGGCTGCAACTTGCCACACCACACCTTCGCGAGCGAAATTAGCAATTACGCTATCGGCATCGATCAATAAGATAGCCGAGATGGACATCAGTATATCGCTCAACGACAGCTTAAAGTTATACTCCTTTCTTCTTCTAAGGCGTTGCTGTGCCTTGTTCAAAGTGACAAGGCGCAAATTCCAAGTGGTATATCTATTCTTTATCCTCATTTGTCTCTATGTTTGTTTTGCGTTTTGCGCGAGGCTTGCGCCCACTACGACGCAACGCCTCGGCAATTATCCACTGTAGCTGTCCATTGACTGAGCGAAACTCATCGGCAGCCCACATCTCCAAAGCATCCATCGTGTCGCCATCGACACGCAGGACAAAGCTTCGTGTATTTTGCTCCTTAGCTGCCATACGCCTCGTTAGTTATGCAATGTACCTGTATTTACCACGGGCTGCGCTGCCTCATCGGCACACAACACCACGAGCAAGTTGCTCACCATAGCCGCCTTACGCTCCTCGTCGAGCTCTACAACCTCCTCAACAGAGAGACGCTCCAAAGCGATTTTGACCATCGACACTGCACCCTCAACAATCTTCTCGCGTGCCGAGATGATAGCATCGGCCTGCTGACGACGCAACATAGCTGCTGCAATCTCGGGAGCGTATGCCAAGTAGTTAAGACGCGCCTCGACAACCTCGATACCCGCAATCGAGAGACGGTCGTTGAGCTCATCGGTCAGACGCTCGTTAATCTCCTCGCCGCCAGAACGCAATGTAACCTCCTCGGGCGATGAGTTTGTATTCTCATCGTAAGTATACATACCTGCTACCTGACGCAATGCCGAGTCGCTCTGCACGGCCACGAAGTTCTCCAAGACATTCATACGAGCATTAGCACCCGAAGCACCCAACTCCGATGGTGAATCAATCTCAAATACTGCGTTGTATGCGCCATCGTTCTTAATCTTCCACACAACCACAAGACCGATAAGAATTGGGTTACCTGCCTTGTCGTTCACCTTGATAGGATCAACATTAAGGTTACGCGCACGCATCGAGAGCTTCTTGGCAGACATCAAAGGGTTAATCCACCAGAAACCCGTATTGTAGAACGTGCCGCGATAGTTACCAAAGAAGAGCAACACGCGCGATTCGTTAGGCTCGAGCATAACGTAGCCAAACAACATAATAAAAGCAAGTAGCGCAAGCACGCCAACGCCAATGAGCATCCAGAGGTAGAACACCTCGGCATTAAGCATCTGAACGAAACAGTAGATAGATGCAACAACCAACGCTATGTTGATTAATACAGCTACGAAACCGTTAAGCTTCCAACCAGAATAAGTGTAGTTTTTCATAGGTTATAGGTTTTAAGTTATTCTATTTTTATTTTAAAGCTTAATGACTAATTTATGCACGCAAATCTGCCTTATTTCTTCCGCAGCGCAAACGCCAAAACTCCGCCTTCCAAGGCCATACGCGCAACTTACCAAACGATAGACCACCAAAGATCCAATTCAAAATATTCATCTTAGTTTTCATAGGTTATAGGTTTTAAGTTAGACAATTCTTAATGCATTACAAAGTGATATTATTTTGATATCACAAAGATACTGCAAAATTTTCGATTTCACCAAATTTTCGAGCATTTTTTTTACCAACAGACAACAAAAAAGGATTGTCCCGAAGAACAATCCCTTATATAGTATATATAATCTATTGACCGCTTTACTATCGCATCATATGAGGAGGACCAAAGGGCATTCTACCAGGCTTCACATCCATACCCTCATACTTGCTCGAATCCTTAGTCGCATTCTTACCGAAGTGACGCAAGTTGTAGTTGAACTGAATTGTAAAGTAGCGACCCACAACACTATTCCAAGAGTTCTGCGTATAACCGCTACCTACGTTGCGAACAAAGGCTGTATTCTGATTCAATAGGTCATTAACGCCAATCATAATCTCGCCACGCTGGCTTTTGAAAAGCTTCTTGCCAAGGTACAAGTTACAGATAAGATAGTCCTCGTTGTAGTTATCCGTAAAGCCGATATACTGGTTGTAGTTAACAGCCGCTGTAAGCGTGAAGCCCTTCCAGAACACCCACTTCAACGTACCCGATGCCGTATGGCTGAAGTACTGGTTCTTACCACGTGTTGTCGATAGCGACTGTGTAGCATCGTTATAAGCACCATTCCATTGGATAGTAAAGTCGATATTCTCTGAGATATTGCTACCGAGTGAGAACATCGCATCGTAGCCCATATTACTTGTGATGTTCTGCTCTCCGTTGATCATCGAAGGAGTACGTGTCCAGCTATAACCAGCCATAAGGTTGAGGTTACACTTGATGAAGTTCACTGGGAAACCATAGCTTACGTGTGTACGCAACTGGCTGTAGCCATTCATATTCTCGTAAGTCGAGTACTGCAATGGATTATACTCCGTGCCATCGATAATAATCGTATCGGGATTATAGGTAATCGACTGACCGATATAGTCCTGCGTGATCTGACCCGAGAACATCCACATAAAGGTGCGACCCTTCTCAATATTCGAGCGAACATAGTGGAAGTTCAAGCGGTGGTTATACGACGACACCAACTCCGAGTTACCCTTCGACAAATATTGTGCATTCGACACATCGTAGATATCCTGCAAGTTGCGAACATCGGGATTCTGCGTATATGAATTCACGAAGATACGGATTGTATTCTGTGGGTTGAACGCGATGTTACCCATCATAAAGTAGGTCACGTGGTTGAAATCGCGCACGATATTCTCGCCCTTGACCACACCATCGAGCAACGAGTGCTGATAGTAGACATTAGCGATAAAGGTGTTGCGATCCTTAGCATAGCGGAAGCCTGGACCTACACGATGCTCCATACTACGGCTATCGGTCATCGACGAGAGCGATGCATCGGGCTGACGACCAGCGATATCGTAGCTACCATCAGTTACATAAGCTGTCTTATCGATATCCTGATCCTCTAGCTCGAAGCGATACTGAACACTAACCTGAGAATTCTTAGATACTGGCTCGGTATATGTGAAGTTTGCATTGATATCGGTCTCTGTCTGAGGCGCAAACGACGATACATAACGCAAGTCGGGAGCCACCTCACCAGTCTCGGGATTGAATATCGTGTTAAGCGTAGAGAAGCTATTAGTCCACGACTTTGGCGTATTGCGCACACCATAGCGACCGTCCACAGTAATTGTACGACCAGCCTTGCCGAGCTTCACGCGATACTGCAAGAACTCGCTGAAGCGGAAAGCGCGCGACGAACCTGTAGAGCCACTATAGAGCATCTCATAAGGGAGGTCCTTCTTCTCGGCTGTCTCACCCTCCAACTCGCCATACTGCTGGCTATAAGGATCGTTACCCTGGAAGCTGAAGTTTGTACGCGACATCAACGACATATTCTTGTTGATATTCCAGTCGACACGTGCATTGAAACGATGGTTAAAGTTACGAGTCTCCGACTCACCCTCCTGCTCGAGGTAGTCATCCGGTGATGGACTCTCGTACCACTTCTGCAAAACACTCTTGTTCTTGGTGTTAGTATCGTTGTAGAAGTATGAGCCATTGAGCTTTACTTTATCGCCCTCGCCCCACGAATCGGAGTACTGAACACCTATTGAGCCAACAAGAGCAACTCCACTCTGTGGACGTACCATATAGCGACCTACACCACGGCCACCACCTGGACCACCGCCACCACCTGTTACACCGAGGATATCCTCGAACGAGAAGTTCTGCTGATTGACGTTGTTAAAGAGACCGATAACAGAGAGTCGTGACGAACCCTGGAAGTAGTTTACATTACCGCCAAGATTAAACTTATGTGGCGAGGTAACACTTCCGATCGTTGGACTGTATGACTCATCATTCGCGAAGTCGATATCAGGTGCACCACCATCGGTATCGGGCTGATAGCCGTAGCCACCGTAGAGCTTACCAAAGACACCCTGACGCATATTAGAGTGAGTAACAATATTGATAGCCTTGTAGCCCTCGCCATCATCCATACCCGAGAACTCGGCATTATCCGACAGTTTGTTAAATACCTCAACACGATCGACCGACTCCGCAGGAAGAGAGTTGAGCGCTGTAGATACATCCTCGCCAAAGAACTCCTTACCATCCACGAAGATCTTCTTAACCTGCTCACCCTGAGCCTCTACGGTGCCATTTGTAATGGTAATACCCGGCATCTTCTTGAGCAAGCCCTCGACATCGGCATCAGCAGCAACCTTAAAGGCTGCAGCATTGTAAGCGACCGTATCGCCATTCTGCGAAGTACGCAATGCCTGCACCTCCTTGACGATAGTCTCGATAGCCACGTTCTCTGGAGATAGTGGCACTACTCCGAGATCTACAGTACCCTTAATCTTAACCTCCTGACGATGAGTAGCGTAACCGATGAACATCACTGTCATCGTATAGTCTCCATCGCGAAGACCTGTGATGCTCACAACACCTTTAGCTCCCGTAGTAGTGTGTTTACGAAAACTATCATCGACAGAAGAGACTACTTCAACAATAGCACCAACCACACCTTCTTTCGTCTCTCCGTCGATGACAGTAAAATTCAGACGACCCGACTGCGCCATAGCAGAAACCGCAATGAAGAGCATCGGGATAATTAGAAATAATTTTCTCATCTGTATATCTGTATTAATTAATATCAATCATTTCGTCGGCGAAAGTAATATTTTTTTTGTTAACTACACAACATTATATCGGTGAATCGACCAAAATAGAGAGTCAGTTGCCCTATCTATCGGCCGAAATAGCATTAAAACAGATAATAGAGGCACAGAGTTTTCGTTGCAATAATGAAAAATATCATTGCTCGAGATAATAATAGAGTTCTGCTTTTTGCACATTACATTTTTTTTCGTACCTTTGGACATTATATAAATATATAGTTATTCAGCCGATGAAAAACAGAAGCATAGCAGCGATGTTGTCACATCTGACAACTCTTACACGTGGCTGGGATAGCACCTCACGCATTCCGGCCATCGAACGAGATATAGCCCTCGAGGAGCTTCGCACACTTTACGAAACAATTATGGATCTCGGCGAGTCGAAGCCTCACAACATAACTGCACAAAAGACCGAAGAGGAGCCTCAAAGCGAAGCACCACACATCGCAGACGAGACGGAGAGTCGCAACGAGGAGCACAGCACAACTGCGGTTGTTGACAGCTTCGATGACATTCTCGATATCGATGCGTTATTAGGTCTCAACACAGAGAGCGAGCCAATCGAACCTGCGAAAGAGGAGACTACCGTAGCAGAGGTTGTGGAGCCCGAGAACACAGCTACACCACACTCCGAGGAGGTAGCGACTGAAGCCGAGACGAAGACAACAGAGGTTGTAGAAGTTGCAGCAACTGCAGAGGCAGAGCCAGAAGTTGCGCAAGCTGTCCATACACACAAGATCGAAACACCCGAGCCTAATGAGAAGAGCGTTATCGAGCCAACTGCAAAACCCAGAGTTGAGCCAGGGAGCGCACCTTCCGCCATAAGCGAAAGTCTGTTCGGCATCGAGGATATCCCTGTACGCAGCAAGTCGAGCCGCAGAATGATTTCGCTCTACAACACTCCCATCACCAGGGAGCACCCAGAGCCTGCTGTAACAACCACCCCATCGACAAACCGCGATGAGCAGCGTAACGCAACACCAGCATACGAGCCCAAGCCTTCAACAATCGAGGAGCTAGAGGCTGTGCTCGGCAGCTCAAAGGAGGAGAGTACACCTGCACCACAACCAGCACCAGCAGCGGTCGAGGAGGTTGCGCCACAGCCAGTGGTTACAGCCACAATCAACAACACACCGACAACACGTCTGGGGGATGTACTCGGCAGCAGGGTGACCGTTCTTGGCGACAAACTCGCAGCAGAGGAGCAGCCAACAACTCCATTTAACCGCATCAGCGACCTGCGCAAGGCGATAGGCATCAACGATAAATTCCTGATGGTACGCGACCTCTTCGATGGCAATAACGAACGATACGAGTCGACCATCGAGACGCTCAACGAATTCGACGATTTGGACGAGTGTATGATATACATCGTAGAGAATTTTGCGTGGAATCCCGACTCGGAAGGAGCAAAGCTACTTATTTCGCTACTTGAACGTAAACTATCATAAACAATGGCAGCACTATATGTTGTACCTACACCGATAGGTAATCTCGAAGATATAACACTTCGTGCTATAAATGTCCTCAAGAGTGTAGACTTTATCCTTGCGGAGGATACACGCACCACATCGTTTTTGTTGCGTCACCTCGGCATTGAGAAGCCTATGCACTCGCACCATAAGTTCAACGAACACGCCACGGTAAATCGTGTTGCAGAGGCAATAGCCGCAGGCCGCGATGTAGCGTTGGTGTCGGATGCCGGCACACCAGGTATCTCCGACCCTGGATTCTTGCTTGTACGCAAGTGCGTCGAGGAGGGTATTGAGGTAGTAACGCTTCCTGGTGCTACAGCACTAATACCCGCTGTTGTGCAAAGTGGCTTTCCGTGCGACAGATTCTGTTTCGAGGGCTTTCTTCCGCAGAAGAAGGGTCGTATGAAACGTCTGCAGGAGTTAGCCACAGAGACTCGCACATTAGTGCTTTACGAGTCGCCCTACCGCGTTGTGAAGTGTCTCGAGCAGATTGCCGAGACTATGGGAGAGGAGCGCCGAGTAGCTGTCGTACGCGAGATTACCAAGAAGTTTGAAGAGACAGTACGCGGCACGGTTGCCGAAGTACTGGCACACTTCCGTGAGCACGAGCCCAAGGGAGAGTTTGTAATTGTCGTTGCTGGCTACGATACCAAGGCGCGCAACAATGCTGACGACGAAATCGAAGATAAGGAGTAAATATGGCAAAAGATAACAACAGATATACATTGACGCGTGGCGAGAAGTTTCTCTCCAACCTACTATTTGGGCTATGTCGCTTAGTAGCAATAATGCCACGCTGGGTGCGCTACTACGTTCTCGAAGATTTCATATACTTCATCTTGCGCTTTGTATTGCACTATCGTAGAGATGTAATTATGACTAACCTCCGAAACGCATTCCCAGAGCGAGACGAAGAGGAGCTACGCAGCATTATGCACAAATGCTACCGTAACCTTGCGGAACAGATGATCAACACCATAAGCCTCGCAGGTATCACACCTGAGCAGCTGAAGCAGCGCGCAACATTTCCCGATGCAAAAAAATATATAGATGGATGTAAGGGTGATGATACAATTCTTATGGCAGGACACATCGGATGCTGGGAGTACTTTATGGCAGCTGGCATCTACAATCCAACCCACAAACTTGTGAGCGTATTCCATCCGTTGAACAACAATGCGCTTGACGATCTTTTTAGGCGTCTTCGCAAAATCCCTAATACTGAGGCTATACCTCGTGATGAGAGTCTTCGCTACTTTCTGAAGAATCGCGGAGGTAAGGGTGCCGAGAGATTTCTCACGATGGGACTTATTGCCGACCAAAATCCCTACCGTCACAAGGACTCACACTGGTTCCGCTTCCTCAACCAAGATACAATCTTTGCCGAGGGCGGCGAGCAGCTAGCGCTAAAGCTACATCTTCCAGTGTGGTATATCGGCCTGAAATATCGTCGTCGTGGTGAGTACGATATCTTCGTGGAGTTGTTATACGATGGCAAAGAGGAGGTCGCCGAGTTTGAAATCACAGAGCGATATATACGCGTTCTAGAACGCGAGATTTGTGCAGCACCACACCTATGGTTGTGGTCGCATCGTCGCTGGAAGCATAAGAAGGAGGAGTAACTATTCGGAATATGAAATTGAGTGTCGTAATACTTAACTGGAACGGACGCCGCCACCTGGAGCATTTTCTGCCGTCGGTAGTTGAGCATAGCCTAAAGATGGAGGGCGTAGAGGTTGTCATTGCCGACAACAACTCTACTGACGACTCGCTATTGTGGCTTGCTCTCAACTATCCCACGTTGCGCATAGTGCGCCTCGAGCAAAACTATGGCTTCGCAGGAGGGTACAACCGCGCACTCAAACAAATCGAAAGCGACTACTATCTGCTGCTCAACAACGATGTTGAGGTGAGCGATGGGTGGCTTGCTCCGCTTATCGAAGTACTCGACAAGGAGAGTGATGTGGCAGCTGTTGCGCCAAAGCTCCTATCGGCCAATCGTCGCAATGAGTTTGAGTATGCAGGCGCTTCGGGAGGTTTCATAGACTATCTTGGTTACCCGTTCTGTCGTGGCAGAATACTCTCGACACTGGAGCAAGACTGCGGACAGTATGACACACGTCGCGACATATTCTGGGGCAGCGGTGCAGCACTCTGTTGTCGTGCCGAGCTATTCCACGCGTTGGGTGGCTTCGACGAGGAGTTTTTTGCTCATATGGAAGAGATTGATCTACAGTGGCGTATGCAACTTGCCGGCTGGCGTATTGTCGTCGAGCCCCAATCGGTTGTCTACCACCTTGGAGGTGGCACACTTCAGCAATCGGCACATAAGATATATCTCAACCACCGCAACAACCTCGCGATGCTCTACAAATGCTCTACACCCGTGCAGCGTCTGGTTGTAGCTATCCTGCGACCATTTACCGACCTTGCCGAAGCTGCAATTCTGCTTCTCACGCTCCATCCACAGCGTGCCTGGGCAGTAGTGCGCGCCTGGGCATCGTTCATTGCGTGGCACAAGATGCTCGCAAAGAAACGACGCGAGGTGGTACGTAAAAAAAGAGTCGAAAACATATACAGCTTCTCGATAGTTGTGCGTTACCTCTTTGGCAGACGCCACTTTAACAATATGATGTGATGAAACGAGTAATTATCATACCGACCTATAACGAGCGAGAGAACATCGTAGCGATGATCAAACGCGTGATGTCGCTCGAACTACACTTCGACCTGCTCATCGTCGACGACTCATCGCCCGATGGTACAGCAGAGCTTGTGCGCCAAGAGCAGCAGAACTATAGCGAGCGACTGCATCTCATAGAGCGCAGCGGCAAACTCGGTCTCGGCACAGCCTACATCGCAGGATTCAAGTATGCTCTGGCACACGGCTACGACCGCATATTTGAGATGGATTGCGACTTTTCGCACAACCCCGATGATCTGATGCGCCTCGACAGCTCGCTCGATGAGAACGATATGGTCATCGGCTCGCGCTACTGCAAAGGTGTAAACGTAGTGAATTGGCCTATGGGTCGACTGCTGATGTCGTACTTCGCATCGAAGTATGTGCGCATCGTAACACAAATGCCCGTTGCAGATGCTACAGCAGGATTTGTCGGCTACAGCCGCAAGGTACTCGAAACTATAGATCTCGATGCTGTGAAGATGAATGGCTACGGTTTCCAGATCGAGATGAAATACTCTGCTTGGAAGCTCGGATTCAAGCTTGGCGAAGTGTCGATCATCTTCATCGACCGCGAGGCTGGCACATCGAAGATGTCGAGTGGCATCTTTGGCGAAGCATTCTTCGGAGTAATGAAACTACCATTAAGAAAGATTAAACGTAAAAACTAAAGATATGAACAGAGCCGAGGCCGACAAGGCCACATTGCGTCTGCTCGAGGTTATGGACACGCTGCGCAGAGAGTGTCCCTGGGATAGAGAGCAGACATTCGACACACTGCGCAACAACACCATCGAAGAGACATACGAGCTTGCTGATGCAATCACAGACAAGAATATGGAGGGCATCAAAGAGGAGCTCGGAGATCTTCTGCTGCACGTCGTATTCTACTCGAAGCTCGGTGAGGAGCAGGGCGCATTCGACTACACGGATGTAGCAAATGGCGTATGCGACAAGCTCATATACCGTCACCCACACGTCTATGGCGATATACACGCCGACACCCCCGAAGAGGTGAAGCAGAACTGGGAGGCGCTCAAACTCCGCAAGAAAAGCCGCAAGAGTGGCACACTGGGCGGTGTACCAGTATCATTACCATCGATGGTCAAAGCGTTTCGCATTGGTGAGAAGGCTGCAGCAACAGGCTTCGACTGGGAAAAGAGGGAGAATGTATGGGCAAAGGTCAAAGAGGAGCTTATGGAGGTCGATGCCGAGCTCGAGGCAAAGAATACCGAGCGTCTGGCAGATGAGATGGGCGACCTCTTCTTTGCACTCATCAACGCCTGCCGTCTCTATGGCATCGATCCCGAGGGTGCTTTGGAGCGCACTAACAAAAAGTTTATCCGCCGCTTTAACCACGTTGAACAACGTGCCGAGCAGATCGGCAAATCGCTCCGCGAGATGACACTTGCCGAGATGGACTCATACTGGGACGAGGCAAAGAGAGAAGAGGCAGCAGAGCAGAAATAGCAGAACAAGTTACAGACAACAATAAAACAAGAAATATTATGGCACTTATTAGAAAGGTACGTGGCTACGAGCCCGAGATTGGCAAGGATACGTGGTTGGCAGAGAATGCAGCAATCATCGGCAATGTGAAGATTGGCGAGAACTGCTCAATCTGGTACAACGCTGTTCTACGCGGTGATGTTAACGCAATAACCATCGGCAACAACTCGAACATTCAGGATGGTGTGGTTATCCACACGCTCTACGATGGCTCGAAGCATCCATCGCAGACCCACATCGGCAACTTCGTATCGGTAGGTCATAACGCCGTAATTCACGGTGCAATTATCGAAGACGACTGCCTCATCGGTATGGGTGCAACGATTCTCGACAACGCGGTAGTAGCTACTGGATGTATCGTTGCAGCAAATGCTCTTGTACTATCGAACCAGAAGCTCGAGCCTAACTCGGTATATGCTGGTGTGCCAGCAAAGAAGGTGAAGGATGTAACGCCAGAGCAGCGCGAGGAGATTATCCGCCGCACAGCGCGCGACTACCGCACCTACGCTTCGTGGTACGAGGCTGAGAAGTAGGCATAGAGCCAAGTTACGCATAAACCTATTATAGATAATGCAAGTCAAGAGCCATATAGGACTACACATACTTACAGCTGTTGCGCTGAGTCTTGTTATCAACTTTTCGTATCTGCTGCTACCAATAATCACCGAACGTGGTATGGCACAGCGAGGTAACAGAGAGATGAGCAATGTAGAGCAGCATAATAGTGGCACGCTCCACCTAAGTCGCGATCTGCACGGATATATAGTTTGCGACTGCGAGGAGCGTGACAGCATCTATGTCTCAGCGTGGCAGGTGAATAGCCACAAGCTGCAAGATGGTGACCACCTATGCTTTAGCAGTCATCGAGCTTGGGGCGACACCTATACAGAACAACAACTGAACGATGCTCACCCAAGACTCGATAAGGTGTTTATGCGTAATGGCGAGGAGTTCGACTTAGACTCACTCTACGACCGTCCCAGCCGCACGGTGGAGTTTATATGGCAGATAGCCTACTATGCTATTATCTCATTCCTTATGCTGCTCATACTAACTCTTCCACAGCGTAACGGTGGCTACTCTAATAAGATATTCGCCCGCCGCGTACTGCTTGTCATACTTATAGCATCGGCAGCTTTGTATCTTGCACCCGTAACATCTTTCCGCAACGGCGTGATGCGCATTGTCTTCTTCTTTTCGGCAGATGCCCACAACAGCACATACCTCATAGTGCTCACCAAGTCGTTGTTTATGCTTGCTGTTACGATTCTCTACT
Organism: Alistipes sp.; assembly: GCA_017629145.1. Taxonomy (GTDB): domain Bacteria; phylum Bacteroidota; class Bacteroidia; order Bacteroidales; family Rikenellaceae; genus Alistipes. Next base: position 45,826 of record JAGBXR010000040.1, on the reverse strand, counting down.
CGCGCATCTATTTCCTTATGCGTCAGAGGCAGGCAATCGTTGTGGAAAACGAGCGACTAAAGACCGAGAATCTCTCGACACGCTACAATATGCTCATAGGACAGATCAACCCACACTTCTTCTTCAACTCGCTCAACTCATTGGCTATGCTCATTCGCGAGCGAGACGAGAAGCGTGCGCTAGAGTATATCGATCAGTTGTCATACACATTCCGCTACATAATACAGAATGGCCAGAGCCACAAGACGACACTGGGCGAAGAGATAGCCTTTGCCGAGGCCTATGCCTACCTGTTCAAGATTCGATATGCAGATAAGCTATTCTTCGACTTCGACATAGACCCTAACTACAACGGATGGATGCTTCCAGCGCTCACACTACAACCTTTGATTGGCAATGCGGTAAAGCACAACAGCATAACATCGAAAACTCCGCTTCATATCACCATACGCACTGTGGACAACTACCTCGAGATAGAGAATCCGAAGCATCCGAAGCTCGACACCGAGCCTTCGACAGGCATAGGCCTGCAGAACCTGAACAGCCGTTGGCAGATTATCAGTGGCCGCGAGATCGAGATAATCGAGGATGATAACCGCTTTATGGTGCGTCTGCCTCTCGAAGTTCCAAACAGCTAAACAATGAGGCGTATGAGTATTAGACGTGTTATAATTGTCGAAGACGAGACGGCTGCCGTTGTCAACCTGCGCAGTATGTTGCAAAACATCAGGCCCGAAATTGAGATTATCGCAACATTAGAATCGGTTGATGAGGCTGTCGAGTACTTCTCGTCGAAGGTCGATGCCGATATAGTATTTATGGATATACACCTCGCTGACGGTGACTCGTTCCGCATCTTCCGCAGCGTGGATATAGACATACCTGTTATATTTACTACAGCATACGACCAGTACGCACTTCAGGCATTCAAGGTAAACAGCATCGACTATTTGCTGAAACCATTCCAAGAGGAGGAGCTACGACGCTCAATCGAAAAACTCGAGCGACTGAAAACCTCGGAGCAGGCGACGACAGCATCAACCGCACTACAGTATCCCGACACGGCTATCGAGCAACAAAGTGGCGCAAGTGCACCGTTGCAGACGATGCTGATACGATATAAGGATAAGATCATCCCTATACAAATGGATGAGGTTGCCTTCTTCTACACCTTTGCCGAGCGCGTAACACTTACGACTCATAACGGTGTGACCTACGCCGTAGACAAGACTCTCGAGAGTTTAAGCCAGCAGTTGCCAACCAAGATGTTCTTCAGAGCCAACCGCCAGTTTATCATTTCGCGACGTGCCGTTAAGGATGTATCGATATGGTTTGGTAGCCGCCTGTCACTAAATCTCAACACAGAAGCACCCGAGCGCATCGTCATACCCAAAGCGCGCGTAGCAGAGTTCAAGCATTGGCTCTCACAGCCATAAACATAGGATATGCAGAGCACCCTTATAGGGATGCATAACAATAAACCCCTCGGATTAAATCCGAGGGGTTTATTGTAGAATGCACCGTAAAGAACGGCTTACTGCAACATATTACTACTTTGTAATAGTATAGGTGTAGGTCAAATCATCCATACAGATGTAAAGAGGAGTATTAGCACCCCAATCGCCTACGTCGGTAGTCTCGATACGCACACGGACACCCCACAACTCACCTGCAAGGGCGCTAATATCGAATGTCGCCCAGTTGTCTGCAACATATCGCTTACCATCGCGGTAATCGACAACATAACAATCAACAGTTACACCCTCGACCTTATCTTTAAGAAGAGCCGTAAAGCTAACCTTAAGGTAGTCACCATCGCCAAACACTCGCGCGAAGTTATTGCAATCCTCGTCAGTAATTGACATATAGGTATAGGTAGTCAAATTAAGGCGTACGGTTGTAAACTGATACGAGCCGAAGTAGCGGCACAAGATATCGCAAGGCTCGTTGTACTCGTCGTAGTAGAACAAAATGTAGGCATCGCCCGATGCTGGGTCGCTATTGAAGACGCTATACTGATTGAGGAATGAGCCATCCTCCATATCATAGAGCGAGGCCTGCGCAAAACCACCCCAATAGGCATACTCTTCGTTGTAGAAATACTGGAAATTGAGAATCTCGGAGTTGTAGCCATAGTTGTAACCATCGGCCAAAGGCAAATTACTCTCGAAGCTCTCGACAACGGCATCGGTATACACCTGTGGCTCCTCACTCTCGAAGGCATCATCCACAACAGAGCAGCTCGTAACTGCGATAAGCGTTAATAGTGCAAAAAGTCTCTTCATATAAAATTAGTTGTTAGTTATCAAGATCTGCTATAGGAACGAAACTATATCGTAGCCACGATAGTTAGCCTTATTCCACCTGGGTGTTGCATCCGGTGTGCCCTCAATGATGCCCAACTCGATAGTATAGCCTTCACCATCGTAGTCATACAACACACGCTCGGGAAGCACCTTGCTGCCACGTTTCACTACATCGATATAGATGGTTACTTCTGCGACATCGCTCTTGGGCGTAATGCGTATGGTAGCACCATTGGCAGTTACAGAATCAATAGCGAGATTGTAGACATCCGAGACAAAGTCGAAAGCTCGCGTAGGGTTCGTTAGGATATCACCCTCTTCGAGGTTGGCACGATCCTCGACAACCTCCTTGCGATCGTTGTTAACCTCGTAGCGTAGCTTACCATCGCAGTATACCTCCATAGCTCCGAGTGTAAGGTAGTAGCTGTCACCATCAATAACGAAGTAGCCCATCATACCACCAGTTTCTTCGCCAAGCAACACCATATTGGTTGCATAGTTCGAGCCCAACGTACGCTGAAGTGCTATAAGCCACTCGTTGGCTGTCGTCTGTGCCCAGAGGCTTGTAGAAGATATGAGGGCAATGATAAGAATAAGTGCTCGTTTCATAGGAATAACATTTTTAGAAAACACCGAGATCCTGAAGCTTCGCCTCGAGAGACTGCAAGTCGTAGAACTTAATCTCGCGTGGCTTCGAGCCAATCTGAGGACCGACAATGCCAGCACGCTCGAGTTGAAGCATAATACGACCAGCACGATTGAAGCCAACCTCGAAGTTACGCTGAATCATCGAAGTAGATATAACACCATTGGCCACAGCCTCACGTGCAATCTCTGCGAACTTGGGATCGTACTTTTGTGGTGCGCTGCTCTCCTCGCTACCAAACGATGGCATAGCCTCGCCACCCGCCTCGGGAGTGTAATCGGGAAGGTTATATGCCGAAGGATAACCCTGCTGAGCGTGGATGTGCTCGACAATATTTTCGACCTCTGGGGTATCGACAAAGGCACACTGTATACGTGTAAGCTCTCCGCCATTAGACAACAACATATCACCACGACCAATAAGCTGGTTAGCTCCTGGCTGGTCGATAATCGTACGCGAGTCGGTCATCTGCATAACACGGAATGCGATACGCGCAGGGAAGTTAGCCTTAATACCACCAGTGATAACCTTAACATCGGGACGCTGCGTAGCCACGATAAGATGGATACCAATAGCACGCGCCTTCTGCGCAAGACGCATAACCGGAGCCTCAACCTCCTTGGCGGTCATAATCAAATCGGCAAACTCGTCGATGATAACCACGATATAGGGCATAAACTGATGGCCCTTTTCGGGGTTGAGACGGCGATTGAGGAACTTCTGGTTGTACTCAACGATATTCTTAGCGTGTGCAGCCTTACACAACTCCAAGCGGTTAGCCATCTCCGTACAGAGGGCATTAAGCGTATATACTGCCTTCTTTGGGTCGGTGACTATGGCCTCATCCTCCGACTCCATCTTGGCGAGGAAGTGACGCTCGAGCTTGTTGTAGAGCGAGAACTCCACCATCTTTGGATCGATAAGCACAAACTTAAGCTCGGCTGGGTGCTTGCGATAGAGCAGCGATGTGATGATAGCATTCAGACCAACCGACTTACCCTGACCCGTAGCACCTGCAACAAGCAAGTGTGGCATCTTGGCCAAATCGAAGGTATAGTTTTCGTTCTGAATTGTGCGACCAATAACCACAGGTAGTTCGGCACGCGACTCCTGGAACTCGCGCGAACAGATTGCCGAACGCATCGACACAGTCTGCTTCGTGAGATTTGGCACCTCGATACCGATAGTACCCTTACCCGGAATAGGAGCAATAATACGAATACCCAATGCCTTGAGATTCTGTGCAATATCACTCTCAAGACCCTGAATCTTCGAGATCTTGACACCCTGCTCCTGAACGATTTCGTACAGTGTAACAGTAGGGCCTACCGTAGCGTGCATACTACGAATCGGAATACCGAAGTTAAGCAACGTCTCGCGGATACGCTCCTTGTTCTGGAAAATCTCCTCATCGTCGACCAATGCACGCGACTTGTGATCTACAAGCAGAGAGGGCGTAGGAGGTGTATAGCTATGCAAATCGCGCATAGGGTCGTAGAGGTCGGTGTCGATATCGTTCTCATCGATCTCCTCTGACTCATTCTGCTCGACTGTGATAACCAACTCATCCTCTGGCTCATCACCGACACCAAGAGCGGCGGCCGCCTCCGAGCTACTCATCGGATTCGACTCCTTATCAAGTGACTCTGCAACCATATCCTCATCGCTACAAGGCACAGTAGAGATTGTGTATTCTTCATCGTCATCGCTCTGCACATCAACCGAAACCTCATCGTTCGACTGCACAGCAACAACAATCTGCTGCTCAATAGCTGGCTGTGGCTCGGTAACAGGATCTACTGCTGTATCCGAATCTGAAGCAACATCTACTACCATCTCATCCTCGAATTCATCATCAGCACCGAGCGCTGGCTCGATCTCAGCACGTGTACGCGCGCGGTTGACCATACCCCACACACGACGTGTGGCATACGTAACACCACCTGCCACCTTTTTGCCCTTCTTGTCTACATCGCGTAGGAAGTTGCGGTCTATAAGCAGACCTGTAAGAATCCAACCAGCAATAATGATTAGAAGCGTACCTATGAATCCTGTCATAGCCTTTAGCTCCTGGCACATTGCCACGCCATAGCCGCCACCAAGACCCGAGCCAAAGACATCCCACGCTGTACCGAAGATAAAACCGAGTGTGAGTGAGCCGAGAATCAGCACAAGACCATAGATAGGCACCGAACGCAAAAGTCGCAGAGGCACGTAACGAAACAGACGCCAGCCCCACTTGATAAGTACAACGGGGATGACCATAGCAAAGAGGCCGAAACCTCCGCCAACGATAGCACTTGCCACACGTGCACCACCACGGCCACACACATTGCTGAAGCGCGGGTCGCTCATAGGCACTCCAATCTGCGAAAGTGCGCTCATATCCTCTTTCCAATAGAAGAAGAAGGAGAGAATCGAGAAAAAGAGAAATGCGCCAAGCACCATAAGCACGAAGCCCGATACAAGGCGTATATTGTCACGAACGCTCACCATCTGCGCATCGGCAACAGCTGAACTAGCACGTGCCGAGCCACTGCGACCTTGAGCTGATGAGGCTCGTTTGTTGTTTGAATCTTTGGCCATAATACCCCGATTTGCGTTACAAATTAGATACACAAATAAATCGTACGAAGATACGACAATTTTTCGAGATACGGAAATTTTATCTCCGCATCCTCGCCTATTAACTTTATGATTTACAAATTACAGCAACGCAAGTGCCTTGCGTTCAAGACTTTGACGATACTCCTCGTCAGCAAATGTAATAAAATCAAACAATGGTTTCTGCACGCCATCAGCCCTTAAGTCATAGCGTTCGAGCAACCACTCTACACGGCGCGCTACAGCCGCACCCGAATCGATGACCTCAATATCGCAACCCTCGAGTTCACGCTCGATAAGCTCACGAAGGAACGGATAGTGCGTACAACCCAGCACTACCCTATCGACACCCGAATCGCGCAACGGAGCGACAACACGTCGTACAGCCTCCTCGGCACGAGATGTATGCTCCTCGCCAGCCTCGACAATCTCGACAAAATCGCGACCCACAACCTTGACAACCTCGACATCGGAGGCGTAGCGCGATGCTGTGTTGAGAAACATATCGCTCGAGAGGCTATGCTCGGTGGCAAGCACCGCAATACGACGACTCTTCGTAGTTAGGCACGCCGGTTTTACAGCAGGCTCAAGGCCTACAATAGGCATATCTGACCAGCGTTCACGAAGGTAGTCGATAGCAGCTGTTGTTGCGGTATTACACCCAACAACAACCATCTTGACACCCTCCTCGACAAGTCGTGCTACAGCCTCCTCAGCGAAGCATCGGATCTGCTCTCTATCCTTACCGCCATAGGGACAATTCTTGCCATCACCCAGATATATGAGCGACTCATCGGGGAGATGACGACGCAGCTCACGCCACACCGAAAGACCCCCGAAGCCAGAATCGTAGACACCTATAGCTCTATTGTCCATCTATTTGGTTTCAATAATTTTTACAACACAATTCTCGACCTCATCATCACTTATAGCCGAGCAGTCGACAGTATGGTGCGCACGGCAATAGAAGGCCTCGCGCTCACCCATCTGCTGTTTCATAAATGCGAGCAACTCCTCGTCGCTCTTACCTCTGAACATTGGTCGTTTTTCACGACCATATGCCGACAAGCGGCGCAAAATAGACTCTGCCTCGCGCTTTAGATATATCGTTACACCGTGACTGTTAAGCCATTCCATATTGTCCTCCCAGACTGGAAGACCACCACCCGTAGCGATGATACACTCCTCGTTCTCGGTAACAACCTGCTCGACAGCACGACGCTCCGCAGAGCGGAAGTAACTCTCGCCACCGAAATAGAAGATATCGGCAACCGATGCCCCTTCGTTCTGTTCGACAACCTTATCGGTGTCGATAAGCCTTAAGCCGAGGCGTCGAGCAAGACGCTTACCCATTGAGCTCTTGCCCGAACCTGCATACCCTATCAAGAAGATAACCATTCTGTAAGGTTCAATTGTTAGAAGAGATCGAGCTGCGACACAGTGAAGCCTGCATCATCTTTCTCGTCGCGCTTACGATAGTCAACCTTCGGATCGGCCTTGATACCCATATCGAGCATATCGCCTACGTTGATTGTCTCGTCCGAAGTCTCAGCATCCGCTGCGCCATCATCTACAGTTGTATCGACACCATCGATTGGCATCTCGTCCATATCCTCGCCGATAGCCTCATCATCATCGAGCTCCTCATCTGGAATCTCCGGCTCGATAAACTTGAGCGTAGCTACCTCGTAGTTTGTAATTCGCTTACCCTTGGCTCTATGGCTCTTAACAGCGATAAACTCGTCGACATCGACATACTCCGTTACGCGCTGCTCGTGCTGACCACCGAAGACCACCTCGAGCTGTGCTCCCGACACGTCGGTCATAGCCACAAAGCGCATAGAGGACTCCTCATCGAGGAAGAACTGTGTCTTGTCGCTGCTCTCCAGACGGAAGCGCTTCATATAGTAGTAGTTCAACTCGCCATCGAAGTAGCAGAGCGAATAGACCTTCTCGCTATCGTACGGCTCGACACGTATAGTATCGTCGGGGAAGTGCTGCTGGATGTCGAAGTTAGTAATATAGTACTGATTCTTGGCAGTCCATACCACAATCTTGTCATCACCCTTGAACTCACCGAGCAGGATACCGCGACCATCCGTATTGAGACGGCGCACATCCTCGTCGTACCATATGTTCTGACCACCGAGCGTCGACGCACCGCGCTCCTTGAGGACAATCTTATTGATGCTGTAGCGCGTAACTAGATTACCCACACTCTGACGACCCTTGATTGCCAAAGTTGCCAAATCGAGGTCGATAATACACTTCTTCAGACGCGCACGTGGACGCAGATAGATCTTCAGCACCTCGGCCTCGCCATTAGGATTTGCTGAGAGGTAGAGCAGCTCGCTTTTTGCCGTACCCTTCGTAAGATCATATTCCTTATCGCGCGTAACGCTCTTAATTGCACAACGCTTCATCATAATGGCTCCTGCACGACCATCACGGTATAGGAGATTGTAGATAGTACGCTCGTCGTTACGCTTGTATATACCAATATAGTAGATACCCTTATCGAAGAATGCCTTATCCGAAATCTTGGTAATCTTGTAGCGACCATCCTTCAGAATGACAATTACATCGTCGAGATTCGAACAATCGCATACGAACTCCGCATCCTTCATACTCTTACCAAAGCCGAAGAAGCCCTCTGCACGGTCTACATACAACTTGGCATTCTGCGAAGCTACCTTCCAGGCCTCGATAGTATCGAACTCGCGAATCTCGGTACGACGCTCCTTACCCTCGCCATACTTGGTCTTGATACGCTCGAAGTAGGCAATAGCATAGTCGGTAAGGTGATCCAGGTCGTGCTTCGTATGTTTGATATCAGCCTCAATCTGCTTAATCTCGTTATCGGCCTTCTCGGAGTCGTAGCGCGAAATACGAATGAACTTCAGCTCCGTAAGGCGCTGCACGTCATCCATTGTAACCTCTCTGCGTAACTTGCTCTTGAATGGCTCGAGACCCTTGTCGACAGCCTCATAGGCAGCCTCTCGTGTGCGGCAACCCTCGATTAGCTGATAGAGTTTATTCTCGATGAAGATACGCTCCAGGGATGCTGCGTGCCAAGCCTCGTTAAGCTCGTCGAGACGAATCTGCAACTCGCGGCCGAGCAGAGCCTTGGTATGCTCTGTAGAGTACTTCAATATCTCGCTAACACCCATAAACACAGGCTTGTCGTCAACAATAACGCAAGCATTTGGCGAGATAGATACCTCGCAATCTGTGAAGGCATACAATGCATCAATAGTCTTATCGGATGACTCATCGGCAGCCACCTGGATGATAATCTCGACCTTCTCGGCCGTATTGTCATCGACCTTACGAATCTTAATCTTACCCTTGTCGTTGGCCTTGATGATAGACTCCTTGATTGACTCCGAAGTGGTAGTGTATGGAATCTCGGTAATTGCCAGCGTGCGCTTATCGATCTTCGAGATACGAGCACGTACACGCACCGAGCCACCACGCAAGCCGTCGTTATAATTGCTTGCATCCATAATACCTCCCGTCTGGAAGTCGGGCACGAGCGAAAACTCCTCGCCACGAAGATAGGCGATAGAGGCGTTGATAAGCTCACAGAAGTTATGAGGCAAAATCTTCGAGGCCAAACCTACAGCAATACCATCGGCTCCCTGCGCCAAAAGCAACGGGAACTTAACAGGAAGTGTCACAGGTTCCTCCTTGCGACCATCGTACGCAAGCATCCACTCCGTAGTCTTCTTATTGTAGACCACATCCAAAGCGAACTTCGACAAGCGAGCCTCGATATATCGAGCTGCTGCCGCCTCATCACCCGTAAGGATGTTACCCCAGTTACCCTGCATATCAATAAGTAGGCCCTTCTGACCAAGCTGCACCAGAGCATCCTTAATGGAGGCATCACCGTGTGGGTGATACTGCATAGCCTGACCTACGACATTAGCAACCTTATTGAAACGGCCATCCTCAACACACTTCATAGCGTGGAGAATACGGCGTTGCACAGGCTTCAGACCATCATCCAAATGGGGCACAGCACGCTCCAGAATAACATATGAGGCGTAGTCCAAAAACCAGTTTTTATACATACCCGTAAGACGACGCACGTCATCCTCTGCAGAGGTCAGCGCTCCGTACTTACCCTTGGGCGCATCATCGGCAATATCGTCCATAAGCTCAACACTATCGACATTTGTGACAACAGTCTCGTCACCCTCCAATATCTCTTTATCCTCCTTCATCGTTAGTTAAGCTGTTTTAGATTTTCGACAATATCCTCCTCGACACGTAGATTGCTTACAATAAAATCCTTGCGATCGGGTGTATTCTTACCCATATAGAACTCCAACAAATCCTTGATTGGATCATCCTTCGTCAAGCGCACCTTATCCAGACGCATACCCTCGCCGATAAACTCCTTAAACTCGGCAGCCGAAATCTCACCAAGACCCTTGAATCGGGTAATCTCGGCTTGAGCACCACACTTCTTGACAGCCACCTGACGCTCCTCATCCGAATAGCAGTAGTGTGTCTCCTTCTTGTTGCGCACACGGAAGAGTGGCGTCTGAAGGATATAGAGGTGTCCGAGGCGAATCACATCGGGGAAGAACTGCAAGAAGAACGAGGTCAACAACAGACGGATGTGCATACCATCGACATCGGCATCGGTTGCGATAATCACCTTCTTGTAACGCAGATTATCCATATCCTCCTCGATATTGAGAGCCGCCTGCAAGAGGTTGAACTCCTCGTTTTCGTATACCACCTTCTTGGTTAAGCCATAGCAGTTGAGCGGTTTACCACGCAACGAGAATACAGCCTGGGTACGAGGATCACGGCTCGATGTGATAGAACCCGATGCAGAGTTACCCTCGGTGATGAAGATCATTGTCTCATCGGCAAGCTCGTGCTTATCGGTATAGTGAATCTTGCAATCGCGCAGTTTCTTATTATTCAGCGACACCTTCTTGGCAGCCTCTCGAGCCTTCTTCTGAACGCCCGAGATAGCCTTACGCTCCTTCTCATTCTCCACAATCTTACGCTGCAGCGTCTGCGCAGTATCGGGATGCTTATGCAGGTAGTTATCCAAATTCGTAGAGAGGAAGTCGCCCACGAACTGACGCATCGTTACACCCTCCTCCTTATCCTTCGAACCGAGCTTCGTCTTGGTCTGCGACTCGAAGATTGGGTCATCTACTCTCACCGAGATTGCCGCGATGATAGATGTACGGATATCGGCAGGCTCATAGTCCTTATGATAAAACTCCTTGATGGTCTTGGCTACAGCCTCGCGGAAGGCCGCCTGATGCGTACCTCCCTGGGGCGTATACTGACCATTTACGAACGAGTAGTAGGCCTCACCATAGCCATTGCCGTGAGTGATGACCACCTCGATATCCTCGCCCGAAAGGTGCATAGGAGGATACAAAGGCTCGTTCGAGAGGTTATCGTTGACCAAATCCAAAAGACCATTCTTCGAGATGTATGGCTTACCATTGAGCACAACCGTAAGGCCGAGATTCAGATAGGTATAGTTCTTGACCATCTGCTCGACATACTCCATATTGTAGCTGTACTCGCCGAATACCTCGGTATCGACAACAAACTCTACATAGGTACCATTCTGCTCGGCAAGACCACTCTCCGAACGATCCGTCAACTCGAGACCCTTCGAAAAAGTGACGGTACGAGCCTCACCCTGACGCACCGAACGCGCAAGAAAGTGACTCGAGAGCATATTTACGGCCTTGACACCGACACCATTCAGACCCACAGTCTTCTTAAAGGCATCGCCACCATACTTACCACCTGTATTCATCTTACTCACCGCATCCGACAAAGCCTCCAATGGAATACCTCGACCATAGTCGCGTACCGAGACCTTGTCGCCCTCGATGGTTATTTCGATGCGCTTGCCTGCGCCCATTATAAACTCGTCGATAGAGTTGTCGACAACCTCCTTTAGAAGCACGTAGATACCATCATCGGCCTGCGTACCATCGCCGAGCTTACCAATATACATACCAGGACGAAGGCGAATATGCTCACGTGGCGATAGTGTCACGATGGCATCTTTGCCATATTCTGCCGTAGATGTAGAGTTGTTCTGTTCTGCCATATAGTTTTATCCCCTTTCGCTGCTTGGGTTATCTTTACTTTAATAGTTCAGGTATCGGATATTATGCTCGCTTCGAAGCTCTGATTTCGGCCAATGTGTCGACCATACGCTCGTGAACATCTGCCATAACCTCCTTGATAGACTTATCGACAACGTCCTGCTTGCTCACAGGCTCGAGAATCTTGATGGTGATACGGTTGCTCCAATTAATCAACCAACCCTTGCGAATCATCGAAGTTGTACCGTCAAGAACGATTGGAAGGATAGGCACCTCGGCATCCTTGGCGAGGATAAAAGCACCAGCCTTGAAGTTGTGAATCTCGCCATCCTTCGAACGCGTACCCTCTGGGAAAATACTCACCGAAGCACCCTTTGCGAGCCACTCCTTACCCTGGTCGTGCACCATCTGCATCGCCTCCTTGGCACTTGCGCGGTTAATCACTATATCGCCGTGAGCATAGAGCAATGGACCAACGATAGGGATGCGGTATACCTCCTTCTTCGACACCCACTTGAAGACAAGCGGAAGCTTATAGAGACAGAGTATATCTACCATCGAGTTGTGATTCAAAGCAATGACATAAGGCTGCTTTGGATCGATATACTCAAGGCCGATAACATCGCGGCCCATCTTGGGATGAAGACCGAAGATTGTGTCGGTAATCCACTTCGAGAGAGTGTGTACCACAACTCGCTTCTTATCAAATGGATAGCACACCACAAGAGCTATAAACGAGGCTACGAAAAGAATGATAGCTACCACCAAACAAACCAAATAGTAGAGAATAGTTAACATAATAAACTGCTGTTTTATCAGATATTTCAATCAAAATGCAAAGATACAAAACATTTTCGAGAATTCCAACGAGAAATGTTGGATGAATTTCGACAAAATCAGATAAGAGCACAGCCAGCGCCAGAACGAACATAACGTAGCATCGGTCGCAAAACCAGAAGCCGAAGAGGTAATTATCGGATTTGACAAAAAGGTAGGCAAAATAGCAAGATAAGGGTACACCAAACCTCAAAAAAAGACCATCTCGGAATAGTACCAAAGTACAAAACCCGAGATGGTTGATTCTACTAATTATATCGCGAGATGCCCAATCGCATCAGCCGCTTAATTCTTACCTGTCACAAGACGTTCAATCTCCTCAATCTGCATCTTAAACTGCTTGTCGGTATCCATCATATCGGTTACTGCCTTACAGCTGTGCAATACCGTAGCGTGGTTACGACCACCGATTGATGAGCCGATAACTGTAAGCGGAGCCTTGGTGTGCTGCTTTGCAAGATACATCGCTACTTGACGAGCCTGCGCCACATCACGTGTACGCTTCGACGAGTTGAAGGTATCGAGTTCGATATTGTAATAGTCGCAGACAACCTTAACGATATGCTCGATCGTAATTTCTCGCTGCGTAAGCTTCACATACACCTTGAGGATATCCTTTGCGAGTGTTATCGTGATCTTGCGACCAAGGAACGACGCATTAGCTATCAACGACGACAATGCACCCTCAATCTCACGCACGTTAGCCGAGATATTCTCTGCAAGATATACCACAACATCCTCTGGGATGCTTGCACCGAGACGCTGCGCCTTGGCACGGATAATCTTGAGTTTAGTCTCGTAGTCGGGAACACTCAAATATGCCGACAGACCCCACTTGAAACGAGTGAGCAGACGCTGCTCGATATCCTTGAGCTCAACGGGTGGTTTATCCGACGTAAGGATAAGCTGCTTACCAGCGAGCTGGAGGTGGTTGAAGATATTGAAGAAGGCGTTCTGTGTACCCGTCTTACCCGTAAGCTCCTGGATGTCGTCTATGATGAGTACATCGACCATCTGATAGAAGTGGATAAAGTCGGTAATTTCGCCATTTTTGTATGCTGTCTGGAACTGCGCCTGGAACTTATTCATCGAGACATACAAGACCTGCAATTCGGGGTGGCGCTGACGCACCTCGTGACCGATAGCTTGAACGATGTGAGTCTTACCCAATCCCGAGTCTCCATAGATATAGAGTGGGTTGAATGCGTTGTTACCTGGAGTAACAGCCACAGCCATACCTGCCGAGCGCGCCAAACGGTTGCACTCACCCTCGATGTGGTTATCGAAAGTATAGTTGGCGTTGAGCTGCGGATCAAACATTATGCGGCGCAGGCCTGGAATTACAAAAGGATTTTTTATATTTGCAGTGTCAGTTGGCGCAGCAAACTGTGGCATTGCAGAGCTATCTGCTGCTACAGCATTCTGTGAAGCACGACGAGGCACAGCGTAATGGAGCTGTGTATCAGCACCATACAACTCTGAAATAATAGGGCGCAAGAAACGCAAGTAGCGCTTCTCGATGCTTGCCACAAAGCTCTCGTTAGGAACTCTAAGGCGCAGGTTAGCACCGTCAAACCCGATGGGCCAGATAGGCTTAAACCACTTCGCAAACTCCTCCTCGGTGATCGAAGAACGGAGTCTATCGAGGCAGTTTTGCCACACTTCGCTGTATGTCTCGGTCTGTACCATCGCGTTCATTGTTTCTTAATTTACAAGGCCGACAACTCCCAAGAAACAGGTTTTTATTTCTGTCTCAACAAGTTACGAATCGACCAACTATTTTGCTTTCACACCCTCCGAAATTTACGCTCGTAAATGAGGGTGTTTTGACACTGCAAAGATGTGGATAATTTTATTAAAATAAACTCGAAATAGTGTTGCAAATCTCGATTTTTTTAATAAGGCTAAATCAGCTCAAAATTTGCAGGAAATTTTAACTGTCTGATACTTCATTATATCAATATTTTTTCTTATATTTGCATATTGGAAAATATTCCGTCGCAAACTATAAACTATAAATATAACCTATACAACTATGACAAACGATTTGGACAAGCAGGTAATGGCCAAAGCGCAAGCGTGGCTCGATGGCGACTATGACGAAGCAACCAAGCAGGAGGTGCGTTTCCTTATGGAGAACAACAAGAACGAGCTTATCGAGAGCTTCTACAAAGATCTCGAGTTCGGTACAGGTGGTCTTCGTGGCATTATGGGCCCAGGCAGCAACCGTATGAACATCTACACCGTAGGTGCTGCAACCCAGGGCTTGGCAAACTACCTTAAGAAGAACTTCGAGGGCGAAGAGATTCGCGTAGCTATCTCGCACGACAGCCGCAACAACTCACGACTCTTCGCAGAGCGTGTTGCCGATATCTTCGCATCGAACGGTTTCAAGGTATTCCTCTTCGACGCATTGCGTCCTACACCAGAGCTCAGCTTCGCTATTCGCGAGCTTAAGTGTCACTCGGGTGTTATGGTGACAGCGTCACACAACCCCAAGGAGTACAACGGCTACAAGGCATACTGGACTGATGGCTCACAGGTAACATCTCCACACGATGTAAACATCATCGAGGAGGTAGGCAAGGTTACCGAGGTTGCACAGGTGCTTACTGGCCGCAACGCCGAGAACATCACCATCCTCGGCGAGGAGTTCGACAAGATTTACCTTGCGGCTATCAAGGATCTTTCACTCTCGCCCGAAGCAGTAGCAAAGCACAACGATATGAAGATTGTCTACACTCCATTGCACGGTGCTGGCGTGAAGCTCGTTCCACAGTCGTTGCGTAACTATGGCTTCAACAATATTATATGTGTAGAGGAGCAGATGGTACTCGATGGCAACTTCCCAACTGTTGCATCGCCTAACCCCGAGGAGCGCAAGACTATGGCAATGGCTATCGAGCGCGCCGAGAAGGAGGGTGCCGACTTTGCTATGGCTACCGACCCTGATGCTGACCGTTTGGGCGTAGCCTTGCGCACTGGCAAGGGCGACTATGTGTTGCTCAACGGTAACCAGACACTCGTGCTTCTTATGAGCTACCAGCTCACACGTTGGGCAGAGCTCGGCAAGATTACAGGCAAGGAGTTCGTCGTAAAGACTATCGTAACATCTATGATGCCCGATGCAGTAGCAGAGCATTTCGGCGTTAAGTGCTACAACTGCCTCACTGGCTTCAAGTATATCGCGAAGATCATCCGCGAGCAGGAGGGCAAGACCAAGTTCATCGGTGGTGGCGAGGAGTCATTCGGATATCTCCCCGGCGACTTCGTACGCGACAAGGATGGCGTAGCAGCTATCACACTCGTTGCTGAGGCAGCAGCTTGGGCACGCGAGACTATGGGCATTACACTCTACGAGTGGCTGCAGCAGCTATATGTTAAGTATGGCTTCTTCCGCGAAGGTCTTGTAAATGTTGTCCGCAAGGGTAAGGATGGTGCTGCCGAGATTCAGCAGATGATGGTTGACTACCGTCAGAATCCACCAAAGTCATTGCTCGGCTCACCAGTGGTGAAGATTCTCGACTACAAGACATTGGAGGAGATCGACGTGAAGACAGGCGAGCGTTGCGCTATCGAGGGTATCGACGAGAAGAGCAACGTATTGCAGTGGCTCACAGAAGATGGCACAAAGGTATCGGTTCGCCCATCGGGTACCGAGCCAAAGATTAAGTTCTACTTCGGTGTTAAGGCACCTCTCTGCTGCGTAGAGCAGTTCGAGAAGGTCGAGAAGGAGCTGGACGAGAAGATCGCAGCTATCGCAAAGGAGCTTAATCTATAAAATATTGCTACATAGCATAACGAGAGCCTATCCTTCGGGTAGGCTCTCTCTTTATTAATGTGTGCATACGCACATACACGCGCGCGCTGTTCGGCAACCGTAAGACCACAACATTCGCCACACAGCGAAGCTATATAACAAGACTGGTTTTAGGCATACCGAAAGAGAGCGAAGCCGCAGCTAACGTGCAAGCAAAGAGTCATATTTAGATCCAATTTTAGGCACACAAAAAGCGCGAGTTCCGCAGCATACTAAACGTATGTGAGAAACTCGCACTTGAGTATAACATCAAAGTAGCCGAAATATGGCTCTTCGCTATTTGAAGTGGACGAAATGTTCCAACGACTTCATAATATTTCTCGAGTGAAGAACCATCGTCTTGGTCTCGGTGAGGATGTTGAAGAACAGCATATTAGCCGAAGACGAGCCACCCATATCGCGGAGACGGCGAAGCTGATTCTGCATAACCTCGTCGATAAGGCCAAACATCTCATCGCGCTTGTTGAGAATGAGATCCATACGCGAGAATGAGCGTGTACGGAGCATCTCGTTGATCTCGTTGAATATCTCCTCCACGTGGTCATTGATGCGCTTGAGGTCGTATACCTGCTCCTTTGTAAGACCCGTATGGTTGTTGTCGATATGCTTGTAGCAAGGACGAGTAATGTGCAATAGCGCCTTACTTGTCTCCGAGATGTAGTCGACAACCTGCACATAGTAGTGACCTGTAGTTACGTCACTCTCCTGCAAGCTACGCAGCAGAGGCATAATCTCGTACTTCTGCTGGCGAGTAGAGTGATAGAACTCCTCGGCCTCGCGCACCATATCCTTAAGCACCTTACGATTCTCCTTGAATACCGCAACAATAGTACGATCGTAGATGAGTGTCACGCGCTCCATAGATGAGCATACGTGCTCGATATAGGCAATAAGAGCCTCCTCGGGGCTGAGCTTCAAAGCGTCCGTGATAGCCGATGTTGGTGACTCTGGTGACGAGTTATCCTCCACCTTCTTCGATGATATATTGCTCTTGATGATAAGGAATACACAAAGAAGAGTAACACCGATAATTGCAAACTTACCACCAAACACAAGGATGAGTGTGACACCAAGTGCAATGAGGAATCCTCCAAGGGCTGTGACAAACCAACCCATAATAACGGTTGTTACACCAGTAATTCGGTACACAGCACTCTCTCGACCCCACGCTCTATCGGCCAATGACGAACCCATAGATACCATAAATACAACGTAGGTTGTTGAGAGCGGCAACTTGAGCTGCGTACCAATTGAGATGAGGATTGCTGCAGCCGTAAGGTTTACCGTAGCACGAATAAGATCGTAGTTAACGTCGCCGCGCTCCTCCTCTGGAAGTTGCTCAAAACGGCTGTCGATAAACTTTAGCACACGTTTAGGAGTGATAGCTACAAGCATATCGTTCAAGCGACGTGCACCACGCACGATGCCACGCGCTGCCAATGTAGCCTCGCTATCAGTCGGCGCTGCTTCGCTCTGTGACGAGAGCTTACGCTCGGTCTCGATAACGCGCATTGCCTTCTTCGACATAAAGAGTGTGATGACCATCAGCAAACCTGCTGCAAACATAATCCAGAAGTTAGCCACTGTAGGATTAGACAACGCCGCCATTGACATAATAGGCTCCGAAGCACTGTGCGCCAGCATATATGAGTCGTAACCAGCATATGGAACACCGATAAAGTTCACAAGGTCGTTACCAGCAAATGCCAATGCTAAAGAGAATGTTCCGGCAAGTATCGAGACACGCAAGATGTTGACCTTGAAACGCTGTAACACCCAGAGCAACAACGAGCTACCCACCCACAAAATAAGCAATGCGAGAGACGTATTGTTGTTGACGAAATCCTTGATTACATCGGGGATAAGTGTTGTGCTCTTCAGTCCCTTGAAGACTGTAAAGTAGATGATACCTGCCACCGTAACACCACACCAAAGCGCACCAAAGCGATTGAAAATCTTATGGTAGCGGAACGAGAAGATAAGGCGCGAAATGTACATCAGCAGATGTCCAGCAAAGAATGCAAGAACTACCGAGAGAAGGATACCCGACACGATAGCCAACGCATTACCCGAGTTGATGTACTCACCAAGCGAAGCATCGCTATGTCCGCCCCATATATTGTAGAGCGCCAGTGCCATAGCCGAGCCAAGCAGGCCGAAGACCAACGATACGGTGGTCGAGGTGGGCAGACCGAGCGAGTTGTAGATATCAAGCAGGATGATATTCGAGAGCATCATACCAAGGAAGAGAATCATAATCTCCTCGTAGGTAAACATCGCAGGATAGAAGACTCCGCTACGTGCTACGTCCATCATACCGCTTGAGGTCATAACGCCGACCATTACACCAAAGCTTGCAATCGTAAGAATAATGCGACGAGATGCCGCCTTTGAGCCAAATGCGGCGTTAAGGAAGTTTACCGCATCATTCGAAACACCCACAACGATACCCATTACGGCGAGAAGTGCGAGCGTGATAACTATGAATAAATCCATAAGTTAGAGGTTTATTGCTGCCCTAAGCTGTGTGGCAGCAGGGTTACTTTGTAGTTGACACAAATAGGTGTCGAGTGCAAAGATAGAAAAAAAATGTTACATTTTTATTACAAAATTGTTACGACTCATTGGAAATATGGGTCAAAAATCGATTTTTGAAGGCATAAAATTGCGTGTTTAAGGGAAAACGACTATATTTGTACTAATATTTATATATAGAAAAATCGACATAGCAAACAAGACAATGCAGCGATATAGAATATTGGTTGTCGATGACGAGGAGTCGTTGTGCGAGATTTTGAGATTCAATCTCGAAAAGGAGGGGTACGAGGTCATCACAGCATACAGCGCCGAGGAGGCACTATCTCTTCAACTCGAGGGTCTGGACCTAGCGATACTGGATGTGATGATGGGTGAATTGAGCGGCTTTGGTCTCGCGCGCATACTGCGCAAACGCAGCGAGACGGCATCGCTTCCTATCATCTTCTGCACAGCCCTCGACAGTGAGGAGGACAAGATTAAAGGATTTGAGATAGGCGCGGATGACTACATATCCAAACCGTTTTCTATAGCCGAAATGATGGCACGCGTGCGCAGTGTGTTACGCCGAACAGCACGACCACACGTCGAGGCAAAGCCCCAACCCAAGGAGAGCGACACACAGGATGTTATCAGCTACGAAGGTCTGGTCGTAAACCGACTCAACAAGAGCTGTCGCATCGATGGCGAGGAGATTTCGCTCACACGCAAAGAGTTCGACATACTCGTACTGCTACTCTCGCACCGAGGCACGATACTCTCGCGTGAGCAGATAATGAAACAGGTGTGGAGCAACGAGGTGATAGTACTCGACCGCACGATTGATGTAAACATAACACGTATGCGCAAAAAATTGGGGCGCTACGGAAATAATATTATAACAAGAACAGGATACGGATATGGATTCGAAGGCTAAAGTTATGAGCTACCGCAGTGGTATGTATCTGCTGCTTGCTATTCTCATCGTCTCATTTATCGGTGGATTTATCATCTATCGCTATTCGTTGTTGCACCACTTCGTCTCGGAGGACTACATCAACGAGATTATATTCTATCTAATCATTGGCGTAGCTACGACCGCTACGGTCATAGCACTCATTTTGGCCATACGCCTCAACCGCAACCTCAAGAGCCTTCAGCGCGTAGCCGAGGCTATCGAGAATGGTGGCAATATCGACGATGCACCATCGTTTGCAAATGACGAGCTGGGCGACCTTTCGCGCCACCTTATCGACCTTTATCGCCGCTTGCAGGCTGCATCTATCGATGTTAGAAGAGAGCACAACCTCGCATTGCACGAGCAGCAGGAGAAGTTGCGCATCAAGCGTCAGCTCACGAACAACATCAACCACGAGCTCAAGACCCCTGTAGCAGCAATACAGGGATACCTCGAGACGCTCATCAGCAACAAAGATATTACGCCCGAGGAGCGCGAGTCGTTCATCACAAAGAGCTACACACACTGTCAGCGCCTCACACAGCTTCTTACCGACGTGTCGACAATCACACGTCTGGAGGATGGTAGCAGCCGCATCGAGTGTGAGAGCGTAGAGTTGCGCAACATCATCGACGAGATAGCATCGGAGGTAGCACTTCTACCCGACGACAAGCGTATGCGCGTGAATGTAGACCTTGCAGAGAGTATGATGATAAAGGGCAACTACACGTTGCTTATGTCGATTTTCAAAAATCTAACGGACAATGCTATTGCCTACTCGGGTGGTCGCGACATATTCATCCGCCTTATCAACCAGAGCGATGAGGCCTACACCATAACATTCTCGGACAACGGTATCGGTATCGATGAGGAGCATATCGGACATATCTTCGAGCGCTTCTACCGCATCGACAAGGGTCGTTCGCGCAAACTCGGAGGCACAGGTCTCGGCCTTTCGATTGTCAAGAACTCGGTACTCTTCCACGGTGGCGATATCTCGGTACGCAACCGTCCACAGGGTGGTTTGGAGTTCAAACTCACGCTACCCCGAGCATAACGCATTAAGTTCGACAGGATGAAACGCACAATATTCAAATATCTCACAAGGTTTCTGCTGCCAGCCGAGAGTGCCCACACTCTGCACACCGCGCTGATAGGCTTTGTTGGCTCATTGCCGTTTGGCAAATGGGGGTTGCGTATGAGTCTTGCTCCGCGCAAGATAAACCTTGAGCGAGAGGTATTTGGCATCCATTTCAACACTCCCATAGGTGTAGCCGCAGGTTTCGACTCCGACGGCGAGCTCCTCAACGAGCTGGCAGCTACGGGCTTCGGCTTTGTGGAGATTGGCTCGGTAGTACCACGCCCCCAGCCAGGCACATCGCGTCCACGTATACGCCGACTGCGCAACAGCGACTCGCTGATCGACAACTCGGGATATCCATCACGCGGTCTGGAGTATGTTCTGGACAAGGTGCGTCGCAGGAGCGACTACACGCGCAACCTGGTCATTGGCTGCAACATCGGCAAGCAGACAGCTTCGCACGCCGAGGAGAGGGTCAAGGAGTATCTGCGTGTATTCCGAAATATGTATCAGTATGTCGATTTCTTCGTCATCAACATAGCCTGTAACACCGCATCGAAGCGCTTCGTGCCACGCACACGAGAAGAGATACTCTCGCTTATCGAGCCCCTATTCGAGTTCCGTCGCGGACAGCCCGACTACAGGCCAATCCTCGCCAAGATATCTCCCGACCTGAATCGTGAGGAGCTGGATACAATTATCGACATCCTTATCGAGACACCGCTGGACGGCATCGAGGCTGTAGCTGGATCACTGGAACTCCTCCCCGAGGAGGCAGGAGCTGTAAGTGGTGCACGTCTTACCGAGCGGTCGATAGAGATTGTGCGCTACATTGCCGAACGCACCGAGGGCAACTACCCTATCATCGGTTCAGGAGGTATGATGTTGCCCGAGGATGTATGCCGTATGCTTGAGGCGGGAGCTTCGCTCGTAGCCCTCAACACTGGACTCAGGGAGAATGGACTGAAACTTTTGAAGAAATCCTCGAAGCTACTCGCCACAAAAAGCTCTGCACAGAGCAGCGAGCAGACACAGAGCGAGAATAAAGCATAGTAAAGAATGAGAGCAACAATAGTTACCATAGGCGACGAGATACTTATCGGCCAGATTGTTGACACCAACAGCGCCTCGATTTCACGCCACCTCAATGGCGTAGGCATAGCTATTGGCGAGAAGATATCTATCGGCGACAGAAGAGATGTCATTGTCGAGACACTGCAACGAGTAATGCGCACATCGGAGGTGGTTATCATCACTGGCGGTCTCGGCCCTACGAAGGATGACATCACCAAGCATACGCTGGCACAGATGTTCGCTTCAGAACTTGTATACAACGAGGCAGAGGGCGAACACGTGCGCCGTCTATTGGAGCGCCGAGGCATAGCATTCACCGAGCTTAACCGCGGTCAGGCGATGCTTCCCGAGTGCTGCACAGTGTTGCACAATGCCCACGGCACAGCCCCAGGTATGTGGTTCGATACGGCCGAGGGAGGTGTTGTTATCTCGCTTCCGGGCGTTCCGTTCGAGATGGAGCACCTTATGGAGGATGAGGTATTGCCACGCCTCAAGGAGCGTTTCGAACTTGGTACGATTGTCCACCGCACGCTCATAACACACGGTATCGCCGAGTCGATACTCGCCGAGCGCATCGCGGCGTGGGAGGAGGCCCTACCCGACTATCTGCATCTGGCATATCTGCCAGCACCCAATATTGTACGTCTGCGACTTTCGGCATATGACGTCGAAAAGGAGCAGTCCGAGAGCGAAATTGCTGCTGCCTTTGCCGAGTTGGAGCGCATCATACCCGACAATATCATTGGTATGGAGGGCTCGACCATCGAGCAGCGCGTACACGAGTTTCTCATCTCGCGCGGCGAGACGCTTGCCGTAGCGGAGAGCTGTACGGGAGGCAGCATCGCATCGAAGTTTACGGCTATGGCAGGAGCTTCGACATACTTCCTCGCAGGCGTTGTGAGCTACGCCAACAGCGCAAAGTGCAACATTCTTGGCGTGGACAATGAGTTCATCCAGCGCGACGGTGCTGTCAGCGAATCGGTTGCCCGAGCTATGGCCGAAGGCGCGAGAAAGGTATCGGGCGCAGACTACGCCATAGCCACTACGGGTATTGCAGGACCTACGGGAGGCTCTGAGCTAAAGCCTGTCGGTACGGTATGGATGGCTGTAGCCACACCCGAGAAGACAATCGCCGTAGTGCGCAACTGCGGCACAGATCGTTCACAGATAATCAGCCGAGCATCGGCATATGCAATAGAACTACTTTACAACGAACTTAAAAAGCTATAAGCGTTATGATACGTTCAATCCTAGACACTGACCTTTACAAATTTACCACATCGTATGCCTATTTCAAGCTATACCCACAGGCCATAGGTACATTTACGTTCAACGATCGTGCAAAGACACGCTTCGACGCGGACTTTCTGGAGGATCTCAAGGCTGAGTTCAAGGCCTTGGAGCGCATATCGCTCTCGGATGACGAGTTCCGCTATATGAAGAGCAATTGCAAGTATATCCCACAGAACTACTTCGAGTGGTTGCTGGGCTTCCGCTTCGATGCATCGAAGATCAACGTATGGCTCGACGAGGAGCAGCACTTGCAGATTAACGTAACGGACTATATGTACAAGGTTACGCTATACGAGATACCTATCCTAGCCACTGTTTCGGAGCTATTCCACCTACGCAACAGCTACGATGCCGAGGCGATGATTGCACGCCTTGAGCAGAAGGAGCAGATAGCACGCGAGAACAACATCATTTTCTCGGACTTCGGCACACGCCGCCGCTTCTCGTACGACGTGCAGCGTATGGTCGTTAAGCACCTCAAGAACAACCCTTGCGGATGTGTCGGCACATCGAACTGCCACCTTGCTATGGAGCTCGATATGAAGATGATTGGCACATACCCCCACGAGCTTCCAATGTTTATCGCAGCCGTAAACGGTGGTCCTCGTAACGCTAACTACCTGACAATGGAGGACTGGGTGAAGGTATACGACGGATACCTCGGCACAGCTCTTACGGACAGCTTCGGTTCAGAGGTCTTCTTCAACAACTTCTCGAAGAAGCACGCCTGTCTGTTCGATGGTGTACGCCACGACTCGGGCGACCCAATTGCCTTTATCGATATGGCTATCAACCGCTACAAGGAGCTCGGCATCGATCCTCTGACAAAGAGCATTGTCTTCAGCGACTCGCTCAACTTCGAGAAGGCCGTAGAGATTAAGCGTGCGTGCGATGGCCGCATCAGATGTATGTTCGGTATCGGCACAAACCTCACGTGCGACACGGGTCACGCATCGTGCAACATCGTTATGAAGTTGTCATCTTGCCAGATCAACGAGCGCAAGCCAAAACAGCTCTGCGTAAAGCTCTCGGATGTCGAGGGTAAAGAGATGGGCGATCCAGACGAGGTAAGAGTATATCGCTACTTGCTCAAGCAGCAGGCATAATTGATATGAAAAACCTATATACCTATTATTAATAATAACTATGAGAAAACTTCTTTATGGAGTGTTACTCCTGTTTGTAGCATTCATTTGGGGATGTACACAAGACAGCATCGAAGAGAGCATTTATCGAGATGATGCTCCGAAGATTTACGCCTACACCGATGTAGACGACGGCTCGCGTGTCGAGCTAAACAGTAACACAAAAACTGTCTGGACAGCAGGCGATCAGATACTTGTTATGGGAGATAGTCAGCTCGAGGCGTGGCAGTTCACCGGAAATACGGGTGACCGCTACGGCGAGTTCACGCGCGTAACAACATACAACAACTGGGGCGATGCATTCGGCGGCAAGCACTATGCTACATATCCGATATTCAACTACATTGCGGTCGGATACCTGAACAATGAGCTCGTCTTCACCGCCGAGGTCAAGAACGAGCAGGAGTACCACAAAGATAGCTTCGATCCAGCTTCAAACCTTATGTTGGGTACGAGCGAGAATGGTCGCGACTTCTACTTCAATAACCTGAACGGCTATCTGCGTTTGAGCCTCACTGGCGAAGGCACTGTAAAGAGCATTAAGCTTCAGGGTAACAACGGCGAAGTTGTTGCTGGTACACGCTACTACGGATTCAACAACATTTCGTTCACCGACTGGTACGAGAATACCTCGAAGCAAATTACGCTCAACTGCCCAGAAGGAGTAAAGCTCAGCGATAAGCCTACACAATTCTACTTCTCGCTTGCACCTATGACCTTCGAGAATGGTATCAATATCAATGTTGAGTTTGAGGATGGCGAAACTATTCCAAAGTCTACATCGAAAAGTATCACAATCAACCGCAACACGATTGTACCAATGCAGAATGTCAAGCTTAACACCAATATCGACTGGCAGTATGCATTGATTACCTACAAGGATACAGAGAGTATCACAGCTCCACAACTCTACAGCAATGGCTCGAGTGTAACGGGTTATATCTACTGGGGAGATGACACCTATTCGGTGGCTAACAGCACATCGTCGTATGTATATACTGATGGCGAGGATACACACACCGTAACAGTGAAGGTTACGGATGCTTCGGCCATAGAGTTCAGTGACTGTAGCAACATCACAAGTGTCGATTTCTCAAACTTCTAAACCCGAGACAACTATGAAAAAGATATTATTCCTAATCGCAATACTGCTGCTCGCCACAGAGGCATTGTGGGCAGCACACATCGACGAGAACCGAGCACGCGAAATCGCACGTGCATTCTTCGCTGCCAAAGCAACACGTTCAGCAGGGGTTGACGTGGAGTTGGAGTGGGCCGGAAACAACCTTGCGAACAGAGCTACGACAAGCGCAGCGACAATTGACAACAAGCCAACACTCTATATCTACAATCGCGCAGATAACCTCGGCTTCGTAATCATCGCCGGCAAGGAGTGCAGCAACCCTATCGTGGCATACTCCGATAAGGCCGAATTCGACTACAGCAATATGGCCCCCAGCACACGTGCAATCCTCGATGCTTGGAGCCGTCAGATTGAGGCATATACAGAGGAGAACGGTACTGCAATGCAGGCTGCCGACCTTGCAGCCGAGGGTCAGGGCAATGTGGTGTGCATCTACGACACAGCGCTTTGGGATCAGTCGGCACCATATAACAACGAGTGTCCTAATATCAACGGCTCCCGAGCAGTAACAGGATGTGTTGCAACAGCTATGGCTATCATATGTCACTACAACCAGTGGCCCAAGAAGGGTACAGGTACAACGCCTTCGTACAGCTACACCGACGAATATGAGTATCGTGATCATACCATAAAGGCAAACACGCTGGGCAGAAGCTACGATTACAACAAAATGTTGCACAACTACAGCACGGCGAACTATACCACAGCCCAGGGAAATGCCGTAGCTGCACTAATGTACGATATGGGCACCTCGGTGCAGATGATGTATCACTACATCGCATCGGGTACCTTCAGCGAGTTGGTACCAAGTGCTATGAGCACATATTTTAGCTACTCGAAGGAGGCTATACTATGCCGTCGTGACGGCTATTCGGCAAAGGAGTGGTACAATATCCTGAAGACTAACATCGACAAGTGCGGCCCTTCGCTCTATAGCGGAGCAGGCAACGAGGGCGGACACGCCTTTGTCGTAGACGGCTACACCGACAAGAACTATTTCCACTTCAACTTCGGCTGGAGTGGCTCGAATAATGGCTACTACCGCACACCAGAGATCGAGTTCTACGAGGGCCAGGATATCATACTCAACCTAGTACCCGACAAAGACAACACATCGGAGTACACAGACTATCTGACACTTACGGAGTATCAGTGGGGTTCATTTTACTTCTACGGCATCATTCCATATAGCGAGACTATCGAGCAGGGCAAGCCTTTTAGCGTATTGGTAGGATGTATCAGCAATGATGGTATAGTAACATTCACCGGTGACGTAGCGATAGTATTATGCGATAAATCAGATAATATCAAGGAGATAATAGACGGGGGACACATCACAGAATTAGATCCCTACTATTTAACCTATGCAGAATTTGAAGATATTACGATCAACTCGACAATCGAGCCTGGAGACGTGCTACGCATAGCATACAAGGGCAACAATCCTGACGAGTGGCAGATTATGAGAGGTTCGAGCGAAAATACAGTAGATAAGATTATGCTATATGACACCAATATCATCGCCAAGAACCTGACGCTCCGATACGATAAGAACTACAAGAATAGTGGTAAGAGAGCTATTATCATCGGCAGCAAGGTCGCAGTAGACTATGTTTGCCGACCATCAAATGGAGGTAATGTTATCGCCCAGGGCAGATGCAACAGTGGTGAGGAGTGCGCTATTGTCATCAATAGCACATCTTCGTTGGAGATGACTCTCGAGCTAACAAATGGTTCGGCAACTCACAGCATAAACATAACCCTATAGCCAATTGAAATTGTCGCATAGTGAGTACTATAGATGACTCTCTATGCGACAATACTATATTCTAATTCATCTATCAAGCAGATTAATTTTATGAGACGAGTAGTGCTCTATATGCTTGTTACAATGTTAGTTGTAGCCTGCACAAAAGATTCTATCAACGAGATTGGGATTAAAGACAACGGCGCGGATACGATCTACGCTATAATTAGCGATTTTGATGTCGATACTCGCGTTGAGCTTAACGATAAGAGACAGACTGTGTGGACAGAGAACGATGAGATTTGCGTTTTCGACAATAACACAATGGATATCTATAGATTCAACGGTAAGACTGGCGACCGTAGCGGTAGTTTTAGTCTGATTGCCTCACACGCAATCTCGACCAAGAATTGTGTATTCGACAAGCCCTATGCAGTATACCTTGCCGACCATAAGGTCTCTTCGTATTCAGACCATTCACCAGCCCTATACTCAACCTTACCATCGGTACAGGAGTACAAGAAGAGTAGTTATGGCTTAAATACCAACGCAATGTTAGGTTTGAGCGAGAACGGCAGAGATTTCAAGTTCATCAATATCTTTGGCTACTTACGCCTATCTATCACAGGCGATAAGGTGGTTAAGAGCATCAAATTAGAGGGTAATAATGGTGAAATCATTGCCGGTCAGACATATTTCAACACATCGGGAATTGCCAAGGCGAACAACACATCAGAGAAGGCGATAACTCTTGATTGTGGTGAGGGTGTGCAACTAACCGATGAACCTGCGGTGTTCTACTTCACCATAATTCCTACGACATTTAACAAAGGTATCTCTGTAACTATCACCTTCGATGATGACTCTCTATTTCCAAAGCGAACATCGAATAGCATAACCGTCAGTCGCAACACCATTCTACCGGTTGCTTCGTTCAACTCTAGCGGCGACAATGTGCAGTGGCAGACAATATCTGTTAGCCATACGGGAGCGAGTGTATCAGCTCCATACTTTGAGGGTGAGACCGATCTCGCTGGTTTGATCTATTGGGGTGATAACTTTATGTCGAACATCAATTATGTGACATCATACACATATACTGATAATGAGCCATCACACGTCATTACTACCAAGACTACAAATGCAACGTATGTAAAGATCAGCAACTGTCAGGGCATAACCGAATTTGACCTTACTAATTTCTAAACAATGTATCTACTATGAAAAAGATATTTCTACTTTTGACTCTACTATGCACCGCGCTGACACTCTACGCAGGTCCTATTGGCGAACAGCGCGCGCGCGAAATAGCACAGGAGTTTCTCTCACGACACACAACGCGAGCTATTTCCGCAGAGCTCGAACTTGAGTGGGCAGGTAGCGATGTTGACAATAATAGCTCTACGGGCAATGCACTTGATAGTTCGCTTTTATACATATATAATTATGGAGATAACAACGGCTTTGTCGTTGTAGCAGGAGATAGCAATATCAACCCTATCATCGCATACTCTTTCGAGTCTACTCTCGATATGAACAATCTACCAGAGGCTACTGCTGCCATCCTTGATGCGTGGTGCCGCCAGGTGGAGGATGCGCGCCAGAGCGCAAAGCCCATTAGCGGTACTACTATGCCAACTGCGACACGAACAAATGATGAGTTGTTATATGAGACTGCGCTCTGGAATCAGTTAGAGCCATACAATCTTGAGACACCCATAATCGACGGCAAAAACACATATACTGGATGTGGTGCAACAGCAATGGCCATACTTTGTCACTACCATCGCTGGCCAGAGTGTGGTGTGGGAACCACTCCCGCATACTCATACACAATGTATGACACTACATATTATGTCGAAGCGAACGAGCTGGGTCGTAAGTATGACTACGACAATATGCTCACGAGATACGATGAGGGATATACCGAGGAGCAGGGCTATGCGGTAGCAGCGCTTATGAAGGATATCGGCACAGCTATTCGGATGAACTACCACACCTATGGCTCGGGTGCGGACAGCGCGGTAACTATTGCTGCATTCACTAAATATTTCGGCTACTCTAAAAAGATGGAGTTTGCATACAATAATGGCTATAGCGATAAGGAGTGGGCAGAACTTGTCCGCACAAATCTCCGCGAGTATGGCCCCACACTCTTCTGCGGTACTGGTGATGCAGGTGGTCACGGTTTTGTTGTCGATGGTTTCAAGGCTGACGACTACTTCCACTTCAACTTCGGCTGGAGTGGAGATGCAAACGGCTATTATCTTATTCCTAATATCGAATTCTACCTAAACCAGCAGATAATTGTTAACTTTGAGCCTGACAGAGATGGCACAACGGAGTATTGTGATAGTGTATTTCTATACACCGAGAAAGAGTTCGGTGGTATCTTGTCGCATAACACAGGTGAGTACGCTACTGGCTCTCCTTTCGAGTGCAATATTAGTGGTATCGTAAACCTTGGTGTAGAAGACTTTGTTGGCGACATTAGCCTTGTGTTGTGCGACAAAGATGGCAACATTAAGGAGAGTCTCTACACTCTAAATACCACTGTTCATCCACTTACAGCGCTCTTTATAGAGGAGACTATAGAGGTGGTAATTACAAAGACTATCGAGCCTGGCGATAATCTGCGCGTATATTACAAGGGCGAGTTATCAAACGAGTGGAAGTGGGCACGAAACTACTTTTATGGAACGATAATAGACAAGGTGCTGCTAACTGCTACACCAGAGCAGATAGCAGAGGGTATGACATTTGAATACGATAAGAGCGCGAATAGACTATCGATTACCAACAAGCACGCAACAAAGATGTCGGTATACGATAACGACACGAACGAGTTACTGGACGAGGATGGATATAAAGCAAACGAGACCCGAACATATAGCAATCTGGAATCTGGCACATATCGTTTTGAGGCAAGCCTTGGAGAGGAGCCATATGCGTTTATTGTCAAGCTATAGTCTATAAAATAGACAACAAAATGTGGGATAGCAGGGTTGAAATGCTCTCTATCCCCACTTTTATTGCCCTAAAACAACAAAAGGTTAATGCTAACGCTTGCATAATAATATTTTTTTTGTATCTTTGTGCGCTTTTGTGCCACGGTGGTGCAAAAGATTAAAAAAGAAGTATAATGAAAGTTTGTGAAATCACAGGTAAGGTAGCGATGGTGGGTAACAACGTTTCTCACTCGCACATCCGCACCAAGCGTAAGTTCTCTCCAAACTTGAGAACAAAGCGTTTCTGGTCAGAGGAGGAGGGCCGCTGGATCACTTTGAAGGTTTCGGCAGCCGGTATCAAAACAATCAACAAGAAGGGTCTTGCAGCAGCACTTCGTGAGGCAAAGGCCGCTAAGAAGGTTTACTAAAAAAGCTGAAAGAAAATGGCAAAGAAAGGTAACAGAGTGCAGGTGATCCTTGAGTGCACAGAGCAGAAGGAGAGCGGCGTTGCAGGTATGTCACGCTACGTCACCACAAAGAACAAGAAGAATACTCCTGATCGTTTGGAGCGTAAGAAGTACAATCCTTACTTGAAGCGAGTAACTTTACATCGTGAGATTAAGTAATTTTAACAAGTAGGTAAAGTATGGCAAAGAAGGTAGTTGCAACCCTTAAGACGGGTAACGCCAAGAAGTACACTAAGTGTATCAAGATGGTTAAGTCGGAGAAGACTGGTGCTTACGTATTCCAGAGCCAGAACATTCTGGAGGATGAGGATATCAAGGCATTCTTCGCACAGAAATAATTTGCATTAGTTCAATGAACTAATACAAAAGGCGGCCAAATGGTCGCCTTTTGTGTATCTATAACGCTATAAACTGATAACGCCTGATGCTCAAGCGCAGTTTCTCGAAGCTCACCACCCCACTCTCTCGCCACAGCAACCTACCCTGGCTGAAGAGCAGCAGCGTAGGCACCGAAACTATGTTGTAACGACGGACAATCTCTCGCGTTGAGACATTGTCTATATCTACGCGCACGATAGCCAGACTATCACCCATAGCCAGCGACAATCGTTCGAGCGCCGGCTCTATAGCTCGACAAGCACCACACCACGCAGCGTGAAAGTTGATAAGCGTGAGACGATGCGAAGCGATGATATTATCGAAATCCCTGGTTGTCATAGCACAAAAAATTAGAGGTTATACCCATAACAGCATAACCTCAAAATGTGAGCCAAAGGCGCGCGTATATGTCGAAACTTTTATGCTTGCATAACGGCTGCAGGGAGCTGCTCGATACTGCTGATGAATACCACCTCTATGCCCTTTGGTTTCTTGATAGTCTTCTCGACAAACGACGACACTACGATACGCTTAAAACCAAGACGTGCCGCCTCGCCAATACGCTGCTCGGTACGAGGTGCTGGACGCACCTCACCCGAAAGACCTATCTCGCCAGCACAGCATACACCCTCGCGCAGAGGTCTGTCGTAGTACGACGATATGATAGCTGCCACAACAGCCAAGTCCATACCTGTATCTGAAATCTTGAAGCCGCCAGCAAAGTTGAGGAAGACATCCTTCTGGAACATCTTCATACCTACACGCTTCTCCAACACCGCCAGCAACATACTCAAGCGACGATGATCAAAGCCTGTTGTCGAGCGCTGCGGAGTACCGTAGGCTGCTCCACTAACCAGCGACTGAACCTCGATAAGATAGGGTCGAAGGCCATCGACAACCGCGCCTACCGAAATACCCGAGAGTGGCATATCGTAGTGCGAAAGGAGAATTTCCGAAGGGTTTTCAACAGCCGTAAGGCCCGAATCGTGCATCTCGAAGACACCAATCTCGTAAGTTGCACCAAAGCGGTTTTTGATGCCACGCAAGATGCGGTACGTATTGTTGCTGTCACCCTCAAACTGCAGCACCACATCGACGATATGTTCCAGAATCTTTGGGCCGGCAATAGTGCCATCTTTGGTTATATGGCCGATGATAAATATTGCGGTGCCGAGGCTCTTCGCTGCGTGCAGAAGCGCCGCAGCACACTCTCTGATCTGCGTCACGCTACCTGCCGAAGACTCCACAGCATCGGTATGCATAGTCTGTATTGAGTCGATAACCACAACATCGGGGTGCAGCTCATCGATCTGCGCGATGACATTCTCAAGTAACGTCTCGGGATATACCGTACACTCGCTGTTCGAGATACCAATGCGGTTTGCG
Source organism: Alistipes sp. (assembly GCA_017629145.1). Classification (GTDB taxonomy): domain Bacteria; phylum Bacteroidota; class Bacteroidia; order Bacteroidales; family Rikenellaceae; genus Alistipes. Next base: position 13,374 of record JAGBXR010000040.1, on the reverse strand, counting down.
CGCATCTTGATCTGCTCGGCAGACTCCTCACCCGAGACATAGAGCGTCGTAAGGCCATTGTCGGTAAGTGCAAGCTGCAACGAGAGGGTAGACTTACCGATACCTGGCTCACCACCAAGCAGAATCAACGAACCAGGAACAAGGCCACCGCCAAGCACACGGTTAATCTCCTTGTTGCCCAAATCGATACGACGTGTCGAAAGCTCCTCGATATCTTGCACCTTGCGAGGTTGCGCCTTGGGTACCGAAGCAATACGCTGCGACGATGACTCCTTGGCCACTACGTGCTCCGTAATAGTATTCCACTCGCTGCACACAGGACAACGACCCAACCACTTGGGGGTCTCATAGCCACACGCAGTGCAGAAATATGTCTTCTTGAGCTTTGCCATAATGTTATATCAACTAAAAGATAAAGCGCAAAATATCGTTACCGTTTGCATATAACAACAAAGCAAAGAGGATACCCATACCAATCCACTGCACAACGACAAGGAACTTATCGCTTGGCTTGCGGCGTGTGATAATCTCCCACAGAGTGAAGAGCGAATGACCGCCATCAAGACCAGGGATAGGAAGGAGGTTCATCACAGCAAGCATAATCGAAAGAAGTGCTGTAATGTTCCAGAAGCTCTGCCAGTTCCACTCATCGGGGAAGACGTTGCCAATAGCGATAAAGCCACCGAGCTCCTTATACATCTTGGTATCGGGATTTACAATCATCTTCAGCTGATCCCAGTACGAGGCGATCTGCTCGCCAGTATAGCGTACACCTGCAGGGATAGACTCCCAGAAGCCATAGTAGTGGGTACGAAGCTCTATCATAAGAGGTTCGATCGTAATGCCAATCTTGCCCTCGTCGTTGATAGGCAAGGTAAGCTGCAACACCTCGCCATCGCGCTCTACATCTGCAACCACGCTCGCGCCCTTACACTCCATAAGTATCGAGTCACCCTGACGACGATCGAGGGTCTGCGTGCCGTTGATGGCCACAATACGGTCACCAGCCTTAAGGCCTGCCTCGAGAGCAGAGTTGCTGGTAACCTCCGAGATGAGGTATGGAGCCGAGATAATCTTGTTGTAGATACCGCTCCACTCACCACTCTCACGCATAGCCACGAGCTCCTCAAGCGATACATTCAATACAACCTTCTCCTCGCCACGCAACACCTCAACCACAGCATCGGCATCGGTGATAAGAAGACGCTGAACGATGTCGCTAATGCGCTCCACACCCTCGCCATTGATTGCCACGATACGGTCGCCATCCTGGAAGCCAGCATTCTCGGCAGCCTCATCGAAGAGATATCCGTAGCGTACGTCGTCGTTGTGTACGTAGCTCTCACCCCACGTATAGAGCACGCCTGTGTAGATGACCATAGCGGCGATGATGTTCATCACCACACCTGCCAACATCACGATAAGGCGCTGCCACGCAGGCTTCGAGCGGAACTCCCAGGGTTGTGCCGGCTGCTTCATATCCTCGACCTGCTTCTTGTCGATAGACTCATCGATCATACCAGCCAACGACACATAACCGCCCAATGGCAACCAACCGATGCCATAGACCGTATCGCCCACCTTACGCTTATAGAGCGAGAACCAGGGGTTGAAGAATATGTAGAACTGCTCGACACGAATCTTGAAAATACGTGCTGTGATGTAGTGGCCAAACTCGTGCAACATAACAAGAAGCGAGAGTGAGGCGAAGAACTGCAATGTCTTGATAAGTATTACCTCCATTATCTAAAATCTGTTTTTTTGTTATCGTACTGGTTTATAGTTTTAGGTAGCGCGCTGCCAACTCGCGTGATTCGGCATTCGCCGCATCGTAGTCATCGATAGATGGCTTGGCAACGAAGCTCGCCTCCCTGAGAGCATAGCGTATTGCACCCACAATGTCGTGATAGCCACACTTATGGCCGAGGAATGCTGCAACAGCAACCTCATTGGCACCGTTCATCGTGCAAGCTGCCGTACCACCGCGCTCCAAACACTCGTAGGCGATGCCCAAAGCAGGGTATTTATGATGGTCTACAGCAGCGAAACTCAACGTTGGATAGTCCAGAATCGAGAAGCTCTCCATAGGTTCTGCGGCACGCTCGGGATAGAGCAATGCGTAGCTGATAGGCGTGTGCATATCGGCATTGCCGAGCTGCGCCTTGACCGAGCCATCGGTAAACTCAACCATCGAGTGCACGATAGACTGCGGATGGATAACAACCTTGATGCGCTCTGGGCCTATGTCGAAGAGCCAGCGTGCCTCGATAACCTCGAAACCCTTGTTTACGAGCGTTGCCGAGTCGATAGTAATCTTCGCACCCATCTGCCACTGCGGATGACGCAACGCACGCTCGGGTGTTACAGCTGCCATCTCCTCGTAGCTCATATCGCGCAGAGCACCACCGCTGCACGTTACGATAAGGTTGCGGATACTCTTACGCGCCTCGCCCTCCAGACACTGCATAATTGCCGAGTGCTCCGAGTCGATAGGCAATATCTCGACACCCTTGCGCTTCGCCTCACTCATAACCAAGTCGCCACCTACGACCAGCGTCTCCTTGTTTGCCAACGCAATGCGCTTACCGCTGCCGATAGCTGCCAACGTGGGGTGCATACCTGCATAGCCCACGAGAGCATTTACGATCGTATCGCTGCGATAGCTCGCCGCAGCCTCACGTATAGCATCGCTGCCAGCCTCGACAATGATATCGGTATCGGCAAGTGCCGCCTTAAGCTCTGCGTAGTGGCTCTTATCACCAATAACCACAGCACGCGCACCGAAACTGCGTGCCTGCTCGGCAAGTCGCTGCCAACGGCTGTGAGCAACGAGTGTATCTATCTGAAAGCGATCGTTACAACGACGCACTATATCCAACGTCTGCTCGCCAATCGAGCCTGTAGATCCAAGTAGGGTTACTCTCTCCATCTCTGAATGGGTTAGAAATTGTTACTGAAAGAGGATATAGCGCTCGGGGTCCACGGCCGTAGCATCGCGCCACAACTCGAAGCCAAGCTCTGCGCCACCTTCGCCTGCCGTATCGTCGTTAAGCGATGCGATGCGACCAATGACGCTACCGCTATCGACACTCTGTCCCTTGCGCACAAGCACCTCGATGAGATTGCGGTATATCGAGATGTAACCTCCAGCGTGCTGTATAGCCACCACACCGCGACCATTAGGCAGCTGCTCCGCACCCACCACCGTACCATTCTCGACAGCCATAACCGATGTCTCGCCATCAAGACCTATGAGGGCTATGTCGTAACTCGACTCCGGAGCATCGAAGCCTCGGGTGATATGTCCGTGCATAGGCGAGCTGAACATCGCCGCCTCGCTGCGCAACGTCTTGGTATTGGTCAACGAATACTCACCCGTAGTGCTCTCCAAAGCTGCGCGTAGCAACGTATCGGCACGTGTTGGCAGAATACGCGACTTGTCGTAGCGGATAGTGTCGGTAAGCACCGTAGAGTGTAACGCAGGAGTACCACCGCCAAAGATTGACGATACAGCCTCGTTGTACTCCAGAATCATATTCATATGTCGCTCCATAGAGTCGAGACGTATGATATTCTCCGTAAGGCTGTCGTTGAGCTTCTCGGCACGATTGCGATAGCCTGGCAGGATGTCGAGTATCGAGGTGTAGGCCATAAGCAGCAGCAGGGTTATAAAGATGAGCACCACAAGTGCCAGAAGACTGCTCCACAATGCGAGTGGCGAGATGGTCAAACGCCAGTGCACCTTGTCGGTGCTACGGTCGCGCATCGAGAGCTGTCGCTTATCTGTGAGGTTATCCCAAAAATGTCGTATCATCGTAAAATTACTACGTAAGTTCAAACATATAAATTCGCACAAAGATAACGAAAATGGTGGGATACTTTGTATTTTCAGCGTAACTTTTTTACCTTTGCAACACTAAATAAAACATTAATCGCACGTAACTATGATTAAACCTACTCTTTTGGTATTGGCCGCAGGTATGGGTTCGCGCTACGGTTCGCTCAAGCAGATGGACGGCGTAGGCCCTAACGGCGAGGCTATCATCGACTATTCGGTATATGACGCTATACGCGCAGGTTTTGGCAAGGTTGTATTCGTTATTCGCCACTCGTTTGCCGAGGATTTCAAAGAGGTATTCAACGCCGAGCGCTTCGGTCACCGCATCGAGGTGGAGTATGTATACCAGGAGCTCGACTACCTGCCCGAGGGCTTCACTCTTCCCGAAGGCCGCGTAAAGCCTTGGGGTACGAACCACGCTGTGATGATGGCTGCAGATGTTATCAAGGAACCATTCGCAGCTATCAACGCCGACGACTTCTACGGCCGTAACAGCTACGAGGTTATCGCTGGCTTCCTCTCGCAGCTCGAGGGCTCGGAGGGTCGCTACTGTATGGTTGGTTACGAGGTGTCGAAGACCCTTTCAGAGAACGGAACTGTATCGCGTGGCGTATGTACCGTAGATGCAGAGGGCAACCTCACAAGTATGGTCGAGCGCACACAAATCGAGCGCGTAGATGGCACCATCCTCTTCCACGATGGTGGCGCAGATGAGCCTCTGGCCGAGAATACACCCGTATCGATGAACTTCTTCGGCTTTACCCCCGACTACTTCCGCCACTCGGAGTCGTTCTTCAAGGAGTTCCTCAGCGAGAATATCGACAACCTCAAATCGGAGTTCTACATTCCACGTATGGTTAACAAGGTAATCAACGACGGCACAGCAACAATGAAGGTGCTCTCGACACGTGCCGATTGGTTTGGTGTAACTTACAAGGAGGATAAGCCACAGCTCGTTGCCAAGATTGAGGAGCTTATCGAGGCTGGCGTATACCCACGTAACCTGTGGGAATAGCGACTCTCGCAACTATTCACAAAGATAGGACACTCAACTACTTGAGTGTCTTTTTTTTTCGTAGAATGAGAGGTTAGGTGAATTGGGATGGCTTGCGCGCTTGGATGGGAGCTAAGGGAGATTAGGGAATTTAGGGAATTTAGGGAGGGCTTGCGCGCCTTTGGATGGGGGCTAAGGGAGTTTAAGGAATTTAAGGAATTTAAGGAGGGCTTGCGCGCCTTTTGAACGCACTCAGGCTCCTTAACACCCCTATATTCATTAAATTCCTTAATCTCCCTAATTCACCACCTACTCACCTGCACAGCCCAATTTTTCGATAGAAGTAGTTAGATGCGGCACTGACACGAAAAAGCCACCGATGGGTAGTACTTGGCGAACGTCTCATTTGAGGCATTGATTGAGAGGTCGCAGACAACACCCTTCTGTGTTGCACACCACAATTTGTTGTTAGAAGGCTGTAGATGCTGCACCGATAAAGAAGTTGCCCCAGATGGGACATACTTAGCGTATTTCCCATTTGGGGCAATGATTGAGGTGCGGCAGATATCTGCCTTATCACAACAAATTAATAGTAGCGAACCTCTTTATCCTCTATCGCTGTCAACAGGTTGTTTGCTGCAGATGATGCTCCGATACGGAACAAATCGGTTGTCAACCACTCCTTGCCCAATACCTCCTCGACAATGGTGTAGTAGAGCGCTGCATCCTCTGCCGAGCGTACACCACCAGCTGCCTTGAAACCTACCTTGCGGCCTGTGAGGTTGTAGTAGTCCTTGATTGCGTGACACATAACGAATGCTGCCTCGGGAGTTGCCGCAACATCGATCTTGCCTGTTGAGGTCTTCACAAAATCGGCACCTGCGAACATCGACACGAGCGATGCACGACGAATCAACTCGGGAGTCTTCAACGCACCCGACTCGATGATAACCTTGAGGATTACATCCTGTGCCTCCTCACGAAGAAGTTCTACCTCACTGGCAGCCTCGTCGATCTGGCCAGAAAGCATCATACCAGGGTTAAGCACGATGTCGACCTCATCGGCACCATTCTCGATAGCCATAGCTACCTCCAACGCCTTGACCTCGATGAAGCTCTGCGAAGCTGGAAAAGCACCTGCAACACTTGTGATGCGCAAAGGCGTGCCGTCGACCTCGAGACCTACGGTTTCAACAAAGGTTGGAAAGACACAAATCGATGCCACATTTGGGATATGTGGGAACTTCTCGCCAAACTCTACAGCCTTGCGTGCAAAAGCCTGCACCGAGTCGCGCGAATCGTTGCACGACAACGTGGTAAGGTCGATTGCCGAGTAGCAGAATTTGTATACTTCGACATTGTTGTTCTGATTTGCCGCCATCTTGATCTTGGCTACCTCTTTAGCCACTTGGGCCTCGGTATGCGCTGGGGCATATTTCTCTAACTCCTTAGCGTAATCCATAGTCACACATTTTTAGCAACACAAATATACATCTTTTTCGCAAATTAAGCAACAGAAAGCAACTTTTTTGCAACCAACATCCCACAATAGCACTCCTGAAGCTATATAAACGAATGCAGGAGCCAACCCGAAAGCTGACTCCTGCCTATCTGTTGTCTGTGGAGAATACACCCCACGACACCTCATCGCACGCTATTAGTTAGCGCGTACCCACTGCATATCACCTGCACGGAAGGTGTTGATGCTATTCGAGAGGAAGTAGATATCGCCCGTTGTTGGATCCTGGGCATATACCTCGGTGTGAACAACCTCTACGCGCTTCTTTGAGCCATCCGAGAATGTTGCCTCATCAGCAAATCTTGTGCAAGATACCGCACCCGATGCATCCATCTCGAGAACATACGATGGAATCTGACTGTTGAAGAACTGACCGAGCTTGCCATCGATCGAGCAATATACCAACCAGATGTAGTCGTAGCCATTATCCTCGTTCTTGCCGATAATCTCACCATTCATAATGTAGAGCGTGTCGCCATCAAGCAATGTGTTTGCAGTCCAGGTCTCGCCATAGCTGCTCAAACCTGCGATTGTAAGCGCTTCAGATGACTGACGGCTTGCCGAGATTGTCACAGTGAAGGTCTCCGAGCCATTGTTCAATGTAGCATTACCCTGGCTATCGAAGGTGATGGTCTTGTCAGATGTCACATTCCACTTACCAATCCACTTTGCAGCCTCGGGGCTTGCTACAGCAACCTCTGTCTCGTGGTCGGTACGAGCCATAAACTCGAGTCCCTCGTTGTTGGTAACCAATGTCATCATCGTGTACTTTGTATCGCCAAGCAAGTCGGTGAAGTAGAAGCTTACACCCTTGTCGTTAAGCTCGGCGAGAACCTCTGCCTCGTTGTCGAACTCGTTCAACTTCTTCTTGATATCTTCCATCGACATATTCATAATAGTGTTGGTCTCGAAGAGGCCGTATCGGATAGACTTAACGCCCACGCCCTTCCACTCTACGCACAATGCGTTGTAGGGGTAGATACCCTCTGCCTCGTTGGTGTCGGCATATACCGTCTGCTCGAACCAGTCGACATTGGTAACACCCGAAACCGTAACCGAGATGGTTACATAAGCCGAGTCCTTAAGCTCGGTACCCTTTGGAGCTACAGCCTTAACACGAACTGTGTACTCACCAACAGGAAGGTCGGTATACGTAACGCTTGTCTCGGTAATCTGCTTAACGTCCTGCTTGAGAACTACGGTGTAGTGATCGGCACCAGGCACACTATCCCACACGATAGTGAAGCTCGACTCCGTGAGATTCTCGACACTCAACACGGGAGCTGCAAGCTCACCAGATACTGGAGTCTCGGGCTGCTCTGGCTCATTTGGGGTTGGGGCTGGAGTCTCAGTCTCACACGCTGCGACGGTAAAGAGGGCAACGAAAGCCACCATTAACTGAAAAAGATTCTTAGTCATAGTTTATTGTTGTTTAATGTTAATCTCATTATCACATCTCTCACACTATAAGTCACCGTACATCATCGGAGGTATCACCAATGATAAGATAGCAACAAATGGTGGAGACAAAGATAAACTATTTTTATCAATTATGCAATTATCGCACTCGGTTAGCACATTTTGATTAATACAAAGCTATAAGCACAGTAAAAAAAGAGCTGCACAACCCGAAAGTTGTGCAGCCCATATAATCCTAAAGTGGATATTACTGAAGGTAAACTACAGATGTGAGCTCGCCCATAGACTTAACTACAGGAGTAGCGATCTGACGCTTTGCACCCTTAACGAAACGCTTTGCAGTAGGAGCAGCCTCAGACTTAACCATATCCATAGCACCGCAACGATACTCATCCTGGAAGAAGTAGAGCTGACCAGCCTCTGTTACACCGAAAATATCGAAGTGTGTAGCAGTGATCTCTACAGCTGTACCATCCTGGTACTTAGCCTCAGCTACGAACATCTCGCAAGATACCTTACCATCCTTGTCCATAGAGAAGATGTATGCTGGCATGAAGTCGCTGAAGAACTGACCCTGACCAGTGTCACCAATCATAAAGTATGTGAGCCACATATAGTATGCCTGATACTGCTCGTCGTAACCGATAGTAAGACCAGACATAAGCATCAAATCACCAGTCTCAGTGTCGACAAGACCATATGCTACGCTACCCTCAAGTGCGCTGAAGCCCTCAACAAGTACTGCGTTAGGATCTGAAACATCACCAGAGATATTAACCTTGAAAGTCTCCTCCTTCTCACCAAATACGATACCCTCCTCAGCATAAGTAATAGTCTCGTGTGAAGTGAGCTCCCAAGCGCCCAACCACTTCTGAGCAGCCTCGCTTGTCTCAGCAGCCTCTGTTTTACACTCTGAAACTGCAACATACTCAAGACCTACCTCGTTAGTTACAATTGTAAACATAGTGTAGCTTGTCATACCTGTAAGCTCCTCAAATACGTAAGTAGCACCCTTCTCAGAGTTGATCTCATCCAAAACAGCATCAGTATCAGCACCGAAGTCCTGGAGGTTAGGGCGAATCTGAGACAAATCAACACCCTCAACAGAAGCTGTCTCGAACAAACCGAACTCTACAGACTTAACACCTGTACCCTTCCAAGTGAAGAAGAGTGAGTTTGAAGGATACAAACCATCCTCCTCGCTAATAGCTGTGTAAAGCTCCTGTGTGAACCAGTCAACATTTGTAAGACCAGTGACCTCACCAGTAACCTCGCCGTAGCCAGAATCCTCCCAGTTTGAACCCTCTGCACCTACAGCCTTAACACGTACGACGTAGCTACCCTGGTTGAGGTTAGTGAATACGACACGGTTCTCGGTAACTGTCTGGATGTCACGGTTGAAAACTACAGAGTAAGCTGCAGCGTTCTCGATAGCATCCCATACTACTGTAAAGCCAGTCTCTGTAACGTCTACTACAGACAATACTGGAGTTGCAAGCTTACCACCCTCTGGGGTTGGTGCTGGAGCTGGCTCCTTATCGCAAGAAGCGAAAGCAAACATAGCGGCAACAGCCACCATCATTGAAAAAAACTTTTTCATTGTTGTTGTTGTATTAATTAGTAAAGTTGTGTTATGCCAGCAACAAATATTTTGCCTCGGATGATGAACGATATAACCACATTTATATTATTCAGCATCAACAAAATATTAGGTTATGACTGCACCTCAGAATTAGAGACGCATATAACGGCGCGAAGATAAGCAAAAATATTTTTTTTTGCAATAGCACCCACTAATAATAGGTAGATTGCAATGATTGATGCGGTGCAAATGCGCCACTATCACAAAAAATTAAACGGAAAGAGTCCGGTGCAATACCGAACTCTTTACCAATAAATCTATTTAATAATCCGTCCAATCTTTTGGGGTCAGATCATTGACGTATTTCCCATTTGGGGCAATGAGGTTGGGGGAGGATAAGGAGGTTAGGGAGTTTAAGGAAGTTAGGGATGTTAAGGAACCCGAGAGCCTTCCAAAGGCGCGCAAGCCTCTCCTTAAATTCCCTAAATTCCTTAAATTCCCTTAGCACCCATCTCCCTATTTTCCCTAATTCACCACCTACCCACCTGCACACCCCCAATTTGTTGTCAGAGTGGTGCAGATGTGGCCTCGATAAAGAAATTGCCCCAGATGGGACATACTTGACGTATTTCCCATTTGGGGCAATGATTGAGAGGTCGCAGATGACCCCTTATCACAAGAAATTAGGGATTACAAGAGAATCTCCTTACCAATGTGACCACGAAGGTTTACATCCTTCTGGCAACGCTCTGCGTAAGAACCATCCTTTGCGATAGCGCTCTTAAGCTCGGCAGTAGCTGTAGCGAAGTCACCCTGCTTAACAGCGATAACTGCGCGGAGGTAATCAGCCTCAGCAGTCTTATCGTTAGCGATGTACTGCTTTGCAGCTGTGTAGTCAGCGTTCATAGTAGCAGCAACTGCAGCGTTGTAGCCGTCGAGCTCTGTCTGTGCAGCAGCGTAGTTACCGTTAGCAGCAGCAGCCAATGCCTTAGTCTCCTTTGATGCGTTAGCAGCGTATGCGTTAGCAGCCTCGGTGTTACCGTTCATAAGGTTAACGAGTGCGAGGTTGTTGTTGAGCTCTGCAGAGTTACCACCAGCCTTAACAGCAGCGTCGAATGAAGCAGCAGCCTTTGCAGACTCACCAGCCTCGGCGTAAGCGATAGCGAGGTTGTTGTGAGCAGCAGCAGAACCATAAGTCTTTGCAGCAGCCTCCAAAACTACGATCTTCTCCTCGAGAGTGAGCTTGTTAGTAGAAGCGATGTGAAGCATCTCCTTCTCGTCCAAAGCTGAGAAGTTAGCAGCGCGCACCAAAGCAGCCATCTCATCGTCAGTCTTACCAGTGATGTCAGAGCTGTTTACGAGCTGTGCACGACGAAGCTGTGGAAGGATATCCTTCTTCAAAGCCTCGAATACCTGCGACATATTCTTGATCTGGTTCTCGCGCTCTGAAGATGACTCATAGCTGTTCAATACTGAAAGGATAAGCTCCTTATCCTCGATGTTTGAAGCAGCAACGAGCTCCTTGAAGCCCTCCCAGTCCTCACCGTATGATGCAGCGTCCAAAGGAAGACCGATCTCCTTGAGAAGAGCCTCTGCAGCCTTCTTACCTGACTGGCTACGAGCAGCAGAAAGCTTATCGTTGAACTTCTCTGGACCATCTGGTGATGCATAACCGTTAACGTAGAGGTTCTGCTTGATGCGGTCGTTATCCTTCTGCTCTGCAGCCTTCTGCTGGAATGCTGTGAGCTCCTCGCTCTTCTTTGCCTTTGATGAAAGGTTCGAAGAGTTGATAGCGTACATATAGTTAGCACGTGTAACCTCTGTAGTCACGTTCTTGTAACCAGACTCCATAACCTGCATAGCCTCTGCATAGTTCAAATCTGACTGGAGAACGTTAACACCCTCTGCGATAACCAAACCGAATGTGCGAGCGAGAGCCTCTGCCTCTGCGCCACCAGCAGCCAAAACAGCAGCCTCTGCCTTTGAAGGAACGAGACCTGTGTTAAGGTTTACCAATGTGAACTCCTTGCACTTGCCGCTCTGGCACTTAATCTCTGCACGGAGCTGAAGCTGGCTGCACTCCATACGTGCATCGTATGGGAATGATACGTGCATAGTGTACTCGCCACCCTGATTTGCGTCGATAACTGTGTAGTTGTCCTGAACCTTTGTACCCTGGAAGTACTGTGCAGCACCTGCTACCTCACCACCCTCGAATACAATAACTGGAGTAACCTTAACTACAGCCTTTGCGTTGAAGTACTTAACTGGGAACTTAACAGTGATGTCAGCCTCAACAACACCGTTATTCAACTCCAAAACCTCTGGTGTGCAAACGAGCTGCACATCGTTCTGGTTCTTTGCCATCTTCTTGTAGCAATTACAGCTTGTAAGCGTGAAGACCGCTACCGCGAGCATTGCGCTCACCTTGAATACTCTCTTCATAGATGTTTAAAAATTTTTGTTAGTAATATAAATTCTGTTTGCTTCTTTAAATTTTCTCCATCTGCCGAAGCGCCACCACACACATATGTTTATTACGCGTACGTGCGTGGGGCAACTCCGCAAATATGCTATCGGTGATCGCGACGTGGTGCACGCTTCTCGCCACCCTCGCGGCCCTCACGTGGCTTACGCTCACGGTTCTCGCGTGGCTCGCGCTCTACCCAACCCTCGGGCTTTGGAAGCAACGCCTTGCGTGAAAGCTTGAGCTTACCTGTCTTCTGATCCTTGGCGATGAGCTTAACCTCGATAGCGTCGCCCTCCTTGAGACCAGTCTCCTCCATAGTCTCGAAACGCTTGTAGTCGATCTCCGAGATGTGGAGCAATGCATCCTTACCTGGGAGGATCTCGACGAAAGCACCGAAATCTACGATTGAGCGAATCTTACCATTATAGGTCTCGCCAATCTCGGGAACTGCTACGATAGCCTTGATGCGTGCCAAAGCTGCATCCAAAGCCTCCTTGTTCTGACCGAAGATGTCTACGATACCCTTCTCGTCAACCTCTGTGATGGTGATAGTTGTACCAGTAGTCTTCTGGATATCCTGAATAATCTTACCACCAGGACCGATAACCGCACCGATGAACTCCTGTGGGATAGCGATCTGTACGATACGTGGTACGAATGGCTTGTAGTCCTCGCGTGGCTCTGCGATAGTCTCAACGAGCTTGTCGAGGATGTGCAAACGACCCTGACGAGCCTGCTCCAAAGCCTTTGACAACACCTCGTACGAAAGACCGTCAACCTTGATATCCATCTGTGTTGCGGTGATACCGTCGCGTGTACCTGTAACCTTGAAGTCCATATCGCCGAGGTGATCCTCATCTCCCAAGATATCAGACAACACTGCCCAACGGCCACTCTCCGAATCAGAGATAAGACCCATTGCGATACCTGATACTGGCTTGCGCAACTTAACACCAGCGTCCATAAGTGCCAATGTACCCGCACATACTGTAGCCATAGATGATGAGCCGTTAGACTCCAAGATATCTGATACTACGCGCACAGCGTATGGATTCTCCTCGCCAAGTGGTACCATAGGCTTCAACGCACGCCAAGCCAAGTGACCGTGACCAATCTCACGACGGCTCAAACCACGTGCTGGACGTGCCTCGCCAGTAGAGAATGGAGGGAAGTTGTAGTGGAGAACGAACTGCTCGCTGCCCTGTACCAAAACCTCGTCCTTCTGCTTCTCGTCGAGCTTCGTACCGAGAGTTACGGTTGTGAGCGACTGGGTCTCACCACGTGTAAAGATTGCCGAACCGTGTGCGCAAGGCAAGTAGTCGACCTCGCACCAGATAGGACGAATCTCGTCGGTACGACGACCATCGAGACGCTTACCCTCGTCGAGAATCATATTACGCATAGCCTTCTTCTGCACATCGTCGTGGAAGTACTTGTGGATGAGTGGAGCCTTCTCCTCGAGCTCCTCCTCGGTGTAGCGCGAAGCGAACTCAGCCTCCAAAGCCTCGAAAGCCTCCGAACGCTCGTGCTTCATTGTGCCGCTTGTAGCGAT
>JAGBXR010000039.1 GCA_017629145.1 Alistipes sp. | reverse complement strand
TCACACTTTACAGACCAAGCCTTCTTACCAGCTGTGAACTTACAAGCCTCAGGGAACTTAGTAGCCATATCCTCAACCTTGTTGCGGTTTGAAGAACGCATTACGAGCATGTAGTCGATCATCTCGTTAGTGATACCACCAGGGATCTCGCAAACGCCGTCTGGACCAGAGATTGCAACAACCTTAGCGCCGAGCTCAACAGCCTTCTGTGAAGCACCCCAAGCAACGTTACCGAAGCCAGAAACTGCAACAGTCTTGCCCTTGATATCCTTGCCAGCCTTAGCCAACATATACTCTACGAAGTACAAAGCACCGTAACCAGTAGCCTCAGGACGGAGGATTGAACCACCCCAAGTCATACCCTTACCAGTCAATACACCAGTGTGGTACTTACGAGCGAGCTTCTGGTACATACCGTTGAGGAAGCCGATCTCACGACCACCAACACCTACGTCACCAGCAGGAACGTCAGTATCTACGCCGATGTTGTTCCACAACTCCTGCATAAATGCCTGGCAGAAACGCATAATCTCACCATCTGACTTGCCAACAGGGTTGAAGTCTGCACCACCCTTAGCGCCACCCATAGGAAGGGTTGTCAACGCGTTCTTGAAAGTCTGCTCGAAACCGAGGAACTTCAACATTGAAGGGTTAACTGCAGGGTGGAAACGCAAACCGCCCTTGTAAGGACCGATAGCAGAGTTGAACTGTACACGGTAACCGAGGTTAGTCTGTACATCACCGTTATCGTCTACCCAAGTAACACGGAAAGTGAAGATACGATCAGGCTCAACCATACGCTCAACGATCTTTGCCTTCTCATACTCAGGGTGCTGGTTGTATACCTCCTCGATAGACTCCAATACCTCCTGAACCGCCTGCAAGTACTCAGCCTCACCGGGGTGCTTGGCCTCCAAATTGGCCATAATAACTTTTACATCCATAGTTTTAGTTAAGTTAAAAGGTTATTAATTAAAAATGATTGTTAATGTATAATCCTGTTTTACACTTATTGCTACCCCACGCTCAACCCTTGTTACTATGCAACAAAACGCAAAGCGTCAAATAGCAATACAAAGATATAAATAATTATCTGATTTACCACACTCCAGCAACTTTTTTTTCAAAACTTTGCATTTTACCACGATTTCTTACGAATAAAGTGCTCAAAAGCATATTTTTTCAGGCAAACCTACAGGCAAACGGAGGTCTCGGCACATAAAAAGGAAGGAGTGTCCGACATCTGCCGAACACTCCACACCTATATATAATCGATACCTTATACGAAAGGCAAGCGAACAACCTCTGCCTTTAGCAGACGGCCACGCACCTCAACAGCAATCTGAGTACCAGCCTTTGCGAACTCTGGCTTGACATAGCCCATACCTACACCAATCTTGAGGCAAGGCGACATAGTACCAGATGTTACGTGACCAATGTGGTTACCCTCAAGGTCGGTCAATGCATACTCGTGACGAGGCACACCGCGATCGATAAGCTTGAAGCCTACGAGCTTGCGGCTAACACCCTCCTTCTTCTGACGCTCCATAAGCTCACGGTCGATGAAAGGCTTGTTGTCAACGAACTTTGTGAGCCAGTTAAGACCAGCCTCGATAGGCGATGTTGTATCGTCGATATCGTTACCGTAGAGACAGAAGCCCTTCTCCAAACGGAGAGTATCGCGAGCACCAAGACCAATGTTCTTAAGGCCAAACTCCTCGCCAACCTTCCACATAGCCTCCCAGATAGTGTCGGCATCCTCGTTGTACATATAGATCTCGCAACCACCCGAGCCAGTATAACCAGTTGTAGAGAGGATAACGTCGCAACCTGCAACCTTGCAGAGCTTGAATGTGTAGTACTCCATATCCTCAACCTGCTCGTCGGTCATCTTCTGCACAAGCTTCATAGCCAAAGGACCCTGAATAGCAAGCTGCGCTGTCTTATCCGAGCCATTCTCGAGCTCAACGCCAGCACGGAGACCATACTCCTCACCCTGCTTGCAGATGTGATTCCAGTCCTTCTCGATATTTGCTGCGTTCACGCAAAGCATATACTTCTCCTCATTAAGGCGATATACCAAGATATCGTCTACGATACCACCCTGACCGTTAGGCATTGTTGTGTACTGCACCTTACCGTCGAACAAATCGCATACGTTGTTAGTAGTGATGCGCTGAAGAAACTCTGTAGCACGAGGACCCTTAACCCAGATCTCACCCATATGGCTAACATCAAATACACCGCACTTCTCGCGTACGTTGATGTGCTCATCGTTGATACCAGAGAACTCGATAGGCATATTGTAGCCTGCAAACTCTGCCATCTTCGCGCCATTGGCGATGTGGTACTTTGTAAAAGCTGTAGTTTTCATTTGAAATTTTAGGTTTTAGATTGTTATTATATTGTAATTTAAGTCGTTATCTCTACGCCTCTTTCGCTGCTTCATCACCCTTGGGACGTGGCTTGAAACCTATCTTTGGGCAACGCGTGAATTCCTTCTCGCGGTCGAAAAGGTAGCGATAGGTGGTGTGCATCTTATGCTTGCGAGCGCAGATGTAACGCTCGACCATACGATTCATCACCGGGTTGAAGTCGCCAATCCAGGCAAACTCCACCGAACGATATTGGTTGCGCTCTGTGCGGATGTAGTTGTCGAGCATCGCCTTCATAAAGCCAGACTCGACACCCTTACCTTGGAACTCTGGTGTGATGCCAAAGACAATGGCGAAGATGCGGTCGCACCTCTTTCGTATCTTCAAGTCCCACATCATACGCAGTTTGTTCACCAAGCCAAACTTGCCGTTGTACTTGCCAATAATACGGTTGAGGTCGGGAACCATAATGAAGAAGCCGATGGGCTCATCATTGAAATAGGCGAAGTATATGAGGTTTCTATCCACTATGGGGCGCATCGTGTCGGCCATCGTGCGCGCCTCCTCCTGAGTCATCGGTTGTACACCCGTAAACAAGGCCCACGCCTTATTATATATCGTGCGGAACTTCTCCACTGCCGAGTATAAATCTTCGTTGCCGATGGGTGCAAAGCGGTAGCCTGGTGTAGACATAAGTCGCTTCACTCTGTCGTAGACTACATCGTTTACGTCGTCATCGTAGACATCCCAAACGTAGGTGTTCTGATTAAAGTAGTTCTGAAAACCGTAGTTTTCGAACAACGCTTTATAGTATGGTAGGTGATAGGGATTCTCGAAGAGGGGCTGATACTCGTAGCCCTCAACTAATAGCCCCCACCACGCATCGCGCGAGCCGAAGTTGATTGGGCCATCCATAGCCTCCATACCGCGCTCCGATAGCCAATTGCGTGCCGCATCGAAGAGTGTATTAGCAAGCTCCTGATCATCTATCGCCTCGAAGAAACCGCAACCTCCCGTAGGCTGTTCGTAGCTGTAGGCGTGAGTCTTATCGTAAAACGCAGCGATACGACCTACACACTCTCCCTCGGCATTGTGCGCCACCCAACGAATAGCCTCGCCATCGTTGAAGAGTTTGTTCTTCGCCGGATCGAATATCGCCTTGATGGAGTCGTCGAACGGACATACCCAACAGGGGTTATCCTTGTATAACCTCTTGGGTAGCTCCAAAAATTCGCGTTCCAAACTCTTGTTCGAAGGGGTAACCTCCAACAGCGTATATCTCTTGTTTGCCATATATCTTACTTCAAGTTTCTAACAACAATAGTTAGGTATAGACATACAAAGGTATACATTTTTTTCGGATTACACAGCATTTACCCTAAAATTTAGCATCTTTTTTTACAGCGATATATTGGTTTACAAAATTGACCGTTTTGATTATAAAACTATCGTTTATAATAATAATTATATATTTTATTGAGCATTTTATTACTACTTTTGAAAAATTTGTATTACATTTGCAGGGAGAAACAGAAAACAACAATAATTACTAAACTAAAAAACAAGGAGAATTTAATATGAAAAAGTTATCAGTTATTTTGGCTACGATATTTATTTCAGCCTCTACAGCATTTGCCGCAACATTCCATTCGAACGACTCTGACGAGCGCCCTATCACCTTTGAGCAGCTTCCTGCCGAGGCACAGAATTTCATCAAGAGCTACTTCTCGCCAGCAGATATCTCTCACGCAATCATCGACAAGGGCATATTGTTTGATGATTACAGCGTAATGTTCACAAATGGCGACAAGCTCGAGTTCGACGATGATGGCAAGTGGATCGAGGTGCAGTGCCGCAAGAGTGCAGTGCCACAGGCAATCGTACCAAAGCAGATTGTCGACTACGTTAAGCAGTACTACCCTACGGCAACTATCAACGAGATCAAGCGCGACCGCAACGAGTGGGAGGTAAAGCTTTCTGGAGGTTTGGAGTTTAAGTTCAACTCGTCGTTCCGTCTCGTAGAGTTCGATGACTAAGAGCGGTTTATTAATAGAAATATAAGGTATGAGAAAATTTTTGTTTGCAGCATTTTTCGCCTTCGCCACACTTTCTGGCGTTGGCTGTAGCGACGACTACAATGCTCCCGCTGTTACGCGTAGCGATTTCGAGATGCGCTACCCTACAGCTACTCACGTCGAGTGGGAAAAGAAGAAGGGCTATGGCGTTGCCGAGTTTATCCTCGACGGCCGCGAGTGCGAAGCCTGGTACACCAAGTCTGGCGAGTGGGTGATGACTCGCTTCGAGATTCGCTACAACGAGCTTCCCGATGCGGTACGCGTTGCTTTCGAGCAGAGCTATGGTACACAGACTCCAATTGACGACATCGAGAGATTGGAGCGCAACGACAACACTACGATCTACTACATTCAGGCAGAGACTGTTGTCGACGGTTTCCCATCGGAGATTAACCTCGAGTATTCTCCCGACGGCACACTACTTCGCAATACCGTAGACGTCGAATACTTCGACTATTGGGATGACTACTTATTGTAGCAACAAGCACTATGTAATAAACGCAGATTAGGCAAACCTGATCTGCGTTTTTTCGGTAATAGCAAAACCAAAGTAGGACTTATAGTACGCTTATTTAGGGTAGTACAGAGAGCTTAAATAACACTATCCATAGCAGCACACCAACAATTTCTCATCAGAAGGGCACCGAGTGCTACACTCTGCAAAAATGGCGACAATGGGCAGTACTTGAACGTACGTTCCATTATCGCCATTTTTTATTAGGGGCCGCAATCGCCCACTTATCTCAAGAAATTAATCGAAGGGGTATGCCGCAACAAAACAATCCTTAACGCGGAGCTCCTCCTGATGCGCCTTAAGATTTGCAATGGTCACATCACCTACGATATAGTTGTAGTCCTCTGATGAGTACTGCTCACGCACCTTCGAGAAGTGGAGAAGGTTACGCTGCTCGGCACTCTTATAGCGGAAGTATACACGGAAGGTGTGATCCATAGTGTAGGTAGGGAGCACAGAGTCATTGCGCTTCTTATACTCGTAGCGATAGTTATAGCCACACGCTGTGATGTCGCTGAGAACGGCCGAGCCTGTAGGATGACCACCAGCACCACGACCAAACATAAACTGCTTGTCGTAGAAGAGACCCTTGATAACCACACCGTTAAACTCATCCTCGACACTATAAATATACTTATTGCGCGAGATGAGCTGTGGGATGACACACATAATGAGTCGATCATCGAATTTCTCGACGTGAGCCACGAGTTTTATGCGACGATCCTTCTCGCGTGCGAAACGGATATCCGAGTCGTTCATCGTAGAGATACCATAGGTGAAGAGCTCGTCAGGCGAGACATATACACCGAAGGCGTGGATGGTGATGATAATAAGCTTGTAGAGAGAGTCCCATCCGTCGATATCGAGCGTTGGATCGCTCTCGGCAAAGCCCAAATCCTGCGCAAGCTTAAGCGCAGCATCATAACTCATATGCTCGTTGAAAATCTTCGATAGGATGAAGTTTGACGAGCCGTTAAGGATACCCTTAACCGAGCAGAGCAGATCGTTATCGTAATACTCCTCAAGATTGCGAATAACAGGGATACTACCACACGCCGAGGCATCGTAGAGCAACGGTGTGTTGAACTGCTCCTGGAGGTCGATAAGCTCGAGGATATGGTGACCGAGCATCTTCTTGTTACCAGAAACTACTGGAATACGGCTCTTGAGTGCGCGCTTTACGATATCGTACGCAGCTTCGGCATCATCGATAACCTCGACAATGAGGTTGATATCCTTATCGTTGAAGATATCGTCGGGATTATCCGTAAACTCAGCAACTACATCACGCTGCTTCTCGATGTGGCGCACACATACGCGCTTGATATGTACACTATCTGAATTGATACGGCGCAATACGTCGTAAAGACCGCGACCGACATTACCAAAGCCGAAGAGGCCAATGTTAATATTTTTCATAGCAAAGAGTTTTTCGTGTTCATTATGTTAATTCTTCCCATTCAGGAAGTTACAAATTATCGTATTGAGTTTTTCGTGCTCCACAAGAAAGCCATCGTGTCCAAATTCCGACTCGATGAGATGGTACTCCACATCTGCGATATGCTCACGCATAGGCGTATGCGCCTCGGGAGGGAAGAGTATGTCGGAGCTGATGGCAACAACCAACGTGTGCGCCTCGATACGCTTCAGCGCCTCGGCAATAGAGCCGCGACCGCGCGCAATGTTGTGCGAGTCGACAGCCTCGCTTAAGCGGTAGTAGGACAAGGCATTGAATCTGCGGCGTAACTTCTCGCCTTGATACTGCTGGTAACTGTGTGCTCGACGCTCGAACGAGATATCGTTGATATCATCGCTCTCCTGTTGCGTGGCATTGTAGGCAGCACCACCACGGTAGCTCATAAGTGCTATGCTACGAGCAACAGCCATACCATTCAGACCAGCCTCGTCGCTCAACTCGCCCCACGTAGGGTCGAGACGTATTGCCATACGCTGCGACTCGTTGAATGCCGCAGCCCAAGGCTCAGAGCAGGTCGTTGTGGCGATGAGTGCAAGATTCTCGGCAAAGTGCGGCTCGGAGATAGCCCACTCCATACACTGAAAGCCTCCGATTGAGCTTCCGATGAGCAGCTTGACACGCTCTATGCCGAGGTGTGCTGCAAGAAGCTTGTGGCACGCCACCATATCGCGAACGCTGACACGCGGAAAGTCGTAGTACCACTTTCGGCCCGTTGCAGGGTTGATGCTCAAAGGAGATGTCGTACCATAGTGCGAGCCGAGGAAGTTGGCACACACTATAAAGTAACGCTCGGGATCGAGAAAGCGATCCTTCTCAACCGTATGCGGCCACCAATCGGCAACATCAGAATTGGCCGTAAGGGCGTGACACACCCAGATGACATTATCCCTAGAGGCGTTGAGAGTGCCAAACGTGTCGTAGACGATCTCTACCGATGGCAACACCTCACCCGACTCAAGCGTCACTGGCGCATTATGTTGATATACACCTCTCATACTACAAATTGGCTAACGCCTGCTCATAGTCAGCAATGATATCCTCGACATTCTCCAGACCGAGCGATACACGAAGGAGTGTAGGAGTGATGCCTGCTGCACGCTTAGCCTCATCCGAGAGCTGCTTGTGCGTTGTCGATGCAGGGTGTGTAACCACCGATATAGAGTCACCAATCATTGTCATATTGCCCGAGAGCTTGAGGCTCTCAACAAACTTTATTGTGCTCTCCAACGTACCCTTGAGCTCGATAGTAAGCACCGCAGATGCGCCAAACTTGAAGTATTTCTTTGCCAGTGCGTGGCTTGGATGATCCTCGAAACCTACGAAGCTAACGCGCTCAACCTTTGGATGGTTGCGACAGAACTCCGCGAGTTTGTATGCCGACTCCACCTCGTGTTTTACGCGCAGCGACAACGTCTCGAGACCGAGGAGCATAAGATATGCATCGAATGGCGAAGGACAGCAGCCAAAATCACGCATACCATCTACGCGACACTTAACGATAAAGGCCTGTGAGCCGAATGCCTCGTAAAGGTTAAGGCCGTGGTAGCCCTCCGATGGACCATCGATTGAAGGATATTTACCACAACCCCAGTTGAATGTACCACCATCGACGATGATACCGCCCATAGCAGTTCCGTGACCATTGATCCACTTTGTAGCCGAGTCGGTGATAATATCTGCGCCCCACTCAAATGGATTGCAGAGATATCCACCAGCACCAAAGGTGTTGTCGACGATGAGCGGAACATTGCTCTCGTGCGCCACCTTTGCCAAAGCCTCGATATCGGCTACGCGGCAAGTAGGGTTACCCATAGACTCAACGAAGAGTGCTCGTGTATTCTCATCTACCAAAGCCGCCATATCCTCTGGCGAGTCGCTCTTGGCCAAGCGACACTCGATACCAACATTGCGTAGCGAGATAACAAACTGATTGTGAGTACCGCCATAGAGGTAGGGCGATGCAACGATATTCTGACCTGCATTTGCAAGCGAGGTAACAGTAAGCAAAATAGCCGACATTCCCGATGCCGTAGCCAACGCACCTACACCACCATAGAGCGCAGCAATACGCTCCTCATAAGCCGCGGTTGTAGGGTTGTGGAGACGTGTGTAGATATAGCCGGCCTCGCTGAGTGTAAAGAGGTTTGCGGCATAATCGCACGTAGGGAAGTGGTAGGCAGCTGTTGGATGAATGGCGATGCCTCGCGACTGCGATGCATCTACGTGGTAGCCGCCGTGTATCTGAAGTGTCTCGAAATGTAGTTTTCTATCAGCCATAACTATATAATATATCTTTTAATTACAAAATAAAATTGATGCTCCGCCCTATGGGTGGATACATATGTTCGATGTAAATGATTAGCGGCACGTAGCCGCAGAGTGAAAGAATAGTGCGCCTAACGGCACATTCGCATATACCTGCGCCCAACGACGATAACACCCACCATCACAGCGGTTGTTTGTCTGTTGTAGATATGTTGTTGCGCTCTCATCAGATCGAAGTACTTACTGCAAAGTTAAACATTTTTTATTAATTTGCAAAAAAATTATTATCTTTGTAGTTACAAACCAATATCGCATATGTTATGAAACAGAGATTGGATATTAGTTACGAGCACTACGACTCGTTTAACGAGCTCGGTGCAGCCGACAGAGCCCTTATCGAGGAGGCCGAGGCAGCAACTGCAACAGCAAATGCACGTTACTCAAACTTCCGCGTAGGTGCAGCCGTAAGACTTCGCAGCGGCCGCACGCTCCACGCCTCAAACTTCGAGAGCGAGGTATACCCTGCGGGATTGTGTGCCGAGCGTTCGTTGCTCTTCTACGTCGAGGCCAACTATGGCGACGATGTCATCGAAGCGCTGGCTATAGCATCGAATCCATCGGAGAGGGAGTGCTACCCTTGTGGTCAGTGCAGACAGGTTATTGTCGATGTCGAGCGACGTCAGCAGAGCCCGATACGCGTGATTATGAGTGGCGCAGGCACAGCTACCGTAGTCGACAGCGCCGAAAAACTTTTGCCATTTACGTTTAAACTATAGACACATATACAATGTTTACAATCAATGACATTCTCTACGAGGATAACCACCTACTCATCGTCAACAAGCACTGCGGCGACCTTGTGCAGAGCGACCCTGATGGCACAGAGGCGATCGAAGATCAGATCAAGGCGATGATTAAGATTCGCGACCACAAGCCCGGCGCAGTATTTCTCGGTGTTGTACACCGCATTGACCGCCCAGTCAGCGGCGCAGTAATATTTGCAAAGAGCTCGAAGGCTTTGGCACGCCTCAACGAGATGATTCGCCTTGGCGAGATTAAGAAGAGTTATTGGGCAATCACCGAGAGCCGCCCAGCCGAGGAGGAGGGCGAACTCCGCCACTGGATAGCACGCGACCCAAAGAGCAATCGCTCGCGCGCTCACGTGCGCCCAAAGGGCGATGCCAAGGAGGCTCTGCTCAACTACACAGTGCTTGGAGCATCGACAAACTATACACTCCTGGAGGTTGATCTCAAGACGGGCCGTCACCACCAGATACGCGCACAGCTCTCGGCTATCGGCTGCTCAATTAAGGGTGATTTGAAGTATGGCGCAAAGCGCTCTAACAAGGATGGCGGCATATCGTTGCACTCGCGTCGCGTAGAGTTTGCTCACCCAGTTGGCGGCAAGCTTATATCTGTAACAGCTCCAGTACCCAAGAATGACAACCTTTGGACATTCTTCGAGGAGGCACAGAGCTAAAGAGCTGTTGGTAGAGTTATGCGATTGGTTATACAACGTGTCAGCAAAGCACGCTGCCACATCGACGGCTCGGTATTCTCCGAGATAGGCAAGGGCTTAATGGTGCTCGTAGGCGTAGGTTGCGACGATAGCGCAGAGGATATAGAGTGGCTCACAAAGAAACTCACGCAGCTGCGCATATTCGACGATGAGGCCGGCGTGATGAATCTATCGGTAACGGATATTAGCGGCGAGGTTATGCTCGTAAGCCAGTTTACGCTCCACGCCCTGACCAAAAAGGGCAATCGCCCATCGTGGATTAAGGCAGCACCCGAGGCTATATCGAAGCCTTTGTACGAGGCATTCGTACGCAGCGTGGAGGAGACGCTTGGCCGCAAGGTTGCGACAGGCAGCTTTGGCGCTGATATGAAGATAGAGCTTACGAACGATGGCCCTGTGACCATCTGGATCGATTCGAAAGCAAGAGAATAAAAGTATCATAAAATAAAGTTAAGATGAAAAGATTAGCCCTATTCGCAGCATTTGTTGTGGGTATGCTTATTGCCGCCTGCGAAAAAGAGGAGCTGTTTGTATGCTCGGCAGGCGATATGAACGTGGAGAATATCAGCGACACAAGCGCCACGCTCACAGCCACAATTAACTGTTCGGACTTCGCCCTAGTCGAGAGTATGGGTTTTGCCGTAAGTCGCTCGGGTAGCGAGAAGTTCGACTGGTACCCTACCGAGAGTGGACGTTTTATTACAACACAAATTACAGGACTCACACCATCAACACAATATAACTACCACGTTATTGTGCACGCTAATGGTAGCTCCTGGACTCTGCCCAAGGATAGCTTCAAGACACTTAAGAAGAACGAGAACCCCTCGCTTGAGCTATCTACGCAATCACTAAACTTTACAAACAAAGAGGAGAGCCTTAGTTTCAAGATCGAGGCAAACTGTGACTGGCGTATCGAGGTGTCGTATCGCAACGATATCAACTGGCTTGAGATAGCTCCTGCCAATGGTAGCGGCAACGCAACAATCTCGGTAACAGCCTTAGAGAACAACAGCGATGTTATCCGCGAGGCGACAATCTGCGTTGTTGCACTCCATCCAGCACTCGAGGAGATGGCAGCAAGTATGATTAATGTTAGCCAGTCATTCGACAGCACTCCCGTTGTCGAGGAGGAGGAAGAGTTCCTCTATTATGACAACTTCGACGGAGCGGAGGTTACGGAGAGTCCTAATTGGCCCGATGTAAACGACTTTGCAGACTTTGCCAATGCCAAGGGTAGAGCCGCAGCTGGTGTCACATACTCGGGCAAAGGCACCACTGTACGCTCTAAATCCGCATCAAATAGCAACTATTCGGATTATGAGGGCTCGGGCCAGAACAACATCTTCTTTGGCGACAATGCGCACTTTACAATCAATGGTCTAACATTGTCGGCAGAACAGAAGCAGCTGACGCTGAGCTTCGGTGCAGAGAAGTATTCATCAAAGAATGGCAATCTGTTCACCCCATCGGAGTTCCACGTTATGCTCTCGGCTGATGGTCAAAAGTGGAGCGAGATAGAGTATCGATTTGCAGGCATCGAGGAGGCTCGCTGGAATATTGCTTCGGCTGATTTCACACTCAAGAGCGTTCCTGCGAAGTTGAGCATAAAGTTCGTAGCCGATGTGGACAACGCATACCGCATCGACGATGTCAAGTTGATGCTCGGCAACGGTGGTCAGGTAGTTGATTTAGACGCTGGCACAACCGAGGATGAGGAGGATGACAACACCGACGAGGGCGGCAACGATGACAACACCGACGAGGGTGGTAACGACGACAACACTGACGAGGGTGGCAACGACGACAACACCGACGAGGGTGGCAACGATGATGATTCTACCGATACCAAAGCAATTGCCGACATTCTATCGCTTGGCAAGAATGTTACAATCAATGGCTCTATCGAGGCCGTAGTTGTATCCAACCGAGAGCTAAACAACCTCACATCGAAGAAGGGTATGTATGTACAGGATGCTACGGGCGCCTTGCAGTTCTACCTCGCCGCAGACCACGAGTACGCATTCGGCACAAAGCTCAGAATCGATCTTACGGGAAGCAAACTCAGCGACTTCAATGGCGCAATACAGGTAAACGGCCTTACGCTCGATAAAATCACCGTAGTCTCCACCAACAACAGCGTCACGCCCAAACGCGTGAGCATCGCCGACTTCCTCGCAAACAAGTACGAGGGAGAGTATATCTCGATTGAGAATGTACAGGTAGCCGATAGCGACCTCTCAAAATGCTGGGTAATGAACAGCAGCCACACATCGATAAACATCGAGGATGAGCAGGGCAACAAATTCGTAGTATTCTCTTCAAAGTATGCGACATTTGGCACCGAGAGCGTGGCCCAGGGTTCTGGCACGATCAAGGGTATATCGTCAATCAACAATGGTACTATACAGATTATCTTCGCACAGAAATCCGATTACGCTGGCCTCACAGGCAAGCGCTTCGGTGAGCAGGAGGAGGATAACAACGACGACAGCGGTAACGGCAACGAAAATAACGACACTACATCGGGAAAGAGATATCGTACGGGCTGGTATGAGCTTCCAACCGAGGCAGACGCTAATGGCGATGGTCGCGACGACAACAACTCGACATACTACTATGCGCACCATCTCTGCGCGGGAGGTGAGAAGAATGCACAAAAGTCGGGAAAGGCTCGCAACTACTCTGTCTGCTACAGCAGTGAGCACCACTGCCCTGTGTGGGTAGCAGCACCTCGCCACGATATGTATGAAGGCTCTACAAAACGCACTGATGCCTACGGAAAGGATCCCGACATACCTGCTAACATCCAGTATGATAGCAAGAGTACGGGTGGCGGATGCAACAAGGGCCATATGCTAGGCTCCGCAGAGCGTACATCGTCATCGGCAACCAACAAGCAGGTATTCTACTACACCAATATCGCCCCACAGTACTCATCGACATTCAACACTGGCGGAGGTGCGTGGAACAACCTCGAGGATCATATCGATGGACTAGTATGCCGCGACACGCTATACGAGGTTGTGGGTTGCTATTTTGAGCGCTACACTGACAAGTATGGCAACACAGCAACGCCCAAGAAGATAGACTTTGGTGGTCGTAGCGACGTGTCGCGTCCAACGATGTTCTACTACGCACTGCTCCGCACCAAGAAGGGCAATACTGGCAAGAGTGTCAAGGATTGCTCGGCATCGGAGTTGCAGTGCGCAGCCTTTGTGATATGCCACGAGCAGAGCAAGGGACATAAGCCCGAAGCACGCGATATCATCTCAATCGAGGAGTTGGAGCGCCTCACAGGCTTCAGCTACTTCGACAACGTGCCCAACGCGCCAAAGAGCGTAGTAGTACCCACTGATTGGTTGTAAACAAGTTAAAGATAGTATAATAATGATTGTAGCAATTAGCAAACGTAAGGAGAATATCGCAGAATATATCCTCTACCTATGGCAGGTCGAGGATATACTCCGCGCTCTGCAGTTCAGTCCCGAGGCTATTTACACAACCCTCGTAGCAAAGAGTGAAGGCACTGATGAGCAGCAGAAGGAGAATATCTTCAACTGGTATATGCAGATTGTCGAACTTCTGCAAAAGGAGGGCAAGAGCGAGCGCGGACATATCGACCACACGCTCCACCTCATCGCCGACCTTCACAACCTGCACCTACAACTTATGGAACTGCCCGTAGGCGAGCACTACCGCAAGACATTCGCATCACTACGCCCTGCATTACCTCGCTTGCGCGACATCTTCGACCACGAAGATACATCGGATACGGAGCTTTGCTTCCGTGCGTTGTATGCTGCGATGCTCTACCGTATCAAGGGCGAGAAGCAGAGTGTTGTGGAGGATACATTGGCTGTTGTTTCGCCAGTTATCGCCGAACTTGCTGCCATATTTCGAGGTGTCGAGAGGGGCGAGATCAATCTCTTCGAGGAGTAAGCACAGGCGGAGAAGGGGTGAAAAGAGGAATAATGAGTCGAAAAACGAATTATTTTTACCTAAATATTTGCAATTCCGAAAAATCGTTGTACCTTTGCACCTCGCATAAGAAGCACTAAATTGACTAAAAACATAAAAAACAGATAGGACTATGGCAATGAAAAGAACTTACCAGCCTTCTCGTCGTAAGCGAATCAACAAGCACGGATTCCGTCAGAGAATGGCTACCGCCAATGGCCGTAAGGTGTTGGCTGCCCGTCGCGCAAAGGGTCGCAAGAAGTTGACTGTATCTGACGAGGCAACATTCAAGTACAATTAATCTCTGATTTAGTTCAGGGATTAAAAAAGGATTGGCTAAAGGCTGATCCTTTTTGTTTTTGTGACGCATAGAATCGGTGCAAGGCTGGTAGCCAATACCGTTAGATCTTATATAGCCCGGCGGATACGACACAGGACAATTGAAGAGATCAGCGAAATTAGGGAATTTAAAGAGCTTTGGGAGCGTGGATGCAGGCTATGTATCCATAGTTCTCTAAACTCTCTAAATCCGCCCAACTCACCAATACACCACCTCTGACAACACTGACCAACACCTAGCTTGTCGATAGAGGAGTCTGCTTATTCCAACGATAATGATAACTCCCTTTAGGGCTGCACACCTCAATTTCTTGTCAGAAGGGGTAAGATGTGGACTCGATAAAGAGATTGGCTCGAATGGATAGTACTTAGCATACACGCCATTCGAGCCAATATTTAGCGGGCGAAGATGTCCGCGCTTATCACAAGATGCTCAAGTGATTATTTGTAGAGATCATCAATATAGTGTCCCTGATAAGCCTCAGCCTCAGGATGTGCATTAAGCCACTCCAAGAATACCTGAGGATCGCCAACGCCATCACGTGTACAAGGGCGTTTGTCGAGATACTGTTCAGAGTAGTAGCCATCCTTATCCTTAGCCATAGCACCGACCCAAGACACTGTATCGTATCCCACCAAGCACCACATAACACGAGGCTGTGGACCCCAATAGAGGAAACGGCCAAAGCGATTTTCGTCGGTCACCCACGCCAAATCTGAGTCTGGGCTAATCCACCAAGTATAGAAGTACACATCGGCGTCATCTTCGCTAACCTCTATCTCAACAGGCATTACTGCAAAACCATCATTGTCGATACCCAAATATCCGAAACTTGGATCATACATATTGATATCCCAAATATCGTAGTAACCCAAATCCTTCACTGAGATTGTCACATCAGATTCGACATCCTGAAGTGTCTTGAACTCAACGCTATAGAGCGATGTTGTAACCACACCACCATTATAGCCAAATGTGTAGAACACATATGCAGTATCTGGCGTCAGCTTCTTCTGCTCCTCAAATGTACCATTGCCATAGGCTGGGCTACCTACGTTATAATACTCCAAAATATTCGACAAACGCTCACTGTTTGTATCGCCAAACTCATACCACTCATCAGCCGTAATAAGACCTGCGACATATGGATCGGTATCGTTTGAGGCCTTAATCTCAATCTTCACACCACACTTAGTAAGGTTTGATACCGTAAACTCGAATGACAAGTCCGAAAGGTCTACAGTACCTGTCTTAAACACCTCGAACTGAGGTACAGTGTTACATACGGCCTCCTCGTTTACACCGAACGAGAAGATATAGTACTCCGTATCGGCAAGAAGGTCGAAGGTGTAGCTATCTACACCCAACGAGCACTTCTGCTCCCATATAAGCGACGCTGGAGTATCTGCCTGCATATCAGCATAAACAGTATCTGTCCACCACTTTTTGATATACTCCTCCTTGCTAAGTCCCTCGGTTGCGCTCACCTCGTCGAGGAGGCTCTTAGGCATAACGTCGAAGTAGTAGCGTGTATCCTCTCTATCGGGAGTTACGGTAGCTGTAGCAGATGGACCTTCAATCTCGAAATCATACGAGAAGCCAAGCTCCTCAATATCGGGCTCAAGACCTGAGAATTCGAAACGGAAAACATCCGATATACGACGACCCTTGTATGTATCGAAGTAGAAGGCGATAAATAGAGCCTTGCCACCAGGCTTAATACCCGACAACTTGACACCCTCTCTAACACCCTTCTTAGCCTTCTGCGATGCTACATCGATACCTGACAATCCCGACCAGCTACCTATAGACTCGTAATACTCGATAAGGTAGTTGTAGAAGTCATCGTCGCTCTCGAGACCATAGGCCTCGATATCCTCCATAAGGAAGATATCCATAATGTACTCGAGTTCCAAATCCTCGGGAGTAAGATTTAGAGTACAGTAGTAGTAGCTCTGCTCCACAATTTCTGCTGAGAAGCTCGCATCTACCATTGCAGCTGTAGCAAGCTGACGCACTGTTATAGAGCTATTTACAGATGAGTAAAGAAGCTCAATTGTTGCCTCACGAGTCTCGTCACTCATATTAGGAGCTGCGAGGAAGGTGATAGTACCCTCAACCTGCGTTGAAAGACCGCTAATCCACTCAGCATCGGTATTTGCCGAGAGACGAGCACCCTCCACAGGGTTGGTGATTGTGTAGTTGATAACTGTTGCACCACCCTCTACAGATAGCTCAACAACGCTCTCAACCTCGATTACAGGCTGATCTGTTGGCTCGGGGCCAGGAGTAGGTTCAACAGGCGTGGGCTCCTCACAACCCACGAGTGCTGTCATACTCAGCGCGGCAAATAGTACCGTCGCCAAAAAATAGAGTTTTTTCATAAATGTTGTAGTTTTTATTAGTTGTGTTTATGTTTCAATCTGTTTATGATCTCGGCTTGTGGCTACATTTGTAAATTATGCATAGGACAAAAGTTACTATATCATTACCTTACAACTGCATAACAATCACACTCACCTAACAATTTATTCCACATATGCACCCACTCATCTACGCTTTGATACACATTAGCGGAAATATAATACAAATATATGAATAATTATCCGATTTACAACATATCGCATAAAAAAGTTACATTTGATACGACAAATGCCTTTTACACCTATGAAACACCTTTTCTCACAGCGATAGTTGGGCGGTAGCATTTTTATTTATATCTTTGCGACCGAAATATTAATATATATAGGAGTAAACATTAGCTAAATATGGCACTTATCGACGAGATTACCAAGCGACGCACCTTTGCCGTCATTGCACACCCCGATGCGGGTAAGACTACACTTACCGAGAAACTACTTCTTTTTGGTGGCGCAATCCACGTGGCGGGAGCTGTTAAGAGCAACAAGATTAAGAAGGGCGCTACATCGGACTTTATGGAGATTGAGCGACAGCGTGGTATCTCGGTAGCTACTTCGGTGATGGGCTTTGAGTATAAGGATGTGAAGATTAACATCCTCGACACTCCCGGTCACGAGGACTTCGCGGAGGATACCTACCGCACACTTACCGCTGTAGACTCAGTAATCATCGTTATCGACGGTGCAAAGGGTGTTGAGACCCAGACACGTCGTTTGATGGAGGTGTGCCGTATGCGCAACACACCAGTTATCGTATTTATCAACAAGCTCGACCGCCCCTGCAAGGAGCCATTCGACTTGTTGGATGAGGTGGAGAGAGAGCTAAAGATTAAGGTGCGCCCCTTGGCATTCCCCATTTCATCAGGCGACACGTTCAAGGGTGTATACAACATCTACGAGCACAACCTATCGCTATTTACCTCGGATGAGCGACAGACTGCCGACGCCTCAACAGTAGATATCAACGACCTCACATCTTCGGAGGTTGATAAATATATTGGCGAGAAATTCGCAAACCAGCTCCGCGAGGATGTAGACTTAGTGGAGGGCGTATATGAGCCATTTGACCGCGAGGCATACCTTGCAGGAGAGCTCGCCCCCGTATTCTTCGGATCGGCAGTAAACAACTTCGGTGTACGCGAGTTGCTCGAGTGCTTCATTCGCATTGCACCATCGCCACGTAAGGCTACCACAGCAACACGTATGGTTGAGCCTTCGGAGAATAAGTTGTCGGGATTCATTTTTAAGATTCACGCCAATATGGACCCCAACCACCGCGATCGTATCGCCTTTATGAAGATATGTTCGGGTAGATTCGAGCGTAATAAGAACTACCTCCACGTACGCAGTGGCAAGCAGCTTAAGTTCTCATCCCCCACAGCCTTTATGGCAGAGAAAAAGTCGGTTATTGACGAGGCATTTCCTGGCGATATCGTAGGTCTTCACGACACAGGTACCTTTATGATTGGCGACACCTTCACCGAGGGCGAGCAGCTTAAGTTCACGGGCATCCCATCCTTCTCTCCCGAGCATTTCCGCTATATCGAGAATGCTGACCCTATGAAGTTCAAGCAGTTGGCAAAGGGTATCGACCAGCTTATGGACGAGGGTGTGGCACAGCTCTTCACATCGTCGCTCAACGGCCGTAAGATTATCGGCACTGTAGGTGCACTTCAGTTCGAGGTTATCCAGTATCGTTTGGAGCACGAGTATGGTGCAAAGTGTCGCTGGGAGCCTATCTCGATATACAAGGCCTGCTGGATTGAGTCGGAGAACGAGGCACAGCTCGCAGACTTCAAGCGTCGTAAGCACACCAATATGGCTATCGACAAGCACGGTCGCGACGTCTTCCTTGCCGACACAAGCTACGGCTTGGCTATGGCCCAGGAGAACTTCAAGGATATCCGCTTTAAGTTTACTTCGGAGATCTAAACGTCGATGTCATTTATCGACAGATATAAGCCCTACTATCGCCGCATCTGCGGCCTTGCGCTCCCCGTTGTCATCGCACAAGCGGGGCAGCTCACTACGCAGTTTGCCGACACCGCAATGGTCGGCAACTTTGGAGGCGAAGATCCTGTACCGCTGGCTGCAGTGGCACTCGGCAGTTCGCTCTTCTTGCTAATATACCTCGCGGCTCTGGGCTTCGCATTGGGTATCACTCCACTGGTTGGCGAATACTACGCACGCAACGACAGGCGTGCCGTAGGCCTGCTGTTCCAGAACTCTATACTCTATTGCGCAATAATTGGCGCAATAGCCACCATCGCGGCCGTAGCACTGCGACCATTCATATCGACTCTCGGAGTGTGGATGTCGCAGGGAGGCGAGGATGTAAGTGCCGTATCGGCTATGGCACTACCCTACTACGACCTGCTGGTTTGGAGCATCATACCATTGATGTTCTTCTTGTGTGTAAAGCAGTTCCTTGAGGGCATAGGCAACACAAAGGTCGCGATGTGGATTACACTTGCAGGCAACGGCCTCAACATTCTACTCAACTACGTATTCATCTTCGGACACTGCGGCTTCGAGCCTATGGGAGCGACGGGTGCAGGTCTGGCGACACTCATCTCGCGTGTTGTGCAGATGGCAATCATCCTTGCCTACTTTTTCCTGTCGCGCCGTCTGCGCATCTACCGCTCATTGTTTGAGAGCAAGGCTCTGCGCCCAGCATATCTTCGTAGCATAGCAAGTGTAGGTATGCCCATATCGTTCCAGATGGTTCTCGAGTCGGCAGCCTTCATTCTCACCTCGATACTCGCACTCTCGTTTGGCGCAATATCGGCAGGAGCTATGCAGGTGTCGTTCAGCATCGCCAACATCGCGTGGATGATTACTGTGGCCATAGGTTCGGCATCGACAATTGTCGTGGCCCACGTATTTGGTGCTGACGCACGCAACGAATTGCGTCCAACGATTATGGCAACCTACCACCTCGGACTATTGTGGGCACTCATTATGTCTGCGACATTCGTGCTGTTCAACTATCAGATAGCATCGGTATTTACCGACAACGAAGAGGTAATCGTACTCACATCGAAGCTTATGCTTCTTATCGCCATCTATCAGTTCTCGGATGCTGTGCAGGGTCTATCAATCAGTATGTTACGCGGCTTGCAGGATGTAAAGGTCATTATGCCTATTGTAGTCTGTTCATACCTGCTTCTCAACATTCCGATTGGCTGCACACTCGCCTATATCTTTGATATGGGATGCCAGGGTCTGACCATAGGTCTTATCATCGGCCTAAGCTCGGCGGCTTTGCTCACATCGTTGAGATTGTTCCACACTCTACGCCGCTTCGAGCGCGCATAAAGCACTACGTATTTTTACCTATTTTTAATCAATAATAGTTCATTTAGGGCTTTTTAGGGTTGTTTTATAAGTTAATAGGAGTATCTTTGTCACGATGCAAAGGTGCTCCTATTCGTATTTTAGTGTAGCGAATAGTCGTAAGCAGCATCAATGGTATGAGAATTTTTAACTAACTATTATTTACTACGATGGTAGATATCTTTGAGCGTTTATCCAACAACGCTGGCGGCCCTATTGGCCAGTATATGTCGGCCGTACACGGCTACTTCGCATTTCCAAAACTCGAGGGCGAACTTGGCCCTCATATGATGTTCCGTGGCAAGCCTGTGCTCAACTGGAGCTTGAACAACTATCTCGGTTTGGCCAACCACCCCGAGGTACGTGAGGCAGATGCTGAGGGCGCAAAGGAGTATGGTATGGCCTACCCTATGGGCGCACGTATGATGTCGGGACAGACAAAATATCACGAACAGTTAGAGCGCGAACTTGCAGAGTTTGTGGGTAAGGAGGATGCATTCCTTCTCAACTTCGGATACCAGGGTATGATATCTATTATAGACTGTCTGCTATCACCTCGCGATGTTGTGGTATACGACAAGGAGTGTCACGCCTGCATCATCGATGGTCTGCGTATGCACCCAGGTAAGCGCTTCACATTTGCACATAACGATGAGGCATCACTACGCCTACAACTTAAACACGCCACAGAGCTTGCCGAGCAGCAGCGTGGTGGCGTACTCGTAATCACCGAGGGTGTCTTCGGTATGAAGGGTGACCTCGGCTTCTTGGATGTTATCGTAAAGTGCAAGAAGGAGTTCAACTTCCGCCTACTTGTTGATGATGCGCACGGCTTCGGCACTATGGGTAAGGGAGGACGAGGCACAGGCGACCACTTTGGCGTGCAGGATGAGATCGATGTGCTGTTCAACACCTTCGCCAAGTCAATGGCCGGCATCGGTGCATTTGTGGCTGGTCCACGCTGGCTCATTAACCTCTTCCGCTATAATATGCGTTCGCAGCTATATGCTAAGTCGTTGCCTATGCCTATGGTTATGGGAGCACTCAAGCGCCTAGATCTTATCCGCAAGCACCCCGAGTATCAGGAGAGACTTTGGGATATTACCCGCGCACTACAGAAGGGTCTCACCGATAATGGTTTCGAAATTGGCGTTACACAATCACCTGTAACACCTATATATATGAAAGGTGGCAATGAGGAGGGCACCAATCTTATCGTTGATTTGCGCGAGAACTATGGTCTCTTCTGCTCGATTGTCATCTATCCAGTTATTCCCAAGGGAGAGATTATTCTGCGCGTAATCCCTACAGCGGCACATACGATGGAGGATGTTGAGTATACGATCAACACCTTCAAGGCCGTACGCGACAAGTTTGAGAGAGGCGAGTATATCAAGCCAATCCCTCAGATGGCCGACCCCGATTTCAAGGTACGCTAAAAGAGAACACCGCTTTGCTGTTGGCAGCCTCTATCTTTTTCTGCATTACCCACACTCCTCGCATTGATATGTTAGTGAGTTGGTCAATGGTCAATTGGTCAAAAACCCTATGTGTTTGACCATTGACCAACCACCTGTTCTCTGTTGTGATGCTCTGGTCAATGGTCAATTGGTCAAAATCCCTATATGTTTGACCATTGACCATTGTCCATAGTATCAATAGAGGATTATCAATAGATATATTATATCAGTGAGATATATCCTCTATATACTCATTGATAGTATCAGTATGATACTCTCTCTATACACCGCCAATATAGAGCGGTAGATTCTATCATTGAGGTATATATAGATATATATATCAGTGAGATATATCTCTATATATTCCTTATATTCTATACACTCTCTTATACGAAAGAGAGAGTGTAGAAGTATATATCATAGTACGCATTGATACTATCAACGCCCACTGATATATAATAGTATTATGGTAAGTGGTCAATTGGTCAAACACATAGGTTTTTTGACCGATTGACCATTGACCAGAAATAGTATCAGTTGCAGAGCGGTTGCTTGGTCATTTGGTCAAAACATAGGGTTTTTGACCAAGTGACCAAATGACCAAAATAGTATCAGTCGCGGAGTAGTTGGTTGGTCAATTGTCAAATATATAGGGTTTTTGACCAATTGACCATTGACCAGCGAGGGGAAGTGATAGTAACAGTGAATTGAGCGCAGACAACACCCTTCTGGACAGCACACCCCAATTTGTTGTCAGAGTGGTGCAGATGTGGCACTGACACGAAAAAGCCACCGATGGGTAGTACTTGGCGTACGTCCCATTGGTGGCGTTGACTGAAGTGCCGCAGATGCGCCACTATCACAACAAATTTCTTGTCAGAAGGGCGCCGAGTGCTACACTCGGCAAAAATGGCGACGATGGGTAGTACTTGAGGTACGTCCCATTGTCGCCATTTTTTGTTAGGGGCCGCAATCGACCCCTTA
>JAGBXR010000038.1 GCA_017629145.1 Alistipes sp. | reverse complement strand
AGTGCCACATCTGACCCCTTCTGACAAGAAATTGGGAATTTTTCGAGATAAGCAGTCATCTGCGACCTCTCAATCATTGGCTCGAATGGAATGTACGTCAAGTACTATCCATCCGAGCCAATTTCTTTATCGAGGCCACAGCTAACTACTTCTATCGAAAAATTGGGGTGTGCAGGTGGGTAGGTGGTGAATTAGGGAAAATAGGGAGATTAGGGAATTTAATGAATATAGGGTGTTAAGGAGCAGAGTGCGTTCTAAAGACGCGCAAGCTCTCCCTAAACTCCCTAAACTCCTAAATTCCCTTAGCCCCCATCCAAAGACGCGCAAGCTCTCCCTAAATTCTCTAATTTCCCTAAATTCCCTGATCTCACCACTCCTTCCTAAAAAAATCATAACTTTATTGTTTTCCGATTTTTTTTTAACTTTGCACTAGTAAGCAACAAAAATGCAAAAAACAATAATTAACCACATAAAACAATGACAATGAAAAAACTATTTACTCTTGCTCTTATTCTCTGCGTGGCGAGCATCGTATCGTGCACCAAGACGGAGTATGTCCCTGTTCTTCCAGAGGAGGAGGTTGACAACAGCACCTACACCATTATGATATATGGTTGCGGTGGTGAGAACCTCGACAACTCTATGATCCTCAACATCCAGGAGGCACTTATCGCTGGTGCATCGGATCGCGTCAAGTTCACAGGTCAGGTTAAGTTCTCGAAGCGTTACCAGGTTGAGGAGGCCCTCGCAGGTACGCAGCGCTTTATCGTTGGCGAGCCAGGTGCTCAGTGGTATGAGCCAGTGGAGGTGCTCCCTTCAGATTTGCCACTTCACCAGCCAGAGACCCTCACCGACTTCATCAACTGGAGTAAGGAGCAGTGCCCTGCAGACGAGTATATCCTCATTCTCTGGAATCACGGTGGTGCGTGGTTCCCATCTGACGACTATTACAGCCGTGCCGTTGTCTACGACGATAACAATGGCAAGCAGGGACTCGGCCTCGACAATATGGTGAAGGGTATCAAGGACTCGAACACCAAGTTCAAGATGATCTACTACGATGCTTGCCTTATGGGTATGATCGAGATTATTGCGGGCATCAGCGAGTGTACCGACTACACTATGTGTGCCAGCCACGTCACCCCAGGCCTCGGTGGCGACTACAACTCACTTATTCACCACCTCAACGCTTCGACCAACTTCGAGGAGTCTATGGCTGCGTACTGCCGCGAGACTGTTGCACACTGGGAGCCAACAGGTATGCCCCTCGACCTTATGCTTGTTAACAACCGCAAGCTGCAGCCTCTGTTGAACGAGATCAAGCTGTTGTCGGGCTATGTTACCGAGTTGGCCGAGATCTACAACGACTGCCAGGATGATGAGGAGTACGATCTCATCAAGAGTACTTTGAGCGCGACCTTTAAGATGGCTGTCACTGGTTGTTACCACTACCACTGGGCGTATTATGAGGATGGCTCCCCTGTATATCCATTCTTTGATCTTCAGCAATTTGTTGAGTTGTTGGCTAACGGTGGTATTACTCCCTACACTGCAAAGTTCGTAGACCTCGCGAGCCGCATCAACCGTGCTTCTGCAGATGCTCTTATCTGCAAGGAGCTCACAGCGCCTCTCAGCGATGAGGATCTTACATTCGGTATTTGCATCATCGACAAGCTTACTTGGAAGAATTGCGGCTATAGTCCTGCATACGAGGAGCTCGAGTTCCACAAGCAGACAGGCTGGGGCAACTGGCTTAAGGTTAATCCGGTGCTTCCTGTTGGCAACCCCGATCCAGCATCGTTTTTCGATATTCCCGAGGGTGCTGAGCCTGAGCCTACACCAATCGAGGAGGAGATAGACTACCTTCTCCGCCTTATCGGCAAGAGATAAGTCAGCAACGCACCGATACAACAAAGGACAACCCGACGGGGTTGTCCTTTGTTTTTGGCATCATCGCCTCGTTGTTCTGCTCTGTGGCTATGCTGTGCGCAGAGGCCTTGTTAGAAGCGGAAACCGAGTGTGAGCAGTGCCATATGGCGGTCGGTGCTCAAGCCGTAGCTCTTGCTCTCGATGCTCTGCGCCTCGTTGTTTGCGTCGGTAGCGTAGAAGGTCTTGAACCCCGAGTAGTTCACCACGTTGTACTGATAAGCAAGGTCGAGGTAGAAATCCTCGCTGAACTTCAGACCTACGCCAGCCGTAATCGAGCTTGTCGATGTGGTGAGCGGATGTGTGAACGTAGCATCCTTGAACTCGTCACGCAGCGTGTTGCCGCTCCAGATATAACCAGCGCGGAGGGCGAGGTATGGCAACACAAAGCCCTCGGCACCCACACGTACCGTATCGCTACCCTTGAATACCTTGTCCATAGTCGCGCCGTAGTTCAACGACTGTATAGGCGACGACATAAGATGCAGGGTCTGATACCAACTGCGCTCATAGTCGGCAGATACGATGACACGTCTTGCGATGGTCACAGCACTACCCACGAGCAGGCGCGATGGCGTGCGGAACTCCCACGAATATGGGCCGCTATCCTCCCATACGCCGGTGCTTGCCCTATCGTACATATAGCCCTTGGGGCCTACGTTGTAGCCATCGGGGTTGTTGCCAGCACTCAAGGTGCTCGACCACATCTCGGCCTTGTAGAACAGATCTACGCTATAGAATGTTGGCGAGTGGTAGGCAACACCTACGCGCAACCAATCTACGGGGCGTGCCGTAACACCGACCTTAACATTCACACCCGTACCGCTGTACTCCGTACTCTGCATATAGTTCATATAGTCGAGCTGATAGGGCATCACATCGCCCGAGGGACGCTCCGTATAGTTGTAGTTCTCGCCATAGAACATTTCGCGGCGGTAGTCGAGGGTCTGCAGACCGAGCGATATGCCGAAGTAGACCTTATCGATGAAGTTCATACCCATAGTCATAGCATACTCACCCACCGAGCCGCGTGTCTCGACAGCCGTATACTGGTCGATAGATGCCCCCTCGCCAATGCGGTCGACAAACCAGCCCTGGTCATCCTTGTTCGTAAGACCATTCTTGTAGGCCAGCACAGAGCCCCAGTAGTAAGGGTCGTTGCCGAAGTTCATCGTTCCATCGTCGTTGGTCTGCAGGCCGTCGATATTCGAGAGCGTGCAGAAGAGGTTAGCCATAGTGTTTGTGTATGGCTGGTTGCGTGTTGCACCCATATAGTTGTGCGAGAAGTCGGCAATGCGGTTGTAGACAAAGCCCACGTTGATGTTGGTTACAGCTTCTGCGCTGCGGAACACAGGGAATACAAAGCCGAAGTTCGAGAAGCCGAAGCGCAACGTATCATCCGTAAAGTCCTGGTCGCCACGCGATGCACCGAGGTAGTATGGCTCGCTGCCCTTCATCTTGCTCTCGGTATACTGCAACATAGGCGTGAGGTTTACATCGCCACTGGTATACATACCGATACCCGCAGGGTTGAGCGATGCCGACACCATATCGGCGCCGAGTGCCGTGAAGGCGTTACCCATAGCCATAGAGCGTGCCGTACCGTAGTTGTGCGATGTGAAGCTAAGGTTGTACATATCGCCCCAGCCAAGAATATCGTTGTTGAACACCGTACCTCCGAAGTCGACCTGTGCCGATGCCTCGGTAGCGAACGTAAGTGCCACAACACTCATCAGGGTTGAAAATATCCTTCTCATTAACAAGTATTATTTAAGTTTCACACTATTAACTATTTATGCTATCATTAGCGACGTGTCGAGGTGCTGCCACCTACGCGGCCACCGCCACCGCCACCGCCGCCGCTGAAGCCGCCAAAGCCTCCCGAACGAGACTCGCCACCGCGAAACGATGTCGAGCGGCTATCGCTGCGATTGCTCTGACGGAAGTTGCTGCTACGCTGCGACTCGTTCTTCGTCGAGTTGTCGCGCTGCGTGCGTGTAGCGTTGTTCTCTCGTGTTGCGCTGCTCTTGCCGTTGTATACGCCACTCGATGTCGAGCCAGACGTTGGGCGTACGTTGTATCCTCCGCCGCCGTTGCGGTTCGCCGATGTGTTGTGCGAGCCTGGGCCGTTGAAGTTGTGGTTGGCACGTCCACCTGGCGAGTGGTGCGGATGGTGTGGTCCATATCCAGGGCCTGGATGTGGAGGATAGTATCCTGGGTGGTAGCCTGGATAGTAGCCAGGGTAATAGGGGTAGAAGCCAGGATAGTAACCTGGGTAGTAGCCCGGATATCCCCAGCCGATGTAGTACGGACCGAAGCCTATCGTGCAGTGCCAGTCGTACCACGAGTAGCGTGGATAGCCCCACCACGAGTAGTAGAATGGGTCGACGTAGCTTGTCCAGCCATACATCCAGGGCGAGTCGTAGAGGCCGTATGTGACGTTTGTTGCGCCCCACGTGCCGAACATCGAGGTGATGTATTTAGGCTCGACCCACACCTGGTCGCCCGATACCATTACGTTGTAGAATGCTGGGTCGTATGCCGATGCGTAGCGCATAGCCTCGTCCGTAGCCATCGAGTAGTAGCTCGAGGGCATACGATAGGTTGTCGACTCGAAGCCATAGAGGCGACGCTCGTAGGCTGTCTGGTAGTCGCTTACAAGCACCGAGTTGTAGTCTACGCTCTGCGCTGTGGTCTCGCCTGTGGTCTTCTCTGCCGAGGCCTTGCGCGCTGCCATAGCTCGCGTGTAGCTATCGACAACGGTAACGATATTCTCGCGGTTGTTAGTTTGGTAGAGGTCGTCGATGCCATACGACAGACTCTGCATTTCGGCACAGCTGTTCATTGCTACTGCGGCAAGAAGCAATGCAGCTATAGTTTTAAGTTTTCTCATAACACGTGTTTGTATAATATTTACTCTGTAGGAGTTATATCTATCGATGTAGTACAACTTTTCTCCACGATACAAATATACATCTTTTTCTGAAAAAATCGTGCAATTATCCGTAAATAGACCGAATTCTACTATCAATAGTCAAAATCTTCGTTCGGGTCGGCAAAAACAAAGACGCGAGACTTCTGCTGTCTCGCGCCTTGATGTGCGGTATGTTGCCCTATCGTAAGACTACTGCAAGCGGTAGGCATTACCCGTGAGCTGCTCTACGGAGTATCTGCCGTAGACGATGGTGTAGCCATCGCCACCTGCGCAGTGTGTAGCCTCCTCCCAGAGAAGCGCCACGTTGCCATCGGCCTGAAGCGTCATCGTAGAGTATGCCGAGTCGAGGTTTGTGAGCTTGAATACCCCCTCCCACGACTTGGCAATGCGATCAGGCGAGGTATACCCCTCCTCACCATCTAAACTTTTGAAGTAGACGCCTACGTTGCTGCGGTTAGGGCCGAGAGGTACCGACTGCAATAGGAGATAGCTCTTCTGACCATCCTTCTGACGCACTACTGGCAGAATCATAACCTCGCCATTTGTCGAGTTGTCGCGCGCTGTTACGCCGCTGTTGGTCGAGCCCGAGAAGCTCTGTGTCTGCCACTTACCCGTGCCAGTTGCTACGTTGTCGAAGTCGAAGATGTTGTAGTAGCGACCGCCATTCGTGCGTGAGCTGATGAGCAACGAGCCATTTGGCAGCTCCTCGACCTTCGCCTCGTCTGCGGTAGTTATCGCAGCCTTTGCTGTGCCACCAAGCACGCTCCACTCGCCACCGAAGTCGTCCGAGAAGAGTACAAAGTTCTTGTAGTTTGTGTAGTTGTCGTTCACGTCGCGCACAAGCACCGAGCAGTAGAGACGATAGTACTCGCCAACCTTCACCGTCTGGCTCTGCATAATACGTCCCGATGCCACGAACATAGCCTTCACTGGGCCATACGAGCTTGCGTCGAACTGCGAGTATATGCTCTCGGCGATATCCTCGGGAGCGCTCCACGTAGCACCCTCATCGTCGCTATAGAAGCGCGCGATGTTCTGGTGGCGCTTGCGCGTACCATCCTGGAAGCGCACGTTACCTGCGCAGCTGAGCAGCAGCAGACGGCCGCTCTCGCGGTCGGCAACAAGGCAGGGGTCGCCATAACCCACGTTCATAAAGTCTTCAGACTCTGCACCCTTGCCGTTGATGATAATCTCGGTGTCGCCCCACGACACACCATTGTCGAAGCTGCGACGTGCGTGCAGGTCGATACGGCCATTCTCCACCACACCGATATCTTTGTAGCTGTGGCGGTAGTCGGCAGCGCAGACTATCGTGCCGTTAGGTGTCACGGCAATGGCTGGGATACGGTAGGGAACATCGGCCAGCGAGCGTGTCTCGAACACCTCGAAGCGCACAGGAGCTACGCCCTGCACGACGTTGAGCGTTGCGAGCTTCTTACCCTCGAAGCAGAGCTCTATTTCGGCACTGCGCTCCTCGCCGCTGTTGGCTGCCACGCTGAACTCGAGGTTCTGGCTCTTGACAGCGATGTCGCTTATCCACTCGGCTGTGCAGCTCGCCTCGGGGCGTACGCCCAGCTCGAAGCCCTCGGTGGTGTAGCCTATAGCCACCTTGCCACCCTTGTCGTGCACAGCGAAGCTCTCCGAAGCGAGTGTCGCGCTATATAGCGACCCTACGGGCTGTTCTGGCTCGTTGTCGGTGATAGGGTCCTTCTCGCAGCCCATAGCCGTTGTGCTGACGAGTGCGAGGCAGACGGCACAAAGCATATAGAATTTTCTCATAACAGTGTAGCCTTTAACTATTTACGGTATGTGTAGTATGCGCCAGCCTGACACGTAGGCATAAGCACAATGTCGTTGACGTTCATATGTGCTGGAAGAGAGAGCATCCACGCGATAGCCTCGGCGATATCCTCGCCCTGCAACGCCTCAACACCCTTGTATACACCCGCAGCACGCTCCTTGTCGCCGTGGAAGCGCACCTCCGAGAACTCTGTCTCGACCATACCCGGACGCACCTCGCCAACCTTGATGCCTGCGCTCAATAAATCGGCACGCATAGCCTGTGAGATGGCGTGTACGGCGTGCTTCGATGCACAGTATACCGCGCCGTTCTCGTATGGCTCGGTACCAGCGATAGAGCCGATGTTGATGATGTGGCCACCCTGACCAGCCTCGACCATTGCGTGGCTGATAATCTTCGTCACGTATAGCAGACCCTTCACGTTGGTGTCGATCATAGCATCCCAGTCTGCCGAGTCTCCGCGGTCGATATGCTCGAGACCTGCTGCGAGACCTGCGTTATTCACTAAGATGTCCACACGACCCAGAGGTGTGAGATGCTCGATGCACTCCGCCTCGGAGCGCACGTCGAAGTTCAGTGCTACGCACTTTGCGCCACG
This sequence comes from Alistipes sp., assembly GCA_017629145.1. Lineage (GTDB taxonomy): Bacteria > Bacteroidota > Bacteroidia > Bacteroidales > Rikenellaceae > Alistipes. The sequence goes on along the minus strand of JAGBXR010000038.1, from coordinate 19,131 downwards.
TGCCTCGACCTCGGCGCGGAGAGCCTCAAGTCGCTCGCGGCGACGACCTGTGATGATGATTTCGGTGTCGGCAGCAGCCAACTTAAGAGCCGTAGCGCGACCGATACCCGATGTCGCACCCGTAATGAGTATTCGTTTCATTCCAATGTTCAGTTAAAAAGTTAATTATGCAAATTTACGAAAAATGTTTGAGATGTCAAACTCCACGATTCGTAATTTGCTGTTTGCTTCGGTTTGCGCCCCTTTTCGACCTCTGCTCTAACCTCTAAAGACAATAGAGAAAGGGCGGCAATGGAGTACCTTCGTACCGACCATTGTCGCCCTTTTGTGGTGGGGTCGCAGCCGACGCCCTATAGCGAATATTACTTGAAGTAGCGGTTGTAGAGACCCTCGAAGCCCTTACCGTGACGAGCCTCATCCTTTGCCATCTCGTGAACTGTATCGTGGATAGCGTCAAAGTTGTTCTGCTTTGCCAAAGCTGCGATACGCATCTTGTCTGCGCAAGCACCGCTCTCCGCGTTCATACGCTTCTCGAGGTTGGTCTTTGTGTCCCATACGCAGTCGCCGAGCAACTCTGCGAACTTCGATGCGTGCTCTGCCTCCTCGAAGGCGTAACGCTTGAATGCCTCTGCGATCTCTGGGTAACCCTCGCGGTCTGCCTGACGGCTCATTGCAAGATACATACCTACCTCGGTGCACTCACCCATAAAGTGGTTGTTCAAGCCCTCAAGAATCTCTGGGTGGTCTACCTTACCATCGCCAATCTTATGCTCTGTAACGAACTCCAATGCCTTGTTCTCCTCGGCCATCTCGTTGAACTTATCCTTGCCTACCTTGCAAAGTGGGCACTGATCTGGAGCCTCGTTACCCTCGTGAATATATCCGCATACTGAACAAATGTACTTCTTTGCCATAATCTTTTAAGTTTTTAAAGGTGTTTATTTATTGTCTGTTTTTATTGGTTTTCTTTTCGTTTCTGGTGCAAATATAGAGGCTTTTTTTTATTCTGCAATAGAATTTCCTTAATGATTATTTATAGCCCAATAAGCACCGCTTATATATACTGACAATCAGTAAGTTAGTCTACTTCTTCTTCAATCCAATCGCGAGTATCACACCCAAAGCCACGCCCAGCAACGCTGCAAAAAGCACGCGGAGCTCGCCTGGAAGCATAAAGGTTATGGTGTGTGCAGGATACCAGAACAGCGGAATGGTTTTCTTGAAGATAAAGCCCCACTGCACATCCCAGTTTACGCTCTTGATGAGGCGCTGCATAGGGATAGGCGTAACCAACGCGCGGAGCGAGCCTCCGCACTCGGCGATATGTGCATCGGTAATCTTATGGAAGGTCATAAACACAGGCGCAAAGAAGGTGTTCATCATCACCGAAATTGACAATGCCACGACAAACTTGCCGAGTGTAATGCCCTCGCCGTAGAACTGTGCAACAAGCTCACCACCGCCCATATTTGTGATGAAGGCTGGGATACCTGCTGCAAATACGGTCATCGCCATCGAGATAGCCATACCGAGCAAACCCCACACAACCATACGTGGCGCAACGCCAAATGTAGGATGTGTGTAGCTACCCGTAGATATGCGGCAGCCGAGCATCTCGCCGAGTGTCGAGAGGATAGCAAACTTGAGGAATGCCATAATCATTGCGTGCTCGGCATTGAATGTCTTATACCAGCCGTAGAGCTCTGTAGATACGAAGAATGGAACGAATATCGCCAGCATCACAAGGGCGAAATATAGGTCGCTACGTTTCATAAATTACTGTTTTGGGTTCTATACTTATATTTATATATTATTGCGCGATTAGAACTGCTTTGGATTTGCACCCCACTTGTTGTCGTATGGCTCACTATCGGTGCAGTAGTAAACGAGGAGGATGATCCAGCCAATGACAGGGATGAGACCGATGAGATACCACCAGCCGCTCTTGCCGATGTCGTGCAGACGACGTACGCTCACAGCAAGCACAGGGATAAATACGGCGAGTGCGTAGAGCGAAACCAAAAAATCAAGGCCAATGACATAGCCAATACCCTCGACAACGATCGATATCAAGGCGTTGAAGAGTACAAACATCCAATACTCCTTACGACGTGCTCTGCCATTAAAGTCGGCATACTGATTCAAACATTTCAAATACCAGTTCATAGTGATTGTGTATAATAATTTGTTATTAGTTTACGATTCCTTATGGTCTTTGCCGACCATATCAGCTACAAATATACAAAATCTATCCGAAATTGCAAAGCGTCGTATGCGCTCTACTGGCAAATGGCGAGGGCATAAAAAATGGATCACCTGCAAAAGTCAGTAGGGAGTCAAAAAAATCGCTACGGGCACTCTTCACATTGGAAGGGTAGCCCGTAGCTGACACACACACAAATTTTCATTAACCAAATTTTGCCTTTGGGGGCCTCACGGCTGCCATAATCCCTGATAACATCCTCTGAAGGGATGGCGCTCGGGACGCGGCGTTTATCTATTTATTAAACACAATCAATTTTCGCGCCGTTGTTCGGCTCTCGGTCTCTTGTGTAGCGGCTTTTAGGAAAAAGACCATTTTCCTACACTCCGAAACTTAGCGGATTAGGAAGCTCTGAAGCAGTGCGCTTACCTCCCTTTTCCTGATGCAAATATAGATGCTTTATTCTATGTCACCAAATTTTGGGGCGAAAAAGATTTCCCCGACGAAAAAAATAGGCGCTGAAAATCAGTGAGTTACGAGTATGATTTTTACAAGATTTTCGCAGAATTTCCTCCACGCTGATAATCAGTGAGTTATGCGATTAGACGTAGGGAATTTGTAGAATGTGCGTAATGTGCTGATAATCAGCGATTAATTGTCGCTGATGCCCGAGATGAGAATTTCGGCATCCGAAGCGCCACTCTCCTTGATTTTGGTCTTTATACGGTATTTTACCTTCGACAAAGCCGTAGGATTGCTCTCGATAAACACGCAAATGGCGCGTGCCGAGAATCCAGCATAGCAATATAACGCTACTCGCAGCTCCTTGTCGTTGAGCTTCGGACACTGCGCGCGGAGCTTCGCCATCATATTTCCGCGACACTTGTCGACCAGACTCTCAAGCTCGGCAAGACGGCTCTCGTCGCTCTTTATCGACTCGATTGTGCGGCGCACCTGCTCGAAGACTTTGGTCGTATGACGCGACGTGTCGCTATGGTCGTAGTAGGTCTCGCACAGGTCGTTCAAGTCGCTCAATCTATCCTTGTACAATTTCGACACCGCCTCGCTCAAATGCTCCGAGCCTCGACCACTTGTGAGTTTGAGCTCGTGGAGACTATCGATATAATGCTGTATGTCGCGGTTCTTGGCCCTGATGCGGTTTGTGAGGTATATCACCAGCACGGTGATAAAGAGCAGTATCGAGACATAGATAAAGGTGTTGAGCAGGAGGCTGAGTCGCTCCCTCTGCTCGTGGCTCTCGAGGTTGCTCTGTAGCTTACCTATCTGATAGTTGAGCACTGGCTGCTCGAGGACTTGCAGTATGGTGTTGTCTTGACGCTGTGTAGCCTCCTCCAGCCAGATTATAGCCTCGGAGTCGTTGCCTAAAAGTCGGTTTACGCTATACTGCGCATAGCATATGAGGTGCTCGTTGCGAGGCTCGCAGCTCTCGGCAAGCGACAGATGCTCGAAGGCCTTGGCCATATCGTTGTTCGTAGCCCATATGATAGCCATCATCGAGTGGTAGTGCGACAGGTCGTATATCTCGCATCCGCACTCCTCGTACCAGCCAAGCACCTCGGCACACTGCTTATACTTGCCCTGCTGAACGTGTAACTCGCTTAAGTGGTATATGATAAGCGACAGAAACTCCTTGTCCTCCTCCCTGCGTGCATACTCATATGCCTCCATCAGCGACTCCTCGGCCGATGCAAAGTCGCGCATAGCCATAGCCAGACGTCCGAGGTCGTAGTTGGCATATGCCACCTCATCGTTGCGCCCTGCGCGCTCGAAGCACTCCTTCGATGCGGCATAGGCGTCGTAGCTGTTGCGATAGAGACATCCCGTGCCGTAGATATCGCCTTTGGCACGGTGCACAAGGCCGAGCAGATGTGGCGAGTCTACGTTGCGCAGTTCGCGTTCGGCTTCCATAAACGCAACCATCGCATCTGTCAGGCGGAGCATATTGTAGCACACCTGACCGTGGTAGTAGTGCGCACGTGCCGACATCTCGCTGCTGCCGTGCTGCTCGAAATACTCTACAGCGATGAGCGTGAGGCTATCGCTCTCGAGGTGCTCACGACCGAAGTACGAGGCCTCGCAATAGGCGAGCGCATAGTGTGCGCGCTGTGCCTTGCTCTTCAGCGTGGAGGTATTTATCGAATGTAGTATGGCGAGTGCCTGGTCGGGGTCGCTCTGTGCGAGCTTCTCGGCACGACGTATGTCGCTGCGTATTGGGCCACTGAACGAGCAGCTTGCCATAAGTGTAACGAGTGCAACGCATACGAAGGCCACGCCTGCAACCCACAACATTGAGGTCGCACGCAACATAGTTCCTATATGGCCACGTAATCGCATCATAGCACAAAGGTAGTAAATATTTCGTTTTTCGCCGCCTCTTGGCTCTAAAATATTATCAATTCGACTATATCGGGCGGTTGTGTTGTGGCAATTTCAAATTTCTTTCGTACATTTGCGTAGTATATAGATAAAGTATTGAGATATGAACAAGACAAAGATGTTGCTTATGGCCGTTGCTGCGCTCTTGCTGACGGTCGCTGCAGGATGCACCAAGGATGAACCTGTGATACCCGAGAAACCCGGCGAGGAGCAGCCCGAGGATGAGGGCAAGGATGAGGGCAAGGATGAGCCCGATGCCCCAGCTGCGATGTGGAGCAATGAGGATCTGGCGTGGGTCTTCGATATGGAGGCGCTGCCCGAGATTCGTGTCGATGTGTCGCTCGACGAGTGGAACCGTCTGCTCAAGGAGTACGACCGCGACTCGAATACCGCCGAGTATATCCACTGCAACGTGGAGTATAAGGGCAAGGGCGAGCAGCACTACTATCAGGATGCGGCAATACGTCTTCGCGGAAACACCTCGCGCCGCCGTCCCGAGGGTAATGGTGGCGAGATGCACACCTCGAACAATACCGACTGGCATCACTGCCACTTTATGATCAACCTGCGCAAGTATCAGAAGGACGACGACCACGAGCTTCACAACCTCCGCAAGCTCCACCTCAAGTGGTTCAAGGACGACAGCGACTATTGCCGCGAGTTGTACTGCTACGACCTTATGCGTCGCTTCGGCATATGGACAGCCTGCTTCAGCTCGTACTGCCGTCTGTGGATTCACGTCGAGGGCGATAGCCAGCCAGCCTACTATGGTGTATACTCGATGCTTGAGCCTATCGATGACAAGTTCGTAAGTCGCCGTAAGGAGCTCTTCGATGGTAAGGATGGCAACTTGTGGAAGTGTCGCTGGGGTGCAACGCTCAACTATAACGACATAAACAACGCGTGGATGGGCTTCGATGACGATTCGGGTGCCAACTACGTCTACGAGTTCAAGGGCGATGAGGAGGATTTCGATGCGGCACGCCGTCAGCTCGTTGAGTTCTCGCGCAACCTCACACAGCTCAAGGGCGAGGAGTTCCGCGCGTGGATCACGTCGGTATGCGATGTAGAGTTCCTGTTGCGCACCTATGCTGCAAATGTGGCTGTAGGTATGTGGGACGACTACTGGAACAACTGTAACAACTACTATATCTACTTCAACACTACGGATCTCGGTACCTATAAGTTCTTCTTCCTGCCCTACGACTACGACAACACGCTCGGCACATCGTCGCAGTGTGGCGTGCAGAGCGATTCGGGCCGTCAGTCACCGCTCAAGTGGGGCGATACGCAGAAGAATCCGCTTATCGGCAAGCTCCTCGAGTTCGACGATTTGCGCCAGATATATGTCGATGCGTTGCGCGAGATATGCAGCAAGGATCGCGATCTGCTCTACTACGAGGCTTCGATGTCGCGTATCAAGAAGTGGCACAAGCTCATCAACAGCTACGTGGTGAACGACACAGGCGAGGATTGCAAGATGGAGGATCGCCCAGCATCGTGGGGCAACCACCACGAATACCGACTTCTGGATACCAATCCCGATGTAAACTTCTTCCGCGTGAAGGCCGCTGCGGTGGATAAACTTTAGTCGTCAGCCGATATGCGAGTGCACAACAACCGAGGAGTGTGGGGCGAGCTGCTCCGCCGTATGGCCAGCACACGTCTGGCAATCATCGCGTGGCGCATTGCGCTGCTCTACGTGGTGATGCAGCTCTGTCACGCCATCTTCTACCTCTACAATGCCGACCTTGTGGGCGAAATTGCTGCCGACGAGATAGCGCAACTGTGGCGCGGAGCATTGCTCTTCGACAATGCGTCGATAATCTACTCGATGCTCCTCTTCCTGCTCCTCTCGGCACTCCCCATCCCCGACCGATGGTGGAATAGCCGTGCCTATCGCACAACACTCGCGCTCAGCTACATACTCCCTGCGCTGATTATCATCGCAGCAAATATGGGCGATACCGTATATTTCCACTATACGCAGAAGCGTTGTACGGCCGACGAGCTCTTCTTCGCCGATAACGACAACACCATCGAGCTGATGCTCCAGTTTATGTGGGAGAATATGCACCTCGTGGCGCTATCTCTCGCAATGCTTGCCCTGCTTATATGGGGTTATGGTCTGCGTCGCCGCACCGAGGGTATGTTCCAAAACGTGGCGCTGCGCATCGTTGCACGCATCGCGCTGCTGCTCTTCGTGGTCTTCTGCTGCATTGTGGGCATACGTGGCGGTATGACGCGTATGACACGCCCTATAACGATGTCCAACGCGATGCTCTACACACAGTCGCCAGCCAAGGCCAATATGATTCTCTCGAATCCGTTCTGCATAATTCGCACACTCTCGGGAGGTGTCACTGTGCCAGAGTTCTATGAGGAGGATGAGCTGAATGCGATATTCTCGCCTTCGCACTACCCTGCGGAGTACCATAGCGAGATGTTTGGACGCTACGAGGGCTACAACGTGGTGCTCTTCATCCTCGAGAGCTTCTCTGCCGAGCACTCGGCATACCTGCTTGCGGAGGAGCATACAGGCGAGGGCTATACACCAAACCTCGACAAACTTATGCGCGAGGGCCTATGCTTCAGCCGCTGCTATGCCAATGGCGCAACGAGCATCTCTGCGCCTCCAACGATATGGAGCTCGACACCTTCGTACGAGACCCCCTTTATGCTTATGTCCGAGTCGTTAGCCGAGTGTCGACCTATGCCACGTCTGCTTGCCGATAAGGGCTACTCTACGGCATTCTTCTGTGGCTCGGAGCGCGGCTCTATGGGCTTTGGTGCCTATGCGCGTATGACGGGCATCGACAAGCTCTACAGTATGGAGGACTATGCGGCGCGCTACTCTATGGCCGACTTCGATGGTAAGTGGGGTATCTGGGATGAGCCCTTTATGCGATATATGGGCGAGGAGCTCTCCGCGATGCAGCAGCCCTTCTTCGCTACGATATTCACCCTCACCTCGCACCACCCCTTCATCGTTCCCGATGAGGTGCGCGACGAGCTTCCCGAGGGTACAACGCTCAACCATCGCCCGGTGGCATACAGCGACCGCGCACTCGGCAGATTCGTGGAGCAGTACCGCGATGAGGCGTGGTTTCGCAATACGCTCTTCGTCTTCGTCGCCGACCACGTGTCGAGCGAACGTATGGCCGAGCGCACGCTCCACGCGCCTGGATGCTTCCATATCGTGGGATGCATCTATGCTGGCGATGGCTCGCTCGAGGGCAACTACGACAGCATAGTGTCGCAGACCGACATTATGCCTACGGTGCTCGGCCTTGTGGGCAACGACGAGCCCTACTTCGCTATCGGCCGCGATATCTTCAACGAGCCGTGGCGTACGCCCTTTACACTGATACGCTCGGGCTATAGCTATGTCGGGCTTACGGATGAGTATGTCGTGGAGTTCGATGGCGAGCAAATTACGGGTGTATATGGCTACGACGACCTGCTCCACGAGCAAAATATGGCCTCTTCGACCGACGTGTCGCAAACCGAAAAATTGCTCAAAGCGACGCTTCAGAGCTACTATACTCGTGTTGAGGCTATGAATTATGCTCCCGACGCTAAATAGATATTTCGCTGATTAACAACGAGATGAGTAATAGGGGTGTAAAAAAGTTTAAAAAAAGTTACAAAAATATTTGGTAGATTAGAAAACTTGCCTTACCTTTGTCCTTTGGAGAGGTGGCAGAGTGGTCGATTGCGGCGGTCTTGAAAACCGTTGAGCTGCGAGGCTCCGGGGGTTCGAATCCCTCCCTCTCCGCTCGATCACAATGCAGAACGGATGACTTGCGTCATCCGTTTTGTTTTTGTGTCTGTTTGTGAGTGCAAGCACTCCCCACATCCCCACAACAAAACGCCTTCGGCATGTTCTGCATTGTTGCGTATAGCGCGGCATTTCTTATCTAATACGGGGGTTGAGCCGATATTATTACGATTTATTGCTCGACTGCGTCTGCGCTATATTTTAGCGGTATCGGCTCTACGGCTAAAGCCGTTCGAATCCCTCCCAAGGGCCCCTGCGGCGAGCAGTCGGGAAAGGCGTTAAGCGGAGCGACCATCGGGAGCGTAGTAGCCAATCCCTCCCTCTCCGCTCGATCACAATGCAGAACGGATGACAAAAGTTATCCGTTCTGTTTTTGTATCCATATCTCAGCGGGTGAACATTCATTAATTCGCTCGGAGTTTAAATTGCAGGGCTGTCCAATAAATGCTTTGGACAGCCTTTGTAGTTATTTGACTATCGAACTGCAAAAAAATGGGTATAAGATTGTTGATACTAGAAAATATTTATAAATTTGTACCAAATTTCTTTTATTAAACACAGTATGACTACAAAAAACTTTTTAAGCAAGTTGCTCGTTGTCGCAATGTTCGTTGCGGCCAGCGCAACTATCACATCGTGCCATAAGGATGATGTCGACAACCCACAGCCCGAGCAGCCCGAGTCGAAGTATCGCCCAGGTGACGACTTCTTCAGCTACGCTAATGCCGAGAAACTCCAGAGTTTGGAGGGCGATACCAAAGGCCGCCACAGCTGGTTCCTCGACATCGCTAAATATAACGATCCAAGACTCGAAGCTGTCAAGGATAATATGCCCGAGTACAAGGCCATAAGGAGCTCTCTTGCGAAGCTCGAGGCACAGGAGGATTATTCTTCTGCTTGTATCGAGGGTTTGGTTGAGGCTCTCGTTGGCAATATCCAGACTAAGGAGGATGCCTATGAGGCCTATGGTAAAGCTATCAAACTCAATATTATACAACTTGGTGCACTTCAGGCCGCGGTAAGCTACACTGATTTCACCATCGGTTATTCGATTATCCCATCTTTGGGTTTTGCTCTCGCTGATAGTGAGACAGAGGCTTATGTAAAGCCAGAGCTCGACATCTATGGCTCTCACCGCGTTCCCGAGGTAAAGCACCTCAAGCCTTATGTGTCGGGTACTCGTAGCGACAGTGCGATGATTGATTGCATCCTCAAGGGCATAGGTCTCGACCCACAGTACTATCTCCACGAGCCAGCGTACGACGATGGATTTGCAGCCTTGGAGCAGCTTTCACTCGAGGAGTGGATAGGTGCTCTTCGCGAGGTAATGGCATCTTCTCTTTTGATGTACTGCGCTGATGGTGCTGTTGAGGAGTTATCGGGGGGTGAGTATAAGAGTGTTGCCGACTATCTGGATGATACTCTCGAGTACGACCTCGGCTACTTCACATCATACTACTACTGCACAACCTATCTCACACAGGAGTCGATAGATAAGTTTGCAGCTATAGGTGCCGACATTATCGCTACCTTCCGCACACGCCTCGAGAACAACTCTTGGCTCTCGGCAGCAACTATCGCAGAGGCTATCGACAAGCTCGACCATATGGGTATGGACTACGGTATGCCACGCTATTGGCCTATCACCGAGTCTGCAGAGTTGGGTGGCGATTTGCTTGTGGAAGATATGTTGGATATCAAGTTGCAGCGTACTCGCGTTCTGGAGTCTATGTTGGGCAAGCCTTATGCTGACTATGTGCCAATCATCGTTATGTTGGCTAATCCAAAGGATCCAATGTACCCTTATATGATCAATGCCTTCTACGCACCTTCTGTTAATTCGTTCTATATCCTTCCTCCATTGATGATGGAGCCTGCTTGTAGCAACGATATCGCGGAGGTTGAGATCTACGCAACGCTCGGTTCGATTACCGGTCACGAGATCACTCACGGTTACGATAAGGATGGCTCGAAGTACGACAAGTATGGCCAAATGAACAACTGGTGGGATCCAGAGGATTTGGCCAAGTTTACAGCCCTCAACGAGCGTCGTATCGCCAATGTATCCACCTATGAGATTATCCCAGGTATGCCATCGAAGGCCGATCTTACCGTAGGTGAGGATGTTGCCGACCTCGGTGGTGTGAGTATCGCTTATGACCTCTGGTGCAATATCCTCGAGGAGCGTGGTGTGCAGGGCGAGGAGCTCGAGGAGCAGAAGCGTGCCTTCTTCCTCAACTACGCGAAGCTCTTCTTCGAGAAGCATCCAGATTCATTTATGATTGAACGAGCAAAAGGTGATGTTCACTCGCCTGGTCACATCCGCATCAACAGCGTTGTACAGCACTTCGACGACTGGTACGAGTTGTTCGACGTGCAGGAGGGCGACGCTCTCTACCTCGCACCCGAGGATCGTCTCACCATCTGGTAGTGCTACGCGTTGTGCAACGATTGCACGACTGTAGCTACAACAAAACATACCCTGCTTGTCTATCGACAGGCAGGGTATATTGTTTTTGGCATCTGCGTGCGCCAATTGCTTTCGTTGTGCTGCTATCTCTTCGTTGAGGCGCGCAGACCCTCGATTACGCTGTGCGTGAAGCCTGCAGCCTCCATAGCATTCAGGCCGCGTATGGTGAGTCCTCCGGGGGTTGTCACGCGGTCGATCTCGGCCTCGGGGTGGGCATCGTTTGCCGCAAGCACGTCGACAGCGCCACGCAGCGTCTGCATAACGATATGCTTCGCATCGTTGGCACGCAGGCCAAGCTCCACGCCACCCTCCATCGCGGCGCGTATGTATCGCAGCGCATAGGCTATACCGCACGAGGCGAGCGATGTGGCTGCCGCCATCTGACCCTCCTCGATGAGCATAGCTTCGCCAAGCTCGTTGAAGATATCTACGAGTAGCGACTCCTGTGCCGCCGTTGCGCGTGCCGAACATATGAAGGTCATACTGCTACGTGTTGCGATTGCCGTATTGGGCATTATGAGGTATGTCGCTGGTAGCGTCTCATCGCCCTTCGCAAGCCACGCCGATAGCTGCTCCATACCCAAGCCTCCAACCACCGAGGCCACCGCCTGATGTGAGTACTCTATCGTGGGCTTTATTTCGTTGAGCACCTCCTCGACCTTCCAGGGCTTTACGGCGAGGATTACGAGTTCGGCAGCCGCAGCGGCTGCGCGGTTATCCGTCGTTGCGTTTATATCGGGGTATTCGCGCTTTAGCGCCTCGAGCTTTGCGGTAGATGGGTTTGCGACAAATATGTTGCTTGTCGCGATTATGCTTCCCTGCGCCAATCCTCGCGCCATTGCGCCACCCATATTTCCAGCTCCGATAATAGCTATCTTCATATCCGTTGCGATTAACTTTATCTAAATCCTCTACAAAGATACATAATCTCCACTACACCTGCAGCTGTCGCGATGCTATCGTGCAGCGCGTAGCTCGTCGATAAACTCGGGATACTCGCTCCATAGAGGCTCGGTCAGCAACCACCACTCGCGGGCCTCGGCCTTGCGCGATGGGTGCTCCGAGGCGATATCCTTCTGGAAGGCCTCATCGGCAGGGTGCTCCGCAGCGAGAAGCTCTGCGTAGAACTCCTTGTGGCGCGACTTAAGCAGCTTCACAAGCTCGCGGTCCATCTCGCCATCGCGCTCGAGCGATGCCCACAGACGTGCCACTACGGCCTCGGCCGACTTATCCGTAAGGTCGATTGCAAGGTCGTCGAATGCCTCCCACTCCTCGATAGCTACATAGCACAGTGCCAATAGGTTGACAGCCTCGAAGTGATCCTCGGGGTCACTATCGAGAAGCATCTCAAGCTGCGCTGTACACATCTCCAGGTCGCCTATGCGGAAGTGGTCCGTAGCCGAGCCGTAGATGATAGTGAGTGCCGCGCGGCTATTGGCGTGCTCCCAGCGCAGGGGCATAGCCTCATCCTCGGGCATAGCCTCGGCAAGCAGCGTGAATGCCTCGTAGCGCGCCTCGCACGCCTCGGCATATCTACCCTCGGCGACGAGCCTATCTATTGCATCCTTGTATCGTACAAAGTTGTATTTTGCGCCTCCCTCAAGTTCGAAGCACTGGTCGGCAGCAGGGTTAAACTGTAGCTCCATATCTTATATCTTTACGTATCTTCAACATAACTAATCCTGCTATCACAGCCGTAACTGCCGCAGCGTAGACGTATGCCTCGGTGCAACTTCCCATACCTATAAACTGGTTAGAGACGAAGATAAACGATGAGCATACGTAGGTCATAATGAGTGCAGGAATGAGCGCAAGTGCCACATAGCGGCTCTGCTTGCGATACAACCACGCGCTGATCATCCACAGCGTGAGCACAGAGAGAGTCTGGTTCGACCAGGCGAAATATCGCCAGATGACGTCGAAGTCGATAAATGCGATGCCTATGCCCAACGCGAAGAGCGGAAGACTTACAAGCAGACGCTTGATCATAGAGCGCTGCTCGAGGCCGAGCATATCGGCAACAATGAGGCGCGCCGAGCGGAAGGCGGTATCGCCCGAGGTGATAGGTGCAGCAACAACGCCCAGCAGCGTTAGCAGGCTACCCACAACGCCCAGCGTAGTGACACTTATTGTCGACACCGCGAGACCTGCGTCGTTGTTATTCTCGACCATAAAGCTGTTCAAACCTTCGACACCGCCGAAGAAGGCCATAGCTACAGCTGCCCAGATGAGCGCGATGACCGACTCTGCAATCATCGCTCCGAAGAATATCGGACGCGACTCCTTCTCGTTGTTCATACAGCGCGCCATAAGTGGCGACTGCGTGGCGTGGAAGCCCGAGATAGCGCCACACGCGATGCTTATGAAGAGTGTCGGGATGATGGGTAGCTTCTCGGCGTTGAAATGCATATTCTCGAGTGTTGTGAGCTCGGGAATGGTGTAGTCGCCAAACACGAGTAAGCCCAGCATACTGAGTGCCATAATGATAAGTGCTGCTCCGAAGATGGGGTATATCTTACCGATAATTTTGTCTACGGGTAGCACCGTTGCGATAAAGTAGTAGACGATGATTATGCCGACCCACACCAAATAGGGCATATCGGTCATACTCGTTAGCACCTTGGCAGGTGTGACGATGAACACGCCACCGACGAGAATCATTAGCAGCGGAATTATCACTAATGCGATGCGGTGCATACCCTTGCCGAGGTACTTACCGATAATCGCGGTGAGGCTGCGACCCTCGTTGCGTAGCGATATGATACCCGACAGATAGTCGTGCATAGCACCCATAAAGATACCGCCCAGCGTGATCCACAGAAAGGCCACAGGGCCGTAGCACGCGCCGAGTATCGCACCGAAGATTGGGCCAGTACCAGCGATGTTGAGTAACTGAACGAGGAATATGCGCCAGCGAGGTAGTGGTAAATAGTCGACACCGTCATACATAGTCTTCGATGGCACATCGGCATTAGTGTCGATACCTGCAACTCTATCGAGCAGTGAGCCATATATGAAATAGGAGGCTACGAGGAGTGCCAAACAGATTATAAATGTTATCATACTCTACTTTTTTTAACTCTTCATTGTGCGAATTTAATAAAATTTTGCGATATTTGCATCGTCAAAACGAAACTTTGACCATTCGGTGCCTTAATAGCTCAGTCGGTAGAGCACTTCATTCGTAATGAAGGGGTCGCGGGTTCGAGTCCCGCTCAAGGCTCTAAAAGCGTGCAGGTAGAACTGTGCGCTTTTTTTGGTTTTAGCTCTATTATTGCGTAGTAGACACTAATGTGTTAAGTGCTTGTGCTGGGCATTTTTATTTGAGCAAGCTCATAGAATGCCCAACACAAACACTTGCGCAAGCGCTACTACTACGCAAAAATACAAACCTTTTTGATTTTGGAGCGGGACTCAAAGTAGGGGCGGGTTGCGAGGATAATATGTGTTGATTGCTCGACCTGCGGTCTGCGCTTTAGCGGTATCCTCGCGAGTACGGATATATCCTACTTCGAGTCCCGCTCAAGGCTCACAAAGCGGATAGCTGTTGCTGTCCGCTTTTTTTGTTGGTGTGCGTCTATGCGTGGGATGACCCTACGGGTCTTTGTATCGGGGATATATTGTTTATCCTCGGTGTCTGCAGAGTTTGTCGAACGATGCTACCACCGAGTCGTAGTAGCTGCGCGACACTGGAATGCGCTTGATGCTCTCGTCATCCAGGGCTATGAAGTGCAGACGGCGCTCCTCCTGCAAGAGGCGTATCTTCTCGATATTCACGATATAGGAGCGGTGGCAACGCACCATACTTGTACCCTCGAGGCTCTGCTCGACGGTGCGTGTGCGGCAACGAAGCATATACGACGCAATCTTGTCGTTGTGTTTGTAGTAGACCTTGATGTAGTTGTCCTCGGACTCCATATAGTAGAGCGCGTCGATATCTATCGTGAGGCGAAGTGTGCCACTATTGTCGTACAGATGTATCATCTTGGGTGTGGCAGCAGCCACCTGGGGACGTGTCTCGGCGGTGCGCAGCTCGTGTTCCTTTCGGTTCAGCAATATGCGGTAGTCCTCGCCCAGACGCTGCAACTGATACTGCGTAGCCTCGAGCTCCTCGCACTTCGTACGGTAGGCGGCATAGAACGACACAAGGCCGTTCGGTATAGCAAGAATAAGCGTCACGCACATAAGTGCGCGCGTAACAATCTCGGGTAGCGATATATCCTCTACGGGGAATACCCACACCGTGATGAGCGTATAGAGCAGCGATATGAGGAGGTTCTCGCCCATCATCCACCAGACGTACGTCGCTGCTGTGAGGCTTACTCTATCCTGTATGGCGTACATTAATGCTCGGCTACAGACAAGTATTGCTATGGCGAGTATATAAAATAGAATCGTAAAGCTGAAGCGTAGCATATCGCCAGTGCCAAACCACACAGCCAGCGAGAATGGCTGATAGATAAGCATAAAGCCCACCGAGAAGACCACAATAAAGGCTATCACGGCAGATATGTATCTGCGAGATACGAGGAATTTGGGTATTTCGAGGTGTTTAATCATCGCTTGTTTATCCTCTGTTTTGGCTACAAAGGTATCTAAAATAGTCGGTTTCACAAATTCTTTTGCCACCTATTGTGTAAATTCACCACAAAATAAGCATTTATACCACAAAATACGTGCGTGTATAGAGCGTCTGTATATCTTTGCGTGTCATCGAAAAATGGGAGTGCCCCATTTAGCGTATGGCACGAGATTGGCGTTTAGCGTGCGCCAATCAATAACGACGAATTTATTTAACAAACTATAGTGTATTTCGAATGAAGATTATAGGAACAGGCTCGGCGCATCCCAAGTGTGCAGTGAGCAACGAAATGCTTGAAAAATTCCTCGAAACTACCGACGAGTGGATCACCGAGCGCACAGGTATCAAGGAGCGCCGTGTGATCTCGACCGAGAAGCTCGAAGATATGGCGACAGAGGCGGCGAATAAAGCACTCGAAGATGCAGGCCTTACGGCTGCAGACATCGACTACATCATCTGCTCGAATGTGGTAAACGAGTATGTGACACCTGCGTTGAGCTGCATCATTCAGGGTAAGCTCGGTGCCAAGTGCCCAACACTCGACATCAACGCGGCGTGCGCAGGTTTCATCTACGCTATGGATATGGCCGAGGATAAGCTCAAGTGCAACAAGGCAAAGAACATCCTCATCGTATGTGCCGAGGAGCCTTCGCGTATGGTGAGCTGGAAGAATCGCAGTACGTGTGTACTCTTTGGTGATGGTGCTGGTGCTGCTGTGGTTACGGCTGGCGACGAGCTCAAGGCTATCCGTCTGACTACCGAGTCGATGGCCGATGTGCTCTACTATCAGCGTAAGCTCGAGCCAACGCCCTACATCGACAAGGAGGAGAACTTCGAGCCTCTGGTGATGCGTGGCCGCGAGGTGTTCAAGCACGCAGTATCCAACTCGAACAAGGATATCAAGATTCTTCTCGACGAGACAGGTCTCACGACCGACGATATCAAGTATTTTGTCCTTCACCAGGCTAACCGCCGTATTATCGACGCTATCCGCAACTTCCTCGGTGTAGAGGAGGAGCGCGTGCCACACAACGTGGAGCGTTACGGAAACATATCATCGGCTGCGCTACCAGCATTGCTCGACGAGCTCAACCGTGGTGGCAAGCTCCAGAAGGGCGACAAACTTGTCTTCAGCGCATTTGGTGCTGGATTTACGACGGGTGCCTGCATCATCGAGTGGGCTAAGTAACCGACGAGAGTACTATACCTTAATTATATAACAGTTTGAACAACCGACATCCTTTGTGGGTGTCATAGAAAATACTAACGGAATAGATGGAAAAAAGAGTAGTTATCACCGGTATTGGTGCAATTACCCCTGTGGGTAATCATATCGAAGAGACGTGGAAGAACCTCGTAGAGGGTAACTGTGGTATTGATTTTATTCAGGGCTGGGATGAGTATGAGCTTCCCGTAAAGGTTGCAGGTCAGATTAAGAACTTCGACAAGTCGGAGTACGAGCTCGACGCAGGCCTTGCACGTCGCAGCGACCGTTTCTGCCTATACGCTATGGCGGCAGCATCGGATGCTATGAAGGATGCAGGTCTTAAGAGCGGCGAGAATATCGACCCAGAGCGTCTCGGCGTATATATCGGCTCGGGTATTGGTGGTATGGATACATTCGTAAACCAGACCAAGGTTATGCTGGAGGAGGGTCTCAACCGCATCTCTCCATTCTTTGTGCCTATGATGATCTCGAACATCGCATCGGGTAACGTGGCTATCTCGCACAACGCACAGGGCGTATGCTTGCCCGTAGTAACAGCTTGTGCTACAGGTACACACGCTGCAGGTGAGGCATTCCGCGCTATCAAGCACGGCTATGCCGATGCTATCATCACAGGTGGCGCCGAGGCTTCGGTACACCCATTGGCTATTGCTGGCTTCGCTAACAGCAAGGCCCTCTCACGTTCGGAGGATCCAAAGCAGGCTTCGTTGCCATTCTCGGCAGACCGCCACGGCTTCGTGATTGCCGAGGGTGCGGGTATGATGATTTTCGAGTCGTTGGAGAGCGCACAGAAGCGTGGCGCTAAGATCTACGCCGAGGTTGTGGGCTATGGCAACAGCTGCGATGCTCACCACTTCACAGCACCTCGCCCCGATGGTATCCCCGCATCGCGTGCTATCAAGCAGGCGCTTGACGAGGCACAGTTCGACTCGGATAAGGATCTCCTCTATATCAACGCTCACGGTACAGGTACGCCTCTTAACGATGCTGCCGAGACCAAGGCTATCAAGCTCGCAATGGGTGAGGCTGCTCGCAAGGCGAAGATCACATCGACAAAGTCTATTACAGGTCATATGCTCGGTGCAACAGGCGCTGTGGAGCTCATCGCTTCGGCACTCTCGCTCCACCACGGCATCGTAACACCTACAATCGGTCTTACAAACCCTGATCCAGAGTGCGACCTCGACTACACACCTCTCAAGGCACAGGAGGCACCACTCACAGTGGCTATCTCTAACTCACTCGGCTTCGGTGGTCACAACGCCTGCGTAGCTTTGCGTAAGTGGGAGAACAAGTAATAAATAACAAGTACAAACAGAACAAAACTCATAAACGATATGAAACTTCTGGAAGGTAAGGTAGCACTCGTAACAGGTGCTGGACGTGGTATCGGCAAGGCCATCGCTATGCGCTATGCCGAGGCAGGTGCTGATGTGGCATTCACCGATTTGGTTATCAACGAGGCTGTGGAGCAGACCGTGAAGGAGCTCGAGGCTATGGGTGTGAAGGCAAAGGCTTACGCCTCAAACGCAGCATTGTTCGAGGAGACACACGAGGTTGTAAAGCAGGTTGTTGCTGACTTCGGTCGCATCGACGTGTTGGTAAACAATGCTGGTATCACCAAGGATGGCCTTATGATGCGTATGTCGGAGGAGCAGTGGGACGCAGTTATCAACGTAAACCTCAAGTCGGCGTTCAACTTCATCCACGCCGTAACTCCAGTTATGGCAAAGCAGCGTAGCGGCTCGATCATCAATATGTCATCAGTTGTTGGTGTTAGCGGCAACGCTGGTCAGTGCAACTACTCGGCATCGAAGGCCGGTATGATTGGTCTCGCAAAGTCTATCGCCAAGGAGATGGGCCCTCGCGGCATTCGTGCGAACTGCATTGCCCCAGGCTTTATCATCACCGATATGACCAACCAGCTCTCGCAGGAGGTCAAGGATCAGTGGGCAGCACAGATTCCATTGCGTCGTGGTGGTACTCCCGAGGATGTTGCCAACGTGGCGTTGTTCCTCGCAAGCGATATGTCATCGTATGTAAGCGGTCAGGTTATTCACTGTTGCGGTGCTATGAACTGCTAATTTGTTGTGATAAGGCAGCATCTGCTGCATCTCAATCGTTGGGATGAATGGGAAATACGCTATGTATGTCCCATCCATCCCAACTTCTTTATCGGTGCAGCATCTACAGCCTTCTAACAACAAATTTGTTGTGATAAGAGGTCATCTTTGACCTCTCAATCATTGGCTCGAATGGAATGTACGCCAAGTACTATCCATCCGAGCCAATTTCTTTATCGAGGCCAAATCTAACCTCTTCTGACAACAAATTTTAATTTTCCGAGATAAGCAGCCATCTGCACCGCTTCAGTCAACGCCACCAATGGGACGTACATCAAGTACTACCCATCGGTGGCTTTTTCGTGTCAGTGCCGCATCTAACTACTTCTATCGAAAAATTAGGGTGT
>JAGBXR010000037.1 GCA_017629145.1 Alistipes sp. | reverse complement strand
TCGTCATCGTCGTTGTCACAACTGCTCATCGTAAAGCCGAGCACCACAGCCACGAGGGCCATTCCAATCATTCTGAAAGTCTTCATAATTACTCTTTTTTTAATTGTTATGTTTATTGATATGTAAGCACAAAAAGGGCGTTACGGCTCACGATAAGCCATAACGCCAACTATAAGATGGTGTATATCCTCTAACTATTTGATTATTAGAGCATTGAGTAATGGGGGGGGGTATTTGTGGCACACGATGCAACGACTGCACAAGAGATGCAGTTCACAGCATTACGGTATGTCGCCAAAAAGTTATTCATAACCCAAGTCACTCAATTTCAATGTGTAAAGGTAATACTTTTTTTGATAAGATGTATCACAAAAAGTGATTTTTTATCTTAATTATACTTAATTTATACTACATAGAAGACTACACGCAAAAAGGTAAAATCAACGCTTAAACCATTTTTGCACAAAAAGTCGTTTCACAACACAACCAACTAATTTGCTGAATATAAACAAATTAGTTAGTAAAATGTCATTCACCGACGAAAAAGTGCTACCCCTTTCGGGGCAACCTTTTTCATTTGATTCGTAAAGGTATTTTGAGTTTAAAGACTACCGATAGCGAGAAGCACCATACCGATGAGAATAAGCACCATATCTATAGCCTTGGCCTTAAGATTACGCTCGCCGAAGAGCAAAGCTCCACAAAGGAATGTGACAACAACCGACGAACGACGTATCATCGAGACGATAGCAATCATCGACCCATCGGCATCGAGGGCGTGGTAATAACAAAAGTCGGCACACGACACAAATATAGATATAAGCGGAATCGTCCAACGCCACGAAAAATGCTCGGTAGCACGACGTGGTAACCATACAACAGCAGCGATGAGTGTCATCATAACGAGCTGGTACAATCCAAACCAGCTCTGTACAAAGAGCGGAGCAATACCGCACGTCGAGATAAGAAACTTGTCGTAGAGTCCACTTGCTGCACCGAGCAGCATAGCTGCAAATAGCGCCCACACGTGACGATTACTTCGGAAATCGATACTCTCCCTGCGTCCTGCGCGGCTCAATAGATACAACGATACTAAAGTGAGCAGCACACCACCCCACTGCCAAAGGTTGAGACGCTCGCCAAATAGGAGCATAGCACCAACAAGGACAACAACAGGGCGAGTGGCATTCACCGGGCCGACAATTGTCAGCGGAAGATGCTTAATAGCATAGTAGCCGCACAACCACGATGACAGGGTGATTGCAGCTTTAAGAGCAACGAGCAAATGGTCGGTAACAACGCCACGCGCAATACTCAATTCACCACCTACAATGGGTACAGATAGCTCCGCTCCCAATATGAGCGGAAGAAAGATAAGGGTTGAAAAGAGCGTATTGAGCCACAACACCACAACCACAGCATTGCCTGCGAGCGAGCGCTTCTTGGCGACGTCGTACAGACCCAACAAAAGAGCCGAGAGGAATGCTGCACCAACCCACATATATTAGTAGATTAACAGATTGGCGATAAGCGCAACAGCCAGCGACATACTTGCCAAAGCATTGAGTGTTCCAAACGCAATACCTATATTTCGCTGCTTGGTAGGTGTGACGAGTATATGCTCCAACGCAAGGATAGCCGAGAAGCAGGCTACACCCATCCACAACAACCAACTCTGTGGCTGATAGCTCGCAAAGAGCAACAACAGCACAACACTGGCAAGATGCAAAGCACCACTAATTACAAGCGACGTACGCGCCGAAAAGCGCGAAGGTATAGAGTGCAGACCACGCTGACGATCGAACTCGGCATCCTGCAAGGCATAGATAATATCGAAACCACTGCACCAGGTCATCACAACCAATGCAAGCAACCAGCACTCAAGTGTGGAGTGACCCGTAACCGCCATATAGGCACCTACGGGTGCAATACCGAGCGATATGCCGAGTACGATATGCGCCAACGAAGTAAAGCGCTTGCAGTAGCTGTAGAACATTACGATAGCCAGAGCCACAGGTGAGAGCCATCCACACAGCGTATTAATAGTTGCCGCAACAACAATGAATAGCACCGCATTGATTACAACAAAGCGCAAAGCTCCATCTGCCGAAATTACGCCCGACGGAATCTCGCGCATTGCTGTGCGTGGATTCTCGGCATCGATAAATCTATCGGCCCAACGATTGAAGCCCATAGCCACGTTGCGCGCAAAGACCATACAACCAACAACCTGTAACAACAACAACCATAGGCAGCCATCGAATCCTACGGTTTTGATAGCATATGTAAAAGATAGCAAGGCGAAGGGCATAGCAAAAATCGTATGCGAGAACTTCACCAGGCGTAGATAGTCATTAAGTCGAGTCATAGTCACGTTAGTTTTGGGTTTAGGCCTCAAACTCCCGCTCGAGAACCTCGCATAGCCACGATGGAACACGCTGCGGACGACGTGTAACCGAGTCGATGAAACCAAGGGTTGTTAGACCCGTAGCAATAGGACGGTCATCCTCACCATAGATCTCGTACTTGAAGGTCATACGCGCCATAGGCATCTCCTCGACAATGGCACGCACACGTATTAGTTCGTCGTAATATGCTGGCTGTCGATACTTGACCTGAACCTCGACAATAGGCATCATAACGCCACGACGCTCCATCTCGGCATAGGTAAGACCCACAGCACGCAACCACTCTGTACGCGCGAACTCAAAAAACTTCACATAGTTGGAGTGATGCACAATACCCATCTGATCGGTATGGTGGTACTCCACACGAATATGCGTATCAAAACTCTTCATAGTCACTACAATTTAGCGAATGCGGTCGAGCGAACGCACCAACATCTCATCCTTGAAAATTGCGCGAATAGCCAGGTAGTCAAAGAGCAACGACACTAAAGGCATAGGCGCAGCCCAACCCAACTGACGATGACCAATCTCTACGCCATCGAAGACATTTGCCACAGTAAGCCAATAGTAGATAGCGATATATGCCACTGCACCAAGCAACAACACAAACTCCGCAGCGCAGAGACGAATCTGAAACTGACGATTTTTGAACAAGAAGATAGTCACAAGAGGCAACACAGCTGCGATAACAAGGATTATACCCATCCATATTGTCGACTGGCTCTCACCACCACCTGCAAGGCTGAAAGCTGTAAGCACGAAATCGGTATCGCCAACTGTAAATTTTGCAATAGGTGCAAAGAGTGTAATGCCCATAAGTGCCGCAACGGCAATAAGATAGAGGGACTGAATACGCTGAATCATTTGTTTATAGTTTTAGTTATTAATTATCTAATAGGTTACTCTATTTCGCTATCGATCTGATAGCTGTTACGCTCGGCAGCACGGCGATTGATCATCTCGCCCAAGAAACCTGCCAGGAAGAGCTGCACGCCAAGGAGTATTGCAGTGAGTGCAAGGTAGAACAATGGCTGGTTGGTAAGAGGTGCACCGACAGTGAACTTCTCAACAATAATCCACGCCACAGCCACAAAGCCAGCCAGGAACATAAGCGTACCCAAGCCACCAAACAGATACATTGGCGAACGACCAAAACGCGACATAAACGACACCGTAATAAGGTCGATATAGCCCTTGAGCATACGCTCCCAGCCAAACTTCGAGACACCATACTTGCGCTCGTAGTGCTTTACAACCTTCTCGCCAATACGCTTAAAGCCTGCATACTTCGCCAATATAGGTATGTAGCGATGCATCTCTCCATAGACCTCTATGGACTTTACTACCTTACGACGATAGGCTTTCAAACCACAATTGAAATCGTGAAGTTTGATGCCCGATGCACAGCGCACTGTAAAATTAAACAGCTTGCTTGGCCAACGCTTATTCGCTGGATCGTGACGCTCACGCTTCCATCCCGAAACAAGGTCGTAGCCCTCATCGACAATCATACGACGCATAGCAGGGATCTCATCGGGAGAGTCCTGCAAATCGGCATCCATAGTAAAGACAACGTCGCCACACGCCATAGCAAAGCCACAGTACAAAGCCGCAGACTTACCATAGTTACGCACAAAACTAATGGCACGTATTGCCGCATAATGCTCCTTGAGCTGCTGCACTACTGCCCACGAACCATCCGTAGAGCCATCGTCGACCATAATTATCTCGTAGCTCAAACCCTCACTATTGGCAACGCGGTCAATCCAGGCCACGAGTTCAGGTAGCGACTCAGCCTCATTGTAGAGAGGCACAACGACAGATATATCCAATTTCTTATCCATAGTTACTCTTCGACACGTGTTTTAGGCTCACGACGCACAAAGCTGGCAATGATGAAACCGATAACACCTCCACATAGAATATAGTTATTTGCTGATGTTATTACGTAGGTAAGGATTGTTGGCTGCTCGGCACTACGCAACCCCGAAACCATCTGCTCGAATAGGTTATTGTAGCTACCGCCACCAGTTGCGACCATAATACTGCGCATCTCATCTATACGACGAAGCATACCCTCAACATAACTCTCATAGCTTATAGCCGAGATGAAAATCATATGAGCAACACCCACAACTACACCCGTAAGCAACGACGTCATAAGCACATAAGCAAGTGCCTGACCATAGCTAAATCCCTGCTGCGGATCGCATTGCGCAGCTCTGCGACGCACCAAACGATAGAGTGCAATAATGAAGAAGACCGCAACCGAGCACCACTCGACGCAATAGACCAGCGAGCAAGTTGCCAACGACAACGAACTGCATACCATAACATATTGCTCGACAAGCAACGATAGCGACATAATTACGCCGAGCAAAGCTCCTGAACGCATAACATCCTGCCAAAAACCTTTATCAATCATACTCTTAAAATTATCTTATCTTCATCTTTGATAACGCACGATGATAGGCTTGAGCATTGCGCTCGTGCTCGCTATGCGTACGTGCAAAATTATGTTTGCCATCCATCTCGGGACAAGCACAAAAATAGTAATATTTATGCTCCTCGTAGTCCAACACAGCATTGATAACCTCCATATCGGGCATACATATTGGAGTAGGAGGGAGTCCTACGTGCTGGTAGGTATTATACGGAGACTCGACCTCCAAATGCTTATACAATATACGCTTAAGCCCAGGATCGCCAACAGCATATTTAACCGTGGGATCGGCCTGAAGCGGCATACCTTTGCGCAAGCGATTAACATATACGCCAGCAACACGCGACATTTCCCCACTATAGGATGTCTCCTCGTGGACAATAGATGCAAGCGTCATTACCTCATAAGAGGTTAGACCGAGACGAGCGAGCTGCTGTTGGCGCTTCGACTGCGCCCAAAACTTTTCACTCTCCCTCTTCATACGCTTGATGAGAGCCTCGGGCGTAATATTGGCATATACCTCATAGGTATTAGGCAAAAATATAGACATCAGCGCCTCACCACTCTCATAACCAAGTTCAGCCAAAAGCTCCTTGCTCCGCAGAGCCTCAACCACCGCAACAGAGTCTGCATCGATTTGCGCTGCAATCTTACCGGCTAAAATCTCGGGCGTACGAGCATTATTTATCGTAAGACGCACTGCACCATCGTTACCAAATTTGAGACGTCGGGCAACCTCAATAACCGACATACCAGTATCGAACGTATAGCGGCCTCCCTCGATACCTCGTGTGATATTTATTCGACGAGCATACAGTGCAAAAGCTATGTTGTGAGATATATTTGCCTTGATCTCTTCGACCTGCTCATTGTAGCTCTGGGAGCCATCAATAGTGACAGTAAAGCGTTCTGCGACCGCCGAACCATAAAAAGCTCGATACGCGCAAAATACCATAACTACCACAGCCACAGCGAATAAGGCACATATGCTAATAATTTTCTTTCGCATTTATTCTTTTTTTTTTTGCAAAGATACATTTTTTTTGTACTTTTGTGCCCGGGTAAGTCTTACACGACCAGCTCCTACAGACTCCCCCAGGCGAGGAATCGAGCAAGGGTATGTGGTTGTAGCGGTGCGATGTAAGTAGCTTACCCTCTTTTTTTGCTATTATTTCAGCAATCCGCTTCCGATAAAAAATATCTCACCATTGGGTCGTACCGCAAGTACAACCCATCGATTCGCATACCGGCAAGCATTACACCCGGCACCCTAACATTAAGATCTTTCTTAAGAGCCTTCTGGTTAGAAGCTGAGCTTCACACCAGCCATACAGCCTATACCATTGCGATAGTAGTAGGCATAGTCGTAGATAGCTGTTGCACCTGTACGATTCAGCAAGTTGTAGCCATCGACAAAAATCTCACACTTGCTATTAGCCACAAAGCTTACACCTGCGCGCAAATCGACCTTTACGGGTGTAGCAAATACGCCAGACTCTCTGCTCAAATCGCTCCACTCGCGACGGCCGAAAATATCGGACATCACGTAGAACTTAAACTTTCTGATGTTGTACTCTACGATAGCATCTGCCATAAAGTTGGGCTCCGAAACAACATACTCCGACTCGCTCTTATCGTAGCGGTAATGGATACCAGCACCAATCAACAGACCGCTAACTGGACGATACTGCAACTCTGCACCGAGCACAAGTCGCATATCGTTGGCAGTAGATGCAGCAAAAACACCAGGTGTCGGCACATACCAGAAGAGTTCGTTCTGAATATAGCGTCCGCCTACATATGCTCTATACGAGAAGCGCGACTGATCGAGAACACCAGTAAATCCCACGGTAAGGTCATAGTTCAACGTATTAGGCAACGAGACAAAGCTATTGGCCATCAATCCGTAGTCAAGATATGGATTGCTTGCGTAAAGCGATGCGGCACCATTATAGCTTACGTTGCTATCGAACTCGAGGTATGGAGCAAAAGCTGCCTTCTTCAAGTCGACAAGCATCTTAAGATGTGGCAACACAAAGTGTGAACCCCTCTCTCTGCCCGCAACCTTATCGTACATATACTCCATACCTACCGTCAAATCAAAGATACCAAAAGTACGGTTGTAATCGACACCAACATTAAAACGCATATCCTTGCGTTCAAGGTTTGCATTACCACCCCACATATCGTATCCCAAATTGATACCCACGCCATTCTCACCGAAATCGCGACCAACCTCGACAGCTGCACCAAGATTGTATTCGCCAACACTATTCTGCACCTCGCTTAATATTGCCGGCACATACATCCAGTAGTCGCCGTGAAGCTCTACTGCGAAGTTCACACGCTGCATATTCGAGAAGTCATCACCATAGCGCAACGTAACACCACTACGACCGAAATGCTGACGGGTAGGGATTTCCGTAAGTTCGGCATAACGGTTGTATATATCGTAGTCGGCATTGAGCGATGCCTCGAACATCTGGCGACCGATATATGCACCACCAAAGAGCGCAAGGCCATTGCGCATATCGTAGCTCTGCGAAATGGGACGTACGACACCCTGACTATTATCCTGTGGTGTAAATTCGCCATCGTGGCATAGGTTGACACCAAAATATCCTACACGGCTATTCTGCGTTGCATAGCGCAACTGAAAATCACTACCCAGAGGGGCTCCGGCAGAAAGTTTCATATATCCGCGACGCGAACGGTTATAGTCCCAAAATGTTGCTGTAGCGGCCTTGAAATTATCGTCCTGCAATTCGATAGACCACGTCTCGGGTTTGATATCGTACTCAACCTCGACATCGAGACTCGGTGTATCGGTAATTGCTGTAGGTGCAAGAAGTTTCTTTGCAGCAGCAACCTCGGGACGATATATTGTCGTAACCTCGACACGCTTATTCTCCTGGGCCAAAGCCACACAAATAGGCAGAAGGAGTGACAGGAGTGTTATGATTGCTATTTTACGCATATTTATCATTGTAGTTTACGATTATAAATCGGTTAGTGTTTTCGGCTATAGGTTTGCTATGCGCTGACGAGCCTCATCAACGATACCATCCGTCTTTGGGGTATATCCGTCAGCAATGCTCTGATATGTAGCACGCGCCTGGAACGTATTGCCCATCTGCACAAGAGCATCACCCAGCAACAAGAAGAGTTTTGCCTGCCAGTACATCGAGCCACACTCGCCCATATTGTATATCATCTGCTCGACGGCAGCATAGTCTCCATCGCGATACTTGGCAGCTACGATATTGTAGTAACCCTCGGCACCCTCCTCTGTAGCGATATTGGCAGCGAGCTCGGCATAGAGTTTCATAGCCTCATCCATATAGTCACGCTCCATAAGCAGGTTGGCCTTATTAAGTTTGGCCTGACGTTGCGCCCACTCTGTTGCCTCGGACATAGTAGCGATATAATCGCACATAGCCTCGATTGTTGCCTCATCCTCGCTGAGCAACGCAGCATCGACATATCCCTCGGAAGCATCACTACGCTCCGCAATCTTTGATGCCTCCGCGCACAACATTCGATAGCTATTTGCCGAACGCAGGTAGTCGCCCTCCGCCATAGCCATAGGAGCCATAACGAGCAAAACGCGCTCGCGATACTGTGTTGAGCCCTGTGCAAGCAGCTCATCCATAGCCTCCATAGCTCGAGCATTGTCACCCGACTGTATACGACAATCTATCATATAGAACAACGCTTCGCTACGGTTGTAACCCTTATTGAACTTTGCGAGATACTCCTCAAGTTTCTCGTTGGCCACATCCATACGTCCATCGAGATATGCCGTACGAGCTACAACAAAAGTCAGCGAATCGCGTGCTGCGACACTCATATCGCTCTGTACTCCGCTACGCTCGGCATAAGCAAAATAGTCATCAACATTACCTTCGGCAACATATATCTCGCGGATGCCACGCATAGCCTCCATAGCAGCCGACGACTGCGGATCGCAGGCCACAACCTCCTCATAACAACGACGTGCATCATCCTTGCGATTGAGGTTATAGTATGCCAATCCAAGCTCCGATAGCGCTGCAATGTAGAATGGCGAATTTGCGTAGTCACAGACAAACTGCTGCAGTGTAGTCGCAGCATCGTCATATCGCTCCGAAGTGATGTAGGTATGACCCAACTCATACCAAGCATCATCGATATAATCACCCTCGCGTCTATTGACCAAAAGTTTCAAACGGTCAATCTTGCTCGATGTACGCGTCTCAATACCATCAATCATTGCAAGCTGATAGTCGGCATAGTTACGCTCTATGCTCGAACAATCCGACACCACATTATAGGCCTTGCGAGCACGTGCGAAATCGCGCATCGAGTAGTGAGCATCGCCCAAACGGCTCATAGCATCGTAGAGATACTTATCCTTACCCTTATATGCACGGCTGAAGTTATCGAAGGATGTTGCAGCAGCCTTCATATCGCCCAACGTGAAGTTCACGTAACCCATACCATAGTGTGCAAATGAATACTCTACCTCGTTCTTTGGTGCACGACGTAGATACGACGTATAACACTCCTTGGCACGCTCCATATCACCCTTCGCAGCAGCAACCTCTCCCTGCCAGTAGAGCGCAAGAGCATTATACTTGGGTGTGAGGCCAATATTCACAGCCTCGGCAAGCAACTCGTCTGCACGCTGCAAGTCGCCACGCTCAACAGCATTTACGGCACAAAAGAGCGCTACCTTCTGATGAGCTGCTCGAATCTCGCGATCGGGATTATCGAACTCACGAATCGCAGCATAGGCTGTATCGTAATCGTGCGAATTATAGTATGAAGCGATGAGCATCTGCTTAACCTCGGGCACATACTTCGAGTCGGGATAGCGCACAAGATAGTCGTTCAGAATGCTTATAGCCTCATTGAAACGGCCGCCACCCATCTCATACTTCAGACGACCATAATTGAGGCGTGCATCGTGCGCCACCTTATCGTTGAAACCATCAACAGCCGCCATAGCAAAGGCATCAGCAGCGTGACTCTTATCACCGCTACGCAAGTAGCAATCGCCAAGATGATACGATGCATTTTGTGTTAGCATATCATCGGCACCACACACACTCTTCAACGGTTCGATGGCATCGCTGTAGCGACCGAGACGATAGAGCGAATAGCCGCGAATGTAGTTCTCCTGACGTCCACGTAGCTTCTCGGGGTACTCGCTGATATGTCGCAGCGCCTGGGCATAGTCACCACGCACGTAGTAGACCTCGGCAACGATGCGCAGAAGGTTATCGCGCACCGCACCCGTTGCAGTCTCTAACAACTTCTCGCCCTCCTTGATTACACCATCGTAGTTACCCTCGCGGTAGTCAATCTGAATCAGATAGAAAGGTATAAGCTGACGGTATGAATCGTGGTCTCGGATAGCCTCGAAACCATCGCGAGCCTCGGCATTACGGCCATTTGCGTAGTCGATATACGATAGATAGTAGAGCGCGTGAACGTAGTAATTGCTACTCTTCGGGATACGCGAAAGATACTCCTCGGCCTTTTCGAACTCCTCATCGCTGAAGCATATATAACCCATACGGATATCGTATCGCTCCTTCTCGATTTTATCGAGTGCCTTGTAGCTCACCTCTCCGAATGCCTCGCGTGCCAACTTTGACTGACGGTTATCGGCATAGTACGATGCGAGCAGGAAGCGCGTGCGATTTGTGAAATAACCCTCGGGATATTCGCCGATATAGCCAAGCATCAAATCCTCGACACTTCTGTCGCCCATACCGAGCGCACAACGCACCGCCTGATACTCCGCCCACTCCTTCTCAAAATGGTTCTGCGTAGGCGACAGTTCATCCACAAAATCGTTAATCTCGACCAACGCATCTGCCCAGCGATTGCGCTGCATCATATCTTCGATATGTGTCATTGCTTTGTGCAGTTCGACAACCTGTGCCGAGACACGACCAGCGGCCATACCCGACAATATCAGTGAGATAAGTATTATGATTCGGTTTCTCATAGTCATACTATATATATAATAACGGACAAAGATACAACATTTTCATTAATTCGCACCATATTAAGGAACGATTATTGTCGCAAAAACGCATACAAACCAAATCTTTTTTACGTATGATCGAGAAAATCACTATTCAGATGGGCGACGACCACACCTTCTCGTTGCTCGACGGCAGTGCACTTACATCCCTAAACCCCAAGGCGTTACTCCTCTACGCAACGGCCGACTGCGCTGGCCTCACTATCGTTCACCTCCTCAAGGAGCACATCGCTTCAGTAAAGCTCCTCGAGTTGAGCATCGAGGGCCGACTCTCCACACCATCCGTTGTTGCCGAGAGTCAGTTCACTCACATCAACATCATCTACCGCGCCGAGTGCGAGACACTCAAAGACCAGATCGTCATCAGTCGCGCCATCAACCTCGCACACGACAAGTACTGCGGCTTGTTGCAGATGATACGCCACATAGCTCCGCTATCGCACGAAATCTCGGTGGTCACCACAGGCGAGACCGAAGCATAAGCCACACAGGACTGTCCTTCGCATTCGTTGGGCAGTCCTTCTTTTTTTAGCCATTCTACAAACCAAACCAACACTTCGATACCGCAAAAAGCGGAGTAGCTATACCACTCCGCAACGCAAGTCATAAATGCCGACCTGCAAAAAAACTTTATCTTAACTATGCAATAGGTAAAAGCTTGATTAACAGCTATTCGCCAATGATCACCGTCTCATCAATCTCCACTCCCCAGTCGAAGAGATCCGCAGCGCACTGCATCTGCATATTGGTGATTGCAACATCGGGCGCGGTGTCATTCACAACGGCATTGAAGAATGCTGCCGTAGAGTTAAAATAGTTATTTACCTTACGCGCAAAACACTCGTAAAACGCCCTCTGAGCCTGATGATTCAACCCCGATGGGAGTATGCCCTGCGCCACAAGCCACGGATAGGGATATATGTTGCGCATATTGTGGGCATCGGTCTGCAACTGGTTAACAATCATCGACACGACATAGACCTCGACAGTATCGCCACGTCCTGGCATCTCGACAAACGTCGTGTATACCGGATAGTCAATCTCGATGGCCTCGACGACATCTCCCGAGAAGAGGTCAAACTCCACCTCGGCGAGGTTATCGAGATAGGCCATATCGCGATAGGCCTTAATCTCCTTGCGCAACTCGCGACGCTCCTTGTCGTTCCATCGACGCTGCGACGAACATCCTGTAGCCACCGCAACTGCAGCAGCAAGGATAGCAATTGATAGTAGAAATCGTTTCATTATACTATTTAATTTTTGGTTTGCTCTCATCTTGTGCAACTCTCGTGCCACTCTGCACTTCACTCGCCGCGCCACGATCATAAAGCGACGTTACGTAGACCGTAAATATCGGAAACATAGCCATTCCCAACACTGGCAGCAACACACATAGAATCTTGCCTATGGCCGTTACGGGAAATATCTCCGCACCTACGGTTGTAAGATTCATCCACGCCCACCACACAGCATCGCCAAAGCTCGCAACCGACTTGTTTACAGGAGCTTCATACTCATAGAACAGCAACGATGCAAGATATGAACATAACACCACTGTGGCTATGTAGGCCCACAACAGACGCGTTGTGCGGCGCTGTATCAGCCATCGCAGCGTGATGTATAGCGCCAGCACCGAGCGGAGTAACACTACACCGTTGAGTACCATCTGCGCCGTATGCCCGAGGTCATATCCTGCCATTCGCGCTATTGTGTGGTACGGCACCGATAGAAGCAATATAAAGAAATTGCGCACCAGGAAACGCCAGGGCCGCGTGCTGTAGGCCATCAGCACAAAGAAGTCTATACAATATATAATACATACAATGAAGGTGGCCACACCGAAGAGTTGCGAGAATGCGGCGAGCTCGCGGCTGTAGATTATCTCGGCCGAGAGAGCCACAAGCAGCAGTATGCTTGCAACGAGTGTGAGTATGTTTGTAGCGCGAAGTAGCATATACTTTGCGCTGAACGAGGCAAAAGCGATGCCATCAGAGGGTCTCAAATGAGCTTTTTTAAGGAATTTTCAATAAAAACTAAAAAAAGTTGCGAAATATTTTGCAAGTTTAGAAAATTGTTTTACCTTTGCACTCGCTTTTAGAACAATGGCGAGATAGCTCAGCTGGTTAGAGCGCATGATTCATAATCATGAGGTCGAGAGTTCAAGTCTCTCTCTCGCTACCACAAGGCGGAAATCTTCGGGTTTCCGCTTTTTTTGTGCGCTTCATCTACCCTCACCCTTGGCAATAATGGGCTTGTTGAGCCTTTTGATAAAAAGGTCGAAAAAAATCATCAATTATTCCACGAAATAGCTTTTTATATAAATAAAAGTATGAAAAATGCTTGGATTCTCACCGATTTTTTTGTAAGTTTGCATATAATTTGAACGTGAAAAAGCGTCCTATGAAACTGGTGCAAACATACATATCGACGAGCCATTCGTCTATAGACCACTACTGGGGGGGGGTATTTAGCTCACTCTCAAGTAGTTACGTTTGCGCATACACCAAATCCACATTACATACAGACCATTTAATACCCACGCACAACGTGGGCGTTGTGGTACGTACGTGCGTGAATGAGGCACATTTGGACTAATCTTTGATGTACAAACCAAATTACATTTTAATAAACATTTTTTTAACCAACTAATTTTTAACTATTATGAAGGCAAGATTTTTGGCTCTTGCGGCATTGGTGCTTGGATTGGCATCGTGCCAGAACGACCCAGAGATCGTTAACCCAGTGGTTGACGGTGAGGTCGATTTTCAGCTTGCTGTAGGCGTTCCCGAGCTCGGCACTCGTGCTGATGACGGCGATGATCAGTATGGCTATGATAGTGCATTCGGTGCTATCGACTATTTGTGTGATGATGTTGACCCATTGCGCACTGATTGGACAGATGTAGACCTCCGTTACTCTTTAGAGGTTTACGATGTAGCTAGCGACTACACAAAGGCAGTTCCTGTAAAGGATCGCCAGGTAATTATCGTAGACAAGTACGAGCCCGTTGCATTCAACCTTCGACTCGTTCCTGGTCGTGAGTATCACTTCGTAGTATTCGCAGACTTTGTTGAGCAGGGTGAGTATGAGAAGGAGGTTAACCCAGCAATCGATGCTCAGGCTGAGCTCGGTAAGCACCACAACATCGGCGCGAACCTCGGCGACATCACAATCAAGGCTGACGGTATCAACGACGAGTGTACTGATGCTTACTTTGCTACTGAGGATTTCGAAATTAAGAACTCTGCAGCAAAGGATATGGTGCTTAAGCGTCCTTACGGTAAGGTTCGCGTAATCGCTAACGACCTTGCAGAGCTTAACCTTAATGTTGAGCCTAAGTCAGTAAAGGTTACTTACACTGCTGCACACCCAGCTGCATTCAATGCTGTAAATGGTGAGGTTGCTGCTGAGTACAAGCAGGTAGTTTACGAGAACAGATACAACGATGTGAAGAAGACTGATATGTCTAACCACATCTACACTGGCTACAACACTAATGAGTACAAGGTGAAAAACGCTAATGGTGAGGTTCGTAACACTCATATGACTCTCTTCACTGACTATATCCTTGCAGAGAAGGAGGGTCAGACTCCATACCACTTCGAAATGGAGGTATTCGATGATAACGGTGTCACCATCAAAAAGACCAACTTCAACACTGATATCCCAGTACAGCGTAACTACCTCACAACTATCATTGGTAATGTTCTTACAACAGCTACCGAGATTAAGGTAACTATCGATGATAACTTTGCAACTCCAAACATCGATAGAAACTATGTTCTCGTTAACACTGCAAAAGAGCTCCAGGAGGTACTTGATGCTAAGACTGGTAAGATTATCCTTTTCGACGCTAACATCGAGGGTAATGTAACTGTTGATCAGGTTGAGGGTGTAAACTATGTTATCGATGGTAACGGCTACAACTTCACTGGTACTATCACTATCGATGGTAACTCTCGTTCTACTGATGCTGAGACTGTAGTTATCAAGAATGTTAACTTCGTAGCTAATGATGATGTAACTATCTACTTCATCGAGCAGAACAGCACTGATGGCGCAGTTCGTTATGCACACAATGTAACAATCGAGAATTGTACATTCAAGGGTGGTGAGAACGCTGTTGGTATGCGTTTCCGCCAGTGCTTTAACATTGCAGTTAAGAATTGTGAGGTTATCTCTGGTCACTCATTGGCACAGCTTTACGGTTGTACTGGTGTAACTATCGAGGGTACTACAGTAAACGCTCTTCGCGGTGTTGCATTCGGTGCTTCTACAGGTGCTGTTGTAAAGAACTCTGCATTCGATGTTGAGAAGTATGGTTTGCGCGTTGATGCTGATGGTGCACGCACTCTCACTGTTGAGAACTCTACAGTTAAGGCATTCCTTCCAGTAGTTGCTCGCAAGGCTAGCGCTAACTACACTATCAACTTCGGTGAGGGTAATGTATTGGAGGCTCCAGGTTACGATGTAGTATTCACTACTGGTGACGATGAGGCTACATTCGCAGCTCCTGCTGCTTACACTATTGAAGGTGCTGACAACTTCAAGGTATTCCCACGCGATCGCGATGACTACAACTTCGTTTACACTACTGACGACCTCAAGGCTGCTGTAGCTGAGGGTGGCGACCACCTCCTTATGCCTACAACTATCGAGGGTACATTCGCTGTAAACAAGCCTGTTATCTTGAAGGGTGTTGATGGCGCAACTATCAAGGGTCGTGTAAATGTTAGCTCAAATGGTTCTGATTCTGCATTCAAAAACATTAAGTTCGCTATTAACAATGATTCTGCGCACAAGAACACATTCTCTGGCGCTAACTACAAGTACCCTGGTATCGTTGTAATTTATGCTGCTGCTACATCATTTGACGGTTGTGAGTTCGAGACAAGCCTTGGCACTGGTGTATGTGGTATCAACTACGGTTCACATGCGGCAGGTAAGATGCTCAAAGTAAACAACTGCGAGTTTACAGGTGACTTCTACGCTATCCGCACTCGTACTTTGGCTGAGATTACAAACAACAAGTTCAATGTTTACACAAATGCAGGTCTTCTCTGTGCTGTGTGGACTTGGGGTAATGGTGATGCTAGTACTAACGGAGATGCTGGTGCAAACTCTGTAACATTTGTAAACAACACTAATGTAAATGAGCACCAGATTTATGGTGTACAGGTAACATCTACCACTTTCAATTACGCAAACATTGCATTCTCAATTGAGAACAACAACGGTTTCATTAATGAGTTGGACACAAATCCAGCTTGCAACTATACCAACTCTACTTTGAACGGTGCTGCAATTGCTGTTAACACAAATGCATTGAAAGCTGCTGTTAGCGAGGCTGGTGCAACTGTTAACGTTATGGCAGGTGAGTACACATTCCCATCATCATCTGTTGCTGAGGGTGTGACTATCGTTTGCGAGGAGGG
The DNA here is from genome assembly GCA_017629145.1 of Alistipes sp. Taxonomy (GTDB): domain Bacteria; phylum Bacteroidota; class Bacteroidia; order Bacteroidales; family Rikenellaceae; genus Alistipes. The sequence goes on along the minus strand of JAGBXR010000037.1, from coordinate 14,069 downwards.
TACAGTATTTACTGGTAACTCTAAACTCAACATCAAGGGTGCTACTGTAGTAGGTGCTACATTCTCTAACCCTTCAGGCACAGCTGTAGATCAGACTATTAACGGTACTTTCAAGAACTGTACTTTCACAGGTTCTAACGCTCTTCGTTATTGCTATGCTGGTGAGACTGTAGTATTTGAGAACTGTGTATTTGATGGTAATACTTACGGTATCCACTTTGATGGTGGTGCTAACGATGTTATCTTCCGCAACTGTACAATCTCTGGCTTTAACGCTTTGGGTGCAGCACTTACTATGGTAACTTTTGAGGGTTGTACTTTCAAGAGCAATGGTAAGAGCGGCTACAACGGTGCAAACCTTTGGGGCAGCGCAACATTGAATAAGTGCGAGTTCAAATTCGATGGTTCAGTTTCAAACGAGTGGATTGACTGTATCAAGGCTGATGGCGAGTACTCATTCGAGAATTGTACTGTTAATGGTGTAGCATACACATCTGACAACTACACTTCATTCCCTGACATCTTCTCACGTAACAACGCTACTGTTAAGATTAACGGTGTAGATTGCGCTATGTAATCATTAACACATTATCGTCTTGAGGCGTCCGACAACAGTCGGGCGCCTTTTTTGTGTCGTTAAATGACTGATGTGATATAGCACAAAATAGATAATTATTTCTCAAATAGAGGCCATTAGCGCAAATCTCCTAATACTAAGATATGACCTAATTCAAATAAATCGAGGCTAAAATTGGAGTTATCAGCGAAAATGCCTACCTTTGCACGTTATATAATACTGTTTTAAGGTATGGCACATCGTAGTGGCTTTGTAAATATTATCGGCAATCCCAACGTAGGAAAGTCTACGTTGATGAATCGCCTCGTGGGTGAGCGTCTATCGATTATTACATCGAAGGCACAGACAACACGTCACCGCATTATGGGTATCGTCAATGGCGACGACTTCCAGATTGTATATTCCGATACACCAGGTATCCTCAAACCAAACTACAAGCTTCAGGAGAAGATGATGAAGTTTGTGCGTGGCGCAATAACCGATGCCGATGTATTGCTATACGTTACCGACACTGTGGAGGACAGCGACCGCTCGGCAGATATCGTCGAGAAGGTGCGTTTGGCCGGCATCCCAACAATTGTGGTTATCAACAAGGTGGATCTCACAACTCCCGAGCGTCTCAACGCCATAGTCGAGAAGTGGCAGGCATTGCTTCCCGAGGCAATCATCGCACCCTGCTCGGCACGCGATAACTTCAATATTGAGGGTGTGTTCAACCTTATCCTCGAGCGTCTGCCCGAGGGCGAGGCATTCTATCCAAAGGATACCCTTACGGATAAGACACTCCGCTTCTTCGCATCGGAGATTATCCGCGAGAAGATACTTCTCAATTACGACAAGGAGATACCCTACTCTTGCGAGATCGCCATCGAAAGCTACAAGGAGGAGCCTACCATAGACCGTATATCAGCGACAATATATGTTGCACGCACCTCGCAGAAGGGAATCGTAATCGGCCACAAGGGCGAGAAGCTTAAGAAGGTAGGACAGGCTGCACGTCACGATTTGGAGGACTTCCTCGGCAAGCGCGTATTCCTCGAGCTTTATGTTAAGGTGCAGGAGGATTGGCGAAACAACGACTCACAGCTACGCCGCTTCGGCTACGAGCTCGAGTAATCAAAGCACAATAAAAGCGAAATAAGGGCGTTTCTATAGGGTACTATGTTGAAAAGTTTGCGCATACTCATTGTAGCAATGGTTGCACTTATTGCACTGCCACACGTAGCAGATGCACAGTACAACCGTAACTACATATACTGGGTAGGTCAGCAGTGTATGGTGCGCAACAACTATCCCGAGGCGGTAGATATTCTCAATGTACTGATTCGCCACGACGAGAAGGACTTCGATGCATATTTCCTGCGCGGTATTGCCAAGTACAATATGGACGATCTGCTCGGCGCCGATGCTGACTTTTCGCGCGCTGTAGAGCTCAATCCAGTGTTTACGGGCGCATTCTACTATCGCGCCATCACTCGATCGCGCCTGGGAAACTACGACGATGCGCTCCACGACTTCAGACAGGCCATCGAGCTACGCCCTGACCTTCCCGATCCGTACTACAGCCGCGGTGTAACACGTCTTCTCAACCAGCAGTTCGAGGAGGCAATTGCCGATTTCGACCTATTCATACGCTTCGAGAAGCGCCACGTGCCAGCATATATCAATCGCGGTACGAGCTACCTCTATCTGAAAGATACGGCAAAGGCCTACGAGAACTACAATCTCGCAATTCGCACCAATCGCGAAGACCCCGATGCATATACACGTCGAGGAGCTTTGTATATGGATGAGGAGCGCTACAATGAGGCGTTCGCAGACTTCGACCGCGCAGTAAAATGTGACTCGACATATTTACCTGGTTATTTCAACCGAGCACTCGTAAACAACTATCTGCACCGTCCTATGCAGTCGTTAGCGGACTTCGACCGAGTGATAGAACTCGACACGACGAGTGCACTTGCCTACTTCAACCGCGCCATAGTGCGCTCCGAGATTGGCGACTACAACCGCGCGCTGGAGGATTTCGATATGGTGGCACACTACTCGCCAGAGAATGTGTTGGTCTACTACAATCGTGCGATGCTCCACACTCGTCTTGGAGATATCAAGGCTGCTATCGAGGACTACACACGCGCCATCGAGCTATACCCCGACTTTGCAAATGCCTACATTGGCCGCAGCTTGTTACGTCGCTCACAGCGCGATGTCGAGGGAGCGGAGAGCGACCGCAAGATTGCCGATCGTAAGATTGCCGAGTACAAGTCGCGTCTGAAGGACTCAACATACTCGATTTATGCCGACACATCGCAGCGCTTCGACCGTCTGTTATCATTCGAGAGCAAACTTATGAAGCGTAATTTCGAGCGCATTGCCACAACTGCAACCGCAGGAGATGACGACCTGATGCTTATCCCGATGTTCCGCTTCACGCTCATAAAGGAGGATGCGGCGGATGATCGTCGTATGCGTCGCTTTGCTACGCAACGAGTGAAGGATTTTAGCGCAAAGGTAAACAACCCATTGCTGCGTTTGGAATGCCGCGAGAGCGACATCGCATCAGACTCACTCATCCTCATCGACCGAGCGAATGCCGAGAGGTTGAGCACAGCCGAAGCAGACGACTGGGTGGTACGCTTTGAGCGTGGTATATCGCAGTCGCTCATAAAGCAGTATACCAACGCTGTAAATAGTTTTACGGAGGCTATCAGGCTCAATAAAGCCAACCCGTTCCTCTATCTCAACAGAGCTACGGCTCGCGCCGAGATGATCGACTTTATATCATCTATCGACAACTCATACCAGAGCATATCCTATGACTCGGACCCTGCAAAGCGTCTGCACAACGCCTCAACGCGCACATATAGCTATGACGAGGCGATAGAGGATATCAACCAAGCGATAAAGCTTTACCCCGACTTTGCCGAGGCCTACTACAACAGAGCAAATCTTATGGCTGTTTCGGGCAAGCTACCAGAGGCTTACGACGACTATACGCGAGCTATTGAGCTTGATGCAAACCTCGGTGAGGCGTACTACAACCGAGGCCTCGTACAGATATATATGAAGGACACGCGCAAGGGATGTATGGATTTGTCGAAGGCTGGCGAGCTTGGCATCGATGCAGCCTACAAGGTGCTCAAGCAATTCCCTATTATCGAGCATAGATAACAGATAAGAAGAGACAACAATATAACTCAATCATTAAATTTAAACAATTATGACTCAAACAATTCAACGCAAACTCAACGACTCGGCGTTTGCTCGCTGGGCAGCGGTGATCCTCATCTCGCTGATGATGTTCTTCGCCTACATGTTCGTGGACATCCTCTCTCCTATGAAGGATAACCTCGAGACAGCACTCGGTTGGTCAAGTACAACCTATGGTACCTACGGTGCATCGGAGTACTTCCTCAACGTATTCTTCTTCTTCCTCATTTTCGCAGGTATCATCCTCGACAAGATGGGTATTCGCTTCACAGGTCTTTTGTCTGCATCGTTGATGGTTATCGGTGCTGCTATCAAGTTCTTTGCTGTTAGCAATTGGTTTGTAGGCACTAACCTCGAGGCAACAATCACTGGTTGGAACATTATGGGTCTTCCAGGCTCGGCTATCCTTGCTTGCTTGGGCTTTATGATCTTCGGTTGCGGTTGCGAGATGGCTGGTACAACAGTTTCAAAGGCTATCGCAAAGTGGTTTAAGGGTAAGGAGCTTGCAATGGCTATGGGTCTTGAGATGTCTATCGCACGTCTTGGCGTATTCGCAGCTATGTGGCTCTCACCTATCGTCTACAAGATGGGCGGCAGCCAGGTTTCTTCACCTGTACTCTTCGGTACAATTCTCCTTATGATTGGCCTTATCTTCTACTTCGTATTCTGCGTTATGGACCGCAAGTTCGACAAGCAGCTTCAGGCAGCTGGTGAGCTTTCGGAGGATGCATCGGAGGACGAGTTTAAGTTCAGCGACCTCGGTAACATCTTCAAGAGCAAGATGTTCTGGTTGGTAGCTTTGATGTGCGTATTGTACTACTCTGCTATCTTCCCATTCCAGAAGTTTGCCCCAGACTTCCTTGCAAAGACTCTTAACGTAGACAGCGACACTGGTGCACAGCTCTTCAGCTGCTTCCCAATCCTTGCGATGGTGCTCACACCATTCCTCGGTGGCTTCATCGACCGTAAGGGTAAGGCTGCTTCGATGCTTATGGTAGGTTCTATTATTATGATTGCTTGCCACCTTTGCTTCGCATTCCTTTTGCCAGTGTTCCCATCGCAGATCCTTGCAGTAGCTATCATCGCAGTTCTCGGTGTATCATTCTCACTCGTACCTGCTGCTTTGTGGCCATCAGTACCAAAGATTATCGACAACCGTATTCTTGGTTCAGCATACTGCGTAATCTTCTGGATTCAGAACATCGGTCTTCTTATCGTGCCTATCATCATCGGTGCTGTTAACGACGCTACTGGCTCGTATGTTGCACCTATGGCTATCTTCTCATCATTCGGTGTTGCAGCACTCTTTATCGGTATGTTGCTCAAGCGCGAGGATAAGAAGAAGGGCTACGGCTTGGAGTTGCCTAACATCAAGTAATTGCACTTGATTGACTTCCCATAAAACGTGGGGCTGACTAAAAAGTAACTTCGTCAGCCCCCATAACATAAGAGAGTGAATAAAAAGATGTAGTTTTAGGCTTGCGAAGCCCGAAAAAGCGGAGTTTACTGAGCGTAAATGAGCATTTTGAGGGCAAGCGTAACGACAAAATACACTTTTTATTTACTCTCATTTTGTTTATGAAGGATATGTTAATATCGGTTTACCGCTACACTTTTAGCAAGCAACGCACATAGTCGTCATCCTATATTTGCAAAATAAATTCGGCGGCAAGAAGACCTCACCGCCGAAAAAGGATATTCCTATAGATGGACTCTGATATGTAGGGATATTCAATTACTTGCGACCCTCGAAGTAATAGGGAGCATAGTTCCAGCCACAAGCGTCGTAGAACTTTCGCAAAGTCGCCATACGCTCACGTATAGTCTCCTCATTACGATTGTTGGTAGCCCACTGCACCTCGGCCATAGCTGCAAGACGAGGCAGAAGCATAAACTCAACCATCTTCATATCCTTGAGATACTCGCTCCACATATTGCACTGCGCACCGATAATACGGCTACGCTCCTCGCCCTCGAGACCCTCGTATGGGTCCCACGAATAGACCATCTCGAATGGGATATAGCCACCAATCTGCAAGCCCTCACCCTCGCGGCTCTCGGTCTGATAGAAATTGAAGTAGCATAGACTCATAGGGGTCATAACAACATCATTACCACGGCGTGCTGCGTAGATACCACCACTGATACCTCTCCACGACATAACCGTAGCTGTAGGTGTCACGCCACCATCCAAAATCTCATCCCAGCCAATCATCTTGCGGCCGTGATCGTTCAAGAAGCGCTCGATACGCGCTACGAGGTAGCCCTGCAATGCCTCCTCGCTCTCCAAACCCTCGGCCTGGATCTTTGCCTGGCAGTGCTCACACTCCTTCCAGCGATCCTTTGGGCATTCGTCACCACCAATATGAATCAACTCTGATGGGAAGAGGTCGATAACCTCGGTAAGTACATTCTCCAAGAACTCGTATGTAGTCTCCTTACCTGCGCACATAACCTCGGGAGTTACGCCCCACGTTGTCCATACATCGACAATCTGCTCCTCGCAACCCAACCAAGGAAGTGCGTGGAGAGCAGCCTGCGCGTGACCTGGCATCTCGATCTCGGGGATAATGATCATATAACGCTTTGCTGCATAGTCAACGATATCGCGCACCTGCTCCTGCGTATAGTAGCCACCATAAGGCGTACCATCCCACTTCTCGGGATTCAGTCCGTGGCCTACGAGTGTTTCCTTACGCATTGAGCCCTTCTCGGTAAGCTCGGGATAGCGCTTAATTTCGATACGCCAGCCCTGGTCGTCGGTAAGGTGCCAGTGGAGGCGGTTAACCTTATGTGCAGCAAGGATGTCGATATAGCGCTTAACATCCTCTACGCTGAAGAAGTGGCGCGAAACATCGAAATGTACACCGCGATATGCAAAGTTTGGCTCGTCGGCAATGAAACCATATGGCACCTCGCCATTGTTGGTAACGATAATCTGGCGCAAGGTCTGCAAACCGTAGAAGATACCAGCCTCGGTACCGCCAATGATAAGTACGCCCTCCTCGGATACGGTCATCTCGTAACCCTCGGCAGGAACACAGCTATCGGTGCGAATCTTGATGCCCTTACCGTGCTTACCCATCTTCATAAGGCGCTTGCTACCGAAGTGCTTCTGCATATCTGCAGCAAAGACCTTTGCTGGATTCCACGCCTCGTCGTTAACAACGATACGCGTCTTCTCGGTAACAACATAGTGACCCTCTGCCTCGAGATCGACGTATGCAGGCTGCGGTACGACGTGTAATCTCTCGGCTACAGCCTCGATTCGTGCGGCACAAAGCAGTATCGCAACAAGTGTAATTGTGTTTAGTAGATGTCTCATTTTTCTCATAGTTTAAGCGTTGTTATTGCGCAAAGATACTAAATATGCCTCATATTAACAAATCAACATCCGAATAACTCCTCTAGCACGATTGTTGGACTTAAGAGGAAGACAATTTATCGCAACAATAAATAAACATTTAGAACTCTAAAGTTATGTATTACGATTACAACGAACGCTACGAGCATCTCATCGGCCACTGGTGGCTATCGCTAATTGTCGGCCTGATGGCCATAGCTCTCGGCTTTATAGTGCTTGTAAACCCTGTTGCAAGCTACTTGAGCATCGCCATATGGCTCGGCATTATGGTATTTGTATCGGGTATTGTGGGACTCTGGCAAAGCTTTACATCGAATAATCACTTCGTGCACCGCGGATGGGTTATCGTGGCCTCTATAGCCGATATATTTATCGGTATTGCACTGATGCTTAACATTCTTCTATCGGCATCGCTGCTGCCCGTACTTCTGGGCGTATGGATGCTTTATCGCGGTATGACGATGTTTATGCAGGGTGTCGACCTACGCAACTACAGGGTGAGCGATGCGGGATGGGTTATCTTTGGCGCTACGCTACTTATCGCCATCTCCATCGCAATTCTCCTGCTTCCAGTAAGCATTGGCGCTGCGGCCGTAGTATCGGTTGTCTCGGTGGGCTTCATCCTCTACGGACTCACAATGCTGTCGTTGAGTTTCAAACTCCGCGAGGTACATCGCCGAGCAAAAGCACTGCAATAACAAAAGATTGGGGTTGCTCACATCGAATGTTGAACAACCCCATTATTTGTGAGCAGGGCACAACACACCGACAATGATAAACAAGAAGAGCTAAGGATGCGCAGCAACGCAAAGGGCGGTTGGGAAGCTCGCTTACCGATAGGCAGACACAAGCGACCGCGGCAACATCGTTGCCAGCGCATCCTACACCGCACGCGACTGCCGATGCGCAAAGACAAAAAAAAAGAGGATAACCTTTTCAGATTATCCTCTCTGGCGGTGCGTAGGGGACTCGAACCCCTGACCCCGTGCGTGACAGGCACGTATTCTAACCAGCTGAACTAACGCACCGTTTAAAGAACTTCGCAACCTTTATTTCTCGATTGCGGATGCAAAGGTAATACATTTTTTTTATTCTGCAAATTTTTGAGCTAAAACAAAACGAAAATATACAATATTTATCTTCATCTGGAATGTTCTCGCATAAATTTGGCATCTTTTATCAGAATGCACACTACGGAATCTAACTCCACTAATTATTGGGGAATTTGTGAGCAGGGCACAACACACCGACAATGATAAACAAGAAGAGCTAAGGATGCGGAGCGTAGCGATGGGCGATGGTGGATGACTATGGGAAGATCGCTTACCGATAGGCAGACACAAGCGACCTAGGCAACGCAGTTGCCCAGCGCATCCGCTGCAACCATACACTCTCGGTAAGACAAAAAAAGAGGATAACCTTTTCAGATTATCCTCTCCAGCGGTGCGTAGGGGACTCGAACTGCAAAGCAGTAGAGCCGATACACTCAAAAGCGCAGGGCATAAGCCCGAGCAATAAAACTCTTTCATATCGGCTCAACCCCATTATTTGTGAGCAGGGCACACACACCAACGAGGATAAACTTTGATAGTAAGGATGCGGAGCGTAGCGATGGGCGATGGTGGATGACTATGGGAAGCTCGCTTACCGATAGGCAGACACAAGCGACCGAGGCAACGCAGTTGCCCAGCGCATCCGCTGCAACCATACACTCTCGGTAAGACAAAAAAAAGAGGATAACCTTTTCAGATTATCCTCTCGCTGGCGGTGCGTAGGGGACTCGAACCCCTGACCCCGTGCGTGACAGGCACGTATTCTAACCAGCTGAACTAACGCACCGTTTAAAGAACTTGGCAACCTTTATTTCTCGATTGCGATGCAAAGGTACTGCTTTTTTTTTATTCTGCAAATTTTTTCCAAACTTTTTTCAAATAATGTTGCTACTTTTTGAAGAACGAAAACTGCACACTGCCATAACTTCTTAACTGCCAAAACTTTGGATGATTCTCAAAATTCTGATCCTTGGAGTGCTCGAAGATAAGAAACCCATCTTCGGCCAACAAGTCTCGCTCGAAGACAAGGTCGATGACCGCATCGTTACCCTCGAGATCGTATGGTGCATCCGAGAAGATGATATCAAATTTCTTGCCACAGCTCTTCAAATAGAGGAAGGCATTAGCCTTTACGGCATAGAAATTCTCGAAGCCAAGCTCGCGTGCCGTAGTGCGAATAAAGTTATGGTGCACGCTATTAAGCTCTACAGAAGTGACGCTACGTGCCTCACGCGATGCAAATTCGTAGCTTATAGAGCCAGTACCAGAGAAAAGGTCGAGTATATCGCAATCCTCGAAGTCCACAAGGTTGGTAAGCACATTGAACAGATTCTCCTTGGCGAAGTCCGTTGTAGGACGCGCTCGAAGGTTACGAGGAGGCACAATAGTGCGACCACGATATTTGCCACTGATTATTCGCATAGGATCTTTCTAAATAGTGATTTGCACAACGTACGAAGGCGCGCTGTATCGCCTTCGAGACGTGCTACTATATTATATATATGGTAAACCTTGTCTATAGCGCCAAGATAGTAGAGGATATCGGCATCGGTTGCAACCTCCACGACATCGGCAAAACGCAAAGCCGAGTCGGCAACGCGTACATACATCAAATTGCCATATAGTGCAACAACACACGCCTGCGACATATCGCCCATAAGCAATGGCGAAGTATAGCGTAGGTCAGCACCTGTAGCCTCCAACTTCTCGATATGGCTTGATGCAACAGCCATCAACGCAATAATACCCGACACCTCGGCACTAACCACTACGCGCTCGTCGAGAGCAGGAGCCAATGCTGCGAGGATGAGATGCTCATCAAGAGTGAGTGCGTTGAGCTGCTCGGAAGGCACAAGAAGAGTCTTGCGCGTGCATAGTACCACCTCTGCCTCTACCCCACGCTTCATCACCTCGGCAACATCTACCGAGCTATCGGCTTTAGCAGCGTTTGCCGTTGCAGAGAAAAAAGCGTGTCCATCCGACATTAGCCGAATGGACACCTTGTTATTGTGAGTGACGCTCATTGTTACTCGGCCTTACCACCCCAGTTACCTGCCTCGTTAGTAGGCTCCTCGAGGCTACCGAATGTAACACCGAAGAACTCGATATCCATTGGGATAGGATGCTCTGAACCAATCTGGAACTTTGGCTTGCGAGTTACGGTCTTCTTGAGACCATCAGCCTTCATCTTCTTGAAGTCCTCGTTAGCCTCCGAGTGGTTGATGAAGTAGTTGAACTTCTCGTCGAGCTTGTTCCAGAACTCCTGATTGTAAGTATCGGTGTCGATGAACTTAACGTAAGGAGCGTGGCAACGAATGAGGTGAGTGCTGTAGCTACCTGATACGTATGTTGCAGTATCAAGCTCGAACTCCTCCTCGTTGTGAGTGAATGGGATGTAACGAAGGTGCTCGATCTCCTCCTCGGTAAGACGGCATACGCCCAACTCATCGTCGAAGATGGTATCGCGAGCAGCAACAACTACAACGCGCTCGTTCTTCCAATTCTTATCCTTGCGCAACTCTGCCAAGATAGCAGCGTTCTCGAGGTTGTTCTCATCGTAAATCTGGCTACGATACTCCATATTGCCATTCAATGCGAAATCGATAAGCTCGTCCCAGTTTGTAGTGAACTTCTTGTTTGGATTGCTATCGCGGTATGCACGAACCAATGCTACGATGTGATGCTCCTTCTCGATAACTGCCTTCTCGCGAGAGTCGAAGTGCTTCTCGAAATTAATAGGTGTAGCCAACATAGTCCAAATCCAGTAGATTAGCGCAACAACGATGGCCAAAAGTGTGAAAATTGGAATTAATCTTTTCATTTTTTGTTATTTATTATTAAGTTTGTATCGCATTTGTTAATGTATAAAAATAGGGGCACTATGCTTAGCACACATATTCCGCATCAAATTTACGCAAAATTATCGTTCGAAGCAACAAATAATCAAAAAAAAATAATAGAAAAGTTATCCGAGTGGCTTGCAGAGGGTGATACAAACTCGATATTTCTGCTCAATGGCTACGCCGGAACAGGTAAAACAACTATCATTGCAAGCTTTGTTGCGGCCATACGCGACCTCGGGATAAAGCCCATTCTCCTCGCCCCTACAGGACGTGCTGCAAAGGTACTTTCGCACTACTCAAACTACGAGGCGCACACCATCCATAAGCGCATCTACCGCGAGCGAACAATAACGGATTATGAGTCGCGTTTTTCGCTGGATTACAACCGCGAGAAAGGCGCGATATTCATTGTCGATGAAGCCTCTATGCTATCGAACAGCAGTGGCGAAAATGCTGCTTTCGGCTCGGGTAGCCTACTCGACGACCTGGTCGAATATGTCCGTAGCGGCAAAGGATGCAGACTTATGCTTGTGGGTGACGACGCACAGCTCCCACCCGTTGGTAGCGACATCAGTCCTGCACTCGATCCCGTTGAGTTAAGCCACTATGGCGAAGTGTGTTACGCCACTATGGACGAGGTTGTACGCCAGTCGCACGACTCGGGAATTTTATTCAATGCCACGATGCTGCGCTGTATGCTCGAGAACCGCATTCACGAGATTCCGCACTTCGATATGTCGTACCCTGACTTCCGTCGCGTCGAGGGAGGCGAACTCCTCGAGGAGCTACAGGATTGCTACGATCGTTTTGGCCGCGATGAGACAATAGTCATCACTCGCTCGAACAAACGCGCTAACCGCTACAACGAGGGTATACGCCGCCACACGCTATCGGCCGAGGAGGAGATCGAGGGTGGCGATATGCTGATGATTGTAAAGAACAACTACTTCTATGCCGAGCGCGACAAGGAGTCGCCAATGTCGTTCGTTGCAAATGGCGACGTCGCACGCCTCAGACGCATACGTCGCTTCGAGGAGTTCTATGGTTTCCGCTTTGCCGAGGCCACCCTACAGTTTCCTGACTATAACGACTACGAGATGCAGGTTAAGGTGCTGCTCGACACCATCAGTTCGGAGTCGCCCTCACTCACACGCGAGCAGAGCCACCAGCTCTTTATGGAGGTTGAGAAGGACTACGAGGATATTAAGTCTAAAGCTAAGCGTTATCGCGCCATACGCGAGAATGAGCACTTCAACGCTATGCAGATTAAGTTTGCCTACGCCGTTACGTGCCATAAGTCGCAGGGCGGACAGTGGCGTGCAGTATTTGTCGATAGATGCTTGTTTGGCGATGAGACAATGTCGCGCGATATGCTCCGCTGGCTCTATACGGCTATAACTCGCGCTACGGATAGAGTCTATTTGGTGAACTTCGACGAACGATTCTTCGAGGAGTAATCAATTAATAATAAGAGTATTTCTCACATAATTTATACCCCCAATATTCATCATCCCGCGTAGGAGATACCTCGACTACGCTCGGGGATGGCATTACATACAAATAGTATTAATTACGACACATTTGCCTTGACAAAGTAATTGAGCCTGTCTAACTTTCTCACTTGTTAGACAGGCTCATAATAAAAGGTCGCCTACAACCTCTTAATGCGATATATATTACTCAATCTCAATACCATAAAGATCCTTCACCATAGCCTTCGCACGCTTGTTGAATGCCTCAGAACCTGTCTCCATCTTCTGCTCCTTCACGATCTGCTCACGAACAACAATCTTAGAAGCATCCATAGATGTCATAGCCTTAGTAGCACGAGCTACAGGAGCTACAACTGAACCCTTAGCATTAACAGCAGCACCCTTGCTTGCAGCAACAGATGCATTGCTCTTAGCAGCTGTAGCTGAAGTCTTACGTGTGAGGACTACATCGCTACCAACACGTGGGTTGAGAGGTGTAGCCTGACCATACTGCAACTGAGCTACGCAAGGATAGTATGTCTCAACAGCTGCATTACCATTGCTATCTGTGTAGTTGTAAACGATAGGCTTGATAGTGATAGTGTTGCAATCCTCAGAAACCTCAACAGGGAAACGAGCGTCGAGCACCAACTCACCATTTTTGTAGTAAGGACCACCGAGGTAAGAGTTCATACCTACTGCCAACATATAGAGGCTGTAGTCCATACCATACTTAAATACCTCCAATGGGAACTCCTTCTCGATATTGATAGGCAACCATACGCTACCATCCTTATCAATCTCCAAGTTCCACTTAGGACCGAAGTCGTAGAAGATGTCGCTTACAATCTCGAAGCCATAGTCCTCAGCGATGAACAAATCCCAAGGCTGCATACGAACATTCATTGCATACTCTGGAGATGCGAAGTTGTAACCGAGGCAGAGAAGACGGTTGAAACCACGTGTGCGGTTGTTGTACTCCTTAGCCAATGCCTGGAACTCCTCGAAGAGCTCGTCAGTCTCCTCGCGGCTAACGCCAGCAGCCTCGTAAATCTTGTAAACATCCTCAGTGAGTGACTCTGGGCAGTATACACCATTAGATATTGTAACGTCGCTTGTGTATGGATCCTCAACATTGATCCACTTACCCTCACCTGTTGTAGAGTCTGTTACATACTCAATCATACCAGCAGAAGCTGTCCACTCGCCACACAAAGCCTCGAAGAGGTCTGAGTTAACACGTGCAGGGTAGTTAGCACGAGGTGTAGTGTACTCGCAAACAGCAGATGTACCTGTTGCATTTACGTTGTTGTGTGTACCCTCGTTGTTGTATGCAAGAACTGCAAGACGTGTAGTAGCGTTCTCGCGGCTTGCTACGCTGAATGTGAAACCAGCGTCGCTGTTAATCATCTCGATCTCGGTGTTACCGAACTTATTACCCATATCCTGGAGGAGTGAGAGGTAGGTATAGCTATCGAGGATGTTGTCGAACTCACGAACATAGTTACAAGCGAAGTATGCCTCGTAAACATCCTTGTTAGGAGCCTTGAT
>JAGBXR010000036.1 GCA_017629145.1 Alistipes sp. | reverse complement strand
TGTAAAAATAATTTTGAATATTAATCGTAGCTCTAATCTCAAAGGTATTGCTTTGAAACTATCTCTTGCGAGATAGATAAAACTTTAGCTGCTCAAAATCTTCAAAGAACCATATTCTATTTTTCGTAGAACTTTCATCACCAGACCACCTTAGCTTAAGGCGGAAAAGCGGTGCAAAGGTAAAACATATTTTTGAAACCACCAAATTTCTCGGTAACTTTTTTCAAAAATATTTTTTAAGAACCTTTTTGCATTACATTCAGAAGTGTTATCCTTTCTGATTGCGGGTGCAAAGGTAGCACTTATTTTTTATTCTGCAAGCGTTTTATTAAAAAAATTTCAAAAATCTTTCATTTTATTGAAATATTATCCCCAATTTAAGGGTATACCTATATATATAATATATAAGGGGAACCACCGTTTCACCCTCCTCTACCGAACAGAAGCGAAATTGAGCAGGGCGAGGCCGAAAGATTTTCGACAAGACATTATCCATTCGAAGCCAAGAGGCCAAAATCGGAGCAAACACCCCATTTTACTCCTCTTGTCAGTTGGTCGCGCTATCGAAGCAAGGCGATGAAGGGATAGCAAGACGAGTAGAAAAGAATAAAAAGTGCGGAGAGCAAAAATTCAAGAAGAATAAATCAATCGCAAAAGGCGAGGCAAAGTACAAAAAAATCAGGCGCATCGCTGAACGAGCCAGCAACACGCCTGAAAAAATTGCGTCCGCACTAAATTACTTAATAGCGATAGCGTCGATCTCGACACGTGCACCCATAGGCAAAGCAGCCACCTGGTAGCAGATACGAGCTGGCTTGTCACCAGTGAAGAACTCTGCGTAGATAGCGTTCATCGCTGCGAAGTCTGCGATGTCAGCGAGAAGAACTGTGGTCTTTGCTACGTTGTCGAAAGAGTAGCCAGCCTCCTCGAGAATGTAACCCAAGTTTGTAAGTGCCTGGCGAGTCTGTGCCTCAACGCCCTCTGCCATTACACCTGTAGCGCCGTCGATTGGGAGCTGACCAGAAATGTAGAGAGTTGCGTCGTGAGCGATAGCCTGTGAATAAGGGCCTACAGCCTTTGGAGCCTTTGGCGATGCGATAACTTTTTTCATTTTTCTATATTTTTAGATGATTTGTACTATCTTTGTCGGACAAAGGTACGAATAATTTGGTAAATTTTATGAAACGAATCGCGATATTTTCGATATTATTGGTCGCAATTACACTACTATCTGCCTCTTGTTGCAGCTGCCGCTACAGCAACAAGCTTGTCCGACCACTCGCAACAACCGAGTGGAAGCTGGTACAGATGGGCGGACGCGAGATCTCGGCAGAGGGAGACAGCTTCACGATGGTGTTTCATAGCGACGGCACTATAACGGGCGTATGCGACTGCAACCGCTTGACTGCAAGCTACACGACAACACCTACGCGCGACCTTCGCATAGAGAATATAGGCACTACACGCCGACTATGTCAGAACCACGCAGATGAGAATGAATTTTGGGAGATGCTATCATCCGTAACACACTACGAGATGGATGCCGACATAATGATTCTACTATCGAACGGCAGAGTAGCAGGAATGATGAAGGCAAAATAGCAGAGCGAGGTTCAAACAAACAAGGCAACAATGAGCTAACAGCACATTGTTGCCTTTATTATTGCAGGTCAGCCGACCACTTATCTCGACAGACTAATCGAGGTATGTGTAGCCATATAGACCCGAACGGTAATTCGAGATAAACTCCTTGCCCTCCTCGAGGGTTATAGCGCCCAACTTTACAGACTTGCTAACCCATATCTCGATGGCGCGAACCATACGCTTATGGTCGAACTGCACATAGTCCAGAACATCGGCAATTGTCTCACCCTCAATAATTTTATCCACCACGTACTCATCATCCTTGACTACGATATGCACCGCATTGGTATCGCCAAAAAGGTTGTGTAAATCGCCCAAGATCTCCTGATAAGCACCAACCAAAAAAACCCCGATATAGTATGGTTCACCCTCGCGAAGTTCGTGAACGGGGAGGTGATGAGCATTGTTCGACGTTGAGATGAAGTTATCGATCTTGCCATCGGAATCACAGGTTATGTCCTGCAACGTCGCCGAGCAGGTAGGTGGCTCATTGAGACGCGATATAGGCATAATCGGGAAAATCTGATCGATAGCCCACGCATCGGGTAACGACTGGAAGAGCGAGAAGTTGCAGAAATACTTATCGGGCAGACGGCGCGAGATGGTGCGCAGCTCGTCGGGAGCGTGCTTGCTCTTGCCGGCCATAGCGTTAACCTCGCGCGCAATACTCCAGAAGAGTCGCTCGACAAGTGCGCGTGTCTCGAGGTCGACAAGGCCGAGGTTGAAGAGTTCGAGAGCCTCGTCGCGTATCTGCATCGCATCGTGCCACATCTCCAGCAGGCGCGATGAGGTGAGGTTGTTCCATATCTCGTAGAGGTCGCGGACAAGCTCGTGCGCATCATCGGCAATCTCCTCGTCACCAAAAACTGGGAGCTGTGTGCGCGCCATAACCTCGAAGATGAGTATCGAGTGGTGCGCCGTAAGCGAACGTCCCGACTCGACGATAAGGTTGGGCTGCGTGAGGTTGTTCTTGCGGCAAATGTCGACAATAGAGTATACCGCATCGTTGACATACTCCTGAATAGAGTAGTTTATGCTGTTGCCACTTATTGCCGAGTGCGAGCCGTCGTAGTTGACACCCAAGCCACCGCCAATATCCACAAAATCAATCTTATAGCCACTCTTGCTCAACTGCGCATAGAACTGCGTAGCCTCCTTGAGTGCTGTCTTGATGCGGCGAATGTTGGTCACCTGCGAGCCGATATGGAAGTGTATGAGCTTGAAGCAGTCCTCCAGATCCTCGCGCTTTAGAAGGTGGAGTGCATCGATAAGCTCCGAGGAGTTGAGACCAAACTTGCTGACATCGCCACCCGACTCCTCCCACTTGCCGCTACCCGAGCTTGCAAGCTTGATACGGATACCGATATTGGGCTTTATGTTCATACTCTTCGAGAGTCGCGCGATGGTCTGAAGCTCCATCATCTTCTCGACAACAAGGAATATCTTGCGACCCATTTTATGCGCCAAAAGAGCAAGACGTATGTAGCTCTCATCCTTATAACCGTTGCAGATAATGAGCGAGTCGCTATCGAAATTGAGCGACAGCACGGCGTGTAGCTCGGGCTTCGAGCCGGCCTCGAGGCCCACGTTGAACTTGTTGCCGTGGCTGATAAGCTCCTCGACAACGGGACGCATCTGGTTGACCTTGATGGGATAGACGATATAGCTCTGCGCCTTGTAGTCGTACTCCCTGGCTGCCTTGTCGAAGCATTTCGAGATTTTGGCAATGCGGTTGTTCAGAATATCGGGGAAGCGCAGAAGCAACGGCAGACGCACATCGTGCAGCTGCAACTCCTCCATAAGTTTACGCAAATCAATCTCGGGGCCACCCTCCTTGGGTAATACAGCGACGTTGCCCTCGGCGTTGATAAAGAAGTAATCCTTGCCCCAGCTGTGTATGTTGTACAACTCTACGGAGTCATCAACCTTCCATTTTCTCATTTCGAAATAGTTTATTTGTTAGCACTTATGCCCTAACCCATACGGTTTTTGTAATCATCGTAGCCAAACGAGCGGAGCAGGCGCAGACCGCACTCGGGGCTGTAGATCATAAATGATGGGTGCGACACGCCATTGAACATCGTGGTCTTGACCATCGTGTAGTGTATCATATCGCGGAATACTATGCGCTCGCCAACCTGCGGTGTGTGACCATCGTCGAAGGCCCAGCTGCCGTACATATCGCCAGCAAGGCAAGAGTTGCCACCCATCCAGTACTCGGTATCGCCCTCCTTGGGGTCGTGCATCGCAAGAATCGTGGGTTTGTAGGGCATCTCCAGACAGTCAGGCATATGACAAGCAAACGACACATTGAGCATCAGCGTGTTACGTCCACCATTGCGCACTACATCCTCGACACGTGCTACGAGCACACCACTATCCCACGTGAAGGCACTGCCTGGCTCGAGAATCACACGAAGGTGGGGATAACGCGCGCGGAAATCACGCAAGATGTCAATCATACGCTCTTCGTCGTAGTCGGCGTGGGTAAGCAAATGTCCGCCACCAAAGTTTATCCACGACAACTTGTCAAAGTGGCAGGCGAAACGCTCCTCGACAGCGCGCAATGTGGCCTCCAGATCCTCGGGACGTGACTCGCACAACGAGTGAAAGTGCAGACCCTCGACACCCTCGGGCCACTGCTCTAGGTCGGCAGCCAGAACACCGAGTCTCGACTGCGGGATGCAGGGATTGTATAGGTCGGTAGCGACAGTGCTATACTCGGGATTTACTCGCAATCCACATGACACACCCATACTATGGGCACGTCTGCCGTAGCGCTGCAACTGGGCCAACGAGTTGAATGTTATATGGTTACTGCACTCGAGTATCGCATCAATCTCCTCCTCGACATATACTGGCGCGTAGGTATGCGCCTTGCAACCCATCTTCTCGACAACGAGGCGAGCCTCGGCAAGAGAGCTTGCCGTAGCACCATCGGAGTGGGCAGCAAGCTTATCGAAGATGTGCCACGTGGCGTTGGCCTTGAGCGCAACGATAATCTCAACCCCAGCCTCGCGACGCACCTTGTCGATGGTCGCGAGGTTTGCGTCGAGCAATGTCTCGTGGATGATGTACGAGGGTGTTGGGAGATTGGCAACCTCCCACGCCCCAAGTACCGCCTCTTTGTCTATCATAGCTCCAAGTCGAGATCAAACTTCTCAACCCAAGGCAGACCGCGCTCGCCAAGCTCGGCGAGGAACTGATCGGGATCGAGCTGCTCAACATTGAAGACACCAGCACCACGCCAGATACCGCGTGCAAACATCGAAGCACCGAGAGCCGCAGGAACACCTGTGGTGAAGCTAACAGCCTGTGTGCCAGTCTCGCGGAAAGCGATCTCGTGGTCGCAGTTGTTGTAGATGTAGTAGGTGCGCTCCTTGCCATCCTTCACACCGCGGATGCGGCAGCCAATAGATGTCTGACCGTGGTAGTTAGCACCGAGCGACTTTGGATCGGGCAATACGGCCTTGAGGAACTGAATAGGTACAATCTCCACACCGTTGTAGATGATAGGATCGATACGCGCCATACCGATATTCTGGATTACGCGCAAGTGTGTGAGATACTCCTGACCAAATGTCATCCAGAAACGAGCTCGCTTGATCGATGGGTAGTGTTTAACGAGCGACTCGAGCTCCTCGTGGAAGATGAGGTACGACTCACGCTCGCCAATCTCGGGGTAGTTCAGAGGCTTGTGGATGGCGTGTGGCTCGGTCTCGATCCAAGCGCCATTCTCCCAATAGCGACCCTTCTGCGTAACCTCACGGATGTTGATCTCGGGGTTGAAGTTTGTGGCAAATGCCATACCGTGGTTTCCGGCATTGCAATCTACAATATCCAAATAGTGGATCTCATCAAAGTGGTGCTTCGCAGCATAGGCGGTGAAGATAGCCGAAACACCCGGGTCGAAACCACAACCCAAGATCGCCATCAACCCCTTCTCCTTGAAGCGGTCGTGGTATGCCCACTGCCAGCTGTACTCGAAATGTGCCTCGTCCTTTGGCTCGTAGTTCGCCGTGTCGAGATAGTTTACGCCACACTCCAAGCAAGCATCCATAATCGTCAAATCCTGATAAGGAAGAGCGACATTAATTACAATGTCGGGCTGGAAAGATTTCATCAGCGCCACAAGCTCCGACACACTGTCGGCATCGACCTGCGCTGTCTGTATGCGGCCACCGCCTACGGCTGCTGCAATCTCATCGCACTTCGACTTTGTACGGCTCGCCAACATAATCTCTGAAAATACGTTGTCGGCTGCCACCTTGTGAGCTACCACTGTTCCGACGCCACCGGCACCGATAATTAAAACTTTTGACATTTAGGTTATTTGTTATTAGTAGATGCAGAGTACAGAATTGAGGACTCTGCGGACTCAGTAGTTTTATAATGTAGTTTCAGGTTTTGCATATAACTCGCTGAGAAACTGGTATATGAGCTTTGCTGCGAGGAAGTCCGAAGCCTTTGACGCAGGGTTAGGACAAAGCTCTACAACGTCGAGACCCACAACACGGTGCTTACGGATGACCCTGCGCAAGAGTGCCATCACCTCGCGATAGCTTAAGCCTCCAGGCTCTGGCGTACCCGTCGAAGGGAGGTAGGCTGGGTCGAAGACGTCGAGGTCGATGGTGATGTATACCTCATCGCCAAGCTGCGCCGATACGCGCTCCACCCACTCATCATCCTCGGCTATGCGATGAGCATAGAAGGTGCGCTTGGAGTCGATGTTGTGAAGCTCCTCTCGCGCAGTGCTTCGTATGCCCACCTGCGTGATGTGGGGCGTGAGCTCCTTGGCACGCGCCATAACACAGGCGTGATTGCACGCCGAGCCCTCGTACTCATCGCGCATATCGGAGTGAGCATCGAGCTGCAAAATCGAGAGGTTGGGATAGCGACGCGCAACGGCACGAAACGCACCGATAGATACGGAGTGCTCGCCACCGATGAGCACAGGGAACTTGCCGTCGGTGAGAATACGCTCCATACGACGCTCTACCTCGTCGGCCATAGCTTCGGGCGACGAGTCCTCAAGGACAGGGTCGAGCGTAGCTATACCACGCTTGTAGACCTCCGTTCCGGTCTCAATATCGTAAAATTCAAGGTTGAAAGAGGCATCCAACAACGCCTCAGGGCCGCGATCTGCGCCCTTAATCCAAGTGCTTGTTCCATCGTAGGGAACAGGTAGGATTGCTACCTCGGCAGTATCGTACGCGATCTGCTCGGGGGTAAAATCACCAAAAGCTCTCATTAGCCTATTTTCTCAAAAATAAAATTGAATAACTTGTTAGTTATCTAATCTTTTTCAACGTGCCTATATCCTCTTGTTAGCCACCAATATAGGGTCTCTATCGCGCTATAGGGGCATTACGGGATTTTCGCACAGCAAACACACACATCTCAAATAGGCATTTTATATTCTTTTTAAGTATTTTTATTGCCTATTCCGAGCGCAAATATAGATATTTTGATTTGATTTACAAGAGTTTTGGGATTTTTTTATTTTCGACAGGTTGAAATTTGTTGGAAACAGAGGGCTTGCGCGCCTGAGGATAGGGGCTAAGGGAGATTAAGGAATTTAGGGAGGGCTTGCGCGCATTTGGAAAGCTCTCAGGTTCCTTAACATCCCTAACTTCCCTAATTTCCCTAATCTCCCTAATTCACTACCTACCCACCTGCACACCCCAATTTTTCGATAGAAGCAGTTAGATGCGGCGCTGACACGAAAAAGCCACCGATGGGTAGTACTTGAGTACGTCCTATTGGTGGCGTTGACTGAAGTGTCGCAGATGACTGCTTATCTCGGAAAATTAAAATTTGTTGTCAGAAGGCTGTAGATGCTGCACCGATAAAGAAGTTGCCCCAGATGGGACATACTTAGCGTATTTCCCATTTGGGGCAACGATTGAGGTGCGGCAGATATCTGCCTTATCACAACAAATTACTTGCCGTTGTAACTATTCATAGTCCGATCCGCACCGACAGATGCGAACGAAAGAATAGCATCGCCGAAGAGCTTGAGGCGCTCGGGCATAAGTTTGTTCTCCTCATCGGAGAAGTCGCCCAGAACGTAGTCTACCTGATGACCACGTGGAAAGTCGCCACCAACGCCAAAGCGTATACGCGCATACTGGTTGTCGCCGAGAAGCTCGGTGATGTTCTTCAGACCATTGTGACCTCCCTCGCTGCCATTCTTACGCATACGGAATGTGCCGAAGGGAAGAGCTATGTCGTCCGAGATGATGAGGATATTCTCGCGAGGTATGCGCTCCTGATCCATCCAGTACCTTACGGCCTTGCCCGACAAGTTCATATATGTCGAAGGCTTGAGCAGCAGCAGGGTACGACCACGGTGCTTGAGGGTAGCCATAGCTCCGTAACGCACCGTCGTAAAAGAGATATTGGATGCCTCGGCCAAGGCATCCAATACTCTGAATCCTATGTTGTGGCGGGTAGCGGCATACTCTGCACCGATGTTACCCAACCCTACAACAAGATACTTCATAGATTTGGTCTATGTTAGTATTTTGCAACTCACTAAAGACTACTGAGCAGCACGTGAAGCACGTGTTACGCGAACTGCACAAACAGCAGTAGTAGCAGGAGTTACGAATGTGAGGTTCTCAACTGCGAGGTCGCCAACGAAGATAGTCTGACCAACCTTCAATGGAGTAACGTCAACAACGATCTCATCTGGAATAAACTCAACAAGGCCCTTAACTGTAAGCTTACGAGCTGAAAGAGCGAGCTTACCACCGATCTTAACACCCTCAGCGTTACCCGTAAGACGAACAGGAACATTAACTGCAACGGGCTTACCCTCCTGAACACGGTAGAAATCTACGTGAAGAACCTGCTCACGAACTGGGTGATACTGTACCTCGCGCATAACTGCCTTCTCTACAACACCATCGATGTTGAGCTCTACGATGTATGAGTTAGGAGTGTAGATAAGCTGCTTGAGCTCCTTTGCATCAATTGTAAATGCCTTCTCCTCGCCACCACCATAGATGATGCAGGGTACCTGACCCTCACGACGTGCAGCCTTTGCAAACTTCTTACCGAACTCTGCACGCGCTGTACCATTAATCTGAATCGACTTCATAACTTTTTGATATTTAATAGTTTAACTTCGATACTACTCAATTGCATCAGTCGTCTGCAACCCCATAAGTATCTGCTTTAGGCCGCAAAGTTAGTAAAAATCTGTGAATTACAAATTTTTACACACTTTTTTTCACACCTCAGCATCCCTTTTCACACCTATCGTATGAATGTAAGACCATCTCTACGCACTACATCCTGAGGATATGCACCCTGCCTGCTACGCTCAGGAGCTGAGGGCTTTAGAGCTGTAGGCTGCTGTGTACCCTCGCCAACAACTACAGAGGCTGGCACACCGAAGGTCTTGATAGTACCCATATAGTAGTCGACAAACTCCTGGGGGTCGCCCGCACCCTCACGTGTGCAGGTAAACTTCTCGCGATATACAGGGCTGGGGTTACCATCATAGTCGAAAGCAACAGCAGCAATCATCATAGGCGTATCCCACACACCTCGGAAGTAGGCAGGAGACCACGTAGCTCCCACATTGTAGAGGTTGTCAATAAGCGTGTCATCACTAAACTGCGCGGGATCCTCCAGACCCTCCTGATATGTGAAGAGAGTGTAGTAGTAGTGCGAGTAATCGCCCTCAATCTCGACATTCATAGGGATAACAACCCATCCCACCCACGAGGTCATATAGTCGGGCTCAATAGCATATACCGCATCGCCATCGTAGTAGGCATCGAAGCCCGCCTTGATTGTGATATCTGCTATGATAGCTTCTGAGGTCGTAAACTCTCCTCCCGTGCGCATAGTACCTGTATACTCGAAGCTGTCGGGATTCATCGGGATAATAACAATCTTATAGTCGGTAGCGGGTGTGAGGTGCGAAAGACCACTCGTAACGCTACCCTGCGCCAACTCGTAGTAGCTGAACTCCCAATAGTCAGCATAGTAGAGCTTGTTGTAACAATCTGCAATATACGCCTTTATATCCTCCTCGCTGTCCGACGCCTTAAAGACATTCCAATAGTACCACACGCTATAGTCCGAAGGGGTGATTGTCACGAATGCCTCGCGATCGCCAACCTCAGAGATCTCAATCTTGTATTGACACGCCTCGATATCTCCCGCCTTAGCTGTGGTGATATCAGTGCGGATGATAGATGTGGTGCGCACTCCCGCCTCGTAACCAAAGGTGAGCACGGCATACTCCGTGCCTGCACTGAGACCGCTGAACGTACCAGCGATATCGCCCTCGCAGAGGTAGTACTCCAAATCCCACGTTCCATAGGTTGCTATCAGATATTTGAATATTTCATCATCGGAGCGCTTCTTCTTAATATCAACAGCGGGCACGGGGAAGATGATATATGGGTCGTTATTTGTCGTCGTTGTAACCACCTCGAAGGTTGTCTGCGTAACATCGCTAATCTCGATTGTTATCCTATTGTCCGAAGGTGGAATATCACCCACCTCAAACCATACATACGACACCTCACTAAGACGCTCACACTTGTCGTTCCACTTAAAAGCAAAGGCAACATACTCCGTATTTGCCATCGCCTCGAACTCGTAGGTCGTAGCCAGATAGTCGGTATTGTACTCGAAGGTCTCCGCCAACGTGTAATCCCACGCAGCGTAGTCCTCGATAATCTTGGCGATAACACCATCTGCCGCTGCCTCTATAGAGCTGCCATATGCCTCGAAATCCTCGCGTGTGATAAGGTTATTGAAGTAGGGCACGCCCTCGTGCGAGGGGGTGATGCTGATTGTAGCGAGGGCACGCTCCACCGCAACGTCGATAGCGAAGGTAACATCGTTACCCTGATATGGCTCGGTAGTGGTGAATGGCGCAGAATATAAATCTGTCGTCGCTTCACCAAGCGTGTTGATGCCATAGACATATATCACATAGTCGGTCTGGGGATCGAGTCCCGCCATACGAATATTTTTGTGCGAGCCACTATTGAGCACCCTACCAAGATACTCCTCGATATCTACACCCTCCTCATCAGCCATTGCATAGAAGTAGTCTAAATCCTCCTCCATAAGCTCCTCAGTGGTGTAGGTCTCAAACCATTCGCGACCAACAATCTGACCAGTCCACGTTGTAGCCTCATCGACAACATCTACCGTAACGACAATTGCTGTAGCCTCAACACTCTCGATAGTAAGCGACAGCGGTGCTGTGAAGACATCCTGCGTCACAGTGATACCACCCTGATAGCTCGCATATCTAAGTTGAAGCTGTGCACTACGCTCCTCGTCGGTGTCGTTACGCTCAACGCTAAACTCCACAAACGTAGGATATACCTTAATGTCATAAATCCACTCCGCATCGCAGCTTACCGCAAGACGCTCACCCTCCACAGGATTGAGAATATTGTAGTTGAAGCGCATCGTGCCACCTATAGCGGCAGCATTGAGCTCCGTGCCATCATATAGCTCGATAATATCGTTTGCGACATTCTCACCACCACGCTCACAAGACGACAGGGCTACAAGCAGAGTAAGAAGTATAGCTATGTTGGTTAATATGTGCTTTATCATATAAATATGTGTAACGTGCTATTTACAAAAAAAGAGAGGGGCTGACTCGAAAGGTAATTCAGCCTTCTCCAAAAACCAAAGAGTGGCTAAAAAGAGCGAAGTCTTAGGCTTGCAAGACCCTATGAAACGCTGTTTACTATACGTAAAAGAGCATTTTGAGGGCAAGCTTAACGCAGAAATTCGCCTTTTTAGTCACTCTCCGCTGCTATCTATAGATATTACTTCTTGCTAAAATTCACACTCTTAACACCACCCTTACACTCAATACGACTCTTTGATGAAGACTTCACCGTAGTTACCTTCTGAGCCTTTGAGAATACGTTTGAAGAGCGTGTTGCTGGCATTGCCGAAACGGGCTTTGCTTCACCTGTCCAGCTACCAACGATATTGAAATCGCAGTCGTCGTAGACATCGAAGGTTACGCTTACTGTGCCATCGCCATTATCGGTTACCTCCAAATCACCATCTACAAATGGAGCCATTGTCACACCATCCTCCTTGTAGTACCAAGAGCCGTATAGATAGTCGTCCAAGTAACCTGGATATGCTGTAAAGGCCTCCATCGAGTTAGAGATAGTGTACTCTCCAAAGAAGTTGTCGTAGCTATCAACATCTGCCAATACGTCGAACTGCACAAAATCGCCCTCGCCATCGTTAGGCATAATTGCAAACATCCAATTCATATAGCCTACCTCGTAGTAGTCTGAATAGTACTCATAGTAGAGCGTATGGTCGCTGAGGTTGCAGTACCAATCCTCCTCCAATGTCGAGTATGGACCCTCAGGATAGTAGTCATCGTCGTCATCGTCGTCATCAGCAGACGAACCATCTACGATATCAGTAACAGCACCGCTATAGGTAACAACGTGTACTTCACCCTCAATAGTCTTAACCTCTGCTACAACACCATCCTCGCTTATGGTCACCGTACCACCTGCAAAATATCCTACAGTAGCATAGTCCCAACCCTCGTCATCCATAACATAGTATCCTGAATATGACATTGAGAAGGTACCTGGCTCACACGAGTCGTTCATATCGAAGGTGTATGTACCGTATGGGATGTAGAGACCATCTGTTGTATCGATAATATCTGAATAGATATCAAAGCGGTAGTATGTAGCATTAGGAAGCTCCCAGCCATCAGCATCCAAGCCCTTGTCACTAAGGAAGAAATAGAAGTTATCAGCATAGCCTGGGGTGTAGGCATCGCCATAATATACAGCGTAAGCGAAAGATGCCTCCATCTCTGTCTCCTCAACACGGCAATCATAGATAACAGCCTCACCAGTAAATGTTACAGTGTGCTCCTCACCATTTACCGTCACGTTAAGGGTCACACCCTCGCTTGTAACAACCATCTTACCAGCATCGAATGGGAACATACCATCCTTAGGTTCACCAGAGGCATCTGTAGCCCAATAGCCAGAGTACTCACCAGAGAATGTACCCTCAACCAACGTATTATCGTTGTCGAGAACATACTCTCCAACAGGCAAAGTTACAGCACCTGTACCATCGAACAATGCGCCATAGAGATCTACGCAATAGTATGTAGAGTTTGGAAGCTCATAACCCTCCTCATCAAAACCGTTATCGGTGAAGAAGATGTAGTAGTTGCCAGCCTCCGAGTAGAAGTCGCCATAATACTCACCAATGAGATACTGTGCCTCAAACTGAACACCTGTATTAACGGGAGCATCGGCAGCAGCCTGCTTTACAGTAACCTCGAATGCAAGGGTGTTGTAAGCAACCTCAACCTTAGTCTCACGCTTCGCTGTACTCTCGTTAGCCTCGACTACAAAGGTGATATTCTCGCCTACGGTGAGGTCTACAACCCACTGAGCGTCACAGGTAGCCTCAACCTTGGCTCCCTGAACAGGATTCTCGATAGTGTAGGTGATAGTAGCCTCGCCACCATCTGCCGTAAACTCTACAACAGAGGCTGAAGTAAGCGTCAAAACCGCAGCCGAAGGAGTTGGCTCCACAGGCTCTTGACACGCTGCAAATACCAAAGGTAGTGCAAGCAATAGATAGAATAGATGTCTAAGTCTCATAATTATTTATGTATTAGTATTTATGTTTGTCTCTTTGGAGAACTGCACCGCTTTAAATTACAGCACTAAATCTATTACAAAGTTAAACATTTTTTTCTTTTTCCAAATATTTTGCCAACAAAATATTTTTAAAAATATAGAATATAAAGATACAACTTTAGCATAAAATTTATAACTTTGTAAAAGATTAAAACCAAAAACAACATAAAACCTACAGCTATGAAAGAGGAGTTAGCACTCAATCCGAATAAGGTAGTAGCCTTCTTAGGTAAGCCCGCAAAGGAGTTCACCAAAGCCGATATCATCCACTACATCAAGGAGAATGGTATTCGTATGGTCAATTTTATGTACCCAGCAGGCGATGGTCGTCTTAAGACTCTCAACTTTGTAATTAACAATGCCGCATACCTCGATGCTATCCTCACCTGCGGTGAGCGTGTCGATGGCTCGAGCCTCTTCCCATTTATCGAGGCTGGCAGCAGCGACCTCTATGTCGTTCCACGCTTCGCAACGGCGTTCCACGACCCATTTGCCGAGATACCTACACTCTCGCTCCTCTGCTCGTTCTTCAACAAGGATGGCGAGCCACTCGCAAGCTCACCACGCTACACGCTGCTCAAGGCGTGCGAGTGCTTCAAGCAGACGACAGGTATGGAGTTCGAGGCTATGGGCGAGTTGGAGTACTATGTTATAGCTCCCGATACGGCGATGTTCCCAGCAACCGACCAGAAGGGCTACCACGAGTCGGCACCTTTTGCCAAGTTTAACGACTTCCGCACCGAGTGTATGGCCTACATCGCACAAGCTGGCGGACAGATTAAGTATGGCCACTCGGAGGTGGGTAACTTCACACTCGACGAGTTGGTATACGAGCAGAACGAGATTGAGTTCCTGCCAACAGCAGCACTTGAGGCTGCCGACCAGCTTATGGTGGCTAAGTGGATTATCCGCAACCTCGCCTATAAGTATGGCTACGAGGTGACCTTCGCACCTAAGATTACTGCGGGCAAGGCGGGCTCAGGACTACATATACATATGCGCATCGTCAAGGATGGCAAGAATATGATGCTCGAGAATGGCGCACTCTCGGAGGTGGCACGCAAGGCTATAGCTGGTATGATGGAGCTTGCACCCTCTATCACCGCCTTTGGTAACACCAATCCTACATCCTACTTCCGTCTTGTGCCACACCAGGAGGCTCCTACGAATATCTGCTGGGGCGACCGCAACCGCTCGGTACTTGTTCGCGTACCACTCGGCTGGACAGCAAACAGCAATATGTCGCGCATAGCTAACCCTCTGGAGCCCGAGAGCCACTACGACACCTCGAACAAGCAGACCGTGGAGATGCGCTCACCCGATGGCTCGGCAGACCTCTACCAGCTTATCGCAGGTTTGGCTGTGGCGTGCCGCTACGGCTTCGAGTTGGAGAATGCTCTCGAGATTGCAGAGCGTACATACGTGAATGTGAACATCCACAAGGCGGAGAATGCCGCAAAACTCGAGCAGCTTGCACAGCTTCCCGACAGTTGCGCAGCATCGGCAGATGCTCTGGAGCGTCAGCGCGAGATTTTCGAGCGTCACGGAGTATTTAGCCCAGCGATGATTGACGGTGTGCTCAAGAGCCTACGCTCGTACAACGACCGCACGCTACGTAGCGACATTGAGGGCAAACCAGAGGAGATGCTCTCCCTTGTACACCGCTACTTCAACTGCGGTTAACAGAGGTAGGGCTGACCAACACAACTGTTGGACAGCCCCACTTTTTAACACTAAAAACCAACCTATAATATGAAGATGAGAGATTTATTACGCCTAATGTTGCTGTTTGCGTTAGTGGCATTTGCGAGCTGTAGCGCGGATAGTGACACACCACCTCAACCTGGCGAGGAGGAGCATACACTAAAATTTGAGGTCGAGAGCCTTGAGCACAACAAGGCGGTGATAACCATTACCCCGCCATCGGATATTATCACCTACTACGCCTCGCTACACCCCGACACTGAGGAGTTTATGAAACGAGATGGCGAGGAGATATTCCTCGATATACGCTTCAGCGACGGCTTTGAGGACAACCTATGCACGGAGAGTGTGACACGCACTTTTGATGGGCTGGTGGGACACTCCTACTACCGTATGGTCTACTTCCAATACGACCCGACGATAAATAAGAAGGTGGGAGATGTGATACTCTCGGAGCGCATCACCACGCCCGATGCCCCTGAACTCTTCGACATTGAGGTCAGCGACATAAAGGGTATGTCGGCAACACTGCACATAACCCCTCCCGACAACAACACATCGTACTTCTTCTGGCTATACACGATGGATAGCTACGAGCGTTATCAGCATAGCAGCGACTACGAGCTACTACAGTACGACTACTCCTTCTGGGCATATGTATCGCAGCTCTATGGCTACACGCTCGAGGAGATTATCGCGAGCGACACGGTCACGGGCGAGGTGTCGATAAGCACCGACAATATGCTCTACATCGCAGAGTGGGATACCGAGTATCTCGTATGGGCGTATGGCATAACCCCATCTGGCGAGGTGACAACGCCTATCACTCGCAAGCAGTTTAGGACATTAGCCCCCGAGCCATCCTCGATGACCTTCGAGGTGCCCAACATTGAGCTTATGTGGAAAGAGCATACAACAGAGGAGGGCACCATTCGTGGCTGGGAGGCTGAGGCGACAATAATCCCCTCATCGAAGGAGGAGCGATACTTCGCAACCATAACCAACAAGGATTGGTATGATTGGTACTTCACCGAGGATAACGATGGTCGCAGCGACGAGCCATTCATACAGAACGCCATACTACGCAACACCTCGAAGAGCTCTGCCGAGCTACCCACGATGTATAAGAGTGGCGACTACCGCTACAACTGCTTTACCGAGCGTGGCAACCTGCTAAAATCGGAGCGAGAGTATGCCCTATTCCTCTTTGGCGTGGATGACAACGGAGCAACAACAAGCCTCAACATCTACCCATTCACAACCGAGGCGGCACCACAATAGTAACTAACCGAAAAAACAGATAACCTATGAAGAGTATGAAGAGAATTTTTAGCGTTGCTACGTGGATTCTGTCCACCACAGCACTCCTTATCACAGCTTGTAGCAAGAACGACGAACCACAGCCAGAGGCACAGCTCACCTTTGAGTTAAGCATCGACGATACGACATCAACGACGATAAGCTATAGCATCACCCCCAGCAGTGATAATCTTCCATACTACGCAGCATTATATCCAGCATCGGAGCTTAGCTCGGAGCGCGATATTGCCGTAGCTGCCACACTCCTCACTATGGAGGCTCCATATATGGGCAAACAATCCTTCACCGCGGAGGAACTATCGCCCTCGAACTACTACCAAGTGCTCTACTTTGGCTACGATGCTGAGAGCAAGAGCTACTTGACAGACTACATTGTAAGTGAGCAGATACGCACAGATCAATATGTGATATCGGAGGCTCTAAGCCTATCGGTTATCGAGGGTAGCCAGACCTGGCGAAATGCAATCGTAAGAATCGACGCCTCAGATCAGGAGCTAGAGTATATCTTTGACTTTATGCCTAAGGCTGAGTGGAAGGAGAATTATGAGTTATATACACTCGCTATCATTGCAGAGCGTATTCGTCAGTGGGAGCAGGATGTTGAGTGGGGCTTGGAGCACTACCCTGAACTCGATACCTGGCAAAAGTATATGCAGTGTTACCAGTTGGCTGGCAATCGCACGATAAATGTTAGTGAGTATTATAACTTACGCTGGGATAGCGAGTATGTGATGTACGCCTTTGGTATGAACGACGAGGGTTACCAGACAACGGATGTTGTGACCACAGAGTTTGCTACAGCTAAGCCCGTAGCCTCGGAGAATAGCTTCGAGATAGAGATTAACACTGTAATATCTACAGGCGTTAAGTTTACCATAACCCCAACGAATACCGACCCCTACTTTGTCACAATTCAGGATAAGCGATATGTAGACCGCTTTGGCGAGGGCAAAGAGGAGAGCTTCGAAGATATGATTTGGGATTTGACATTCAACAAAACCGACCAGCAGATTAGTAGCTATATCTTCAGTGCTACGCAGGAGCTCACTAACGAGTCTATTGGCAAGACCATAGACACCTTGCACGAGTACCAGATTGTGGTCTTCGGCTTCAAGGATGGTCCTACAACAGAGGTCTATATTTCGGAGGTATTCCAACCTACGGAGGTGTAGCGTAAGGGATTATACCTATGATATTTATATAGAAAGGGGATGGCTAATTCAATTCTTAGCCATCCCCAATTTTGTACTGACCAAAGAGGTTGAATAAAAAGATATAGTTTTAGGCTTACGAAGCCCGAAAAAGCGGAGTTTACTGAGCGTAAATGAGCATTTTGAGGGCGAGTATAACGACAAAATATACTTTTTATTCAGCCTCTTACCTATTTCTTGTTTACCTCCTGGCGATTAATCAGCGCGTGCGTTATGGTCAGCTCGTCGACATACTCCAGCTCGTCGCCAAAGCCGATGCCTCGGGCTATCGTCGAGACCTTAACATCGGGGAAGGCCTTGAGTCGGCTCATAAGGTAGAAGAGCGTGGTCTCGCCCTCGACCGAGGTAGATATGGCGATAATCACCTCCTTGACATCTCCCGTAAGTAGCTTATCACACAGCAGGTCTATCTTCAGGTCAGAAGGGCCTACGCCCTGCATTGGCGAGATGACACCACCCAGCACGTGGTAGAGACCGCGATACTGCCCCGTATTCTCGATAGACATAAGGTCGGCAACCTGCTCGACAACACATATCGTCGAACGGTCGCGACGCTCGTCGCTGCATATCGGGCAGAGCGTCTCGTCTGAGAGGTTGTTACACCCTGCGCAGTAGCGTATGTCGTGGCGAAAACGCGCTATGCTCTGCGACAGCGAGTCGGCAGCCTCGACATCCATCTTGAGGATGTGCATAGCAAGGCGCAGTGCTGTACGGCGACCTATGCCCGGCAGACGTTGCAGCTCGCTGCATACTCCATCCAACAGCTTCGACATAGGCTATACTCTCTCGATTACGTTACTGCGAATCCACCCCTTCTCGCCATCAGAGAACAATATCTCGGACCACTCGCCGTGGGCGCGCAACAGCTCGATGGTTACACCCTGCGAGGGCTGACGTATAACCTTTGATGCGCTGTCGGGCGAGGCGTGAACAGGCGTAGTGTCGTTGCATACCACAACGGCAGTATCCTGCTTTTGCAACTTGGCGCGCTGCGAAAGTGCGAAGGCTGTACTGAAGATGAAGAGCACAAGGGCGACAATCGACACTGCAAAGGTCAGCTTGCGGAGCACGATGCTCTGCGAGAGCAGGTAGAAGAGCAACGAGATGAGCAACACCACAAAGTCGATAACCGAGAGAATCGCCCAGCTATTAGTCGTTGCGCGGTCGCCTATGGCGTGCCACAAGCCCACGATGAAGCTATCGGGGATTGCCTCCGTATCGTTTGTGTGGTCCACAGCGATGTCGAGGTTGTAGCGCGCATCCTCCATCGAAGGGTCAAGGCGCAAAGCACGGCGGTAGTTTAGCACCGCACGGCCAAGTTCGCCCGATGAGAAGGTGCGTCCCGATGGCGAGAGGCGGTTTTGACCCAGCTTGAAATAGGCATTCGCAAGGTTGTAGTAGAGGTCGGCATCGGCATATCCGAGCGCGGCAACACGCTCGAAGCTCTCGACAGCCGTAGCATAATCCTTCTCGGCATATGCTCTGCTACCATCAGCAAGGCTCACCTCGGCTGTGGTGGCTGCATCGGCAGCATAGAGCTCGGCGACACCTGCGCCACAGAGGAGTGTGCAGAGTGCCACGAAGAGTCTTAGTATTGCGGTTATCTTTGTTGATAGAGTTTTCATCGGCTTACTAATGTTTAATTATCGACTCGATTTTCGATATCACCTCGACAGCATCGCCATAGACGCTGCTCATATCATCCTCGCTCACTGGGGCATACTGCGCCTCGTCCAGACGCGAGATTATCTGACAGAACTGCTCAGCATCGGCCGACGAGACGCCACGACGATAGAGCTCCTCGCGTATGGTCTCCTTCGTGAGAGCCGATACGGGGATGTTGAACTTGTCGCCGATATATCCCCACATAGCACGAAGCATCTCCTCGTAGAAGGGGTGGCGATTCTGCTCCTTCATATACTTCTCGGCAAGACGCAGACGCTGTACCGCAACCTTATCGGCACGACGCATACGGCGCGCTACGACGTTGTGGTTGAGACGTATGCGGCGGCGCATAAGCACATAGACCACAACAAATGCCGCAAGCGAGGCAACTATCACAAGCCAGTAGAGAGGCGAGAAGATGAATACCGATGCTGCGCGCTGTGGTACTGCGACGTTGTGGATGAAGCGTATGTCGCGGTCGAGCTGACGCATCGAGCCACCATAGTCGGTGAATACTCCTGCGTGAACTACCTCACCCGACGATTTGCCATCGTCGAGCACCTCCATTGTAAAACGCTCGGTAGCGAGCGTGGTATACTCTCCGGTCGAGGGGTTGAAGAATGTGAACTCCACAGGCTCGATGGTGAATCGGCCTGCCGAGCGTGCCACGAAGGGGTATGTGTAGGTTATCGAGCCCGAGGTGCCACTCGCAGTAACCTTTATGTTGTCGACACTCTTGGTGTCGTAGAGCTCGAATGACTCGGGCAGACGGAACTTGGGCGCGGTGATAAACTTGAGGTTACCCTCACCCGATATGGTCACTGATATCTGGTCGGCAGAGTTTGCCTTGATCTGCGCCTCGGGCATCTTTGCGTTGAGCGAGAAGCGTCCTACAGCACCTGCGAATGAGGCTGGCGCACCCTTGGGAAACTCCTTGACGCTAATCTTCTGCTCGTCACTCTTGAGCTTGCGTGTCACGTGGTATATCTGACGGCCACCAAATATGGGGTCGAAGCCGCGGCCATTGTTCTGCACGATCTGTGCTACGACGGTCATCTCGGTTGCTGGTATCACAATCTCACCGCTGCGCTGTGGCGAGAGGAGGAGCTCACGAATCTTGTAGGTCTCGTATACCTTGCCGTTGTACTCTTCGCGCGAAGGGTCGTTGTCGAAGGTAAGCTCCTGCGACCAGAAGTCATCGAATGGCGGCATCTCGAGGCTCTCGATATGGTCGATACCTACACGCGTGTATAGCACCAACGAGGCGCGTATAGCTTCGCCCTTGTAGACATCGGTGTCGGAGAGCTTCAGTCTGATGATTATGTCGTCCTTGGATATCTGATTCTCGGGATTGCGTGTCGAAGCACCCTTGCCCGAGCTCTTGGCGTTGCCCTTCTCGGCAACAACCTCTACGGGGAAGGGCTTTGTCGAGTACTCCTTGCCGTCGACCCTGATTGTAGCTGCACCTATGGTGAATGTACCCTCACGCTCGGGGAGTAGCACGTAGGAGAAGGTGCAACTATAACTCGACGACTGCTTGCCGTTGATAAACTGCACGGAGTGACCCGTAGATACGCTCGGCCCCGCCAATAGCTCGAAGCCCTCGAACGATGGGGCTGCAATCGAGCGACTGTCGGGCTCGGCATCTACCGTAAACTCTACTCTAAAGGGGCTGCCCATCGCCGTTAGCGCTGGTGCATCAGCCGTAAACAACACCTGTGCCCACGACTGGATAGAGACCAGTAACAGGGCTATGGTGAAAACTATTCTTCGAATCAAACGTAACATTTGTATAGGTTTAATCTTTACCGACATTTCTGTAACGCCTCGGCAAGCGTTTTTATTGCATAGTCAATGGCCAACAACGCCCTCTAAAATGTGAGCGTTGCTAGCCAATGTCTATATCGGTGCAGGGTGAATCTCAAAATTATCTAAGCCCCATACCTCTGTAAATTGAGGTTGCATAAGGCAAACATGCCGATTGACGAAATAACCCCTCTATACTTCCAAACAATTAAAATTGGAGAGTGGGGTTAGGTTGTTAGCTTGTCGCAGATCTTGAAACCGCAGTTTACTTGAGGTAAATGAGGATTTCAAGAGCAAGCAAGATGACGAAATAACCCTGCTATACTCTAAACCGACTAAAATCGGAGAGTGGGGTTAGTTTGTTAGTCGGTCGCAGGAGGCGAGAGCGCAGCATACTTGGCGTATGTGAGCATCTCACCTACAAGCCGAATGACAAAATAACCCTGCTATACGATTTTAGTGTGCGTAGTCTGCAAAGAAATCATTACCCTTATCATCTACGATGATGAAGGCTGGGAAGTTCTCCACGTAGATCTTACGTACTGCCTCCATACCAAGCTCCTCGAAGTCGACAACCTCAACGCTCTTGATAGAGTTCTTGGCAAGGATAGCCGCAGGACCACCAATAGAACCGAGGTAGAAGCCACCGTTAGCCTTACAAGCATCGGTAACCTGCTGTGAACGGTTACCCTTGGCAACCATCACCATAGAGCCACCTGCCTTCTGGAAGAGGTCTACGTAAGAGTCCATACGACCTGCCGTTGTAGGGCCGAACGAACCTGAAGCCATACCTGCAGGGGTCTTAGCAGGGCCTGCATAGTATACAGGGTGCTTCTTGAAGTACTCTGGCATAGGCTTACCCTCGTCGAGCATCTGCTTGATACGTGCGTGAGCGATGTCGCGCGCTACTACCAATGTACCCTTGAGGTTGAGACGTGTCTTGATAGGATACTTCGACAAGATCTCGCGTACCTTGTCCATACCCTCGTCGAGGTCGATATCTACAGCTGGAGACATTGCAGGTGCCTCGGCTGGGAGGAAGCGTGCAGGATTCTTCTCCAACTGCTCGAGGAAGATACCCTCGGGCGTAATCTTCGCCTTGATGTTACGGTCTGCCGAGCAGCTCACACCGATAGCCACAGGGCACGATGCAGCGTGACGAGGTGCGCGGATAACACGAACGTCGTGAACATAGTACTTACCACCGAACTGTGCGCCGAGACCGATCTCCTGGCAGATCTTCTCGACCTTTGCCTCCCACTCCAAGTCGCGGAAACAGCGGCCACCCTCGTTACCCGATGTTGGGAGCTCGTCGAGGTATCCTGCCGAAGCCTTCTTAACAGTTGAGAGACACATCTCTGCCGATGTACCACCGATGCACAATGCGAGGTGATAAGGAGGACAAGCTGATGTGCCGAGGTCGAGGATATGCTTCTTAATGAAGGCTGTCAACGACTCCTCGTTGAGCAACGCCTTGGTCTGCTGATAGAGGAATGTCTTGTTAGCCGAGCCACCACCCTTGGTGATGAACAGGAACTCGTACTCCATACCTGGGTGACCAGCGTAGATATCGATCTGTGCGGGGAGGTTGGTGCCAGAGTTCTTCTCCTCGGTCATTGTGAATGGAACAACCTGTGAGTAACGCAAGTTACGCTCCTTGTATGTCTCGTATACACCGCGTGAGATGCACTCTGCATCGTTTGCACCTGTGTATACATCCTCACCCTTGTGACCGATACAGATTGCTGTACCAGTATCCTGACACGTTGGGAGCTCGCCCTCGGCAGCTACGCACTGGTTGAGAAGCATTGTGTATGCCACGAACTTGTCGTTGTCGGTAGCCTCGGGATCGTTCAAGATATTAGAGAGCTTCTGGAGGTGTGACGCACGCAAGTAGAACGACACATCGGCATAAGCCTCCTTTGCCAAGAGCTCCAAGCCCTTTGGATCAACCTTCAAAATCTTACGACCATCGCACTCTACGACCTTTACATAGTCCTTCGTGAGAAGGCGGTACTCCGTCTTATCCTGCTGGATAGGATACGGCTCCTGATAGATGAAATCTGCCATATGATAGATTTGTTTATTGAGTTAATTTATTGAGTTTCGTTTAGTTAGATTATAATCCGCTGATAAATGCCACGATGCCGCATATGAATACTACCGACACCAGCACGGGGCATACGTAGCGCAGCAGGAAGCGGATGACGGGATAGGTTGCCGCATCGACACCGCCCTGCGCCGTAAGCTCCTTGCGCATA
Organism: Alistipes sp.; assembly: GCA_017629145.1. Classification (GTDB taxonomy): domain Bacteria; phylum Bacteroidota; class Bacteroidia; order Bacteroidales; family Rikenellaceae; genus Alistipes. The sequence goes on along the minus strand of JAGBXR010000036.1, from coordinate 165,478 downwards.
TCCTCCTTCTTCCATATCCAACCTACGAATACCGAGGTGAGGATACCGAGTACTGGGAGCATAACAATAGCTGTGAAGTTATCGAGCAACGAGAAGAAGTTCATACCTGCCACGCGGTAGCTATCCCACACGCCGAGCGAAAGGGAAGCCACGGTAGCTAAAAGCATTGCCACAACTGTGACGATTGTTGCACCTACGCCACGCGACATACCGCGCTTTTCGACAAAGTATGAGGTGACAGCCTCGTGCATCGATATTGTCGACGAGAGCGCCGCAAGGCCCAACAACAGGAAGAAGAGCGTAGCCCACATATTGCCCAATGGCATTGAGGCAAATACCTTTGGCATAGCTACGAAGGCAAGCTGCATACCGCTCTGGTCGGCAACACCTGCCGAGAAGATGATGACAGCAGCCGTAAGTGCCACAAGCGTGTCGAGCGACACAACGCTGATTGCCGTACCTGCGATCTTGGTGCCATCCTTGAAGTATGAGCCATAGATGAGCATTGCACCCATACCTACTGACAAGGTAAAGAAGGCCTGACCCATAGCATCGAGGAAGGTCTTACCCGTAACCTTCGAGAAGTCGGGAGTGAAGACATTGCCCAACGCCTCGCGACCCTCGGGCAACCACAACGAGTAGATAGCCAAAGCGATGAGGATAGCGAAGAGCAGAGGCATCATAACCTTCGACGCCTTCTCGATACCGCCCTGCACACCACCGATGATGATGAAGTGGTTGGCGAGGATGAAGAGGTAGGTGAAGAGCAGAGGCTTCCACACACCCGTCGTAAACTCACTAAAGAATGCACCATAGTCGCCCGTAATGGCATTCGTAGCCGACGATATAGCGTAGTTGAGCGTCCAGCCCGAGATTACGAAGTAGTAGCCCATAATGAGCGTCACCGAGATGATGCCCATAGCGCCGAGCCAGCCCCAACCCTTGCGGATTGTCGAGAAGGCATCGATAGGGTTACGCTTGGTGTTGTGACCTACGGCAAACTCCGCGATAAGGAGCGGAAGACCGAGCAAAAGGATACATCCGAGATATATGAGAATGAAGGCTCCACCACCATTCTCACTCGTGATATAGGGGAAACGCCAGATGTTGCCGAGGCCGATTGCCGAACCTGCGGCAGCGAGGATGGCAGCAAGCTTACCGCCAAAACCACCACGCTTTTCTATTGAACTCATATCCAAAAGCCTTTTTTTATTATCTATCCAACAAGTGTTACACTCACACTCTCGACCTTGCCACCCAGCGGAGGCGCAATCTTTGCCACGGTGCACTCGATGCTCTCGATAGCCGGGAACTCGGCACGTATGGCATCGATGACGTTGGCTGCCGCAGCCTCGATAGTGCGCTGCGTGCGCTGCATAGTGCGCTCGACAATCTCGTATACGGTGAGGTAGTTCACCGCCTTGGTGACATCGTCCTCGCGGTGAAGCTCGCCCAGAGGCGTACGTATTGCCAGGTCGACACGATAGCGATTACCTACCTGCTGCTCGAGGTCGTAGCAGCCGTGATAGGCACGCAGCGATATGTTGTTAAGTCGTATGGTGTAGCTCTTTTCCACAATCAGAGGACTATTGTACGGTGATTAGATAGTAGTTTTTCTTGCCGCGCTGTGCGAGCAGATACTTGCCAGCGATGAGGTCAGCCTCGGTTACGGCACGCATAGGATCGGTAACCTTCTCCTTGTTGAGCTGCACGCCACCGCCCTGCACCATCTTGCGGCACTCACCCTTCGATGGGAATACCTTGCACGACTCGGCAACGATGTCGATGAATGGCTTCGCCAAATCATCGCGCGAGATGGTGAACTGTGGCACACCGTCGAACACCTGCAAGAGTGTCTCCTCGTCCAACGAGCGGAGAGCCTCCGAGGTAGCGTTGCCGAAGAGGATGTTGGTAGCAGCCTGTGCCTTCTCCAACTCCTCCTTCGAGTGGATCATAGTGGTGATCTCCTCGGCCAAACGGCGCTGCAATGCGCGGAGGTGCGGAGCCTCGTCGTGCTCGCGGATGAGCTGCTCGATAGTCTCGCGGTCGAGAAGTGTGAAGATCTTGATGTAACGCTTTGCATCGTCATCGCTCACGTTGAGCCAGAACTGGTAGAACTTGTATGGCGATGTATAGCGCGCATCGAGCCATACGTTGCCACTCTCGGTCTTACCGAACTTTGTACCGTCAGCCTTTGTGATGAGTGGGCAGGTTATGGCGAAAGCCTCTGCCTCGGCGCCGAGCTTGCGGCGGATGAGCTCTGTACCTGTGGTGATGTTACCCCACTGGTCGGCACCACCGAGCTGCACCTTGCAGTTGTACTGCTGGTATAGGTGCAAGAAGTCGTAGCCCTGGAGGAGCTGGTAGGTGAACTCTGTAAATGACATACCGTCACCCTCGCCATTGAAGCGCTTCTTCACCGAATCCTTGGCCATCATATAGTTTACGGTGATACACTTACCGATGTCGCGTGCGAAGTCGAGGAACGAGAACTCCTTCATCCAGTCGTAGTTGTTTACGAGCAACGCGTGGTTCTCGGCCTCGGAGTCGAAGTCGATGAGACGTGCGAGCTGGTTCTTGATAGCCTCCTGGTTGTGACGCAATGTAGCCTCGTCGAGGAGGTTACGCTCCTGTGACTTACCCGAAGGGTCGCCAATCATACCCGTAGCACCACCAATAAGGGCGATGGGACGGTGTCCACACATCTGGAAGTGCTTCAAAATCATAACACCTACAAGGTGACCGATATGCAATGAGTCAGCTGTAGGGTCGATACCGAGATAAGCTGTTGTCATCTCCTTCTGCAACTGCTCCTTCGCTCCTGGCATAATGGTGTGAATCATACCACGCCACTCGAGCTCCTGAACAAAATCCTTAATCATTTTAGTCTATGCTTTTATTAAATTCAAATTTTCTTGCTTAATACTTTCCGCCTTGTTCACAAGGCATAGTTACTTACTATCCCCTCCTCCGTAATTTTTGTCAGAAGAGGTTAGATGTGTTGCCGAGTCGCAATCGATACGGATGGGACATACTTGAGATATTTCCCATTCGTGGAGATAAGCTCGGTGACGCAGATGGCCTCTTATCACAAAAATTACTGGGCGTCAAGGCCCAAAGTCTCTATCATCGTGATAAGTGCTCCATTCTTATTGGTCAGATGACGCAGCCTATCCTCAAGGGTTATAGGCTTCGCAGCCTTGACCTTCTCGTTGACGTTGACCTTGAGCTCGATGAAACCATCGACACCTGCGTGCTCTGCAAGACCTCCCATCCACTCGCGTGAGTCGCGCAGGATGTCATCGCCAAGCTCGCGCGATGGGACCGTCACCGTCACAGCATTGCCCTCAATGGTCATCGTCTCGAAGACCACACCATAGCGTGGCTTCGATGCCATAAGCATTGCCACATAGGATGCCTTTGCCGCCTTGAGTTTCTCCTCGCTCCTGGGATCGACGTTGACTACTGCCTCCGCCGCCTCGTCGCCTTGCACTCCGCGCTTGGCATCCTCGCCCAACATTGCGTTAATCGAGAATGTCGACTTCGCAGTGCGTACCGCAGTTGCTCGTCGCGCTGGACGCTCACCACTCTCGGCCGCTACACCCCTCGCCACTTGAGGCTGTGGAGCAACACTTGGCTGCGGAGTTGGTTGAGCAACCGCCGCAGGTTGCGGCACAGGCTGTGGTGCAGCACTTGGCTGTGGTGCAACACTTGGCTGTGGCGGAGTCGCAGTTGCGCCAGGCATAAGGTCGGGCAACGCAAACGAGGTTACGAAACTCGACTCAGCTACCTCACTATTTTTTTTTTGACCGAGACCCGATATCTTCATAAGTCCCAGTTCAACAAGTAAACGCTGATTTGATGATTGTCGCAATCGACCATCCGCCTCGGTGAGCAACGATATGCCATTGAAGAGGAAGCTCTCATCACAGAGTGCCGCCTGCGCTCGATAGCGCTCAACAAGCGCACCTGTAAACTCGACAAGCGATGCCGCAGGGCCCTTGGCCATAAGCAGGTCGCGAAGGTGGGCATTGAGACCCGAGACGAAGACCTGTGGCGAGAAGCCTCGCGAGAGCACACCGTCGAAGGCGATGAGCGCATCGGTATAGCGACCCTCACGCAACATATCCGTAACCGAGAAGTAGGTGTCGTAGTCGAGGACGTTGAGCGTAGAGGCTACATCCTTATAGTTGAGGTTATTGCCGCAAAACGACACAGCCTTATCGAACATCGACAGCGCATCGCGCATACCGCCATCAGCCTTATGGGCGATGAGGTTGAGCGCCTCGTCATCTGCCACAACACCCTCCTTCTGGGCGATATAGCGCAGGTACTCCACGCCATCCTCAACCTTGATGCGGTTGAAGTCGTAGATCTGGCAACGCGAGAGGATTGTGGGGATGATCTTATGCTTCTCGGTAGTGGCCAACACGAAGATAGCGTGGCGTGGTGGCTCCTCCAAGGTCTTAAGGAAGGCGTTGAAGGCTGCCGGCGAGAGCATATGCACCTCATCGATGACGAAGACCGAGTAGCTACCCTCCTGCGGAATGATACGCACCTGCTCGATGAGGTTGCGGATGTCGTCTACCGAGTTGTTCGACGCAGCATCGAGCTCGTGTACATTGAGCGAGCGACCCTCGTTGAACGAGCGACAGAATGCGCACTCGTTGCAAGCCTCGCCTGCCTGTGGATTGAGGCAGTTCACCGACTTTGCGAAGATTCGTGCACAGGTTGTCTTACCGACACCACGTGGGCCACAGAAGAGATAGGCGTGGGCAAGCTGTCCGCGCTCTATAGCGTTCTTAAGCGTCGAGGTAATATGTCGTTGTCCCACAACCGAAGCGAAGGTTGCAGGGCGATATTTACGTGCTGAAACAACAAAATTCTCCATAACGGAACAAAGGTACTAATTTTTTCGTGACTACGCACGCGTGCGCATACTTTTTTCGCTCCGCGTGGTAGTATTTGAGACAAAACGTATATCTTTGCGATGGTGTTAATTGAGAAAACAGTGTTCTAAAGATGAAAAAACTAAAGCATTTATTCATATTAGCGCTTCTTGCAACGGCGCAACCCACCGTAGCGCAAGAGGCTGATAATACAGGATTTAACCTTATTGTACTGGGCGACAGCCAGACACAGACCGAGGCGCAGATAGATAGTTTCGAAAGCGACATTATGCCGGCCATAGCCTCGATACTCGCCGAGTACGACCGCGAGGACGATACGCCCGAAGCGATACTCATCACGGGCGATGTAGTGTGGGACACGATGGAGCATCTGCCACGCATCAAGCATATGTTCGATAAGCTTGGCGTGCAGCTTCTCACCGTACCTGGCAACCACGACTACGACCGCAAAATCGAGGGTCGCGAGAGGCGCGCACTACGCGATTATTGCCGTACGTTTGGCAAGCGATACTATGCTATGGAGCTTGGCAACAGCCTCTTTATCGGACTCGATAACATATTGTACAACAACTATTTCGACTATTCGCTCGGCATCGACCGAACACAGATGCGCTGGCTGCGACGCACCCTGCGCCGCGTGAGCGAAGATAAGCGCATAATCATTGCGATGCACGCTCCGGCATACGACGCGCGCAAAGGCATAGCCATACCCTACGCACAGGAGATTATCGACCTGGTCGGCGACCGCGAATTGCACCTCATAACGGGTCACGGCCACCGCAATAACACATTCGATATTGCCTCGAATGTCGTTGAGCACAGCGTAGCGCAGGTCAACGGCAACCTGTGGCACGCACCGATATGCGCCGATGGAACACCACGTGGCGTGCTTATCGTTGAGGAGCGCGACAACAGCCTCGAGTGGCACTTCCGCACCCTTGAGCACTCGGCAGAGTATCAGATGGTTGCGTGGAGCGAAGGCGAGGTCAAGGATAACGAGGAGTATGTCGTAGTGAAAATCTGGGGTGTGGATGACAGATGGAGTGTGCGTTGCAGCGAGGATGGCGCAACGTGGCACGATATGGAGCGATTTGCTATCGCCGACCCCGAATATATGAGATATGTCGAGAGCGAGGCCTCGTATCCCGAGATCATTATGGAGCGTCTGCGCCGCTCGGCAATACCTGCGCGACACTACTTCCGCTATCGCCGCACTTCTACGGACAACACACTGACTATCAAGGCTACAGACCGATTCGGAGAGACGTTCGAGATGGTTATTCCTTAAGTATACGCTGCGTTACAGCCAACGTAGCGACAGATATACGACAATCGGGCAACTCCCTAAGGATAGCCTCGGCACACGCGTAGAGCGTAGCACCCGAGGTGAGGACATCGTCGACGAGAAGCACGTGACGGCCACGCAACAAATCGACTCGGCGCAACGCAAAGAGCGACTCTACATTATCCCACCTCTCGCTGCCACGACGGCGCGCCTGAGGCGGATTATTTCGTTTGCGGACAACAGCTCCGTTGCACACCTCGACACCCAGTTCGTGAGCTATGCCCTCGGCAAGGTAGCGCGTCTGGTTGTAGCCTCGGCGCAGCGTTTTGAGTGGATGCAGCGGCACAGGAATAACAACATCAACATCGTCGTAAAGAGCTGACGCTCGGAGCTCTGCGCCATACCAACGACCCATACTCTCGGCAATAGCCCACTCGCCTCCATACTTGAAGCGATGTACCATATCGCGCCACAGGCTCTGACCCGAATAGAACAAAAAAGCAGAGCCCTGCACCAGAGGTACAAGGCCAGCGAAATGCTCCTTAACGGGATTTTCCGCCAAGTGACAATATCCCGTAAGTGGTATTTCGTAGCGACATCGGATGCATATGCCGTGCATCTGCTTAGCGATGTGCTCACCGCATATCATACAACTACTCGGGAAGAGCAGCGAGCGCACAGCACGAAGTGCCCTACCAAGCATCGACATCGACATTGATAATCAGTTTTTTATGTTCCTTGTTCTCTGCCGCTGTGCGCAACACATCGCGCAGCATATTGCGTGCACGCTGCATCGATGCGCCACTCTCGATCTTGAGCAATATCTCGGAGCGATACTCTCCCCTGAATCTCTCGACTGCGGCCGATACCGGACCAAGCACCCTCGAGCCGAACTTCTGACGCATAACACCAGCCACAAAGGTTGCACCTCGAGCGAGCTGCTCCCTGTCCGTATGGCGCAACAGAAGACGTATGAGATGGGAGTATGGCGGATAGCCAAATGCCTCGCGCTCACGCAGTTCGACAAGAGCCATAGCACGATAGTCGCCGAGGGCCACCTCACGGATGACGGGGTGGTTTGGCAACGAAGTCTGCACCACGACACGACCCCTCTGCTCACGTCGGCCAGCGCGGCCTGCAACCTGGGTCATAAGCTGGAAGGCACGCTCCGCAGCACGAAAATCGGGCGTCGAGAGAAGGTTGTCGGCATTGAGTATTCCCACAGTCGTAACTCCCCCGAAATCAAAGCCCTTACCCAGAATCTGAGTGCCTACAAGGATATCCGTCTCGCCCATCTCGAACTCACGGACTATGCGTCGAAACGAACTCTCCGACGAGGAGGTGTCGCCATCCAAACGCGCAACACGCGCCTCGGGGAAGAGACGTGAAATCTCCTCCTCGACCCTCTCGGTACCGAAGCCCATAGGCGACATATCCTGCGTTTCGCAGTTGGGGCAGACATTGCGACGCGGCTCCGAGTAACCACAATAGTGGCACTCCATACGCGACGATGTGTTGTGCTGCGTGAGGGTGACGTTGCAGTGCGGACAGCGTGGCGAGTAACCACACGTGCGACACTGTATATATGGGGCATAACCCCTGCGATTCTGAAACAATATCGCCTGCTTACCATCTGCAAGCGAGGTACTTATCGAGTTGAGCAACTCTACATTGAAGTGCGTGCGGCGCTCACCGCGCTTCACCGCACGAAGTGTATCCGAGACAACGATTTCAGGTAGCAGAGCATCGCCCCAGCGCTCGTTGAGCTCGACATACTGATACTTGCCCGAGAGAGCATTGACGTAGCTCTCCAACGATGGCGTGGCACTACCTAACACCACCCTTGCGCCATAGATCTTGCCCATAAACACCGCACAGTCGCGCGCGTTGTAGCGCGGTGCGGGGTCGCTCTGTTTGTAGCTCGGGTCGTGCTCCTCGTCGACGATAATCAGACCTGCGCGGTTCACAGGCAGGAACAGAGCCGAGCGCACACCGACGATAAGTTCTCCGCCAGCAGATGTCGCTAAACGCAGGAAGGTCTCGCCACGACGCAGTGGCGTGAGACGCGAGTGGTAGGTTGTGGTGCGACCTTCGAAGATTCGCTCCAGACGCTCGATAAGCTGCGAGGTGATGACAATCTCGGGAACGAGCAGCATCACATCGCGACCTGCAGCAAGCTCCTCGGCGATAAGGTGGATGTATATCTCGGTCTTACCCGAGCCCGTAACGCCGTGCAACAGCGCCACACGCCCCTCGGCGTGGGCATCACGTATGGTTGCAAGGGCGTGGCTCTGCGACTCGGAGAGTGTGGGCAGAAGGAATGCCCCCGAGCCGGAGATATTGCGCTCACGAGCACGTCGTTCGGTAACAATAAGCCCCTTGGAGCGCAATGCTGCAAGTGCCGTAGCATCGGCATCGACCATACGACGTGGCACGAAGCCATCGGCATAGCCTCGTTCGAGAGCAAGAGATGCTATGAGATCCATAGTGGCCGTACGACGCGGTGCGCGGCGACAATGCTTCGCCACATACCCGGCCAAAGCCTCCTCGCTACGCAGCTCCTCGACAAGTGCCACGAAGGTCTCCGAGGGTGGCTCGATAGAGCGTTCGTCAAGCTCGGCGATAGTGGTTGCCGAGGGCTTGGCAAGCGATGGCAAGGCTACGCGCATAACCTCGCCAACATAGCATAAATAATACTCCGCCACCCACTCCCAAAGCCTCATAGCCTCGGAATTGAGCAGCGGAAAACTATACAACTTACGCAGCACCGACTTGATGTGCGGATAGTCGGGACGCTCCTCGCTGAGCGACCATACGATACCTGTATAAAAACGGCTGCTGCCAAACTGTACGACAACGGCATCGCCTACACCTATGGCCAACGACTCATCTACAGCAAACGTGTAGCTGGGTTGTGCCAACGGCAGGACTACCTGTGCGTATAGCATCGCAGCAGCTTATTTTAGTGTGGCTCTACTATAGCTTGTTCAAAGCGTCGAAGCCCTGACCGTATACGCCCATTACAGAGCCAACGGTGATAAATGCATTAGGATCCTCCTCGCGAACGAACTTCAGGATGGTAGATGTATCGCGCTTACGGCAAACAACCATAACAGCCTTTGACTCAACCTTTGAGTACCAACCCATAGCGTCGATAAGAGTAGCACCACGGCGTGCCTTGGTGTTGATCATCTCGGCCATAGACTCGTAGTCCTTGCAGAAGATCATAATCTGGTTAGACTGCTGGTTACCTGACTGTACGAAGTCTACAGTGTAGCCGATAACAGCAATCATAATGAAACCATAAACCATACGAGCGAAGGCCTCTGGAGCAAGAGGCGAGATCATATGTGGCTCGATGATACCAGCGTCGGTAGCCATATTAACTGTGGTCGAGAGAAGCACAGATGAGATGAGGATACCACAGTCGGTCATAAGCAACACCTTACCGTAGCTTACGGTGCGGAACTTATTGATAATCATCGCAACGATATCGGTACCACCTGTTGAACCGCCCTGCATAAACGACACTGCGATACCTACACCGCAAGATGCAGCACCGAGGACAACCATAAGGATTCTCCAGGCATCAACACCCTTGAATACATTAACGACCAATGCTGGATCGAGAAGCTCAACGAGGTTGAACATCACAGACATCATCAAGATACAGTACAAAGTCTTGATACCGAACTTCCAACCCACGATCATTACACCGAGGACAAGAAGAATACAGTTGATGATGAAGATCAAGTTACCGATTGTGAGCAAGCCCGAAGAGAGCGATGCGGGAAGAATGGCATTGATAAGTGTAGCCAAACCTGCTGCACCACCACCCATACCACCAGCGGGAAGCACGCACATCTGCCAGCCGAAGGCGTAGCAGAACATACCGAAGGTCATCAAAATATACTCCTTGATGCCTACAACAAGATCACGAGATGAAATTTTCATAACGTAAAAGGGTTAGTTAATATCCTATTTATTGAGTTATTTTGTACAAATTTGGCGCAAATGTACAAACTTTAGCACGAATTGTACAATATTTTTCACGATTTTTACACACTCTTTCGCAACACTCCTATAATCAAACGATTACAAGAGTGCGCGAAAATGCCAAATTCCTACAAATCGTAGTAGAGTGTTTTCTTGTCGCCCATCACGAAGCGAAGCTCACCGCCCGAGATAATCTCGTCGTGTGTGATATAGCAGCGACGAAGCTCCTTGCCGTTGAGCTCGACACGCTGGACGTAGCGATTCTGCTCGCTGTAACCCTCGCGCACCACGCTAAAGATTCCACCCTGAACATCGATCTCGGCCTTATCGACCATAGGCACACCCAGAATGTAGCGACCAGCGGCTGGCTCGACAGGATAGAAGCCGAGGGTTGTCATAATGTACCACGCCGACATCTGGCCGACGTCCTCGTTGCCCGACAAGCCATCAGGCTCGGCCGAGTACATCGTAGCCATAACCTCGTAGAGGCGGTCGGCACCCTTCCAAGGCTCGCCCAGCATCGTGTAGAAGTAGATGATATGGTGGCTTGGCTCGTTACCGTGAACATACTGACCGATGAGGCCCGAGATATCGGGCGTTACATCCTCACCCTCCATCTTCGTATCGGTTGTAAAGAGCTCGTCGAGACGCTCGAGCGTAATCTCACGACCACCCATATGCTGCTCCAACAGGGCGAGGTCGTGTGGCACAAGCCACAAATACTGCCAAGCGTTACCCTCGCAATATTCGTTAGCGATACGCGATGCGTTGTATGGGTTGAAGTCGGCACGCCACTCGCCTGTAGATGACTTACCGCGAATAAAGCCACTCTCCGCGTCGTAGTAGTTGGTCCACGAGTGGCTGCGAGCCTTCAGGTACTCCGCCGCCTCGCTCTTGCCGAGTTTCTCGGCAACTACAGCCGCCGCTGCATCGGCAATGGCGAACTCCATATCGTGAGCGATAGACTCTGCAACAAGGTCGTTAGGCATATAGCCATAGGCCTTGCGGTGACGACCACCGCGAATATCGTGCATACACGATGTGTAGATAGCCTCCCACGCACGCTCTGCATCGATACCCTCGATACCCTTGGCTACAGCATCAGCTACAGCGATGATACCTGGTGAGCCGACCATACATCCTGTCTCGCAGGCCCACAAGTGCCATATAGGCAGGAAGCCCTGCTCCTCGCAGATGTTGATCATCGTGTTTACCACATCGTCCATCATCTCGGGGTGGGTGATTGAAAGCAATGGCAACTTTGCGCGATAGGTATCCCACAACGAGAATGTTGTATAGGTATCGTGACCTGGGTTGTCGTATACCTCGTTATCGGCACCGCGATACTTGCCATCGACATCCGAGAAGAGCGATGGAGCGTGCAGATAGTGATACATAGCCGTATAGAAAATCTCCTCCTGCTCGGCCGATGCGCCATAGATGCGAATCTTCGAGATCTCGTCGTTCCACTTTGCGTAGCTCTGCTTGCGCACCTCGTCGAACTCCGCCGTAGCAACCTCACGCTCGAAGTTCAGACGCGCACCCTCCAGACTTACCGACGACAATGCCGCCTTCACGCCAATCTGCTCGCCCTCCTCGGTGCGGAAGTTGACGCGGTAGTAGAAGTTACGCTCATCGATAGGCTCGAACGAGTCGAAAGGCTTCGAGAACTCGATGACGAAGAATACCTTCTGTGCATTTGCCCAGCCATAGGTGTGGCGATGACCAACAATGCGACGGTCGCCCTCGGCCTCGGCATAGAGATCCTCGGGGCGATCCCAGCAACCACCGTGCACAAGGTCGAGGATGATTGCTGCCTCATCGCTTGCAGGGAAGGTGTAGCGGTGCAGACCACCGCGCTCGGTAGCTGTAAGCTCGGCGAGGATGTTATAGCGTGTCAAAGGCACAGAGTAGTAGCCTGGCTCGACAACCTCCTTCGTACGGTCGGACTCCGACCAGAAGCCTGTAGAGTAGTCGCCAGGACGTCCACGACTATACTCCACCTCGCCAATAACCGGCATAAGCGTAACATCGAACAGGTCGCCACAACCAGTACCCGAAAGGTGGGTATGCGAGAAGCCGATGACACTGCTCTCCGAGTCGTGATATCCCGAACACCAGTCCCACTCCTGATAGATACTTGTAGGGCCGAGCTGCACCATACCGAATGGCATATGCGCACCTACGAATACGTGTCCGTGACCACCCGAACCGATCTTCGGGTCAACCTTTGCCGAGTAGTCCACCTCGGCTGTCGCGCAACCAACGAGGGCCGCGAGCGACATAAGGGTTACAAAAAGTTTCAATCTCTTCATATTAATATAGTTTTAGATTCAATTCCTTTGCATCGATTAGCTCGGCGTGCGATATGCGATAGCCCACGCGCTTGCCTCCGAGCTTTATATCTTTGATATAGCAGCCCTCACCCTCTGCTGAAATCACTATCGTGCCGCTTGTGGTGTCGATCTCGACACGCTCGAAGCGTGGTGTTGTGAGCGTGTAATATGGCTCGCCTGGGCAGTCGGGATATAGGCCCATCATCGAAAATACGGCCCACGCCGACATTGTGCCTGTATCGTCGTTACCAGGAAGGCCATCGGGCGCAGTTGAATAGTTCTCGTCAAGGAGCCTACGCACCTGCTCCTGCGTATAGCGCTCGCAGCCCTTAACGCGGCTAAAGAGGTAAGGGTAGGCGATATCTGGCTCGTTGGTTGGGTCGTAGTGGCCATTGTCGAATATCCACTGCAGCTTCTCGACAAAGCGCTTCGAGCCACCCATAGCCTTAATGAGTGCATCGATATCGTGAGGCACGAAGAAGGTGTAGTTCCACGAGCTACCCTCGTGGAAGCCTATGGTATTCGAGAAGTTGGCACCTGCCGCAGGGTCGAATTCACCGATGTAGTTGCCATCCTCGCCAATGGGGCGCATAGCACCATCCGCCTTCGAGTAGTAGTTTTGCCAGCCCGAAGCACGACGCTCCATCTCGCGCGACAGCTCCTCATCACCCATCTCGCGTGCAAACGCTGCAAGGGCGTTGTCGGCAACGTAGTACTCCAGGGCGTGCGATACGGAGTTGTCGCCAGACATATCCTGTGCAAAGATGCCTACGGGGATATATCCTCGTTCGATATACGGGTCGATATCGGGGCGTATAGGGTTGCTCCGCCCCTCTGTCATAGCCGAGCGCTTCATAGCGCGGTAGGCAGCCTCAACATCGAAATCGCGGATGCCCTTGAGGTAGCTATCGACAATCACAGGAATGGCAGGGTCGCCCTCCATAGTGAATGTCTCGCGACCGTAGAGTTCCCAGCGTGGCAGCCATCCCCACTCCTCGGCCATAGCCACCATCGAGCATATCATATCGCGCTGACGCTCGGGATATACGAGCGTAAGAAGCTGATGCACATTACGATAGGTATCCCACAACGAGAACACCGTATATCGCTCATAGCCAACCGCTACGCCCACATCGCCGCGCTCCATTGTCGGATACTCACCGTTGACATCGCTCATCAGATTGGGATGCAACAGCGCGTGATAGAGACCCGTATAGAATATCGTGCGCTCCTCGTCGGTACCGCCCTTGACGCGGATACGTCCGAGAGCCTCGCTCCACTTGTTGTGAGCCTCGCTACGCACCTCGTCGAATGTCGCCTCACCCACCTCTGCATCGAGGTTGCGTCGTGCATTCTCCATCGAGACATACGATATGCCCACCTTGACCTCGATCTGCTCACCGCGCTCCACCTCGCCAAACGAGAAGTAGAAGCCTATGTCGTCGCCCATAATCTCGCGCGAGTAACGCTCATAGAGCTTATACTCACCGCTATCGCCCGACCACTGGGCCTCGATACCCGTCATCTCGGGTTGCAACTTCCAATAGCCCGTACGCTCCGAAGGACGCGACACGCGGGCAACGAAATAGATAGGGAATACCGCCTGATTGTTGTAGCAGAAAGTACCCAACAGACGCATACCCTCGACCTCCGTATCGCTCACACGGCGAAGCATAGCTCCCGACTCGTTCGAGAGTGCTGTGCCGAGGTTTACGAGGATGTTAGCCTCGCCACCCTCACTGAAGGTGTATCGCTCAACCGATGCACGCTCCGTAGCTGTAGCCTCGGCACGAATGCCATACTTCGCATAGGTCGTAGCGTAGTAGCCCACCTCTGCAACCTCGTTGCCATACTCCGAGCCGTGGTCATAGGTATCGGGCGCGACAGCACCCGTCGTAGCCATAGTGATTACCGCACCCAGCTCGGGACAGCCAACACCACTCAGCGCACCGTGAGCAAAGCCCACGCTATAGCTGTTGCGCACATCGTAGGGGGTGCTCCACCAGCGCGTATCCTTATCGTAGCGATTTAGCTCCGAGCCTGTAACATTGAATGGCACTACTGCCATCATACCGTGAGGCACAACAGCTCCTGGATGCGTAGCCGAGTAGTCGGCAGTGCCGATAAATGGATCGACCCACTTGGTGTAGTCAATCTCCTGCGCCGAGAGTGTGGCGCAGAATGCAAGAAATGCTATTATCGTAAGTCGTAGTCTCATATTATGTTCTTCTTTTGCGTATATCAACTTAGCGACTTGTATATTTAATAACAAAGCCACCTCCCATAGGCATCGTAATATCTACGGCACACTCTCCAAACTCCTCGATAGGCATCACATAGTGTTTGTAGTCGCATCCATCGACAGCTGCATTGTCGCCATCGACAAATACCTCGATACTATCAACCATATACTCTATTGGCATACTGACTGTTACTGTGCGCTCCTGATTTCCGTTTAGTCCTGCGATATACCACTCGCAAACACACCCTCTGTCATCCACCTTGCTTACAGCCATAGCCTCGACATATTCGCCTATAACAGAGCTACTAAAAAAGTCCTTGCTATGCCATACAGTAGGAATTTGTGCAAGAAACTCGGTGAACTCTGGCTCCTTTTCGTAGTTTGTCGGCGAGTCACAGAGCATTGTAAGAGGTGCATCGTAGATGATATACATCGCCAGCTGATGACATCGCGTACCCTGACTCATAGGGCGCGAATAGTTGGGGCTGTATCTGTCGCGTGGAGCGTTGCGCATAGCACCCTGCGTGTAGTCCATAGGGCCGGCTGCACCACGAATAAAGGGGAGTGTCACATCGTAGGTTATCTGATCGTGCTCCGCACCAAGCCACTTCATCGTCTCAAGGCCGTGAACACCCTCGAAGTTGATGGCATTGGGATAGGTCTTATTCAAACCTGTAGGTTTGTAAACACCGTGATAGTCAACAAGTAGCTTATACTTGGCAGCTATCTCGGCAAGGTCGTAGACAAACTCCACCATCTCTTGATCATCTCTATCGAGGAAGTCTACCTTCCAGCCCTTGATACCCATCTCGGCGTAGTGCTTACACAACCCCTCGATGTCGCGGTTGAGTGCCCAATAGCCCGCCCAAAGAATGATGCCCACATTGCGCTCCGCAGCGTAGTCGACAAGCTCCTTGACATCGATTTCGGGGACTACCTGCATAAGGTCGGCCTCGAGATTTACCGCCCAGCCCTCGTCCAAAATGACATACTCTATGCCGTAGCGCGAGGCGAAGTCGATATAGTATTTGTAGGTTGCGTTGTTGATGCCCACCTCGAAATCGACACCCTCCAAGCCCCAGTCGTTCCACCACTCCCAGGCAACCTTACCAGGCTTTATCCACGAGGTATCCTCCACACGACACTCATCCGAGAGCTGCCAGACAAGCCTCTGATTAGCAAGCTCCTCATCGCTCTCGCCGATGGCGACAATACGCCACGGAAAGGCTCTCTCTCCCTCACACTCGGCAATGTAGTCGTGGCGCGACTTAACCATACCCTGCAACATATTGTGTCCACCCTGCTCCACCTCTTTGGGGCGCGGTGCAAACTCCGTGTCGAGCAGACCATCACCATTGCGGTTCGAGAAGAACATACCTGGGTAATCCTCCAAATTAGCCTCCGAAATCCACAACTTTAGGCCGTTACGCTCGACGACGACAGGTGCAAATATTAATCTGCGCCAATCGATCTCTGCGATTGCCGTATAGGTATATATATTTTCGAAAGATGTCTCGTACTGCGTGGCGTAGTCCGATGTGGCATCGGGGCGGAAATTTACATAGGGGATGTATGCCATATCATCGCCAGCAAACGAAAATTCTGCTATCTCATCAATAACCTTGTATTCCCCTTTGACCTGAGATATAAAGCGGTAGGCAACACCCTCATCATAAGCTCTTAACTCAACACAAAAGTCACCAAAATCGACCAGAGCACCGCTATACAAATCGCCACTTATCGCATTGACTTTTGCTCGTCTAAGGCGATCTCCCCATACATCACGGTCGGTAATCATAGCCAAACGCGAAGGAGCTACGACCTCCACACCATTGCTCTTTGCCGACCAATACAACTCTCCGGTGCGCCAATCGAGTGATACTATGTTAGCTCCATTGAGCGAAATGACATCGACACATCTACCCTTACCATAGGCATAACCCACCGTAAGGAGCATCAAGACTATCGTAATAAATCTTCTCATTAACTCTAAATTATTTTGTCTCTTTGGTTGACAGCAGACCACACGCCGCCTCGATATCCTCGCCGCGCGATGCTCGCAAAGTGGTCTGTATACCTCGCTTGGTGAGCGTGTCGCGGAACTCGATAATCTGCTCGAGCGATGGCGAGAAGAATGGCGAGTCGGGAATCTTGTGGAAACGTATAAGGTTGATGCGACACTTTATGCCGTCGAGAAGTTTCGACAGCTCCTTGATATGTCGCTGCGAGCAGTTCATACCCTCCAGAACGATATACTCGAACGACACGCGACGCTGATGCGTGAAGTCGTAGCGACGCAAAATATCGCACACCTCCTTGATCGAATAGGCATCCTCGATAGGCATTATCTCGCGTCGCTCCTCGGGGAATGGGTTGTGCAGCGACACGGCGATATGCACCTTCGAGTCGTCGAGCAGACGTGTCAACGTGCGCGCCACACCCGACGTCGATACGGTGATGCGTGTTGGCGACCACGCCATACCCCACTCCGAGGTGAGGATGTCGAGGGCTCGCATAAGGTTATCGATATTGTCGAGCGGCTCGCCCATACCCATAAAGACGATGTTGGTGAGCTTGTCGCGCTCGGGGATAGATATCACCTGATTGATAATTTCGGCAGCCGAGAGGTGGTGGCGCAGACCCATACGGCCCGTAGCGCAGAACTTACAACCCATACGACAGCCTGCCTGCGATGATACACAGAGCGTCATACGCTCGCCATCGGGTATCAAAGCCGACTCGATATACTCGCCCTCGAAGGTGCGGAAGAGATACTTCTTCGTGCCGTCGCTCGACACCGAAACCTTGAGTGGAGCCGACAAGCCGAGCTCGCAATGCTCCACGAGACGCTGACGCGCCACCTTCGACAGATCGGTCATCGACTCGATATCGGTCACAAAGCGCGTGTATAGCCACTTGACGATCTGCTTGTATGCAAAACCGGGCAGTTGCAACTCCTGGCACAGGGTCTTTATCTCGTCGGGGGATGCTCCATAGAGCCTCTTTTTTGCGATTGTTGTCATACTCCAAATAGTTGTTACGCCCACAAAATTAGTAAAAAATAAATATTTTTTCGGCGTGAAGATACATTTTTTGAAATTTTATATATATCTTTGCATAGTTTAGTGTGCGTATATAGTCGCCGCAATAGACTTGAATCCGATGTTTTGCAACTCTCGAACGTCGGAAATTTTGGGCTAAGATATTAAAAACTAAAAAATTAACTATAAATGGAGATTAAGAAATCACCAAAAGCAGACCTTGAGAAACAAAAGGTGCTTTTCCTGTTGGTTGGCCTTGTGATTGCATTGGGTATTACAGGCCTTGCGTTTTCTATCAATTCAAAGCCCGAGGCTGGCGAGTACAAGCCACCAAAGCGTGAGACTACCGAGATGGAGCAGATCGACCAGACTCGTCAGGATCAGCCAGAGACCCCACCAGAGCAGCAGAAGGCTCAGGCCCAGGTTGTAACCGACGTGCTCAACATCGTATCTAACGACCAGAAGATCGAGACAAACATCGTCTTTACTGATGATGCTGACGACTTCGACGACTTCGATATCGTAATCGAGGAGAAGGAGGAGGAGATCGAGGAGGAGGAGATCTTCGTAAATGCCGAGGTGATGCCTTCATTCCAGGGCGGTGACCTCTCGAAGTTCCGTAACTGGGTGATGGAGCACGTTAAGTATCCACAGATCGCCCTCGAGAACGGTATCCAGGGTAACGTTGTTGTATCGTTCGTCGTTGAGAAGGATGGTAAGATGTCAAAGATTACTATTCTCCAGTCGCCTGACCGTACACTCACCGAGGCTGCCCTCACAGTATTGGAGAAGGCAAACAACCTCAAGAATGGTTGGAAGCCAGGTAAGCAGCGTAACAAGCCTGTGCGTGTTACCTACACATTGCCTATCTCGTTCCGTATCCAGAACTAAGAGGCTGACAAGCAGATTTAGGGGGTTCCGCCTTTGGGTGGCACCCCTTTTTTATCAATAGTGAGATAACTGCCAACGGAGCAGGGCCTCCGGCGCAACAACAATAAGCGCATAGGCCAGCTCCCATATATATAATAATAGTATTTCGATGAAAGAGGAAAAAGAGAATGTGCGTCGCAAGCAGGAACCGCAGCCCACAGTCGAGGAGCGTGAGACACGCGCTGTGTTAGTGGCCGTAATTCGCGACAGCCAAAATCCCGATACAGCACACGAGTATCTCGACGAGCTGGAGTTTCTCGCCGAGACCGCCGACATACGCACCGTGCGCCGCTTCACACAGCGTCTGCCACAGCCATTGTCGAAAATCTATGTCGGCCCAGGTAAGCTCGAGGAGATTGCTGCGTGGTGCAAGGAGGAGGAGATCGATGTAGCCATCTTCGATGACGAGCTATCGCCAGCCCAGACACGCAACATCGAGCAGGCTATGCCCTGCCGCGTGATCGACCGTACGCGTCTGATTCTCGACATCTTTATGTCGCGCGCACAAACAGCATACGCCAAGACACAGGTTGAGCTTGCACACAACGAGTATATGTTGCCACGACTTACGGGTATGTGGACACACCTTGAGCGTCAGCGAGGTGGTACAGGTACACGTGGTGGTGCTGGTGAGCGCGAGATCGAGACCGACCGCCGTATCGTACGCAACCGCATCACGAAGCTCAAGGAGGATCTCAAGAAGATCGACCGCCAGATGGCCGTACAGCGCTCAAATCGCGGACAGATGGTGCGCGTGGCATTGGTGGGATATACCAACGTGGGTAAGTCTACGCTGATGAACCTCATCTCGAAGAGCGAGGTATTTGCCGAGAACAAGCTCTTTGCAACACTCGACACTACGGTGCGCAAGGTGGTCTTCGACAACCTTCCGTTCCTTATGTCCGACACCGTAGGTTTCATCCGTAAACTCCCTACGCAGCTTATCGAGTCGTTCAAATCGACACTCGACGAGGTGCGCGAGGCAGACCTTTTGCTTCACGTTGTCGACATCTCGCACCCCAACTTCGAGGATCAGATTGCCGTAGTTAAGCAGACACTTGCAGATATCGGTGCTGGCGACAAGCCTACGTTCCTTGTATTCAACAAGATCGACGCCTACACCTACACACCAAAGGAGGAGGACGACCTCACGCCCGTAACCCGCGAAAACCTCTCGCTTGAGGATCTTAAGAAGAGCTGGATAGCCAAGGCTAACACCCCTTGCATCTTCATATCGGCACGCGAGAAGATGGGCGTAGACAAGCTTCGCAGCGACCTCTACGGTATGGTGCGCGAGATACACGCAGGACGTTATCCGTTTAACAACTTCTTGTACTAACAACCTTAAAACCAAGTAGCTATGATACACATACTCAACGAGAAGAACTCTATACTGAACAAGTTTATCGCCCAGATGCGCGATAAGGAGGTGCAGCGCGATTCGATGCGTTTTCGCCGAAATATGGAGCGCGTAGGCGAGATTATGGCCTACGAGATCTCGCAGAAGTTGAGCTACTCTACGCGTATGGTCGAGACACCTCTCGGCATTGCAGCTGTGGAGTGCATCGACGACAAGATTGTCGTAGCTACGATTCTCCGCGCAGGACTACCCTTCCATCAGGGCTTCCTTAACTTCTTCGACGATGCCGAGAATGGCTTCGTGTCGGCATATCGCAAGAGCCGCCCCGATGGTAGCTTCATAGTCGATGTGGAGTATATCGCAACATCATCGTTGAGCGGCAAGACCCTCATACTGGTAGACCCTATGCTCACTACCGGAACATCACTTATGCTGGTATACGACGCATTGGTGCGCCGCGCTGGCGAGCCCGAGCATACCCACTTTGCGGCAATATTTGCTTCGGAAGAGGGTGTCGACTATGTCAAGCGACACATCGCACCCGAGAAGTACACCTTATGGTGCGCAGCTGTAGATGAGGAGCTTACATCGAAATCATATCTCGTACCAGGCATTGGCGACGCTGGCGACCTGGCATACGGCGAGAAGCTTTAACCAACAGGCGACGCTATGACACGCAGAGGTGTGACCAGACACGTCGGCTTGGTTGTGGCAACATTTGCTGCCACAATGCTCCTCGCGACACTCAACCGCGTGGTCTTTATGGTCTACAACCGCGCGTTGGGCGCGGAGTGCAGCCTTGCGGACTTTGGTTTGGCGTTGCTCCACGGCCTAAAGCTCGATATGAGCGTTGCGGGATATGTGTGCATAGTGCCGTTGCTCATCTCTATAGCGACCATATGGTTACAAGATAACAAGAGCATTATCAATGTGTTACAACACATTGTAATGCTCTATTTTTGTATTGCTACACTCCTTATGGCCGCTGTTCAGTGTGCCGATATCGGAATGTTTGGCGAGTGGCAGAGCCGCATCGACTCGCAGATATTCATCTACACACCAAGCGAGATGATGGCGAGTCTGTCGTTTATGCACGTCATCGGTGCTATTGTATACATCACAGCTACATTCTGCATCGGATTATGGCTATATAGGCTTGCTGTACTCCGCTGGTTTGCGCCTATTCTCCGCCAATCGCTCGGCTCGAGATTCCTCTCAATGGGCGTTATGCTCGTTATCACTGCGGTGCTCTTCGTTGCAATACGTGGAGGCCTTACGACAGCCACGGCAAATGTGTCGAAGGCATACTTCTCGTCGAATATGTTCCTCAATCAGGCGGCTGTAAATCCGCTATTCTCGCTTCTCGACTCGCTCACCAGCGAGGAGCGTTTCGATGAGTATCATTTCACCTCGGAGGAGGAGGCTGAGGCTACGATGGGCGAGATTATGAGCGACACAGACTCATTGAGTGACAAGTGGTTAAATACGGATCGCCCCAATGTCGTACTCGTCGTTGTCGAGGGTATGGGTCGTATGATTACCGACACGGAAGTGGGTGGCGAGAGCGTCACACCCAACCTCGAACGTCTGCGCTCGGAGGGCATATGGTTCGAGAATCTCTACGCCTCATCATTCCGCACCGACCGTGGCACAGTGGCCACATTGAGTGGCTTCCCTGCACAGCCCAAGATGTCGATTATGAAGTACCCGAAGCGCGCCTCGCACCTTGCAGGCATCGCCTCATCGCTCGCCGAGGCTGGCTACGCTACGCGCTTCTTCTATGGTGGTGATGCCAACTTCACGAATACACGCGCATATCTCTATGCTACAGGATATCAAGAGGTTATCGACGAGAGTTCATTATCGCTTGATGGTCACCGCTCGAAGTGGGGCTATGCTGACGATGTTGTACTTGAGGCTGCTGCCGAGGCGATACTCGCACGTATGGATAACTCGGCTCCGACCTTTGAGACTATCCTCACACTGAGCAGCCACGAGCCCTTCGAGGTGCCATACGCGCGTTTGGAGGATAAGCTGCTCAACGCCTTTGCCTTCACCGATGAGGTTATAGGCAAGTTTGTAGAGCGATTACGGCAGAGTGAGCATTGGGCTAATACGCTGATAATCATCATCCCCGACCACGGCTATCCATACCCAGCATCGGTGAGCAACTATAGTGCCGAGCGCCACCATATACCTATGCTGTGGCTTGGCGGTGCTGTTGCCGAGCCACGCACCATAGAGAGCTTCGCGGCACAGACCGACCTTGCAGCAACACTCCTCGCACAGCTATCACTACCTCACGATGCCTACCCCTTCAGCCGCAATATAGCATCGGAGGAGGCGACGCACTTCGGATACTGGACATTTAATAATGGCTTCGGCATCGCCTCGAGCGAGGGCACGACGATATATGACTGCGACACTGCTCGGAGCATCGTATCGACTACGGGTAGTATGGAGCAGGAGCACCTGCGCTATGGCAAAGCGTTGCTGCAATCGACATTCTACAAGATAGAGAGGCTTTAGTTTGGGAGGCTAAGGAGAACGATGGGGGCTAAAGGAGTTTAGGGAATTTAGAGAATTTAGGGAGTGCTTGCGCGCCTTTGGAACGCACTCTGCTCCTTAACACCCCTATATTCATTAATTTCCTTAATCTCACTAATTTCCTTAATTTCCCTAATCTCCCTATTTTCCCTAATTCACCACCTACCCACCTGCACACCCCAATTTTTCGATAGAAGTAGTTAGATGCGGCACTGACACGAAAAAGCCACCGATGGGTAGTACTTGATGTACGTCCCATTGGTGGCGTTGACTGAAGTGTCGCAGATTGCTGCTTATCTCGGAAAATTAAAAGACCTCTTGGAGAATACGGATGGACTCAACCGCTCGGATAGCCTCGAGGTGGTAAGCGTAATACTTGAGCATAGCCTCGAGAAAGGCGACGCGTTGCGTGCGGTTAAGACCAATCTCACCCAGATAGCGGACATCACACTCCAGCATATCGTGCAACAATCGCGCATTCTCGGCATCGAGCGCAAGGCTCGGCAGCAGTGGCGTGTGAGTATAGTGGCCATCGCGTATATCGAGCCACGCACCATCCCTGTACTCATTATCAGGCGAGAAGCCAAGCGGACGGCTCAAATTGGCGAGAAACCATAGGTGGAAATTCGCAACACCCTCCTCTAAGGCATCGAGTGCCGCAACCGAAGCCCACACGAAGTCGAAGAGCGACTCGCTCGGTTCATTATCCTTGACAAGACGATAGAGCACCTCGGCCATAAATAGCGACATCGTGGACTTGCGCACGTCGAAAGGCGAACTCTGCAAGACCATACCTGGCACAAGGTCGCGCAGACGGTGCATCGACATCTTCGTCGAGCTAAATCCCTCGAACTCAACAGCGAACATAGGCTGAAGTAGTGCCATACGCGACCCCTTTGCTGTGGGCTTTATGCCCTGAAGCATATAGCTTTGGCGACCGTGCGTATCAGTGAGCATATGCACGATGATGCCCTTCTCGCCATACTTCAGCGTGCCGAGAACAACACCTCGTGCCTTATAACTCTTCATCGCTGCCATAGCCTCTACTCGGGGTCGTGCCAGCGACCGTCACGACGAATGATGTCGATAAGGTGGTCGAGAGCCTCGCTCTGGTGAATATTGCGCTCGACAATCTCTCTGCCACGGTATAGGGTGATATGCTCGGGCGAAGAGCCTACATAGCCATAGTCGGCATCGGCCATCTCGCCAGGGCCATTCACTATGCAGCCCATAACGCCAATCTTGAGATCCTTGAGGTGCGACGTGCGCGCCTTAATCTCAGCAAGGGTGGTCTGTATGTCGTAGAGCGTGCGGCCACAGCTCGGACAGGCGATATACTCGGTGCGCGAGAAGCGACGACGTGAGGCCTGAAGTATCATAAGCTCGATGTCGTTCAGCTCCGCCTCGCCAAGAGCTGGGGCATCGACCCACACACCATCGGCAAGACCATCGAGGAGCAACGCCCCCATATCGGCAGCAGCATATATCGCCACAAGCTCCCTATCGGCGATGTCGTAGCGGCGGCGGATAACCACAGGGCGCTCATCCTCGCGGTTGAGAATCGCAGCGCGCCACTCGGCCGTAGGGTTGCCACTCGTAGCATCTACAACCACGTACTCCTCCGTTACCTCGCTGTGGATCACGGGCTTTGCCATAGTGCGCGGAGCATATTTCGTTGGCGAGTAACGCTCGGGGTGTAACACCTCGAACTCGCCCTCGCGACGCTCGAAGTAGCGCGCTATGACCTCGCCTACGGGCACCTCATTCTCGGGATCCTCCGTGAGCGACACACGCAGCGTATCGCCTATGCCATCGGCAAGCAGCGCGCCTATGCCCACAGCACTCTTGATGCGACCTTCGATGCCGTCACCCGCCTCGGTGACGCCTAAGTGTAGCGGATAGGTCATACCCTCCTTAGCCATAGCCTCGACAAGGAGGCGGTAGGCATATACCATAACCTGCGTGTTGCTCGACTTCATCGACACCACAACATTGTGAAAGTCGGCACGACGACAGCGGTGCAAAAACTCCATAGCCGAGGCAACCATACCCTCAGGAGTATCGCCCCACTCGTCGAAGATGCGCTTCGCCAATGAGCCGTGATTTACGCCTATGCGCAGTGCAACACCTCGACGACGACATATCTCGATAAGACGCTCAAGGTCGTCACCCGTAGTGCGGAAGTTACCAGGGTTGATACGCACCTTATCGACCGCCTCGGCAGCAATCATAGCTATCTCGGGGGTGAAGTGTATGTCGGCAACGATAGCTGCTGGGCAACGCTCCTCGCGCAGGCGATTCATAATTGCGGCAAGTGCCTCGCCCTCCTTGCGACCTTGCGCCGTAAGACGAACGATAGGAGCACCCGCAGATGCTATGCGCACGGTCTGCGCCACCGTCTGCTCGACATCGGCTGTCGGGGTGTTGGTCATAGACTGAATGGCTATCGGATTATCACCTCCAACCACTACATTTCCGATGCGTACCTCGTGAGCACGACGACGCGAAAAACGATTTAAGTTACCCATTGCTACAAAGTTTTTACTAATTACTTACAAAGTTACGCCTTTTTCTCGGAATTGTAGCGCGGCAAGCAGGAATTTATATACACCCCAATATATTGCGCTGATTATCAATGTATTACAAAACTTCTCGATTACTTAAAATTACATTGCTGTAACTCGCTGATTTTCAGGAAGTTGAAAAACTTTATTTTTAGGCGTTTTCAAAGTGCTGATTATCACTGTGTTACAAAGTCGATTTTGAAAAATTTGAGTGCTTAAAATTTGGTCAAGCATACGCAATGTAGTATCTTTGCAGTATATAAAAGTTCAAAAAAAGTGTTGCAATGAGAGGGTTTATCTACTTTATGCTCGTAGTGCTCGGATTGGGCCTTACGAGTTGCGAGGGCAAGAATGAGTTCAAAAACAGCCCATACTATGTAATCTACTTTTGTGCTAAAGTTGTAGATGAGGCAGGAGAGCCTATACAGGGTATACACTCATACCTCGTAGAGAAGGAGTTCAATGGTCGCTCGGGATATAGCGACTATCTAGGCGAGATTAGCGGCTTTGTACACACATCGCCATACATATCGGGAGATGTGGTATTCGAGGATATTGATGGCGAATATAATGGCGGATGTTTTGAAAGTGTCACGCTAAACATCAAGTCGAAGATGACAGGGTGGGATAGCTCTCCCGACGATTGGGGATATACAGGAAGCGCAGTTATAAGCGTTGGCGAAGTGGTTATGAAACGCGCTAAGTTGGAATAAGAGAGGTAACGAAATAACAATCTAATAAAATAAGAGGTATGAAACGGCTAATTTATATACTATTTGCACTGCTCGGATTTGGCTTTGCAAGCTGCGAGGAGATAGGTAAAGCGGAGTATGGTGTGCCACACGTTTCGTTCAAGCTCAAGGCACACGTCGTAGACGAGGCGGGAGAGCCCATACAGGGTATCGAGGTGCGCACAGAGGATGACGAGCCCTTCGAATACAACACAGGCATATCGGACTATCAGGGTAACATCGACGCCTATGGAGGCTTCTGGCCAGGTGCTGAGCGAGGGCAAGTGCAATTTATCGACATCGACGGCGAGGCAAACGGTGGCGAGTATGAGACGCAGCTTGTAAAGCTCACGAATGTAGAGCAGCTCGAGGAGGGCGAGAGTTGGTATCACGGAGCATATAGCGTTGATGTCGGCACGGTGGTAATGAAGCTCAAGGTGAGCACCGACGAGGAGGAGAATACCGAAAACGGAGAGAACACCGACGAGGAGAACGGAGAGAATACAGACGAGTAACATCTAAAATATAAAACTATGAAACGACTTATTCTATTTCTATTGGCATTGCTCGGCTTCTCATTCACAAGCTGTGAGCCCAAGGAGGAGGAGATACTACCTATGCCCGAATATGGTGTGCCCTACGCAACATTTCACCCGGTAGACGATGTTCCTGCAGCAGATGCTGATAACACCCTAAAAGAGTAATAGCTATGGGAAAACGTCTTGGACTACGCCAATGGCTAGCTCTTAAGCTATTCCGCAAGCTACGACAGATACGCCGCGATGAGCATATATTGAATACCCTATTTTGGGAGTGTACGCTACGCTGCAACCTGCAATGCCGCCACTGCGGTAGCGACTGCCGCGTGGACTCCACACTTACGGATATGCCTGCTAAGGATTTCTTCCGCGTACTCGACAACGAGATTACGCCTAATGTAAATCCCAATAAGGTGCTCGTCATACTCTCGGGTGGCGAGGTGCTCGTGCGTCGCGACCTCGAGGATATAGGCCTCAACCTCTACCGCAGAGGCTACCCCTGGGGTATGGTGACAAACGGTATGGGCCTCACACGCCAACGCCTCGACTCGCTGATACGCTCGGGACTCCACTCTATAACGGTGTCGCTCGACGGCTTCGAGGAGCAACACTACCATATACGCCAAAACCGCGAGAGCTTTGCGCGTGCTGTGGAGGCTGTGCGTATGATTTCAGCAGATAAGGAGCTCGCCTCCGATGTTGTTACGTGTGTGACCCCCGCCCTGCTGCCACACCTCGAGGAGTTCAAGGAGTTTCTCTACTCGCTCGGCGTGCGTAGCTGGCGACTATTTACCATCTTCCCCGTAGGTCGCGCCGCCCAGGATATGTCGATGCAGCTCAACGACGAGGAGTTTACCTTCGTTATGCAGTTCATAGAGCGCACACGCAAGGAGGGGCGCATCAAGGCGAGCTACGGCTGCGAGGGTTTCTTGGGAGGCTACGAGATGAAGGTGCGCACTAACCCATTTGAGTGCTACGCGGGTGTAGGCGTGGCATCTATCCGCGTGAATGGCGACATCTCGGGATGTACGAGCGTGAGAGCCAACTTCACGCAGGGCAATATCTACAAGGATAACTTCTGGGATGTGTGGCAAAACCGCTTCGAGAAGTTCCGCAACCGCGCGTGGGCAAAGAAGGGCAAGTGCGCCGACTGCAAGATGTGGCAATACTGCGAGGGCAACGGTATGCACCTCTACGATGATGACGACAACCTCTTGGTGTGCCACTACCAGCGACTGAAGAGGTAGCCATAAAATGAACAGAGGCTGACTAAAAGCAACTTAACCAACCCCTCCAACCTAAGAGAGTGAATAAAAAGATGTAGTTTTAGGCTTACGAAGCCCGAAAAAGCGGAGTTTACTGTGCGTAAATGAGCATTTTGAGGGCAAGCGTAACGACAAAATACACTTTTTATTCACTCTCTTTTTTGTGCATGTTGCGATATTTCGTATCTTTGCTCGTAGGAATTATAAATTAAACTGATTGATTATGTTTCAGACCGAGAAAGCAATTATAGAGGCGGCGTGGGAGAGCCGCGAGATGTTGGCACAGGAGGATGTACGCGAGGCTATACGTCGCGTAGTCGAGGCTGTCGACAAGGGTAAGCTTCGTTGTGCCGAGCCTATCGACCTCGAGCGCAGCGAGTGGCAGGTGAACGAATGGGTGAAGAAGGCTATCATTATGTACTTCCCCATTCAGCCTATGCGCACGATGCGTGCCGGCGAGTTGGAGTGGTACGACAAGATGGAGCTTAAGCGCGGATATGAGGAGTTGGGCGTGCGCGTAGTGCCTCACGCCATAGCTCGCTACGGCGCATATATCGCCCCAGGCGCTATCCTTATGCCATCGTACGTAAACATCGGCGCATACGTCGACAGCGGCACAATGGTCGACACGTGGGCTACCGTAGGCTCGTGCGCACAGATTGGCAAAAACGTACATTTGAGTGGCGGCGTAGGCATCGGTGGCGTGTTGGAGCCAGTGCAGGCATCGCCCGTAATCATCGAGGACAACTGCTTCATCGGCTCACGCTCAATCGTTGTGGAGGGTGCTCACGTATGCCGTGAGGCAGTGCTCGGCTCAAACACCGTGATTACAGGCTCGACACATATCATCGACGTTACGGGCGACGAGCCAGTAGAGTACAAGGGCTACGTACCACCTCGCTCAGTAGTGGTTTCGGGAACCTACACCAAGCGCTTCCCTGCAGGCGAGTATGGCGTGCAGTGCGCCCTAATCATCGGCCACCGTAAGGAGTCGACCGACAAGAAGACATCGCTCAACGACGCATTGCGCGACTTCTCGATTTCGTAACGCAAGAGCCGAAAATAGGCGCAAACAAAATATGAGCTACCCCGGGGGGGGGTAGCTCATATTTTGTTTGCTGGAGGCCGAGGCTCTACAACTCCGAGAAGTTAACCTCGTACTCACGCTCGGCACGTACCATCCTATCGATAGTCATAACGGTTAACTTGATGGTGTGCTTCTTGTTGTCCATATACTGCATCACGTTACCGAACTTAACCACATATGTGTTCTTCATCGAACCAGTAACAGGGAGGTCGTTGAGCGACACGCCAGTAAACGATGCATTGGTGAACAATACCGTACCGCCAGTGTACTCCGACATCATCCAGGGACGCTCCACTGTGCCGCTATCGTTATACTGATTGTCGGTGCTGCTGTATACAGTGTGGATAGTACCATTAGCTGGATCCCAGTTATCCTGCGATGCAAGGTAGTGTACCGAGTACTCATCGCGGTCATAGCTCTCGTTAGGCTCATCCGTAAAGTTCACATATACGCGGTTAGCACCCTCGCGGAATGCCAAATTGTCGTTGGCATAGTGCAACGCCATCATAGGACACTCCGTAGCAGACGTGCCACCATACTTGCCAGCTGCAGTCTCGAGCGCAGCAGCGTCGTCACCCGAAAAGCCGCAGGTGCGCTCTACGCCAGTTGAGCGGTTGAGATAGGTTGCAATGTTGTCCGGGGTTGTGAAGTTGATAGCACCCGTAATGCGACCATCGTAGCCCACGATTGCGAAGCGGATATCGATACTCTGGCTGAGCGTCTGTGCCCATTCAACGATATCGCGAGCAATAGCATTTGCCTCGTCGTCCATACTTCCCGAGTTGTCGATAAGGAACACGAAGTCGCTGCAGAGCTTCGTATCCTCCTCATCGGCCTTGTATATCAACAGACCCTTCGGACCGCCATCTACCTCGACCCACAAATCCTGCTCCTGGTCGCCAGTACCCGAGAGTACGAGGTAGTTATTGCTATCAGGAATCTGGATACCGCTAACATCGAAACGAACAATCTTGTTATCATCGGTAGACTCCTCTGCATATTTGAAGATGAAGTTTGGGATACGAGTGTTGGGCGTGCCGATATCGGGGTTAGGCGTAGCAATCGAGTCATCGGGAATGGTGGTATGTGTACGGCCACCATTCAGCATAATCGTCTTGTCGTCCTTCTTGAGGCAAGCGACATTAAGCATCAAGCAGGCAAGGATAGCGAGCTTGAAAATTCGGCTATAGATTGAAGTATTCATACTCTCTGATTATTTATACAATTCGAACTCAACTCGTCTGTTGCGTGTACGACCCTCGGGGGTCTCGTTGGTGTCCATAGGACGTGTCTCACCATAGAAGCTATAGGTCATATTCTTGCTCGATACGCCGCGCTGCTCGAGGTATGACATAACCGCAATAGCACGATCCTTTGAGAGCTCCTGGTTGAACTCCGCAGTACCAGTATTATCGGTGTGACCCTTAATCTCGACCTTCATACCAGTCTCGACAAGCACATCGGCGAGCTGATTGAGATATCTCTTCGACTCCTCCTTAATCACGCTCTTCGCGGTGTCGAAGTTCACGTCGTTGATAGCACAGATGGTCTTACCCGATACGCTCTTACCCTCGGCAATGAGCTTCTGGATATCCTGCAATGTGTAGCAATCGGTCTTGTAGTAGCCCTCGGCTGTTGGCTTTGGCTCCTTCTTCACGCGCTTCGACTGCTTTGGCTGCTTGCTGCTCTTTGCCGATGCAGCCTTCTTGCCCGTAAAGATTGAGAGTGGCACCTGGAACGATACCTTGAGCTCGAAACCAGAGTTCTTACGTGGCGAAGCAACAGGGCCATATACGTGGTTTACGTTGACCGTCTCGTTGTTGCGCTCCATCTTCGAGTAGGTATCCGTAAAGCCATACTCGTAGCTGAACTCGAGACCTGCATAGCAAGTGTGACCGATGATGTTTATCGGATACTTGGCACCCACACCTGCAACCGCTGCAACATATACTGGGGCGATATTGGCTCTTGTGAGTTTAAGCTCGTAGTTGCGTACCTCACCTGTGCGTATGCGCTCGTCGTACGACACCTTACCGCCCATAACGAAACCTACGAGAGGCGCAACATATACATAGGGTTTGATCTTGGTCTTCGAGAGGTTAAAGTTGTAGATGACTGGCACACGAATGTCGAAGTAGTTGGCCTTGAGGGCGTATATACCCTTCTCGGTCTTACCTACATTGTTGACATAGAGTGTACCGCCACGACTGAGGAAGCCCAACTCGGGACGGATGCTGAACGCATCATTGAAGCTATACTCCGCCGAGAGGAGGAATAAGCCCGAATGCTTGGCATCGCGCGATGGGTAGGCATCCTTCGAGATACCGTGAAAGCGCATCATATTTGCGTGGTAACCAGTCGCCACGCCAATGTGCCAACGCTCGAGTGCCGAAGAGGGACTCTCGGCATAGGCTGCCGTAAAGAGGAGCATAAAGGTGGGTATAAGAAGTAGTACCCTTGCTCGAATCTTGCTAATCATAATCTATATATTTTAGTTTGTTCATTGTCGTACCAGGCTGCAGCTATAACCGCAGAGAGATGAAGACTCTTGCTTAAGACCTCATCCTCCGAAATGTTTTAGTCAAATGACACCTTTGTTCTGCTAAATGCTGTATACCGCTATTTTAATGCATTCCACTTCTGGAATGTTCTATTTGTACACTCTCGGCTCACAACGAGCCGTCAGGAACTCTTGTCACAACAAAGTTAAGATTTTTTCGGAAAAAACAAACACACCAAACCAAGATTTCTATCAACAAATAACTCACAAAAAGAGAGGGCCTCTGGCGCAATTGCGCGAGGGCCCCCTCCCATTCTGAATATGTCGACCAGACTAATGCGCAGCAAGCCAATTATCAGCATCGTTCATCTCCGCAATGAGTGGCACACGAAGCTCGGCAACGCTCTCCATAGCCTCTTTGACTATGCGCTTAACGGCATCGAGCTCGGAGCGGAGAGTGTCAATGACAACCTCATCGTGCACCTGAAGAATCATACGCGACTTGATGCCCTCGGCCTTGAAGCGACGCGCAATCTCGGCCATAGCCAACTTCATAATATCGGCTGCCGAGCCCTGGATTGGGGCATTTATGGCGTTGCGCTCGGCGATACCTCGCACAGTACGGTTTGCCGATGCGATGTCGCGCAATACGCGGCGACGACCAAACATCGTCTCGACATATCCCTGCTGCGCAGCCTTGGCGATAGCCTCGTCCATATAGCGTTTCACATCGGGATACGACACGAAGTAGTTCTCGATGAGTGCTTTAGCCTCCTTATTTGGGATATCCAGACGCTGTGCCAAGCCGAATGCCGAGATGCCGTAGATGATGCCGAAGTTGGCGGTCTTGGCTCTGCGGCGCTCGTCGGATGTTACCGCGTCGGGTTGCTTGCCATACAATCGAGCGGCCGTAGCTGCGTGGATGTCGGCACCTGCGTAGAAAGCCTCGATAAGCGCCTTATCGGCACTCAAATGCGCCATAAGGCGAAGCTCGATTTGCGAGTAGTCGGCAGCAATAAGCGTATGCTCCTCGTCCGAAGCTACGAAGGCAGCACGTATAGGCTTACCCAGCTCGTCACGGATAGGTATGTTTTGCAGGTTGGGGTTGGTCGAAGATAGTCGACCTGTAGCCGTAACTGCCTGATTATATGATGTGTGAATATGTCCCGTCTTTGGATTTACAAGCTCGGGCAACGCCTCGACATATGTCGACAGCAGCTTCTTCACACCGCGATACTCCAATATTTTGCTTACTATTGGGAAGTCGTGCGCAAAGCCCTGCAGATACTCCTCATCTGTCGAGAACTGCTTGGTCTTGGTCATCTTGGGTTTGTCTGTGATACGCAACTTTGCGAAGAGTACCTCGCCGAGCTGACGCGATGAGTTGATATTTAGCGATGGCTCATCGGCAAGTTCCCTCACCTCGCGCTCCAAACGATCGAGCATCTCGCGAAGCTCAACGGCATAACGCGCCAATGCCTCGCAGTCGACCTTCACGCCCGCAAGCTCCATATCGGCCAGCACATCGATCATCGGCTCCTCGATACGGTGGTATAGCTCCATCATACCGAGCTTCTCGACCTCGGCAACGAGCACCTGCTTGAGACGCAACGTGACGTCGGCATCCTCGGCAGCATACTCCGCAACACGCTCAACACCAATCATATCCATAGTCAGCTGCTTCGCACCCTTGCCTATAAGTGTCTCTATCTCGATAGGCTTATAACTAAGGTATCGCTCCGCGAGGAAGTTCATATTGTGGCGCGATTCGGCATCGATAAGGTAGTGCAGAAGCATCGTATCTATCTTGCGGCCACGCACCTCGATGCCGAGTGTGCGGAGTACCATAATGTCGAACTTTATGTTCTGGCCAATCTTCGCAATCATCTCGTTCTCGAACAGCGGACGCACAATATTGCAATACTCCACGCTGTTGGCCTCGCTGAAAGGCACATACCACGCCTCGTAAGGCTCTGCGGCAAACGACATACCGACAATGCGGCTGCCTATAGGGTCAAGACCCGTAGTCTCGGTGTCGAAGCAAAACTCTGCATATTTCGAAATCTTGTCGCACATAGCCGACAGCTCGTCGGCAGATTGTATCGTGTGGTATCTATGCGGCGTATCTGCCAACGTGCGCAAATATGGCTCGCCCTCAACCTCGACAACACTCTCCCCGACAACCACCTCGGTGGGCTGTGGCTCGGCAGGGGCAGCCATAGCCATAGCAAACAAATCGCCCTGACCCTCGAGAGCTGCGCTGCGCTTCGTTGAGGACTTGGCACGCGCAACCTCCTGAAGCTGAATCTGTGGCTCCTGCACAGGCACATCGCTCAAAGGCGCTATGGGCGCAACATTCTCCAAGTCGCGCAGGAATGACGAGAAGTTGAGCTCGGCATAGAGACCGCGCAGCAGCGTGTAGTTAGGCTCCGAGAGACGCAACTCCTCCTCGTCGAGCTCGATAGGCGCATCGAGACGTATCTTCGTAAGCTCCTTCGAGAGCAACAGACGCTCGCCCCACTCGGCGATATTCTTGCCTGTCTTACCTCCGATATTGGCACTATTTGCGAGGATCTCCTCGACTGTGCCCCACTCCCTTACCAGCTTGCACGCACCCTTCTCACCGATGCCAGGAACACCCGGAATGTTGTCCGACGCGTCACCCCACAATGCCAACATATCGCACACCAAAGCAGGGTCGCTGAAGCCATACTTCTGCTCAATCTCCGCACGCCCTACAATCTCGACATCGTCGCCCTTCTGCTTGTATATCTTGCAGCTATCGTCGACAAGCTGTCCGTAGTCCTTATCGGGGGTCACCATAAATACCTCGTAACCAGCCGCTACACCCTTCTTTGCCAATGTGCCGATGACGTCGTCGGCCTCGAAATCCTCGACCTCGAGAACGGGTATGCACATCGCCTCCAGGAGACGCTTCACATAGGGTACCGAGAGCTTGATATCCTCGGGCGTGGGCGGACGGTTGGCCTTGTACTCCTCGAAGAGTCGGCGACGGAAACAACCACCCGAAGGGTCGAAGGCTACACCCAGAAGGTCGGGCTTCTCGCGGCGCAGAATGTCGCGCAAGAACTTCGTAAAGCCGAAGACAACCGAGGTGTTGAGACCATCGCGGTTGCGCATAGGGCGACCCATAAAGGCGTAGTAGTATTTGAAAATCAATGCGTAGGCATCGATTAGAAATAGACGTTTATTGCTCATAACCTGCGTGTTACGATATTAGAAATTGTCCGACGCATACCACTCGCCAAACGATGTGGCCGTCTCGTGCAACTTGAGTTTGCATAGCTCGACCTCGTCGGGCAGCGCGCCAAGAAGTCGCTCGGCAAAGTCGCTCAACAGATTCTCGGTTGTAGGCTGATAGTCGGTGAGCACCACGCGACGGAAGCGGCCGCCAAGCTCGGCAGCTATCTGCTCGGCATCGGGCGTACGACGCATCATAAACGAGTGGTCGAGGCGGTCGATAATCTGCTCGTTGACAATGCGCTTGAGCTCGCCGAAATCCATAACCATACCATATTTTGGAGATTCGGGATCGCTCTCGGGCTCACCCTTGATTGTTATGTAGAGACGGTATGAGTGGCCGTGAATCTCTCTGCAACGGCCATCGTAACCCTCGAGTGCGTGTGCCGCCTCGAAGCTGAACTCTTTGGTTAATCTGATTACCGACATAATCGCTCTATTTTGCGTTGTTACTCAGTTGATAGTTATTATGCAAAGGTATAAAATTTATCGCATAATAGCAAGGACAATATGGGGGCTAAGGGAGATTAAGGAGATGGGGGCTAAGGGAATTTAGGGAAATTAGGGAGTTTAGGGAGGGCTTGCGCGCCCTTGGATGGGGGCTAAGGGAGTTTAAGGAATTTAAGGAGTTTAGGGAGGGCTTGCGCGCATTTAGATAGAGCATAAGGAATTTAGGGAATTTAGGGAGTTTAGAGAGAGCTTGCGCGCATTTAGAACGCACTCTGCTCCTTAATCTCACTAATTTCCCTAATCTCCTTAAATTCCTTAATCTCCCTAAATCACTACCTGCCTACTTGCCTGCACACCCTAATTTTTCGATAGAAGTAGTTAGCTGTGGCCTCGATAAAGAGATTGGCTCGGATGGATAGTACTTGGCGTACATTCCATTCGAGCCAATGATTGAGAGGTCGCAGATGACTGCTTATCTCGGAAAATTAAAATTTGTTGTTAGAAGGCTGTAGATGCTGCACCGATAAAGAAGTTGCCCCAGATGGGACATACTTGACGTATTTCCCATTTGGGGCAACGATTGAGGTGCGGCAGATATCTGCCTTATCACAAGAAATTACTTGAGGACATTAAGCTTCTTACCAACCTTAACAAACGCCTCAACGCAACGATCAAGCTGCTCTACAGTGTGACCTGCAGATACCTGTACACGGATACGTGCCTGACCCTTTGGAACTACTGGATAGTAGAAACCTGTTACGAATACACCCTCCTGCTGGAGCTCTGCTGCGAAGTCCTGTGAAAGCTTTGCATCGTAGAGCATAACTGCGCAGATAGCTGACTGTGTAGGCTTAATGTCGAAACCTGCAGCAACCATCTTTGAGCGGAAGTGCTCAACGTTTGCAACGAGCTGATCGTGAAGCTGATCGCTCTCCTCCAACATCTTGAACATCTCGATAGATGCACCAACTACTGCTGGTGGCAATGAGTTAGAGAAGAGGTAAGGACGTGAACGCTGACGGAGCATATCGATAATCTCCTTGCGACCTGTTGTGAAGCCACCTACTGCACCACCGAAGGCCTTACCGAGAGTACCTGTGAGGATATCTACCTTGCCACGAAGATCGTAGAGCTCGGTGATACCGCGACCAGTCTTACCCAATACACCTGCTGAGTGGCACTCGTCAACCATTACGAGAGCGTCGTACTTCTCTGCGAGCTCGCAAATCTTGTCGAGTGGAGCGGCGTTACCGTCCATAGAGAATACACCGTCGGTTACGATGATGCGGAAGCGCTGTGCCTGTGCCTGCTTCAAGCACTCCTCCAACTCTGCCATATCGGCATTAGCATAGCGATAGCGCTGTGCCTTGCAGAGGCGTACACCGTCGATGATAGAAGCGTGGTTCAACGCGTCAGAGATGATCGCATCCTCGGCTGTGAACAAAGGCTCGAAGACACCACCATTAGCGTCGAAGCAAGCTGCGTAGAGGATAGTATCCTCTGTGCCAAAGTAGTCAGCGATAGCCTTCTCCAACTCCTTGTGCATATCCTGGCAACCGCAGATGAAGCGAACAGATGACATACCGAAGCCACGCTCGTCCATAGCCTTCTTCGCTGCGTCGATGAGACGCTGGTTGTCCGAGAGGCCGAGGTAGTTGTTAGCGCAGAAGTTCAAAACAGGGCGGTTAGCCACGTCGATCTCTGCACGCTGTGGAGACTCGATAATACGCTCGGTCTTGTACAAGCCAGCCGCCTTAATCTCGGCCAACTCATTCTGCAGATGCTGCTGAAATTTTCCGTACATTGCTGTAAAGTTTTAGTTTGTTATTTGATGTAGTTTATTGTTTCGGACGAATCTACCTACAAAGATAGTTATAATCCTCGGAATTGCAACGCCTTTTCGCCATTTTTTCACACGAAGCCTCCGATAGCACTAATTTACGACTATCTCGTCGACGAACAAGAAGCCGCTATAGGCACTACGGTGAGCCTTGTAGCGTATGTATCGGGCGCGCACCTCACCCTGCCAGCCGAAGCTCTTGAACGAGGGTAGTTCGTCGACGACGACCTCGTGTTCGATGTCGGCAATCTTGGTGTAGTTCTCGCCATCCTCCGACACAGCAATCTCGACCAAGCAGGGCATAAAGACACCCGGACCACAGATTTGCATAAAGTCGGCAGCGATGGAGCGTATGGTTGTCACCTCCTCCATATCGATGATTACATCGACACCGCCACGACCCAGGAATCCCTGCCATCTATTGTCGGCATAGGTCCACGTGCCACGCAGACCGTCGGTGAGCGTGTCGTCCCACGCCGCAGCATACTTGGGTGCATAGTAGCGCGAGGGGAGTAGATACTCCACCTTCTTGCCACGTGCGAGGTGGTCAATAGGCTGCTTCGACTCGGGGCGGTTGCCTATCTCGTTCTTGAGGTCGAAGGGCGTGTAACCATCGGCAAGCATAGCGTCGACAATCTTTACGGCGCGCTCGCGGAAGAGTTGGTAGTTGCGGTTCTCGGGTTTGCTCCAGCCGATCTCGGCGATGGCTATGGCGCGTGGCCAGAGCATATGCTCGTAGTGCTCATCAGTGACGATAAACTCGGCCCATAGGTTGGCCTGAACACCAAGGATATAGCGTGCCACATCTTCGGACATCGTCGCGGGCGCAGGGTCGTAGGAGTAGACCTTCTCCAAGGGGAGGTAGCCGCCAATGCTCTCGGGTTGCGAGTAGGGAGCATCCTGTGGTGCGTCGATGTAGCAGTATCCGTGTGGCGACATCACTACATTGTGTCCTGCGGCAGCGGCTGCAAGGCCACCCTCCTCACCTCTCCACGACATCACCGTAGCGTTGGGCGCGAGGCCGCCCTCCAATATCTCATCCCAGCCGATAATCTGACGGCCACGCTCGTTGAGCCACGCCTCGATGCGGTGTATCATATAGCTCTGCAACTCATCGACACTCTCCAGACCCTCCTCCCGCATACGGCGGCGGCAGTCGTCGCACTCTGTCCACGACCCTTTCGAGGCCTCGTCACCGCCAATGTGGATATACTCCGATGGGAATATCTCGATAATCTCGCCGAGTATGGTCTGCATCATCGCGAATGTTGCCTCCTTACCTACGCATAGGTCGCCCTGACGCTCGGGCTGCTGCGTACAGCGTAGCTCGGGGTATGTGGCAAGCACCTCGTCGGAGTGACCAGGCATCTCGATCTCGGGGATTACGGTTATGTAGCGGTCGGCAGCATAGGCTACGATATCGCGCGCATCCTGCTTGGTGAGGTATCCGCCATAGGCACCCTCCGTGCCCTCCCACACGTGACCACGCTCGCCATTCCACCACTCCTTCCACGTCGCTGGCTTGCGCCACGCGGCATAGCTTGTAAGCTCGGGATAGGCCTCAACCTCGATACGCCAGCCAGCAGCATCGGTGAGGTGGAGGTGCAGACGGTTCATCTTCAATCGCGCCATAACGTCGATCTGGCGCATAAGGAACTCCTTGGTGCGGAAGTGGCGCGAGATATCCACAAGGATGCCTCGATACTCGAAACGTGGCGAATCCTCGATGCTCAAGGCAGGAAGCGTAAGAGCGTCGCTGACAAGTGCTCCAAGACTCTGCAATGCGTAGTAGAGACCAGCAGGTGCAGCCGCTGTGATTGCCACACCGCGAGAATCGATTGTGAGGCTATAGCCCTCGGCACCCGATGCACAACCTGGGTCGAGTGTGAGGCACAGGAACTCCTTGCGAGGCATACGTTTTGCTCGGCGCAACTCTATACCGCACTCGTTGGCGGCGGTCTCGATACGGCGCATATCCTCGGCCGAGAGCTTGCCCGAGATGTAGAGGTTCAGGCCCCGACTGGCATCGAGCATACCCTCGCCATAGCTCACATAGCCAGGTACGGGGGTTATAAGGTTCGTAGGCTCATCGGCAGCTGCGCGTGCTACTAGCGCAAGAAGGAGCGATGCGACAAGCGGAATCAGATGTCGAATAGTTCTCATAACGTTACATATAATTTTCACAAAGATACAAAAAAAGTCGGAGCATAGCGACAAGTTTCAAAATTTATTCAAGAAGAGGGACCCTCCGATATGACGGAGAGTCCCTCGCATTTTAGTGGTCTATGATAGAGGCTTACAACTCTACTTTCCACAAACCGTGGAGGTTGCAATACTCATATACGGCCAGCGGCTTCGAGCCACCTACGCTGATTATAGCCTCGGGCTTATCCTTCAAATCTACGCGGATGCCGCCATTCTCGGTCTCGACATAGATGAAGGCGATGTGATGCTCCTCGGTCATAGGGTGCGCTACGCTGCCCACCTCAACCTTGATGTGGCTGTCGTCGAGCCACGTAACTACAGGCACGTGCTTCTCGGTAGCTGCATCTACGGTGTTGGGCAGAAGCTCCTCCATAGGCTTGCCACAGCATACAATCGGAACTCTTGAATCTACAACCTTGGTTACTACATTGCCACAGGTGTTACACTTGAAAAACTTCGTTGCCATAATATTTTAGTCTTTATAGGTTATCGTAATTAGTTTTGGTTTTGTTTTCAAGTGCAAAGATAGTGCAAATATTTTATTTGTCAAATCTTTTATTTTTATGACTATATAAGAAGGGCTTATAGAGGGCATACACAAAAGCGAAATAGGCTCTTGTCTGAAAGTGAGATTGGTGATTTTAGGAATTTAGGGAGGGCTTGCGCGCCTTTGGATGGAGGCTAAGGGAATTTAGGGAATTTAAGGAGGGCTTGCGCGCCTTTGGATGGAGGCTAAGGGAATTTAGGGAATTTAAGGAATTTAAGGAGGGCTTGCGCGCCTTTGGAAGGCTCTCAGGTTCCTTAACTTCCATAACTTCCTTAATCTCACTAATTTCCCTAATTCACCACCTACCCACCTGCACACCCCAATTTCTTGTCAGAAGGGGTCATATGTGGCCTCGATAAAGAAATTGCCCCAGATGGGTAGTACTTGAATGTACGTCCCATTTGGGGCAATGATTGAGAGGCCGCAGATGACCCCTTATCACAAGAAATTACTCGAAGTAGGTCTCCTGCGAACCACTATGACGACCGTCAATGTAGATATCAATCTTGTATGTACCGCGCTCAAATGCAGAGCCATCGTAGAAGATGCTCACAGGTACAGACTCGTTGTTGTAATCGACCTTACGCATTGCCGAAGCAGCCATATCCTCGCCCTCAAACTGGAAGAGAATCATATTGGCTGGCGAGAGCACGTAGCCATCGGGACCAGTGATGCAGATGTAGATAGACTTCTCGCCTGGCTCGGCAAGTTCGTTAGCTGTAAGCTCGAAGTCTACTCTCAAGCGCGAAGCCTGCTTGATGCGCTTAACCTCCTTGTTGCGGTCGTTGAGCGCAACGGTGCGGATGCCGCTTGTACGGATGACAGCACCGATACGCACCTTCGTGCCAAGCTCATCGGCACGCTCCTCGGCAACATCGGCACGCATCTTCGCGGTGTTGATCTCCTTCTTGTATGCCACGTTCTGCGCCTGTAGTGAGTTGTTTATGGTGTTGAGCGAGTCG
Organism: Alistipes sp.; assembly: GCA_017629145.1. Classification (GTDB taxonomy): domain Bacteria; phylum Bacteroidota; class Bacteroidia; order Bacteroidales; family Rikenellaceae; genus Alistipes. The sequence goes on along the minus strand of JAGBXR010000036.1, from coordinate 124,880 downwards.
ATCTGGCGAAGGTAGCCCTTCATCACACCGCGCAACGTGTTTACCTCCTTCTTGTAGCGTGCGAGCTGCTCGTAGTTGTAGGTCTTCTCCTTCTGCAACTGCTCGAGCATAACGACAGCCTCCTGATACTTGAGCATCATCGTGTCGTTCTTATCCTTGAGCTGCTGGAGCTCGGTTACGAGTGCCTCGGCATCGTGCTGAAGCATAGTATTCTGCTCCTCGAAGAGCTTACGTGCCGACTCCACGATGGCGTAGTCCTCCTCGATAGCCTTGGCCTTGAGTCCCCACGTCACGCTGAAGTAGAGCGCAGGGGCGAGGAGTATGAGAAGCACGATAAGCGCTGTGCGAAAGCCCTTGATGGAGCGCTCACGCGACAGAAGCTCCGCCTCGTAATCCTCGATACGTGGGTCGTAGCCTGTGCCAGCCACCTCCTGCGAGGTGGTGTAGCGTGGCTCGTATACGGGCTCGACAATTGGCGCAGCAGGGCTCTCGGTCGCCTCGGTCGTTGGCTGGGCAACTGACTCGGGAGCGGTGTCGCCGCTGAGCTTGTCGTTGAGAGTATGCAAACGCTGCTTTTCAGCGATGATATCGTTCAATGTTTTGGGCTGTGGAGCTGCCTCCTGAGTGCTCTGCACCGTCTCCTGGGCAATAGGCTCGCCACATATCGGGCAGGCCTTCGCACGACTCGAGGCAAGGTTTCCACATTTGCTACATCTGATAAGTGCCATATATATGAATTAGTATGTTACTGATATTTCTGCACAAAGATAACGTTTTTTCACAACACCATAGTATGCCGGCTACGATATCTCCGAAAAATCGATATGCTCGCGGCGGCGGTGTCGGTCGCGCAACTCCTGCAACGACCTATGTTCGGGAGCCGAGAGCTGAGGGTCGGCATCGAGGATGCGCAGCGCCTCGTTGCGCGTGAGTTCCATAATCTGGGTATCGGTAGCGAGGTTTGCAAGACGCAGGTCGAAGGCATCGCCACTCTGCTGCGTGCCGTGAATGTCGCCAGCACCGCGCAGCTTGAGGTCGAGCTCCGAGAGGCGGAAGCCGTCGTTGGTCTCGCACATAGCATCGAGCCTTGCGCGACCCTCCTTCGAGAGCTTGTCGCCCGACATAAGTATGCAGTAGGACTGCTCGCCACCACGACCTACACGTCCGCGGAGCTGGTGGAGCTGCGAGAGGCCAAAGCGCTCGGCCGACTCGATGACCATAACCGTGGCGTTGGGCACGTCGACACCCACCTCGATAACCGAGGTGGCAATGAGGATATCGGCACCTCCGCTCTTGAACTGCGCCATTGCGGCATCCTTATCCTCTGGGCGCATCTTGCCGTGACACACCGCGATGCGGTAGTGTGGCAGCGGAAAGTCGCGCGACATAGACTCGAAGCCGTCGTAGAGATCCTTATAGTCGAGTGCCTCGGACTCCTTGATAAGCGGATATACCACATATACCTGTCTGCCCTTGGCTATCTCGCTACGCAGGAAGCCGAACATCTTCAGGCGTGCCGAGTCGGTATAGCGATAGGTGCGTATCGGCTGGCGGCCAGGAGGGAGCTCGTCGATGACCGACACCTCCAGGTCGCCATAGAGCGTCATTGCCAGTGTGCGTGGTATGGGCGTTGCTGTCATCACGAGGATATGGGGTGGCTGGGCATTCTTGGTCCAGAGCTTTGCGCGCTGCTCGACACCGAAACGGTGCTGCTCGTCGATGACGACATAGCCTAAATTGGCAAACTGCACACCATCTTCGATGAGGGCGTGTGTGCCGATGAGAATGTCTACCTCGCCCGAGAGCGAGCCCTCCAGCGCAGCACGTCGCTCCTTGGTCTTCGACGAGCCTGTGAGTATGGCTATGCGTATGTCGAGGCCCTCGGCAAAGCGACACATCGAGGCGTAGTGCTGACGTGCGAGAATCTCGGTGGGCGCCATAATGCAGGCCTGGAAGCCGTTGTCTACAGCAAGGAGCATAGACATAAAGGCAACCATAGTCTTGCCGCTGCCGACATCACCCTGAAGCAGACGATTCATCTGTCGGCCCGATATCATATCGGAGCGTATCTCCTTGATAACCCTCTGCTGCGCACCCGTAAGTGCAAAGGGAAGCTTCTCGCGGTAGAAGGTATTGAAGAGATGGCCTACGCGCGGAAAGAGAAAGCCGTTGGCACGATGGTGGCGCGCCGTACGTCGTGCCTGGATGGTGAGCTGGACACCGAGCAGCTCGTCGTACTTGAGACGATACTGCGCAGCTCGGAGCTTATCGGCAGACTGCGGAAAGTGAATGTTGTATATCGCCTCGCGCAATGATATCAGACCATTGCGCTTACGCATATCCTCGGGCAGTGGGTCGGCAAATGCCTTTGGGTCGGCAGCCACAAGTTGCCACGCATTGTGCACTATGGTGTGCATACTCTTGGTGCCTATGGCCTGCGAGAGCTTCTCGGTAGAGGAGTATATGCCCTGGAAGCCGCTCTCGCTCTTGCGCGACAACGCCTGCTCGACAGGCTCGATCTCGGGGTGTACCATACTCATACGCCCTCGGAAGAGCGACGGACGGCCAAATATCATATACTCGCGCCCTATCTCGACGCGCTTCTCTATCCACTTGATGCCGTGAAACCACAACAACTCGGCACTTCCCGAGATGTCGTTGACCTCGACAGTAAAGCGGCGCTTGGCACCCTCACCCGTATAGGACTTACCCACAAAGCGACAACGCAGCTGCACGTAGTTGCTCTCCATCGACTCGTCGACCTCGTCGATGCGCAGCACACGTGTGCGGTCGATATAGCGGTAGGGGAAGCGCATCAGAAGGTCGCCCACAGTGCGCACGCCGACCTCGCGCAGAAGCAGACGCGCACGCGCCTCTCCTACGCCACCGACAAACTTAACATCGCGTGACAACACCTCTGACATAGCACCCATAGTTTGGCTTTAAGCCTCTCGGCGAGACCTCTTATATTTTGCAGATTGAGCGTACTGGAGCAATATGGCGAAGACGCTCTGCGCCACCAAGCTCCTCAATCTCAACGATGAAGACAAACTCCTTAACCTTCACGCCATACTCCTTGCCATCGCGAACAATGCGCAGCGCGTTGAGCGACTCGGCAAGACCCTCGGCTGTACCTCCCGTAGCCAAGACATCGTCGAGAATGGTGAGTTCGAACACATCGCCTACAAGCTCGCCTGCAGCGATATCGCTGAGGCGGTAGTAGAGCTTATCGTGGCCATACTCCTTCTCGATGAGCACCTCCTTAAGGTCGCCCTCGGCAAATGGGAGCTTGCCGCTCTTGCGCACCGAGACGATGTTCTTCACCTTGTCCGCAGTACAGAGCAATGGAGCAGCAAAGAGGAAACCGCGCGCCTCGGGAGCTACGATATTGGCTGTTGTGCAAGCCTCGCCTACGGCAGCCATCAAACGGTTGAATACCTCCTTATTCTGCAAGAAGGGCATAATATCTACGAAGTTGATACCCGCTTTTGGGAAATCCTTATAAAATTTCAATACGTTGTTCATATTATTGAGTCTTTATTGTATGCAAAGTTAATAAAAATTATATATAATTATCCCTTCAGCCACTTATGCTTCGCGACACTATAAATCGGAATAAATGGGAGAATGAGCGGAGTCTTGGCGATATAGGCCTTGAATGCCTCGTCGTGGCCATATACCTCGTTCTGGCGAAGTTCCAATCGACGCGCACCGCTGAACATTACATATACGATGCCGATATAGCCGAGCGTTGCGATAACCCACTCGCCAACAGTGCAGCGCGCACCGAAGCAGAGGATATAGCTACCTGTCCACATAAGCACCTCGCCGAAGTAGTTGGGGCAGCGAACGATACGATATAGGCCCGTAGATACGTAGCGCGATGCATCCTTGCGCTTTGCTGCACTCTTCTGTGCATCGGCAACAATCTCGATGAGGATACCAGCCGTAACGACCACAGCAGCAACCCACGCGCAGAATGGGCATACAGCATCGCCTGCAGCAATGTGGTCGAGATAGAAGGCCGCAGGACTCATCTGACCCACATAGAGCAGAGCACACGAAATCCATATCATAAACATCGCGAAGAGCGGCTTGCGCACCGTATTCTCGGGCTGATACAAAATCTTCTTGTATGAAGGCGAACGACGCTCACGCAACAACAGATAGCCAGCAAGACGGATACCATAGATGAAGAGCATCACGCAGATGATAGCCACAGGCAGAGTCATAACATCGGCGAAGCTAAGAGCCGTAGCTACTGCCAGAGCCGAAATCGAGAGACCGTAGCCAATGCTGAAGAAATAGATGAAATAGAGCCAACCGACAGCCGACACAGCAAACGCGATAGCCAAAAATGTTAATAGAGCACTCATAATGTTTTATTGTTTAGACGTTTTGTAATTACTCATCCTCGCTATAGAGTCGTGCGCCGACAAGCGGACGTGGCATAGCCATATCTGTAAGCTCGACAACATCGCCTCCGCAAGCACGCGATGTCTCGGCCTGCGTGATGCTCTTGCCCGTAATCGAGGCAACAGCCACCGCGAGGCCTATGTCGTGCGAGATATCGCCCCACGCACAACGTGGCAGTGGGTAGAACTCGTCGCTCACACCAAAGGCATTCTGGGCCGTAAGGTCGACATCGGGAGCTATACCCTCGCCATAGTCACCGAAGCCCTCGGCATTGTAGCACATAAAGGTGATGGGCGCATACTCCAGATATAGCGAACCTATCGAGCGGCGTGTGACATCCATACCGCAGTTCTTGCCCTCGGTGCTGCGGCCGATGAGCGTCACCGGCACACCTACGCCACGCAGACCCGTGATGACCATCTCGGATGCCGAGGCACTATAGTTCGAGGCGATGACCGTGAGGCGGTCGAGTTCGAGCGAAGCATCGGTAGTCTCGGCAAGGCACTGCGAAGTGGTGTTCGACGAGAGGTTTTTGGGGTTGCGGCGAAGCTCGAAGAGAAGCTCTCCCTCGTGGGCATTACCCCATATTGCAGAGCAAAGCAGCACAGCACTTGAAACCGAGCCTCCGCTGTTGCAGCGCAGGTCGAGGATAAGTTCCTCGACACCCTCGGCCTTGAGAGCTGCGAGGGCGGCCTCAAGCTCCGCGTTGTAGCTACTCTCGAACGATGTGTAGACAAGGTATCCGATGCGCTGCTCTACACCCTCGATATCGAGAATCGCGCAGTAGGATATCGGATTGGCGCTATAGCTGCCGCGCTGTAGCTTGGCCGTATAGCTGCGCTCCTGCTCGCTCGGAGCATTCTGGCGGAAGAGCACCAGGTCGAGCGATGAGGCGGTGTTGAGATATATCGAGTTGAAGAGCGTCTGATAGTTGTTCTGCGTGATATCCTGACCGTTGATCTCGACAATAATATCGCCACGGCTAACCGCAGCACGCGCTGCTGGCGAGTCGTCATATATGTTGTTGACAACAAAGCCGTAGAGACCCTCACCCACAGTAACTATCGTGAAGTGGAGGTCGATGCCGAAGCCCGAGGTGTGGGCACTGGCACGCGACTCGTCGCCAATGTTGCGGATATAGGAGTAGAGTACACGCTTACCCTGGTTGTTGATATAGCCATCATCGCCATTGGTGGTGAGCATATTGAGCGCCGAACTAAGATATCTGTCCCACGTCTGATTGCGGTTGAACGAGCCACCGCGCTGCTGCACCTCGTCGAGCCAGTAGTACTCCTCCTCGAGGCGCTTGTCGATATAGGCTATAACCTCGCGGTCGAGCTCTGTGATTGTCGCCGGGCGGTCGATACCCGAGGGGTACGACGGCGTAGAGCAGGCAACAAGCATACAGAGTACATAGAGCAGCGCCGATGGTAGGGTTATAAGTTTGTGTATCATAGAGCTATCATTTTGTTTCGCTTTTCTTTGTCTCCCTGACAAGTGTTGCGTAGTGGCGACATATGTCGGCTATGCCACACGCCGAGCACTTGGGTGCACGTGCCGTACAGGTATAGCGACCGTGGAGTATGAGCCAGTGGTGGGCGATAGGCAGCAGCTCACTTGGAAAACCTGCCTCGAGCTGCTTCTCCGTAGCCAACGGCGTGCGAGCATTGCGACTCAAGCCGATGCGCGCAGCGACACGAAAGACGTGCGTGTCGACAGGCATAACCTCCCTGCCCCAGAGCACTGCACCTACAACATTTGCAGTCTTGCGACCAACGCCTGGCAAGGTCTGCAACGCATCGAGGTCGGTGGGCAACTCGCCACCAAAGCGCTCGACGATACCACGCGAGAGGGCAGCAAGGTGCTTGGCCTTGTTGTTGGGATAGGATATGCTCTTGATATATTCGTATATCTGCTCGGGCGTAGCCTCGGCCATAGCTTCGGCCGTAGGGTAACGCTTGAAGAGCTCGGGAGTTGTCATATTGACGCGCTTGTCGGTGCACTGCGCCGAGAGAACGACAGCTACGAGCAACTCGAAGGGGTTGCTGAAGTTGAGTTCGCTCTCGGCCGAAGGCATATGCTCCGAGAAGTACTCCACAACGCGACGGTATCGCTCTTTGGTTGTCATATCTGTATAAAAAGTTTATCGTTTAGGTTTCTGCCACATACGCCACGCTATCTTCTTGGCAAAGAGCACATAGGCGGCAAGGTTGCTCACCAGTCGAGGCTCGCATCGGAGTCCCTCCCTCCAGCGCGTCACATACTCGCTCACGCTGCCGTTGTAGCTCAGAAGCCACAAAGCCTCGTTCTCTCGCGCACGCCATAGCGCGTAGCGCAGACGGCTGTTGTTGTAGCGCTCGTCGTACCACAACGCTATGTCGTATAGCGAGGCACAGAAGCGCAGTTTGCGTCGGTAGTCGGGGCTATGGCTCACGCTGTAGCTCAACACGCGGTGTACGGCCGTAGTGCGCTCTATTGCTCCCACGCGGCTGTTAGCACCAAACCACAGCCACATAGGCAAATCGTCGGTAAGCCACTCGGGCCTATGCTCTGGGCGCACCTCCGCATAGTAGCGCATAACAAGCTCGCGGCGCGCCACAACCGTAGCATTCTCGGCAGGGTTACGCCTGAGCATCGACTCGAAATCGGTCGTACAGGCACCCTCGGGGTAGATGCGCACAACACCGCGCTCATCGATACGCTCCGAGCGCGTGTAGCACATACCCAGAGATGGGTCACGCTCAAGCATCTCGACCTGGTGTTGCAGCTTGTCGGGGTCAGTGAAGTAGTCATCGCCATCGAGCAAGGCGATATATCGGCCACGCGCAGCCTCGATCGTACGGCGATAGTTGGCTCTCATACCGACATTCTCGGCCGAGGTGATGAGGCGTATGCGCTCGGGGTAGCGCTCCACATACTCCTTGGCGATAGCGCGTGTATTGTCCGTACTGCGATCCTCGCCAATGACTAACTCCACACCGAACGAGGTGCGCTGCATAAGCACGCTCTCGATAGCCTCGGCAAGGTATCGGGCGTGGTTGTAGGTGGTCATAACCACCGAAAGCATCACCTCATTACACATAGCGCTATAGTTTTGTAAGTTTTGCAAAGTTGGCAAGCAGCGTCTTCGAGCCATAGTTGGTGAAGGCCACAACAATCTTGTGGTCGGTAGCGAGCATCTCGATACGCTCGACTACGCCCTTACCAAACTTGGGGTGCTCCACCCTGTCGCCTACAGCATAGGGACAGGCGCCCACAGCGACATTTGTCTGCACGGCAGCATCCGTCTCGCTTTGGCGCACACCCACCGAGCGCATACCTGCACGGCGTGGGTCAACGGGTGGTGGCGTAGTGACAAGTTCGGGGCGTGGTGCCACGTGTGTCGCAGGGCGTGGCGATGGAGCGCTCTGCGCTCTGCGCTCAAACGTGCCGCGCTGCTGTGGCTGTGCGTAGCTGCGCTGCGTACCCTGACCATAGGGGCGCTGTACCGCAGCGCGGCCCTCCATAGAGCGGCTGCGACGTGGGTCGTAGCTCGTATAGTCGTCATCGTCATCATCTTCGATGCCTGCGCTCATAAAACGGCTACGGCCATTAAGCTCCTCAAGGCGGAAGTTAGGGTCGAGATACTCGGCCTCGATTTCGCGCAAGAAGCGGCTGGGCAGTGTATTCTCGGTCTTACCCCATACGCGGCGAAGCTCGGCAAACGAGAGCATAGCCTCCCTCTTGGCACGCGTGAGGGCCACATACATAAGTCGGCGCTCCTCCTCCAGATCGGCAAGCGACTCGGCACTGCGCTTCGAGGGGAATAGTCCCTCCTCCATACCTACTATATATACATAGTCGTACTCAAGGCCCTTGGCCGAGTGTACGGTCATCAGCGTAACACGGTCGCCATCATCCTCGCTATCCTGGTCGGTCTGGAGCATAATGTTCTGCATCCACTCGTCGATGGTTGGCTCGTCGCCCACCTCACGAAGGCCGTCGTCCATATCGCGGTGGCACTCATCCTCGTAGGAACTCATCATCGAGAGAAGCTGGTCGAGGTAGTCCTTCGTGGTGTCGGTCTCGGGGCGCTTCTCGGTCTCGAGAAGGTGCATAATACCCGAGCGTGTGATAACCTCCTTGGCGAAATCGCAAACGCCCATCTGCATACGCATTGCTGCAAGCTCCGAGATGAGTTTCACGAAATCGGTAACCTTGCGCACTACAACACGCTCGACGTTGTTGAGCTCGGCATTGTTGCAGAGCTGCGCAATAGCGTGCCACATAGATATTTGCTGCTCTGCGGCGAGCTGCTCGATACGCGCTACGGTCGTATCGCCGATACCGCGTGCCGGATAGTTGACAATACGCTTGAACGACTCGTTGTCGTTGGGGTTTATGATGAGGGCAATGTATGCCAGGAAGTTGCGGATATCCTTATGCTCCAATAGCGACATACCCTTGTATACGCGGTAGGGGATGCCACGTCGTGCGAGTGCCGACTCGAAGAGACCGTGTTGCTTGTTAGTGCGGTACAAGATAGCAAAGTCGCGCCACGCAGCGCCATCTCGGTGCTTATCCTTGATGTCCATAGCCACCTCGACAGCCTCGTAGTTGTCCTCCATAACTCGCACAAGGCGTATCTTGTTGCCCATCTCGGCAGCCGAGAAGCACTTCTTCTCCAGACGGCGCGAGTTGTGCTTGATGAGCGAGTTGGCAGCCTCAACGATGGTCTGTGTCGAGCGGTAGTTCTGCTCGAGCTTATAGACCTTGGTCGCAGGATAGTCCCTCTGGAACGAGAGGATATTCTCGATCTTCGCACCACGGAAGGCGTAGATACTCTGCGCATCGTCACCCACAACGCATACGTTGGAGTGGAGCAACGCCAGACGGCGCACGATGATATACTGCGCCATATTCGTATCCTGATACTCATCGACAAGCAGATAGCGGAACTGCTCCTGATACTGTGCCAGCACCTCGGGCACGTCGCGCAGCAGGATGTTGGTCTGCAAGAGCAGGTCATCGAAGTCCATAGCACCGTTGAGCTTACAGCGGCGGCAGTACTCGGCATATATGTTGCCCGTCTCGGGAATCTTAAGCTCGCGATCCTCCCCCGCAAGCACAGCATTGGCGATATATGCACCGGGCGTAATCAGACAGTTCTTCGCCATCGAGATACGCGCAGCGATAGCCTGCGGCTTATACCTCTCCTCCGAGAGGTTCATATCCTTGATAATCGACTTTATGAGGTTCTTGGCATCGTTCGACTCGTATATCGTATAGCTCTGCGGAAAGCCTATCTTCTCGGCATTCTCCCTGAGCAGTCGTGCAAATACCGAGTGGAACGTACCCATACGTATGTAGCGCGCCTTGGGGCCCACCAGATGCTCGATACGTTCGCGCATCTCGCGTGCCGCCTTGTTGGTAAACGTAAGCGCAAGGATAGACTGCGGAGCTACGCCCTGCGAGAGCATATAGGCGATACGTGTTGTGAGCACACGCGTCTTGCCCGAGCCTGCACCAGCAATGATGAGCGAGGGGCCATCGTAGTTGACCACAGCTTCGCGCTGCACATCATTAAGTCCTTTGAGTATATCTTCTGTCATCACTTTCAAATTCTTTGACCCTTAAAAGAGTCCGTATATCACTATGCCGGCAACGCCCGAAGCTACAATGAGTCCTATGGGGTTGAGCTTGCGCGACGAGCCGACGAACGTAAGGGCGAAAATCACCCAGCTCCACACATCCGTAAAGCTGCGACCCTCATCCGAGTATGGGAAGATGAGCAGCAGTGCCGCCGAGGCAATCATACCAACAACCACGGGGCGCATACCGCGCACCACACCCTGCACATAACGATTGTCGTGCAGACGCAGAAAGAAACGCGTGAGAAGCAACATAAGCGTAAGCGAGGGCAGCGACACAGCCACAGTAGCCACTACCGAGCCGAGGATGCCAGCCACCTCGTAGCCGATATAGGTTGCCGAGTTGAGGGCGATAGGGCCCGGGGTCATCTGCGAGATAGCCACAATGTCGGAGAACTCGCCATTCGTGAGCCACCCGTTGCGTACCACCACCTCGCTGTGTATCAGCGAGAGCATCGCATAGCCACCACCAAAGCCGAAGAAGCCTATCTTGAGGTAGCTAAACAGGAGTTGCAGAAGTGTCGTAATCATCGCCCTGCCTCCTTTCCGCAATATGCCGCATACAACACTCCGACCACAGCGCCACCAACGAGAAACCATATGGGCGAAATAGCGAAGTACCACACTACAACCGCAACAACTGCCGCAACAGCAATACCTACAGCACGCATACCACGCGCGAGGCCGATAATCGGCGCGATGATAAGCGCTACAACCGCAGGGCGCATACCTCGGAATGCGGCATCGACAAAGGCATTCTGCCTCATATCGCGGAAGAAGATAGCCACCGCCAGGATTATCACAAACGAGGGGACAAGAACGCCCAGCACTGCAGCCAGCGCGCCAGCAAAGCCCTGCCTCTTATAGCCCACAAAGACCGCCGTATTGAGCGCGATAGGCCCTGGGGCTGATTGTGCAAGAGTGAGCAGGTCGTTGAAGTCGTCATTGGCAATCCATCCGCGCTTGTCGATAACCTCGTGGCCGATGAGCGGAATCATAGCGTATCCACCGCCAAAGGTGAACGCACCAATCTTGAGAAACGACCAAAATATATCCCACAACCCACGCATAGCTCCGTTGCTCTATCGTGTAAAGCGGTAGTAGGTGCCGAAGGGTATCTCCTTCTTACTACGGTCGCTGAAGTACAACTCGCCCATCTGCTCCGCCTTCGGAACACCAAAAGCCTGGTGCACTGCTGTGCGTGCAAGCATCGACGAGAGACCCATAGAGTAGAGGTTGAAGACAAGGAATGCATCCTTGTCGGCAAGCAACTTCGCACAGCACTCTAACATATGGCAGATGTCATCCTCCAACACCCACTTCTCACCATTGGCACCTCGGCCATAGGCTGGTGGGTCGAGGATAATGCCGTGGTACTTGTTACCGCGACGCACCTCACGCTCCACAAATTTTGTAGCATCTTCGACAATCCAGCGCACACCGTCCAATCCCGACTGCTCCATATTCTCGCGTGCCCACGTCACAACCTGCTTCACCGAATCGACGTGTGTGGTGTCGGCACCTGCGGCACACGCCGCAAGCGTTGCTCCGCCCGTATAGGCAAAGAGATTCAAGACCTTGGGGCGCTCGATACCACGCTCACGAAGCTCCGAGATGCTGTCGTAGATAAAATTCCAGTTGGCAGCCTGCTCGGGAAATATGCCCACGTGCTTGAACGAGGTGAGCGCCAAGCGCATACGCAGCTGCATAGCCTTGTAGCGATACTCCACCGACCAGCGCGAAGGCATCTCGGGACGGAGCTTCCACTCGCCCCTCTCCTCGCTCTTCGAATCGCGCAGAAACGAAGCATCGGCACGCAGCCACTCTCTATCGTCCAGACTCTTTCGCCAGATGGCCTGTGGCTCGGGACGGCGCACTACATAGCGACCAAAACGCTCGAGCTTCTCGCCAGAGCCAGTGTCGAGGAGTTCGTAATCACGAATATCGGGTGTTAGTTGCTTTATCATCTCTATCTAAATATTTCGTTTTCGGTACAATCAATGAGCGACATACGACACTTTGCACAGTCGAATGCGAGGCGGTAGCGGTGACGGCCGTGCTCGAGGTATAGCTCATCGCGGAGCTTCGAGCCCTTTTTGAGGCACTCGCCAATCTCGCGGCGTATGCAGTAGCTCGACTCCATAACCCTCTCGCCGGTCATCGAGCCGCGCAGGTCGAGGCCCTCCTCAATATGCTCCACACCGTGACGCTCGTAGAAACGACGCGAGAGCGAGTTCACGACGTTGTGCTGTGGCGTGAGTCGCTTCTCGGGATATGGCGTGCAGAGGTCACAACGCTTGTGCTGCGCCACACTATGCGATGCATCGAAGCGCAGAGCTGCGAGCTTCGACAACGCCTCGCGGCGCACCTCGGCAAGAGCCTTGGCCGTAGCAAAAAGACCATTATCTAAAACCTCGACAACCTCGACACGGAATATGCTGTCGCCACTCTTGGCCATCTGCTCGACAGCCACCGAGCGCATCTTCTCGGCACTCTTCGAGGCCTCGAGCGCCATATCGCGGCGCACCTCGACACTATAGCCGTCGCTATCTGTATAGCACGCAACGATGCCATCTGAACAAAGCTCCACGCGGCAGCGCGTATCGATGGCGCGACGTATGCGGCCACGCTCCAGCGCCTGTGTGAAGCGGATATCGTAGTTGCGGTATACCTCCATACCCTCGCGGATGCCATCCATACGGTTGGGCTCTACCCTATCGCCCTCGACACGATTGATATTCGTGCCTATAAAGCTATCATTGGCAACAAAGCATAGGCCATCGCCTGCAACGAGCAGCTGCTGTGTGGCGATGCGGAAACCCTTGCCTGCGACGCTCTTCACCGAGCCTATGTATTCGCCAACGGCCTTAGGCGTGTTGAACGAGGCAACACCAGCGCGCTTGCCCGAGAGCATATACTCGCCACCATCGCGCGTAAAACTCTTCTTCGGGTCGGGTGTAAACTCCACCTCCGAGCGACCAGACGATGCACGCACACAGTCGGTGCGCTTAAGCAACGCCTCGTCGATCTTGCGGCGATAGTAGCTCACCACATTCTTCACATAGCCCACATCCTTCAAACGTCCCTCGATCTTAAACGACATAACGCCCGCATCGATCATATCGCCGATGCGCTCCGAGAGATCGAAATCCTTGACCGAAAGGAGGTGCTTGCCCTCGATAAGCTTCTCGCCTGACTCGGTCACGAGGTCGTAAGTAAGGCGGCAGGGCTGCGAACACTCGCCCCTATTTCCCGAGCGCGATGACTGCGTACGCGAGAGGTAGCAGCGACCACTGTGGCCCACACATATAGCGCCGTGCACGAAGCACTCTATCTCGACATTGGTCTCGGAGCATATGTTGCGAATCTCGTCGAGCGACAAGGCGCGCTCCAACACCACGCGCTCGAAGCCACAATCCTCGAGGAAGGCGACACCGCGCGCATCCATATTGCACATCTGCGTCGAGGCGTGCAGCGCAACGGGCAGGTTCATCTCGCAGTAGGCCATATCCTGCACGATGAGTGCATCGACACCTACGGCAATAAGCTCGCGTGCCAGACGCTCGGCATCGCGCAGTTCGCTCTCGTAGAGTATTGTATTTAGGGTCACAAAGACCTTTACGCCAAAGAGGTGGGCATAGTCCACCACACGTGCTATCTCCTCGGTCGAGTTGGCCGCAGCGCGGCGCGCACCGAAGTTACCAGCACCGATATAGACAGCATCGGCACCGCACTCGATGGCGGCAATAGCTGTGGCATAATCGCGTGCTGGCGAGAGCAACTCTATCTTTCGTTTCGCTACACTCATAGTTGTATACATACTAATCGTGCAAAGATACTCAGAATTTATGAGAAAATATATCTCGTCGGAGGAAAAATATTAATATTTTTCAAGGCAAGCCTATACCATCTAATTGTGCGAAAATATAATAACACAAAAGAGGCTGACTACAAACGCATAGCGAAAGTAGCCAGCCTCGTGTTGACTTAATATGTCATCTATTTACTATCGGGAATATATGTTGCATTCTGGAAGGGACAATCCTTAATTCGAGGATGCGGATCGCCTGCCGACATAACCCAATAAGAGTCTGTAGCATTGATTTTCAAATCAGCAAAGTTGTCAGCATTTGCCATTGCCGCAGTGTCATATACATTGTAGTTATGTTCGGTGGTATATTCACCCTTCTTTTTGCCCCAGATATGGCCCGTATTCTCCGAACTGTTATGGCCCGAAGGCTCCTTAAAGTTGATATTCCACCACAACTCGGCATAACTATCCATATAGCCAGCAAGGCCTCCCAAACCGTGGTCGTCATCGACAGCAACATCGATATCACCCCAATTGTAGCAACCCTCGAAACAGGCGTGGTTACCAGACTCCATATCGCCCTCCTCCATATAGCCTACCAAGCCACCACAATGAAAGCCACCACTGCTACCCGTGATATTGCCGTAGTTGGCACACGAGTGTACGTGATAGTTCTTCTCCTCCTGGAATTGCACACCCTTGGGATCATTACCTATTGCGCCTACGATACCACCAACACCGTGCGACGAACAATTAACCTCAAGATCTCCGAAGTTGGCACAGTGAGCAATGCGCACCCCCTGCGTATTATAGCTATTGCCAAGGATACCACCGAAGCCGGTATAGCCACCGTAGGATGAATTCCCGAAGCCTGTAATTTTGCCGAAATTGGCGCACCTCTCAATGGGGAGTATACTGTTGTACTCCTCCAGACCAACATATAGAATACCGACAACGCCTCCCGCCGCTTCGCAAGCCTTAATCGGAGCCACATTGACCGAGTAGTATACGTGGGGCATACCTCCTTTATCGCCATTATACTTGGCATAACCAACAACACCACCTATCTCGGCAGCCGAGTCGTTATTCTCCAACCTTGCATAATTAATTGAGTTCTTTATAGTTACACCTCCCTCAATACGTCCTGCAATACCGCCAATTTCGATATCAAGACCCTTCACCATACCTGACGGATAGAGACCCTCAAGGAGTATATTATTACCAACGGCACCGCCAACTATACCTCCGACATACTTACCACCCGTAATCTCCGAGCTGGTAACAAAATCGCGTACCGTAGTGTTAGCACCAACCCTACCGACAACACCTCCAATATATTGCGACGATGCATCTTCAACTTGAATCTTTACCTCGACAACAGGAGCATTCAGCTCGCTGAAGGCTGGCACCTTCTCACAGCCTGCACTATCGAAGTCCCATTGCGAAGTAGAGCCCGACAATGTACCGCCATTCATATAACCAATAACGCCACCTGCACACTTGGGAGCATAGATCTTGGAATTAGGACTCGGAGTATAGTTATAGAGATTAAACCTTACATTCTCGGCATAACCTATTACACCACCCGCATTCTCTACCGAGGCGGTAATATCAGAGGCAACCATAACCTCATCAGCCGTTTCGAACAGACATCTCACATCTTTGTATGTAGCACCTACAAGACCTCCGACATTGCTCTGACCCTTAATGCTTGTCACATTCGAACTAATAGGGCCGAAACAACATCTACCCGTGAATGTCAGGTAGGTAGAGTGGTACTCGGCATTAGATGCATAGCCAATGAAGCCTCCAACACTATTGACGCCCTCGACTTCGCTCGATATGTAGACATCCTTCATTGTTACGTGCTGCTCTGGGCATTTGCTATATGTGCGTCCAATCAAACCTCCAACATAATTATCGCCAGAGATAGCATAGACGTAAGAGTTGTTATCGAAATATACCTCATCGCCATTCATATCCAGATAGCCAATAGCACCACCTACATACTGACGCCCCCTTACCGTAGCACCCAGATCCTTCGTGGTCGGAATCTCTAAATCTGCACCGACAACATCTATTGCACTATCGCGCGACTCACCAATAAGACCACCAACACACCAACCACCATAAATTTTCATACTATTGAGGTATACCTCCACATTCGAAATATCAAGGCTACTATCTACGGCAAAGCCGACAAGACCACCGACACGATAGCCCGTAGTGGTATCCGAGACGTCGTTAGATTCACACAGTATATTCACACCGATATTGATGTTATTCATCTTAACATCAGCACCGTATACATAGCCGATAAGTCCACCTATAGAGTTTCCCGAGTTGGAGATCGTACCGCTCAACGTACAGTCACTAATCTCGACAATCGCCCCTTCGGCCACTGTTCCAGCCAGTATACCAGCATTCTTGGCAACGCCACTGATACCCGTACAACTGAGGCGCAGATTCTTAACAACAGCACCATTACGCAGAGTGCGGAAGAGTCCTATATTTTCGGCAACCTCATCGCGTGCTCCATTGAATGAAAAACCCGTAACCGTGAAGTTACCACCGTCGTATACACCAGCAAAATCGACATTAAACCAACCCTCCTCTACTACACCCGAACTCGAACTGTTGTTCGACGATATCTCTATATTCTGCGTCTGAAGGAAGTGCTTGCCAGCACCGTGGGACTTATCCTTATCAAGAACCTTGCATACAGCCTCGAAAACATCTCCACTGCTAATCAGATAGGGGTTCTCGGCCGTACCATCACCATATTCTATCTCTTCAGCATAGTTAGGCACAATCTCCGAATGTTTGACACAGCGATCTTCGATAGTGAGCACAAACTCCGAATCGTAGAGCAGCCCCTCTGACGAGTAGGCCTTAAGCAGATAGCTGCCCGAAGGGAGATCCTCGTTAGTCTCCGAATCGATAAAAAAGCGTATCGCATAGCTACTGCCAACCGTGAGCGTAGCATCGTAGACGTAGGGCTTCAGGCGTTTGGCCAAAGGCAAGAGCTCCAGCTTTATATCGAAGATATCGCCATCGGCAACAGACTCGGCCAACACCCACAATTTAGGGAGATAGAATGTCGAGTAGTAGGCACTACCCCCTACATCCTCGACCGTTGGTTGCTGCGGCAACAGGCCAGGCTCGTCAAAACTCTCGCAAGCCTGCAACGAGAGCACAGCAACAAAAGCAACAACCAAAAATTTAATATGCTTTTTCATAGCTAAATATACCCAATTTATTATTCACTTTTAATTCTGCAACAATCTATTGAAACTGCGAGATATTGATGATAGGATAGCTACCCGCAACGCCCTCGACAATCTCCCACATACCACCATTCGAGTCGATATTCCAACCCTCATAGCTCGACTTATCGCCAATCTGCTCGGTACTCAAACCTACAGCATTGGGCATCGAGTGGTTACCCAATGCGTTGTGGAAATAGAGGCCCTCGATATCTGCGTTATTGTCTGCAGAGCTATACATACCACCATCCCAATCCTTCGCATCGGCAATAGATAGACAACGCTTAAGCTTCGACTTATGCTTCATCTCACCGACGATATGTCCACCCGAACTACCGCTACCAGCATTGAAACAATCCTGAATGATGATATTTTCCTCGGCAACACCTGCAATACCGCCCACCTTGGTGCTACCTGCCATGGTGCGGACATTTCCGTAGTTGCCACACTGCGACACCTCGACACAGTTCTGCTCGTAGGTTGTGCAGGTCTCCCAAATTGAATTTGCACTACCTAAGATTGTACTTATGCTTGCGAATATTCCCGCAATAACAGGTGCTGCTCCGCCACCCGTCATAACAATCGAAGCAATACCTCCAATTACCGAGGCCGTAACAAAAAGTCCCGAAAGTACAGTATGGGTAATATCTTTAGCCTGCGCCTGCTTAATCATAGTCTCATTCAACTCATACTGCTGATCGTTGATATTGTAGTTATAGGTAGATAGTCGGTTAGGATCTCTAAGATCTCGCACAAGAGCTTCGAGGTTTGCCAAAAGCTCCTCATTGGCAATCTTCGACTCGAAGTTGCTGGGGATAGGCGTATTGTACGACTTACGCGATAGCGAAAGCATATTTTCCACATTGCCGCACTGGTTAAGCACCTCCTCCTGCATCGCATAGAAATCCTCTTCGAAATTAATCCAACCTACCATCTCGGTGATACCATTTGCGACACATATCGCACCATCTAAAAATGCTGTGATAAGGCCCACAGCTGCCGAGGCAGTAGATATTGTTGCCCACGTTCCCTTAGCTACTCCACCTGCAATACCGATAGGTATGCAGACCAAACTAAATGCCGCTTCGCTCGCAGCATAGACAATAGAGGCAATCTCCATAGGTGTCATCTCATTGGGGTTACCCATCTGCGAAAAGACACCTCCGAAGTAATCCGAAGGCGCTAGAAGGCGTGTCGAGCCACCGCCAATGGCCGCAGTGTGTATGATATCGCCATAGTTCGTGCAGTAGTTCAATGTAGCACGATTGCCTGCAAAGGCGATAATACCTGCAGCGTGGGTGTTGTGTGCCTGAACATTACCATAGTTTTGATTGATAGCGATAGAGCAAGTAGAGGATAGAGCAACTATGCCACCTGCATAGGAGTCAGCCGTAACCACTCCCATATTCACACAGTTGTGAACAGCAGCAAAGGCACTCGTCGCAATAATACCGCCAGCGTAGTTACCATTTGCCGTAACACTACCCTCGTTATATCCACCATAGACACCATACTGAGCCTCACCGCAAAGACCTCCAACAAACTCATCGCCCAGAACATCTCCACGGTTTGCACAATAGCCCATAGCTACATTGTTGTAGGAGTAGCCCTCATCCTCGCTATCACCACCCGTAAAACGAGCACTTCCGACAATGCCACCAACGCCCGAACGGCCCTGAACATCTCCCTCATTGAGACAGCCTACAAAATAGGATACACCCGTACCACCAGCAATACCGCCACAACCGACATTACCCTGACCAAGCTCCTTGTTCGGCGAAACGAACTTATATGCTCCATTGATAAATCCGCGATTCACACAGCCTCCAGCAATCAACGAGTCGCACATACCGACGATACCACCACACGAATTATACTCCGACGATACATCACTGCTATTCTCACAATTGTAGGCCGAGAGCATCGAGGTGCGTACACCTGCACCGACAACGCCTCCTGCCTGACTATGCGCCGAGATTGTATTGCGCAACGAGCGACAACGATGTATTAACGCCTGCGATTCGTAGTCCACGATGCCCAAGATACCACCAACAGCATAGCTATCAGCAGCACCTGCAATGCGGCTATCGCTCACCGAGCAGTTGTCGATATAGGTAATCTTGCGCTTGCCCTGACTGCTTGTGGCAACACCTACGATGCCACCAACGGCCAAATCGCCCTTAAGCGAAGCATCCTTAAGCGACAGATTGCGAACACTCGCACCATCCGAGAAACCGACAAAGGCCACGGGTGCCATATACTCACGATTGATCCACAGACCTGTAATCGAATGACCGCCACCATCATAAGTGCCTCGGAATGGGATAGTTGACTGCCAGCCGATAGGCATCCAGCCATACTCGCTCGACACGCGTCTCGATATCGCACGACCATTGAGGTCGATAAGCTGCAAGAAGTAGGTGTTGTCCGTAAACTTATCCTTATAGCGGATATCGTTCGACATATTCACGAGGTCTACAACATCATCTACTGATGTAACATAAAGCGTGTCGACATCTGTTCCCGATGAATACATATTGAATGTGCGGTTGTAGTTGCTCAGAATCTCAAACTTTCCATCGCGAAATGCAATACGGCAGCCCAAGCCATAATCCACAGTCACCGACTCACCCTTATCATCAACGCCCTCAATCTCGGCATAGAGCAGATGGTAGCTATCCTCAACCAAACCGTGTTGCAGAGTGAACTCCGACACACCATCGTTATGACGATGTGTCGCACGACGCGAGATGATATCTCCTGCCGAGGTTTTTATGACAATGTTTACATCCTTAACACACAGACTATCACATCCTTCGATTGAGGGAATCAGTGTATTGTCACCCACATAGACATCGCTCGGTATGTCATACTCGGGATAGTCATCAACAGACTCATTGTAGCACGCCACAGCACCAATAAGAATTGCTGCAAATAATAGAAGTTTTAGGGTTTTCATTTTTATTCACATTAACCGTTTATTTCCGTCGCAAATTTAACAAAATAAAATAAAAACCAAATATTAAAGCATAATAAATTATAATTTACTCTCGCAAATTAAATTTTTATCCCGAAATAGAGAGTTATCAAACAGCTAATAACTAAAGGTTTCACCCACACACAGAGTGGAACGATAGATTTTTTTGCAGAGTTACGGAACAATGTTATTAATAATGTTGTATCTTTGTACGCAGAAAAATATAAACTCAATAGGATATATGCTTACACTAAAGCAATTACGCGATAACAAGGAGCAGACCATCGCGCGCCTCGCAAAGAAGGGCGTAGATGCTGCCCCAATCATTGCTCGCATCGAGGAGCTCGACGACAAGCGCAAGGCTTTGCAGAACGAGTTGGACAACTGCCTCGCAGAGCAGAATCAGGCCGCAAAGCAGATTGGTATGCTTATGGGCAAGGGTCTCAAGGATGAGGCCGAGGCGAAGAAGGCCGAGGTTGCAGAGCTCAAACAGCGCTCACAGCAGCTCAAGGAGGAGTCGGATGTTGTAGCCGAGCAGCTCCAGGCCGAGATCGTACTTCTGCCAAACCTCCCTGCGGAGATCGTCCCCGAGGGTCGCACAGCAGAGGACAACGTGGTGGTTAAGCTCGTCGAGAACTACACCGAGATCGACGGCGACGCACTCCCACACTGGGAGCTCGCCAAGAAGTACGACATCATCGACTTCGACCTCGGCGTGAAGCTCACAGGCGCAGGCTTCCCAGTATACAAGGGCAAGGGCGCACGTCTGCAGCGAGCCCTTATCAACTACTTCCTCGACTGCAATACACGCGCTGGCTATCAGGAGGTTGAGCCTCCGATTATGGTCAACGAGGCTTCGGGCTTCGGTACTGGTCAGCTTCCCGATAAGGAGGGTCAGATGTACCACGCTACGGCCGACGGTTTCTACCTTGTGCCTACTGCCGAGGTACCCGTTACGAACATCTTCCGCGATGTGATTCTCGAGCAGAGCGAGCTTCCTGTAAAGATGACCGCCTATACACCTTGCTTCCGTCGCGAGGCTGGTTCGTATGGTAAGGATGTGCGCGGCCTGAACCGCCTACACCAGTTCGACAAGGTCGAGATCGTGCAGGTGTCGCACCCCGATAAGTCGTACGAGGCGTTGGACAAGATGGTCGAGCACGTCGAGAGCATCGTAGCATCACTCGGCTTGCCATACCGCATCTTGCGTCTTTGTGGTGGCGATATGTCGTTCACATCGGCACTCACATACGACTTCGAGGTATACTCCGAGGCACAGAAGCGCTGGTTGGAGGTATCGTCAGTTTCGAACTTCGAGTCGTTCCAGGCAAACCGTCTGAAGTTGCGTTATAGAGACGATAATCGCAAAACACAGCTCGCCCACACACTGAATGGCTCGTCTCTTGCATTGCCTCGAATTGTGGCTGCTTTGCTCGAAAACAACCAGACTCCAGAGGGAATTCGCATCCCCGAGGTATTAATTCCTTACACAGGTTTTGATTTTATAAAATAAGTTTATATATTTGCATTGCGAAACACTCATTAAAAATTAAGTAATATGGCTTACAAAATTTCAGATTCTTGCGTTGCGTGCGGTACTTGTATCGACGAGTGCCCAGTTGAGGCTATCTCAGCAGGCGACATCTATGTAATTGATCCTAGCAAGTGTATCGACTGCGGTACTTGCGCTGGCGTATGTCCTTCAGAGGCTATCGCTCCTGAGGCTTAATCGCTCATTACATCAGAACGAAGTAGCCTGAAAGGCTCTTCATTGGAAATGTCCAACCTTCGGGTTGGGCATTTTTTGTTTCGTGCTAAATTTTGGAAGTGCGTTGATATAGCCACATTACAGGTGCGCAAAAAAAACCTGCCCGACAAACAAGTTGTCAGGCAGGCTATCGAAATGGTTATGCCCTACGACTACTTAATCATCGTAAGAGGTGCAGCGTTCAAACTAAGGCCCGACTCGAGAGTCTTGGCAGCATCGTTGCGGAGCGAAGTGCGTGAGACACGTGCACTATTTGCATTCTTGCTCCACGTTGTAGCCCAGAGTAAAGAGTTTTGACCAGAGAATGTTGATACCTGACCTGTTACGCTATTTATAGCAAATAGGTCATACATTGCATATGAACTGCCATTAAACTGATTGCTCTCCGAGTTGACATTGCCATTCTCATCAATAGTTAGCTTAAAGACATACTGCTCATCACCACTAACATATAACTCGGTCGAGACACCTAACCACACAAGTGTGTAGTCATAGATCTCGTAGCCTGAATCGACAAAGTTCATCAAATAGAGCGTTCCATCATCCTCTACTCTGCAGGTCACAGGGATATCCGGATTTGTCATAGATAGTCCATAGACATCGACGTAATTCTCGGCATACTGATTTGCTGCGATTGTCACACTCTGCGCTACAGGATCGGTCACAAGATATTGATCATCCCAACTAAAGTATGAATCTGACGAAACGGTCCACTCGCCAATCCAACGCTTTGCCGCCTCTGTTGGCACGACTGGCTCCTCCTCGACAATCTCGCCATTCTCAAAGTCGTAAGCCACGATAATATGCGCAAAGTTACTCCACGAGTTTGATATTCGGTATATTTTTGCCGACTCGGCAGGGACAAATATCTGTGTGAGTTCGTAGCACTCATAGAAGACATCTTTATTGAGGTATGGAGGTTCCACAGCACGGCAATATACGGTAGCGAGGTTTTCGCAAAAGTAGAATGCATAGCTACCGATAGAGTATACCGAGGCTGGGATATCTATAGAGCAGAGCGAGTAGCAGTGTGCAAATGCATAGTCGCCGATATAGTAGAGATTCTTGCCAAGGTAGATATTATCCAAATTGTTACATCCGCCAAATGCCCAATAGTGAAGCTCGCAAACGCTATCGGGCAACACTACAGCGCAGAGTTCTGTGCTGTCCTGGAACGCTCCGCTGCCAATAATCTCGATACCCTCGGGCACCTCATAGTAGGTAGCACCACTCTTGGGGGCGTGTGCTACATATCTGTTACCATCAATCAGACACTTGCCACCATCTGCAGCAAACTTACCGTTGTAACGCTCGAGATTTGAGCAATTAAACGGATTGTAGTCAGGTAATATCTGAATACTATTAGGAATGGTTATCTCCCTCAACTCAACGCTATATAAGGCATTAATCAAAATCTCGTTAACCTCGCTTGGCAGGGTGTACGACGTGAGTCCTGCTGGAGCAAAGCCAGTCAACAGACCGTCGAAAATAAGACAGCGGTTATCCGACGAAGCACCAGCGCCATAGAAAGCAGCAAGAGTGTGGCATCGGAATGCTCCTGGCTCAACATTGATGATGCTCTGTGGCAAGGTAACAGAGGTAAGGGGCGAATACTCAAATGCGCCATAGTCGATTGTGGTGATATTCGCGCCAAATGTCACCGAACTCAACGACTCACACTGCGCAAAGGCAAATCTACCGATAGAGTCCAACTTATCGGGCAGTGTTACGCTACTAAGAGAATGGCAATAGGTAAAGGCCTGTGTGTTGATATTCTCGATACCCTTACCGAACTTAACATCCGCAAGGTTGGAACAAGCCTGGAACGCCATCTCACCTATGCTTGTAACGCTGTCAGGGATAACGATGCTCGTAAGCGAATCGCACAGGAGGAATGCACGCGATCCGATAGTTGTCACATCACCATCAAAGGTGATGACACCCTGGCCAGTTGCTGCATCGAAATCGTGCGATATGATATTCGCGCCAAACGTATCGTATCCCCAGTCACGATAAGCATTCGACTCGGGAACAACCGATGTAGCGGTGTAATATATCTTATTATTCTGACCTGCGTTCGATGTCATCGGGAAGATAATATCAGCATAGTAGCTCCAACAATCAGCCGCCTTATACGCCTCGACAGACCCATCGGGAACGTAGATTGCACTCAATGTTTGTTCTGGTAAATCCCAATATGTAACCATTGTTGGAGGTAGCACTGCCTCGCAATACAACTCCACGATTTCTGAACCGAGGAAGGCAGAATACCCGATATCCGTAACACTCGCTGGAAGGGTCACATATTTAAGATCTGCATAGCAACATACACTCTGGCCAAGACTCTTAACACTATCAGGGAAACGATAGCTTTCAACACCAGCACTTGCAAATGAGTTGAGTTGACCATCCAAAATCAAGCAACGACCATCAGCCGATACGTTTTTGTTGTTGATTCGCTTAAGTGACGAGCTTCGAACAACGACAATACCAAATGACTCGACACTATCTGGGATAGTAATCTCCTCCAAATTATGCACGATAAAGGCTCCCGAGCCAATATGAGTCACGCTATCGGGGATATATACATAGCTAATATAAGAGTAAAGGAAAGCATAATTACCAATTGATTCCAAACCCTTTGGAAGGTATACACTATCAATCATAGAGTCCTCGAAAGCATTATTTTCAATCCTCTTGAGCTCTTTGTCGAACTTCAAAACCCAGCAACCACGCTCGCTGTCGTAACTATTAGATACGATATTTGCATCGAATGCATCAGCGTTAGTAGGCTCTGTAGGCTCCGTTGTACTGCCATTGGTGTAGAGAATCTCGTCGGCACCCTGCTCTATAGGCTTCTCCGAATCATCACCGCTACCGCCATTCATAGCAAAGATAGCGTCGGCATAGTCTCGCCAGCCCTCGGCACTCTTGTAGGCCTCAACCGACTCGGCAGGAACGTAGAACCTGCGGCCCTCGGCATTGTTGTCGAAGGCTGCCCACATACCTGTTGAGCTAAATACGGCTGTTGGTGGTACGAGAGGCTCGCAGATTACGGTCTTGAGGTTTACGCAACCATCGAAAGCCCACGCCGAGATACGCTCGACGCTCTCGGGGATGACGAGGCGTGTAACCGCAGTGTTATTCTGCATTGCACCCTGACCGACACCCGTTGAGCCGCCCAAGTCGACATTACCATCGGCTGGAGGTGTTGTCACACCCACGAAGTTACCCTCGTTATCGTTGATATTGCCGCCGCTGCTGCCTCCGGTGCTGAACTTACCCGTAAAGGTTACAAGTGGACAGTTGTAGAAGGCACCCTCCTTGATTGTCTCGACATCGTCACCGAAGAATGCTGTGAGGAGGTTCACACAGTTGCAGAACGACCAAGCACCGATAACCTCTACACCATCGAGGAATGCTACATTCTCGAGCTGCTCGCAGCCGTAGAATGTGTAGTCGCCGACATACTTTGCAAAGTCGATAGATACACTTACGATATTATGAGGTGCAACAGCCACAAGCATATCGTCAATAACGACAACTCGATTATCGCGTGTCGAATACTTGCTATAGATTGCATTGAGGTTAGGACACTCAGCAAATACACCCACACCCATAGTCTCGAGGCTGTTGGGGAGGTACACCTTCTCAATCCAGTCGCAGCCACGGAAGGCAAAATCACCGATATGGGTGATATCACCACTAAACTCAAAATGGTAGGTGTTCGATGTATTACGAACATTACTCAATTCCACATCGAAAGCCTCTAAGTTGATATCTGCAATAATATCAGCAATATCCATTTCGGTATTTAAGAGCATTACAATCTCATTGTGTGCCACATCCGCAACCTCGTCACCATCCTCCGAGTCGCCAACCGACACCGAATCCATAGGCACAATATGGTTGCGCTTAACGGTAAGCTCCTCACTGCGTGTAAGGGTCTTAATGCTGCCATCCTCAAACTCGACATCGACCGTAATACCCTTCTCGAAAGTCTGTGGCAACACCGCGATGTAGAATGGCGTTGGCTCCGAGCTGTGGAGCGCCACATCGGGGCACTCTACGGTTGTTATCTGGTATATATCGCAATAGTTGCCATATGAGGCATCCTCGGCAAATGTTATGTCGGCAGTGGCGTAGTCTACATAGACGTGGCCTGCCACCTGCTCGCCGTTGTTACCGTAGAGCGACACGCGGCGAACACGCTTACCCTCGCCTGTGAGTTGAAGCTTCACCCAGCCACATACGCTGCGCAGCGTGAAACTGCGCGATGAACTCTTGGCAACCATAATGTTACCGTTGCTGCCATAGCTCTGCTCGCTATAGTACTGTCCGTCTGGGAGCCAGGCCTTGACCATCGACTCGTTGGGAATAATCTCGTTGTCGTAGCGGTAGGGATATACCACCACAACGTCGTCCATAGTCTGCGCTCCGCGGTTGCCCTCGATATGTCGGAGATTGCCATTGCGGTCACCCGTCTCACCCTGAAACTGCCACATAAGGTTATCCTCCGAGTAGTAGAAGACCGAAACGAGATCCGCCTCGTTCCATACGGTCTGGCCATCGTTGTTGAGTTGGATACGGGTATCGCTGATACGACCCTCGACACTCACGTTAAGAGTCTCGCTGATAAGCTCGCGGCTCATCGAGATCTCCTCGACTGTCTGCTGTGTACACGCCGCCAATGCTATAGCCGCGAATACGAATGTTAATAGCTTTCTCATTGTGGTATGATTTTATTGTTTATTCTCTGCTCGGCAATGCCCCACCCACGCTACCGCGACAGGAGTATAGTCTTGCACATTACAAAGTTACAAATTTTTCTTGCGTTTACAAATTTTAGCTACCCTTATTTCACGCGCAAAACAGCGCAGCGCACCATCGCGCCACATTCACGAAACAAAAAAAAGTGAGGCTGCCGAACAGATTCCGACAGCCCCACATAACGAGTGCTACACCAACGTAGCCTTATCTGCAAACCCTTAGTTGAAGAAGATATACTTGAGTACAAACATCACCGCAAGGATATACATCGTCGGAGTGAGCTTCTTGTGCTTACCGCAAAGGAAGTTGAGCACAACATAGAAGATAACACTTGTGAGGATACCATCCGAGATTGAGTATGTCAGCGGCATAAGCGATAAGCATACGAATGCTGGTATCGACTCCGAGTAGTCGCTCCACGCAATGTTACGCACTGGCTCGAGCATCAACAGACCCACGATGATAAGCACAGGTGCGGTAGCTGCCGAAGGAATCGAGAGGAACAATGGCGAGAAGAAGAGTGCGATAGCGAAGCAGATAGCAATAGTGAAGGCTGTAAGACCTGTACGGCCACCCTGCGCAACACCTGCTGCACTCTCAACGTATGTTGTTGTGGTCGATGTACCGAGCATAGCGCCAGCTGTAGTGGCAATAGCATCGGCCATAAATGCCTGGTTAAGACGCTCGACGCGGCCATCCTTACCCACCATATTGGCGCGCGTACATACGCCTACAAGCGTACCTATGGTATCGAACATATCGATAAAGAGGAAGGTAAAGACAACGGTAAGCATATCGAGTGAGAGAATCTGATCCCACTGGAACTGCCAGAAGATAGGCGCGATAGACTCGGGCATAGACATAATACCACGATACTCCGTAACACCCATAGGGATACCGATAGCCGCAGTTGCGAGGATACCGATAAGCATCGCACCACGCACATTCTTAACATAGAGAATCGAGGTGATAACCAAGCCGATGATACCGAGCAATGCGGTATTCGACGAGAGGTCGCCGAGCGATACGAGTGTTGCGTCGTTGTTGACGACAATCTGCGCGTTCTGCAAACCGATGAAGGCAATGAAGAGACCGATACCGCCACCGATAGCATAGCGCAAGTTCACCGGAATGGCATTCACTATAGCCTCACGCACGTTGGTCACAGTGAGCAGGATGAAGATAAGACCCTCGAGGAATACCGCCGTAAGAGCAAACTGCCAAGAGTAGCCCATACCGAGACACACGGTATATACGAAGAAGGCGTTAAGACCCATACCTGGCGCAAGACCGAATGGGAGCTTGCCCCACAAAGCCATCATCAAACAGCCGATAATACCAGCCAAAGCAGTAGATGTGAAGACCGCACCACCAGGCATACCATCCAGTGCCGAGAAGATTGTTGGGTTAACGGCGAGGATGTAAGACATCGTGAGGAAGGTTGTGATACCAGCCAACACCTCCGTACGAATGTTATGC
Source organism: Alistipes sp. (assembly GCA_017629145.1). Classification (GTDB taxonomy): domain Bacteria; phylum Bacteroidota; class Bacteroidia; order Bacteroidales; family Rikenellaceae; genus Alistipes. The sequence goes on along the minus strand of JAGBXR010000036.1, from coordinate 96,763 downwards.
TTGGCAGCATCGAATCCAAAAAGTTTTTTAAGCAACTCCATATTGTTTGGGATAAAGTTTTTATTCTGTTTGCTTAACCTATTTTGCGCTACCATCGTCGATATCGTCGACCTGCTGACGCACCGACTCCTCGTGTATAGCGCTGAATATGTTGTGGATGAACTTGCGCGAAAGGCCCATATTCTCGGCGCGCGTCTCGGCAGCCTGCAACAACTCATTGAAGCGATCCTGCTGTACAACAGCCATCGAGTGCGCCCTCTTGTACTCGCCAATCTCGCGAGCTACGCCCATTCGCTCGGCAAGGAGTTCCAGAAGGCGGTTATCGAGCGAGTCGATATGCAGACGGAAGTCTCTCAAGCCATCCTTCGCCGTAGCATCGCGTCGCCACACCAGAGTCTCGACAAGCGCAGCGAGAGCCTCGGGCGTAATCTGCTGGTCGGCATCGCTGAGCGCACGCTCGGGTGTTGGGTGCGTCTCGATCATCAGACCATCGAAGCCCAAGTCGAGAGCCTCCTGTGCGAGGGTTGTTACCAGACGGCGGCTGCCGCCTATGTGGCTCGGATCCGAGAGCAGGGGTAGCTGTGGCAGACGGCGGCGCAGCTCGATAGGCACAGACCACTGCGGCGAGTTGCGATATACCGACATATCGTAGGTGCCAAAGCCGCGATGCACCGCAGCAAGACGCCTTGCGCCACTGTTGTATACCCTCTCCAGAGAGCCTATCCACAGCGCGACATCGGGAATAACGGGGTTTTTGACCAGCACCGCAATATCCGTACCCCTCAACGCATCGGCAATCTCCTGCATCGCAAAGGGGTTGGTCGTGGTACGCGCACCTATCCACACACCATCGACACCGCTACGCAGTGCCTCCTCGAGATGCTCGGGCGTGGCAACCTCGGTGAGCGTACGAAGGCCATACTCCGCCTTCGCCTCACCGATCCACTCCAGAGCCTCGCTGCCCACACCCTCGAAAGAGCCGGGCTTGGTGCGTGGCTTCCACACTCCTGCACGGAAGATCCTGACCCCAGCCTGCGCCACACCACGTGCCGCCGCAAGCGTCTGCTCGCGACTCTCGGCACTGCACGGACCTGCTATGTAGAGCGGTGCCGAGGTGCAATCGTCAAATAGGGGTTTCAAATCCTTCACAGCCTCTACTCCTCAACGATAGTGATTGAAAGGATAAGGTCGCCCGGACGGATATCATCGATAACATCCACACCCTCGACAACACGACCAAAGCAGGTGTGTACGCCATCGAGGTGCTGGGTGTTCATACGGTTGTGACAGATGAAGAACTGCGAACCTCCAGTGTTAGGGCCACGGTGAGCCATCGAGAGAACACCACGATCGTGGTATTGACGCTCGGCACGTGTCTCGCAAGGGATAGTGTAGCCTGGACCACCAGCACCTGTACCAAGTGGACAACCACCCTGAATCACGAAATCGGGAATCACGCGGTGGAAGGTAAGTGCATCGTAGAAGTGGCTCTCGGCGAGCTTCACGAAATTGTCAACGGTGATAGGCGTCTCGTTTGCGTAGAGCTCGGCCTTCATATCACCCTTCTCGGTAGAGATAATTGCGTATTTCATAACCTTTTGTATATTAATAATTTATCCTATTTTATTCGTTTTCGATTACTGCTCGAGCAGACGCACCAGCGCCTCCTCGTCGTAGCCACACTCGGCATAGAGCTCCGCTGGCTTGCCCTGCTCGACGAAGCGATCCTCGATACCGAGGTTTGTGATTTCGGGGGCAAAGCCCTCGCGGAGCATAAAGGCCGCGATAGCCTCACCAACACCGCCTCGCACGATGCCGTCCTCGATGGTCACAACGCGCTTGAACTTACGGCCCACCTCGCGCAACAGCTCCTCGTCCATAGGCTTGGCATAGCGCAGGTCGTAGACCGCAACACTCTTGCTGCTCCTCTGGGCAGCACGCATCGCGCGGCCACACATAGTGCCGACAGCGACAATCGCTACATCCTCACCATCGCACAGCATCTCGCCACGGCCCTCCTCCAGGGCCACAAACTCACTACCCTGCCAATCGACACCCTCGCCGATGCCGCGTGGATAGCGGATGACGGTAGGATGGTCGGCAAGCGATGCTGTATACATCATCTGGCGGAGCATCCACTCGTTGCGCGGTGTAGCAACAACAAGGTTGGGCACACAGCCAAAGCAGGCAAGGTCGAAAGCACCGTGATGCGTAGCACCATCCTCGCCAACGATACCTGCACGATCGAGACACAAAACCACAGGCAGACGCTGCAACGCCACATCGTGGATGACGTTGTCGTAGGCACGCTGCATAAACGATGAGTAGATATTGCAGAAGGGGCGCAGACCTGTGGCAGCAAGACCTGCCGAGAATGTCACAGCGTGACCCTCGGCGATACCCACATCGAAGCACCTCTCGGGCATCTCGCGCATAACGATATTCATCGAGCATCCCGAAGGCATAGCTGGTGTGATACCCACAATCTTCTCGTCGCGACGCGCAAGGTCGAGGAGTGTCTCGCCAAAGACATCCTGATAGCGCGATGCGGCATATACGCTCTTTACTCGCTCGCCACTCGCCACATCGAAGCGACCCGGGGCGTGCCATACCGTAGGATCGGCCTCGGCAGCAGCATAGCCCTTGCCCTTGATGGTCTTGATATGCAGCAGCTTGGGGCCCGCGATTTCCTTAAGCGCACGCAACGTGCGGACAAGCTCCACCACATTGTGGCCATCGATGATGCCGAAGTAGCGGAAGTTGAGGCTCTCGAAGAGATTGCTGTTCTTCAGAAGGCCCTGCTTCACACCGTTGCCAGCCTTACGTGCAAGGCTCAACAGCGGTGGCACGACACCCAGCACTCGCCACAATGCGCGCTTGAAGCGGTTGTAGAAGTGCGATGTCGAGATGCGCACAAGATATCGGTCCAGAGCTCCCGAAGGCTCATCGATAGACATAGAGTTGTCGTTGAGCACAACAAGGAGGTCGCTCTTGGGAGATGCTCCGGCGTTGTTCATACCCTCGAATGCGAGGCCGCCAGTCATCGCACCGTCGCCAATAACGGCTACGACGTGCTCCTTGCCGCCACGCATCTCCACAGCCTTGGCCATACCGAAGGCGGCCGAGATACTCACTGACGAGTGTCCTGCACCAAACGAGTCGTACTCACTCTCGGCCATACGCGGAAAGCCGCTTATGCCATCGCGCATACGGTTTTGGCGGAATGCCTCCCGACGACCCGTAATGATCTTGTGGGCGTAGGCCTGATGGCCGACATCCCAGACGATATGGTCCGAGGGCATCTCGTAGACATAGTGCAGAGCGACAGCGAGTTCCACCGCTCCGAGACTCGAACCGAGGTGACCGGGATTAACCGAACAGCACTCGAGCATATAGCTGCGTAGCTCGCTGCAATAGGCTCCGAGCTCCGAGATCGGCAGACGGCGCAACGCCTCGGGAGAGTCGATGGTGGTGAGATATTTATATTTTGTTTCGCTCATTTTAGTTCTGTTGTTACACTATAGACACAGCTATAATCATACAAAGGTACAAAAAATTTTTGTGGATTCGCACATTATCTCCCTAAAAAGGGAGGATAATATCAATCTTTTGCTAAAAAACCACGAATGTTATGTATTTTGCAGAAAAATTTGTATCTTCGCAAAAAATATAGATACTCTTAATTTTATGGCAACAGCAAAATACAAGCGAATATTGCTGAAACTCAGCGGCGAATCGCTACAAGGCAAGCAGAACTATGGTCACGACATCGCAGTGCTACGCTCATATGCCGAGCAGATTAAGCGCATCAGCGAGATGGGCGTTGAGATAGGTATCGTCATCGGCGGCGGCAACATCTTCCGCGGCATACAGGGTGCAAATCGCGGCTTTGACCGCGTGAAGGGCGACCAGATGGGTATGCTTGCAACAATCATCAACTCGCTCGCGCTGCAGTCGGCACTCGAGTCGGTGGGCGTTAAGAGCAAGGTGCTCACATCGATTCGTATGGAGCCTATCGGCGAGTTCTACTCAAAGGCCAAGGCTATCGAGTATCTCGAAGCTGGATATGTGGTAATCATCGGCGGTGGTACCTCAAACCCATACTTCTCGACAGACACAGCTTCGGCACTTCGCGGCATCGAGATCGAGGCAGAGATTATGTTCAAGGGTACGCGCGTAGACGGCATCTACACAGCAGACCCCGAGAAGGATCCAACAGCCACAAAGTTCGATACTATCACCTTCGATGAAGTATTGGCACGCCGCTTGAAGGTTATGGACCAGACAGCCTTTACGCTCTGCCGCGAGAACCACTTGAGTCTGATGGTGTTCGATATGGATACCGAGGGTAACCTCGAGAAGGTAATCAACGGCGAGAATATCGGCACAGTAGTAACCGAATAACTGATAACTAAAACTGATAAAACTATGTCAATCAATACAAAGCACAAGAAGCGAGGCTCGATCTTCTCGCTTGCGATTATGCTCCTCACGCTCATCGCTCTCGTTGTAGCGATCCTCTTCTGGCCTGCCGAGGCGGTAGCAACCGACAACTTTGCGCCAACAACACAGGACGACGTAGCTGCAACAACACTCATCCACGAGGGTGACACGGCTCCCGACTTCAGCGTCGAGATGATGGATGGCAGCAAGGTTACGCTGTCGGAGCTTCGTGGCAAGGTGGTACTCCTCAGCTTCTGGGCTACGTGGTGTCCTCCCTGTCGTCAGGAGATGGCGCACCTGCAGAAGGGCGTAATCGACCACTTCGCAGGCAAGGATCTCGTGGTGCTCCCCGTATCTCGCGGCGAGAAGCGCGAGACCGTAGAGGCATTCCTCAAGAAGATGGGCTACACATTCCCAGTGGCACTCGATGGCGACCAGTCGGCATACAAGAAGTATGCATCGAACTACATCCCTCGTAGCTTCGTAATCAACAAGGAGGGTAAGGTAGTATACGTCGCTGTAGGCTACGACGAGACTATCGGCGAGGAGATTAACGCAGCAATCAGCGCAGCACTATAACAGCGCCAACAGACACGATATCAGGAATATCAAACAACAATATTATGGATACCAAGACTATTTTGAACGAAACCACTGATCGTATGCAGCGCGCACTCGATCACCTCACCGAGGAGCTACTCAACATCCGCGCAGGTAAGGCTTCGGTGAATGTCCTCAACGGTGTATTTGTAGAATACTACGGCTCACAGACTCCCGTATCGGGTGTTGCCAGCGTCACAGTACCCGACGCAAAGACTATTCTCATCCAGCCCTGGGACAAGAATATGATTCGCCACATCGAGAAGGCTATCATCGACTCGAACATCGGCCTCACACCATCGAACAATGGTGAGCACATCCGCCTCTCGATTCCTCCACTCACAGAGGATCGTCGTAAGGAGATCGTGAAGAAGGTGAAGGGCGAGGGCGAGACCGCACGTATCAGCTTGCGTAACGCACGTCGCGACGCTGTCGAGGCATTCAAGAAGGCCCAGAAGGAGGGTATGTCGGAGGACGAGCAGAAGGATGGCGAGGCACAGGCACAGAAGCTCCTCGAGAAGTTCACAAAGCTCATCGACGTGGAGTTGGATAAGAAGGAGAAGGAGATTATGACAGTATAATCTCTTGCGATAGTGGCGCATCTGCGGCACTTCAGTCAAAGCCACCAATGGGACGTACGACAAGTTCTACCCATAGGTGGCTTTTTCTTGTCAGCGCCCACCCTATTGCAGACTCGAAAAAAATTGTACCTTTGTACTATACTACCAGAAACTAACACTTTAATATTATGAAGAGATTTATCGTAATACTCCTGTCGATGGTGGCAAGCATCTTCGCCATCCAAAGTGTCAAGGCACAGAACGTGCAACTTTTCTACGACACAGGTCGCAACTGCGCAACATCGACCGTCGAGATGTTCCGCCCCGACTCGTTCGGTAGCACATTCTTCTTTATCGATATGGACTACAGCCCAAAGGTCGTAGGCGCATATTGGGAGATTTCGCGCGAGCTCAACTTCTGGCAGGAGAGCAAAGTAAACTGGCTCTCGATACACCTCGAGTACGATGGCGGTCTCAGCACCGAGGCAGGCTCGTTCAACAACGCGTGGCTCGCAGGTCTCACCTACTCGGGACACTCCAAGGACTTTAGCAAGACGTGGTCTCTGTCTGCTATGTACAAACTTATCCCCGGCACCATCCACGCCAACGGCAGCAAGCAGATTCACAACTTCCAGATCACTGGCGTGTGGAACATCAACTTCGCAAAGGGCTGGCTCGACTTCAACGGCTTTATCGACTTCTGGCGTGAGCCTTACGCTTGGCAGAATACCGAGTATATCCTTATGACCGAGCCGCAGCTCTGGCTCAACCTCTACAAGATTCCAGGTATGGAGAAGGTACGCCTCAGCATCGGTGGCGAAGTGGAGCTTGCATACAACTTCTTAAAGCCAGGCTTCAGCGTGATGCCAGCCGTAGGTCTCAAGTGGAATTTCGACTAATAAGCGCGCACACAACGCGCACAAAATAATTAAGGGACTGTCCAACGATGGGCAGTCCCTTAATTTATGGTGTTTGGAATCGGGCGCTACTTTGCCTCACGCGCTGCGCGAGCCTCCTTACGCACCTTCAATGGAGTCTTGTTCAGATACTTACGGCAGAACAACGCGAAGTGACCGTGGTTTGTAAAGTTGTACATCTTGATGATGCTCTTCAATGGCACGTTGGTCTCGGTGAGCAAGCGCTCGATCTCGACGATACGCTGCTTCTGCATCCAGCTGTAAGGCGTATCGTGGAACTCCTGCTTGAACATATTGTTGAAGTGCTGAATGCTGAATCCGCAAATGTCGGCAAGCTCCTCAACAGTCTTGACACGTGGCGCATTGTTCTTAACAAGCGATGCGAACGACTGGTTGCGGTCGAAGAGGTTGTAGAACGTGCGCAACTGAACCTGTGGTGTGTAGAAGAACTTGAAGATGATGAACATCTCCTGAATCTTGGCACGATGCAGGTGGTTACACTTCATATCGTTTTGCAAGTAGAAACGTACCGAGTTGAGCAAGTGCTGCATAGGCTCGTTGATAGGCACCTGCGTGAACTTATAGTTGATCTTCTTGATCTTGCCCACGATGCTGTTGAACGGAATCATATCGCAGGTAGCACCAGCCGTGATGAAGTGCGCACGGATAATCTCGACATCCGATAGAGCCTTGATCTCGTACTGATATGCGCGGAAGCAGAACACAAAGTGCTCGGCACGCACTACATAGTCACGACGCTCCTCCGAAGATACCTCGAAATCGCCACCAAGCAAGAAGAGCAGCGAGTTGTGGTCGCCACGCTCAACGACAAATGATTCGCCCTCCTTGAGCTTAATATAAGTAAAACCCGCCTCTGGCTCTACAGTGTATGAGTGGCAAGTTGCCGGACATTGATTCGACATATAATTGAAGTTTTAGGTTAATATTCTCATAAATTTAACAATACAAATATACGCAGAAAAGTTGAATATCCAAGCATTTTCAACAAAAAACTTGAAAAAAATATGCAATTTGAAATGATTTAGGGTCTTTTTCGCCATCGAAATGCCTATAAATATAATATATAAGTATAAGAAATTTTGGGCTTCGCAGCGCCGCGATTAAGTGAGAGCAGAGGCTGCTTGCAGACTATGCCGAGCGTGAGCGGTGAAAAGGGACTTAAGCCTAAAACTACATCTTTTTATTCACTCTCTTGGGTTATGGGGCTGACTAAGGTCAGACCCTTCTTTGCTGTTGGGATGAGAGATAGGGGCTAAGGGAATGGAGGCTAAAGGAATTTAAGGAGTTTAGGGAGTTTAGGGAGGGCTTGCGCGCCTGAGGATGGGGGCTAAGGGAGTTTAGGGAAATTAGGGAATTTAGGGAGGGCTTGCGCGCCTTTGGATAGGAGGCTAAGGGAGATTAAGGAATTTAAGGAGTTTAGGGAGGGCTTGCGCGCCTTTGGAACGCACTCCGCTCCTTAATCTCACTAATTTCCCTAAACTCCCTAATCTCCCTAATTCACCACCTACCCACCTGCACACCCCAATTTCTTGTCAGAAGGCTGTAGATGCTGCACCGATAAAGAAGTTGGGATGAATGGGACATACTTAACGTATTTCCCATTCATCCCAACGATTGAGGTGCGGCAGATATCTGCCTTATCACAAGAAATTATTAGGCTTTGTCGTTAGAACCAAGCACATTAACAATCTTGTGAATGTAAAGCTTCTTCATATTGTCGCGTGCTGGACCCAAGTACTTACGTGGATCGAACTCCGCTGGCTTCTGTGCAAATACCTCGCGTACAGCTGCTGTCATAGCAAGACGTGAGTCAGAGTCGATGTTGATCTTGCAAACAGCGCTCTTCGATGCCTCGCGCAACTGCTCCTCTGGAATACCTACTGCTGCCTTCAATGCACCACCATACTTGTTGATTGTGTCAACCTCGTCCTGTGGCACTGATGATGAGCCGTGAAGTACGATAGGGAAGCCTGGAAGCTGCTCCTCGATAGCCTTCAACACGTCGAATGCGAGTGGTGGAGGTACGAGACGGCCTGTCTGTGGATCGAGTGTGCACTGCTCTGGAGTGAACTTGAAAGCACCGTGTGAAGTACCGATAGAGATTGCCAAAGAGTCGCAACCAGTCTTTGTTACGAAGTCTACAACCTCCTCTGGCTTTGTGTAGTGGCTCTCCTCTGCTGATACCTCATCCTCAACGCCAGCCAATACGCCGAGCTCACCCTCAACAGTTACGTCGAACTGGTGTGCGTACTCTACAACCTTCTTTGTGAGAGCTACGTTCTCGTCGTATGGAAGGTGTGAGCCGTCGATCATCACTGATGAGAAGCCCATATCGATACAGCTCTTGCAAGTCTCGAAGCTATCACCGTGGTCAAGGTGAAGCACGATCTGTGGCTTCTCCCAGCCAAGCTCCTTTGCATACTCCACAGCACCCTCTGCCATATAGCGGAGAAGAGTCTGGTTAGCATACTGACGTGCGCCCTTTGATACCTGGAGGATTACTGGAGACTTTGTCTCTGCAGCAGCCATAACGATAGCCTGAAGCTGCTCCATATTGTTGAAGTTGAATGCAGGAATTGCATAACCACCATCAACAGCCTTCTTGAACATCTCGCGTGTGTTCACAAGGCCCAAATCCTTGTAATTAATCATATTACAAATTGTTTTATAGGTTATTGAAATTGTCTTATCTGTGTCGTAACAGTCAAATATAGTGCAAAGGTATAAAATAAACTTTTAATTATAAAATTTTTAAGAAACCATTTCGCCTACACAATTGCACAAAACTACGAAAAAAGAGTATATCATTGCACCATAAGGCGCTTAATGAGATACAGAGCTCACTGCCTACGGTTATCAACATCGTGGATGGCGACGAGGGAGAGATCATCTCGACAGGAGGTGCAAGCATCCGCACCTCGGAGTTGAATAAATGACCTTTTTAACCATAAGTCGCAGGGGAGGCAACCATCTATGTTGTCTCCTTATTTTAGATTAATTTTCATCAATCTCTCGCCTAAACTGTGAAGATATTGTTCAATCTCTACGCGACGCTCGAACGAGGGTCGCTTGGTGCCATTCACATATTGCTGCATTAGACTTTCATTTACTCCCATCGCACGAGCTACTTGTCTAACATTCAACTCGGGAAAGTTATTAAATAACTTACAAATAGGGTTGTCGTTATCTAATAGTCTGTTGTAATGCTTATCCATAATTCTATTTTTTACAAATGTAGGTATTATTTTTAATACCCACAAGCAATATTTTAATTTACCAGACTAAAAGCATACATCTGGCAGCAAAGAACAGCATCGCAAGATTAAGATATGCTATATCTCAACTTGTAAACCACCCAATGCGCGGGTACTAAAAATCATACCCATAACACGTTGAGGATAAACAAACGCAAACAAGCCGCCCCCAAAAAAACACGGGTATTAAAAATCACACCCGTGATACGCAGGAGGCAATGATTAATAACATACAAAGTTGTCCAAAACCAGGGTACTAAAAATCACACCTATAATACGTAACAGAAATACAAACGCACACTCAAACCAGCCGCCCCCCCCAAAAAAAACACGGGTATCAAAAATCACACCCGTGATACGCAGAAGGCAACGATTAATATCATAAAAAGTTGCCCAAAAATCGTAGGTATTAAAAATCGCACCCGTGATACGGGATGGAATACGCGAATACAAACAGTCCAAAAAAACAGGGGTACTAAAAATCACACCCATAATACGTTGAGGATATATAAACGCAAACTGAAACAAGCCGCCCCCAAAAACACGGGTATCAAAAATCACACCCGTAATACGCAGGAGGCAACGATTAATAACATACGAGGTTGCACAAAATCAAGGGTACTAAAAATCATACCCATAACACGTAGTAGAAATACAAACGCACACTCAAACCAGCCCATCCCCCAAAAAACGTAGGTATTAAAAATCACACCCGTGATACGCAGGAGGCAATGATTAATAACATACAAAGTTGTCCAAAACCAGGGTACTAAAAATCATACCCATAACACGTAGCGGAAATACAAACGCAAACAAGCCCATCCCCCCCAAAAACGCAGGTATTAAAAATCGTACCCGTGAAACGGGATGGAATACGCGAATACAAACAGCCAAAAAAATCGTAGGTATTAAAAATCACACCCGTGATACGCAAGAGGCAACAATAAATAACATACGAGGTTGCACAAAACCAGGGTACTAAAAATCATACCCATAACACGTGGAGGATATACAAACTCAAACAAGTTCCCTTCCACCTATGAAGAGAAGAAGAGCATTAAGCTTGACGGAGGATATACAAACGCAAACAAGTCCCATTCCACCACCACCCAAAAAAAACGTAGGTACTAAAATAGCACCCACGCAACCTGGTGATATGGGAATTAGTCCGGGTCAAAAATATTACGGTTCGAAGTTGCAGCGGAGCATCACTGGCTTCTCCCGAGAGGCCTTGATGCGTGTGATCATAACATCGAGGTATTGCTGGATATCATCGCGCAAGCGCTTATAGAGTGGGCAGCCCTCGTAGTTCTCATTGTCGAGCAACACATCGCGTATCGAGCGGAGGGTATTGGTATAGTTGTTAAGCTCGTTCTGGAGCGCTACGCCCTCGACATTCGAGCCATTGATCTTGGCAAGCGAGAGCTGGCGCAGCTTGTCGCATACGGCCATAAGTGTGGGCATCGTGACATTGTCGAAGAGCGTATGACCGTGCATAAAGAGGTAGCAGTTGTCACGCTCGACACCACGGTGTATGAGTTGTTCGCCAAGGGCTGCAACAGCCTCAACATCGGAGCTATTTTCCTGCTCCAGTGCTTCGAGGCGGCGCTGCACATTACGCTCAAGCCAAGCAAGTGTATTCTCGCCATTGTTGCGGATATCGACATAGCTCAGGCGCACCGTGGCACGGAACTCAGCAAGCGTGAAGTGGTGCTCGGTAGAGTGGCGCGCAGAGTAGACGTACCACAAGAACAGAGGGTATATGGTGCGCGAATAGGCGGCGAAGAAGCGCTCGAAATCGAAGATGCGCGTATCGTTCTTGGTGGCCTTAACACATACGTTCCTCAACGACGGAGCGTAGCACAGATAGTTCTCCGTAGCGTAGGTGTAGGTGTGGAACATATTCTCGGCTGTGAGTATCGCCCTGGACTGCTCGGTCTCGCCATCGAAGAGGTAATCGAAATCGGAATCTACGCACAGCAGCACCTCATCGGGCGAGTGGTGGCCGATCATCGACATAAGCACCTTTTTGCCTTTAGGCAAATCGTCGCGGTTGGGCACCGATATTTCGAAGCGCAGATAGGGATTGCGAAAGTGGTCGAAGATAGCACGCCAGAAGGCCACATCCTCGTAGCCCTCGACATATACACGCACCAGGTGGCGGTCATCCTCGGGAGGGAGGATGTCGGGGAGACTCTTGGGGTTGTAGGCCGCAGGGTCTCGGTAGGGGCGGTATTTGCGTTTCTTCGTTTTCACAAGTGTAAAGTTACGGATTTTTTTCGTACTTTTGTCTATCATTAGCACAAATTTAGAAGAAAACGACATAAAAGTTATGGCAAACGACTGGAAAGAGCGTCTGGGCGTGGTCTTCTCGACAAACCCCGACTTTCAATACGAGAGTGCCTCGGAGACTGAAACCGAGACACTTGCGCCCGAAAAGCAGAACCTCCGCGTATGGCTCGACCGCCTCAAGGGTGGTCGCGTAGCTACGGTAGTGCGCGGCTTTGTAGGCACTGACGACGACCTCGCAACACTTGGCAAGGAGCTGAAAAAGAGTTGCGGCGTGGGCGGCACGGCCAAGGATGGCGAGATTATCATCCAGGGCGACCACCGCGACCGCGTAGTAGAGCTGCTCACAAAGAGCGGATATCGCTGCAAAAAGGCCGGCGGTTAGCACTATGCATAGGCGAGTATAGCCTAAAGGCTAACTTTTTTACTCGACGTGTTGTAGAAGTCGCGGAATGTTCGTACCTTTGCTAACTAATTTTTCGAAGAAATGAACAAGAAAATGGTACTCGTCACAGGTGGTGCTGGCTACATTGGCTCGCACACCGTCGTGGAGCTTATCAACGCAGGATACGAGGTTGTCATCGTCGACAACTTCTCGAATAGCGATGCCTCGTCGCTCGAGGGCATACACGCCATCACTGGCGTACGCCCCACATTTATCGAGGCCGACTGTTGCGACCGCGAGGCTATGCGCCGCATATTCGAGGCATACGACTTCGCGTCGGTGATTCACTTTGCAGCATTCAAGGCTGTGGGCGAGTCGGTGGTCGAGCCTCTGAAATACTACCACAACAATATGCTCTCGCTGGTCAACGTACTCGAGCTTATGGCGGAGTATGGCCACAGGAACATAGTTTTCTCATCGTCGGCAACGGTATATGGCGATGCCGAGGAGCTTCCCGTAACGGAGCTCACACCGCGCAAACCTGCAACCTCGCCCTATGGCAATACCAAGCAGATGGCCGAGGATATCCTCCGCGATACGGTGGCTGCAAACGCAGCGCTCGCGGGCATTGCATTGCGCTACTTCAATCCCATAGGTGCGCACCCCACAGCTCTCATAGGTGAGCTACCACGCGGTGTGCCCAACAACCTTGTGCCCTACATCACGCAGACGGCAGCCGGCATAAGAGAGTGTCTGAGCATCTTTGGCGACGACTACCCCACACCCGATGGATCGTGTCTGCGCGACTTTATTGACATTGTCGATTTGGCACGTGCACACGTCGTAGCCATTGAGCGTATGGTCGGCGAGCGTAACAAAGAGCGTTTCGAGATATTCAACATCGGCACAGGCCGTCCGGTATCGGTCTTCGAGCTTGTCAACGGCTTCGAGCGCAGCAACGGCATCAAACTCAACTACCGCATAGCACCACGCCGTGCAGGCGATGTTACGGCCGTATGGGCCGACACAACACTCGCCAACGAGGAGCTTGGCTGGCGTGCCGAGCGCGAGCTGGAGGATACACTGCGAAGTGCCTGGGCGTGGGAGCGCCACGTGCGAGGTATTTAGACAACGAGAGAAAGGGCTGTGCACCAAGTGCGCAGAGAATAGATATTGAGCGAACAATAATTAATACCTCGCCGACGTTTGCGAGGTAAACAGATTTTAGAGACAATATGAAAAAACTGTTACTTTTACTTTTGGCCCTGCTTTTCATCGTGCCACAGGCCGAGGCTAAACGCCGCGAGAGCGAGGAGGAGATTGCGCGCAAGACACGCCACTACTCGGGATGGGAGTATGGTGCTTCGGCACGTGTGAGTCTGATCTTCTACGATATGGACTATATGCGCATCAAGGGCGAGAAGGGTGTAGATGCCTACAAGAGCCAGGCAAAGATGGGTGGTAATGTGATGCTCAACGCCGGCTATTTCTTCGATAACCACTGGCGACTCGGTGTCGAGGCAGGTGCGCAGATTCAGTACAACTACACCTTTGTGCCCATCTACGTTACTGCGCAGTACCACTATGGCAAGCGCAAGAACAACCTCTTCAACTTCCTCAACCTCGGAACAAACGTACTCTTCGACAAGGGCCTGCGCTTTGGTGCTACAGCAGCAGGAGGTGTGGGCTATCGTCTCCAGTCTCCCGACAGCAAGCATAAGTACGACATTACGCTCGGCTACCAGGTAGTGATGCTCTCGCCACGCCCCGTCATCGAGGGCAACTTCGCGTGTAAGTCGAGCGACGTGACACGCCTCAAGCTCAACCAGTCGGTATTCATCGGCTTCGGCTTCACGTTCTAAAGTTGAACACCTAAAACAAGCAGCGCTATGCATAGAGACGCACATATCTTCAGAGATTGGCTCGACACCCTGCTCATCGAGTGGGGAATACCCGAGCGTACAGCCCTGACGCTCGACGGCTGGATAGTATTGCTTCTTATCGTCATCCTCACACTGCTTGGCAACGCCTTTATGCGCTGGGGCGTGGTGCGCACTGTGCGCTGGGTCATCCACCGCACCAGGGCCAAGTGGGACAACTTCATTTTCTGCGATGGCGTGATAACGCGCCTCTGCGGCATTGTCACACCTGTGGTGCTCACGATAATGCTTCCGCTACTCTTCGCATCGTTCGACAACGATCTGCCCTGGTTGTTCTCGTTGCTTATGAAGATTGTCGACACCTATATGATTTTGGCCTGCGTGCGCTTCGTCAACTCGCTGCTGCGCGCTACGTTCGACTATGTTGAGCAACGCCCAGGATGGCACAACCGTCCGATTAAAGGTCTGTTGCAGACGGGTCAGGTGCTGTTGGCCTGTGTGACCGTCATACTCATCATCGCGGTATTCATCGACAAGTCGCCAGCCATACTACTCACCGGTATCGGTGCCTCGGCAGCGGTGCTGATGGTAGTCTTCAAGGACAGTATTCTCGGTCTGGTTGCCGGCGTGCAGCTCTCGGCAAACAATATGCTCAAGGTGGGCGACTGGATTACGATGACGCACCGAGGCATCGACGGCGTTGTCGAGGAGGTGGCACTCACAACTATCAAGGTGCGCGCGTGGGACAACACCGTGCAGACGCTTCCGCCCTATCTGCTCATCAGCGAGCCATTTGACAACTGGCAGGCTATGCGCGACCGAGGCGGCCGCCGCATAAAGCGCTCGTTGAATGTCGATATGACCAGCGTGACGTTCCTCTCCGAAGCAAAGATCGAGGAGCTGCGTAACGACCCTATGACACGCGACAGCGTAGCACATATCGTGACAACAACCGAGGAGGGTCGCACTCTCACCAACCTCGACCTGTTTATGCGAGTACTAATGCACCACATCGACCACCACCCACGCATCAACCACACGATGACGGTTATGGTGCGTCAGCTTCAGCCTACGGAGTGGGGTCTGCCTATCGAGCTATACTGCTTCACGGCCGATGTCAACTGGGTGCCTTACGAGCAGCTACAGGCGGAGATTATCTCCTATGTTGTGGCACTCGCGCCATACTTCGGATTGAGGATGTATCAGGCACCCTCGAGCCACGACCTCAGCGCGATGCACACGCCACACCATAGCGGCTTAACACTGAAATAGAGAAGCGGCATAACACTGAAATAGAGAAGCGGCATAACACTGAAATAGAGAATTAAAACAAATATACGAAATGAACGAAGTTGTAAACATTAAAGAACTTAATGCTCATATTGAGCAGGAGTCGATTTTTGTCGAGACATTGCGCAAGGAGATTGCTCGCGTGATTGTGGGTCAGCAGCACCTTGTCGACACGTTGCTCATCGGTCTTCTGTCGGACGGTCACATCCTCCTGGAGGGTGTTCCAGGCTTGGCCAAGACGTTGGCTATCACCACACTCTCGAAGGCCGTAGATGCCAAGTTTTCGCGTATTCAGTTTACGCCCGACCTTCTGCCTGCCGACCTTATCGGTACGCTCATCTACTCGCAGCGCAGCGAGGAGTTTACTGTGAAGAAGGGCCCTATCTTCGCAAACTTCATCCTCGCCGATGAGATCAACCGCTCACCAGCCAAGGTGCAGTCGGCACTTTTGGAGGCTATGCAGGAGAAGCAGGTGACAATCGGCGACAGTACCTATGCTCTGCCACAGCCATTCCTCGTACTCGCTACGCAGAACCCATTGGAGCAGGAGGGTACCTACCCACTCCCCGAGGCACAGGTAGACCGTTTTATGCTCAAGGCCAAGATCTCGTATCCGAAGCGTATGGAGGAGCTCGACATCATCCGTATGAACCTCTCGGGCGAGGGTATGCCCGAGGTTAAGAGGGTCATCACCCCAGAGGATATCGTACGTGCACGCAAGGTTGTCAACCGCGTCTATATGGACGAGAAGATCGAGAAGTATATCATCGACATCATCTTCGCTACGCGTGAGCCTTCGGAGTACCGTCTGCAGCATCTCCAGCCGCTCATCGCCTATGGTGGTTCGCCACGTGCAAGTATCGCACTGGCAAAGGCTGCACGTGCCTACGCCTTCATTCAGCGCCGAGGTTACGTCATTCCGGAGGATGTGCGCGCCGTATGTCACGACGTGTTGCGCCACCGCATCGGTCTTACCTACGAGGCCGAGGCGAACAACATCACCTCGGAGCAGATTATCACCGACATTCTCAACAACGTCATAGTACCTTAATGGTATGCAGCTTAGCGAGAACGATATCCTGAAACGTGTACGCCGCGTCGAGATTAAGACGCGCGGCCTCTCCGACGAGATCTTCGCCGGCAAGTACCACACGGCCTTTCGTGGTCGCGGTATGTCGTTCGCCGAGGTGAGAGAGTACCGCGTGGGCGACGATGTGCGCGATATCGACTGGAATGTCACAGCGCGTTCGGACAGGGCCCACGTCAAGGTCTACGAGGAGGAGCGCGAGTTGACGATGATGCTCCTTGTCGACGTCTCGCCATCGCGAATGTTCGGCTCGAAGGAGCTCACGAAGAAGAATATGATCACGGAGGTTGCCGCAACGCTGGCATTCTCGGCAGCGAAGAACAACGATAAGGTGGGATGTATACTCTTCTCGGACAGAGTCGAGAAGTTCATACCTCCGAAGAAGGGCCGCAGCCATATCCTGATGATCATCCGCGAGCTGGTGGGCTACGAGCCTACGGGCACAGCAACCAACATATCGGAGGCGTTGCGCTACCTGGTGGGCGTGAACAAGAAGCGCGCGACGACATTCCTGCTCTCGGACTTTGTCGACTCGGAGCACGACTTGCAACGTATGGAGGATGCGCTTAAGATTGCCTCGTCGAAGCACGACATTATGGCTATCCGCGTCTTCGACCAGCGCGACAGAGAGCTTCCCGATGTAGGAGTTGTCGAGTTAAGAGATGCCGAGACGGGCGAGCGTAGCTGGCTCGACACCTCGTCACGCCGCGTCAGAGAGTTCTGGCAGGAGGAGTTCGACAGTTGCCGAGAGGCTATGAACACAATGCTCCGCCAGCATAGGGTCGATGTTGCCGAGGTGCGCACAGATGGCGACTTCGTGGTTGAATTGTTAAAGATGTTTAAGCAACGATAATGCTACCTACAAGACTAAATATCAAGATGTTGGGTTATGCCGCAGCATTGGTTGTGGCTATGCTCATCGCGCCCCTCAGTGCCTCGGCCAACGTGGAGCGACCTACGATCAGCGGTCGTTTCTCGAAGGATAGTGTCGAGGTGGGCGACCGCGTGGAGCTCATTCTCGACATCGAGAAGGATAGAGCCGCACGCATAGGCATACCTCGCTTCGACAAGGAGCTTAACGCCGCACAGCGCAAGGAGCTGAAGCGCAAGCAGGCCAAGTGGTCGACATACGAGGATTATGACGAGGACATCTTCGAGTGCATCGAGGAGTATCCCATCGACACCGTCGAGGTTGACGGCCGCCGTCTACATCTGCGCAAGCGCTACCTGCTGGCCGTAATGGAGACTGGAGTGCTGCCTCTGCGCCCAGCGATTCTGCACTTCGAGCGCAACGAGGAGAAGCCAGACACCATATTCTCACGCGACACGCTCTATTTGAGAGTTGCGAGCTACACGGAGCTCGACACTATGCTCTTCCTCAAGGCCGACCCTACCTCGGAGCAGGGCTTTGGCGTAGACCGAGAGAAGGCTATGGCACATCTCGACGACAAGGGTATGTACGAGCAGAAGCATCTGCCGTTCAAGTTTGCCGAGGTGCGCGACTATGCCATCTATGGCGCGCTTATCGCCATAGTTCTGGCTCTGGTTATATGGTTTGTCTACACCCTTGTGCAGCGCTACAGAGTGCGTCGCGCAGAGATGGTGCGTCCAACACCGAAGCTTCCGCCACACGTGGTGGCAAACAAGGCTCTCGTCGAACTCAGCCACCGCAAGCTATGGCAGAACGGCAAATTTAAGCTCTACTACACCGAGCTCGCATCGATCTTGAGGGTCTACATCTCGGAGCGCTGGGGCATAGGTGCACTGGAGATGACCACTGACGAGATTATCACAGCACTGCTCGACTGCGATATGCCCGTAGCGAGTCGCAGCGACCTTGTAGCCGTACTGCGCACCGCCGATATGGTGAAGTTCGCAAAGGCAGAGCCCGATGGCGAGGAGAACGAGGCGGCATATACGCGCTCGTACTACTTCGTGGAGAACACCAAGCTCATCGCCGAGGAGGAGGTCGAGGGCAAGGGCGAGATAACTATCGAAACAAAGATTGAGGAGTAATGAGAGGTAATCACAACATATTCAGTTTTTGGGGCGTGATGCTCATAGCGCTGCTCTTCACCCTCACAGGTGGCGAGGCCTCGGCGCAGTACCTGCGCGAACGTAGCCTTGTGCGCGAGGGTAACCGCCAGTTCGACAAGCTCAACTACCGCTCGAGCCTCAACCGCTACAACGAGGCGCTGGAGCACGACTCAACGTCGTACGAGGCGTTGTACAACCGCGCAAACAGCTATCAGCGACTGTTGCACAGCGAGAGCGCCGACTCGACGCTCAATGCCGAGACGGCATATGCCCACTACGAGGCTATCGTAGCCGACACGTTGCTTACGAAGGAGCAGCGTGCCGAGGTGTTGCGTAACCTTGGCGAGAGCCTCTTCGAGGGCGAGAAGTACGAGGCGGCACTCAATGCCTTCCGCAAGTCGATGACGCTCAACCCCGACGATGCCGCTACGAAGTACAACTACGTGCTCACGAAGCGTATCGTAGATCAGAAGCGCAACGCACAACAACAGCAGCAGAACGACCAGTCGAACAATCCTCAACAGAACAACCAGGATCAGAACCAGGATCAAAACGAGGATCAGCAGCAGAACGACCAGCAGAATAATCAGCAAGATCAGCAGCAGCAGAACGACCAGCAAGACCAGCAAGACCAGCAAGACGAGGGTAAAGAGCAAAACCAGCCCGAAAACCAGGATGGCGACAAGCCACAGGATGAAGAGGAGCAGGAGTCGCAGCCCAAGGAGCTGAATGCCGATCAGGAGCGTATGCTCGATGCTATACAGGCCGAAGAGGACAAGACGCAGGAGAAGCTCAAGGAGGGCGAGAAGGCGATTGTCGTTCGCGGTAAGAAGAATTGGTAAGATAGAAAGTTATGCAGTTTTTATATCCCTACATACTCATCGCAGCCGTCGTGGTGCTGCTCCTTGCCCTCTACCACATCTTCGTAGGGCGCCGTCGCGCGACACTTACGGTATCGTCGGTATCGCGCCGCCGAGCTCCACGCACGTGGCGCACGTGGCTGCGTCCGCTGCCCATAGTTTGTCGCCTCGGTGCGCTGCTGTGCATCATCGTAGCACTGGCACGCCCCGTAAACATACATACCGACAGCGAGATTACGACCGAGGGTATCGACATCGTACTTGCGATGGATATCTCGGGCTCGATGCTTGCGCGCGATTTCCAGCCCGACCGCCTCACAGCGGCCAAGAAGCTCGGATCGGAGTTTATCGTGGAGCGCACCGGAGACCGCCTTGCGGTGGTAGCATTCGCTGGCGAGGCATTCACACAGAGTCCTCTGACGTCGGATCAGGCAACGGTGCAGACTATGCTCTCGCGCCTACGCAGTGGCGTTGTGGAGGATGGTACGGCCATAGGTAACGGACTGGCAACGGCAATAAACCGCCTCCGAGAGAGTGGCGCGAAGTCGAAGGTCGTGGTACTGCTTACGGATGGTGTGAATAACCGCGGACAGATATCGCCCTACACCGCTGCGGACATCGCACGCGATATGGGCATTAAGGTCTATACTATCGGTGTCGGCACACGTGGCAAAGCGCCCTACCCTGCCCTCGACTTCTTTGGCAATCCTACAACGGTGATGGCCGATGTCGAGATCGACGAGGAGCTACTGCGCACCATAGCCAAGCGTACGGGTGGCGAGTACTTCCGCGCGGTGGACAACAAGGCGTTGGCCGAGATATACGAGCGAATAAACACCCTCGAGAAGAGCGAGGTGCAGATTACGCACCATACCACCTACGAGGAGCTATTCCTCGGCTGGCTCATCGCGGCACTTTTGCTCCTCGCGGCTGAATTTATCATCGACCGCGTGCTGCTCAACCGTTTACCCTAAAAGTGTGGAATAGAATGAATAGTCTGAACATATTCGAATTTGGTGCTCCCGAGTGGCTATGGCTGCTACTCGTGGCAGCAGCACTCCCTATATGCTACGCGCTGCTTATGGCGTGGCGCAGAGGCAAGCTCCGCCGCTTTGGCAATGAGGCTACGCTGCGCGAGCTTATGCCCGACTACGCGCCAGCACGCGGTTGGATAAAGATTGTGGTGCTCACGTTAGCGCTCATCTTCCTCTCACTCGCCGCAGCACGTCCGCGCACAGGCTCGAAACTGCGCAGCGTGGAGAGTGTAGGCCGCGAGATAATGCTCGTTGTCGATGTCTCGAACTCGATGCTTGCCGAGGATGTCGAGCCGAGCCGTATGGAGCGCACGCGCTATGCGCTGATGCGCCTTGTCGAGGGTATGAAGGAGGACAGAGTGGGTGTCGTGGCATTTGCCGACGAGGCCGAGGTCATACTCCCCATCACCTCGGACTACAAAATGGCGCAGGCCAAGGTGCGCAGCCTCTCGCCAGCACTCATCGCACGTCAGGGTACCGACCTTGGCGAGGCATTGGAGGTGGCGTTGCTGTCGTTCTCGGAGAGCTCACACAGCAACCGCAGCCGCGTGATACTGCTCGTGACCGATGGCGAGGACCACGACGAGGGTGCCGAGAATGCCGCAGCAAAGGCGGCAGCCGAGGGCGTTATGATCTGCGCCGTAGGTATCGGTACGCCCGAGGGTCAGCCGCTCAATATTGGTGGCGAGATTATCGAGGATGAGGATGGCAAGATGGTCGTTACGCAGCTCAACGAGGAGCTGTTGCAGAGCCTTGCCGAGACTACAGGAGGCATATACGTACGTTCGCGCAACGATAATTTCGGCTTGCAGAGCATCGTCGAGCGATTGGAGAGCATCGAGGCTTCGCAGATGGAGATGCGCCAGTTCGAGGAGTACGAGGAGCAGTATCAGTGGTTCTTGGGTGTGGCGTTGCTGTTACTCATCGCCGAGATGCTTATCCTCTCACGCCGCAATCCGCTGCTGCGCGGTGTGACACTCTTCGATGTAAAGCAGCCCGAGCAGAAAGATGCAATCAATAACCTAAAATAAAATATTATGACTATCAGAGATTTACAACCCAAACTTATCTGGGAGCAGTTCGATGACATCACACGTGTACCTCGCCCATCGAAGCGCGAGGAGAAGATCATCGAGTGGCTCGTGGCATTCGCCGAGAAGCACGGCTTCGACTACAGCAAGGACGCTACTGGCAATGTCGTGATCCGTAAGGCTGCGACCAAGGGCTATGAGGATCGCCAGACAGTGATTCTCCAGTCACATATGGATATGGTATGCGAGAAGAACTCGGACGTAGAGTTCGACTTCGAGACACAGCCTATCGAGACATATATCGAGGATGGCTGGGTGCGTGCCAAGGGCACAACGCTCGGCGCTGACTGCGGTATCGGTATGGCAGCAGCTCTGGCAGTATTGCTCGACGAGAGCCTTGAGCACCCTGCAATCGAGGCGCTCTTCACCGTAGACGAGGAGACAGGCCTTACAGGTGCCTTCGGTCTTGGCGAGGGTATGCTCGAGGGTAAGTACCTGCTCAACCTCGACTCGGAGGATGAGGGCGAGCTCTTCATCGGCTGCGCCGGCGGTATCGACACCGTAGCAACTATGGAGTACAATAAGGAGGAGGCTCCCGATAGCTACGCCTTCGTACGTTTGGAGGTTGGCGACCTGCTCGGTGGCCACTCGGGCGACGATATCGACAAGGGTCGCGCCAACTCAAACAAGCTCCTCGCACGCTTCCTCTACAACGCTTGCGACACGTTTATGATCGCTGTAGAGCGTTTCGAGGGCGGTAACCTCCGCAACGCTATCCCACGCGAGGCATACGCTATCGTTGGTGTTCCTGCCGAGGCTGTCGAGGATTTCAAGGAGCGATATATGGAGTTCGGCGAGGAGCTCAAGGAGGAGTTCCGCCACACCGAGCCACGTATGCGCTTCTCGGTAACAGACGTGGAGAATCCTGCCGAGGTTATGAACAACGACGATATGTGCGTATTGTTGCTCGCTATCGTTGGCCTTCCTAATGGCGTATTGGCTATGTCGCACGCCGTAGCTGGTCTTGTTGAGACATCGTCGAACCTCGCATCTGTGAAGTTCAACACCGAGGAGGCGAAGATTACCATCACCACCTCGCAGCGTTCGTCTGTAGAGAGCGCGAAGCTCTATGCAGCGCAGACTATCGAGTCGGTATTCTACCTCTCGGGCTGCGACGTGGAGCACTCGGACGGCTACCCAGGCTGGACTCCTAACCCCGACTCGAAGCTCTTGCAGAAGAGCGTGGAGTGCTACCGCGCATTGTTCGCAACAGAGCCAAAGGTGCGTGCTATCCACGCAGGTTTGGAGTGCGGTCTCTTCCTCGAGAAGTACCCACACCTCGAGATGGTGTCGTTCGGCCCAACACTCCGCGGCGTACACTCGCCTGACGAGCGTCTGGAGATCTCGACAGTTGACAAGTTCTGGAAGTTGCTTGTAGAGTTGCTCAAGAACCTCGATTAGTACGACACAAAATAGCTAAGGGACTGTTCGAAAGAGCAGTCCCTTATTGTTTATATTATATATAGGTATAGAAAAAGCGCGAGTCCGCAGCATACGATGCAATCGGAAACTCGCGCTTTGTCTGTGCCAAAGCCTGCGCTGTGGCAGTGGTTAGTTGATACCGAGATGTGCCTTAACCTCTGGTGTGATGTCGATCAATGCCTCTGCATCGAAATATGCCAAGCCTGCTGACGATGCCTGATCGTTAGCTGTGCTGAATACTATGAGGTAGCCACCAGCTGCCGATACGCTCTTCACAGCCTCGTTGGCCTTCTCGAGGATAGGGTTCATAAGCTCCATCTCCTTGCGCTGCATATCCTGCTGTGCAATCTGCTGGAAGTCGGTGTAGCGCTGCTGGAGCTCCATAATCTCGCGCTCCTTGAGCTGACGTACAGAGTCGGTGAGCGTAGCTGCATTCTTCTCGTAGTCGGCATAGAGCTTGTTGTACTCAACGAGGATCTGCTCGAGCTGGTTCTGCAAGTCGAGACCATAAGCCTCGAGGTTCTGCTGTGCCTCGGTATACTCTGGCATAGTTGTGAGAACCGCAGCCATATCTACACGGCCAAACTTCTGTGCAAATGCTGTTGTGCTGCTAACCATTAGCAGTGCAACGAGGGTCAGTTTCAAAAAATTCTTCATCATTACTTTATTTGTTATTTGTGTCTTGTTCATTGTCTGCGTGTACCACTACTTCAACGCCTCGATAACCTTCTCGGTGTAGTCTACCTTTGAAGAGTAGTAGAGCACGGTAGGATTCGATGCGATGTCGATGACAAGGTCGAAGCCGTTCTGCTGCGATATAGCCTCGATAACGGCGAACACCTGTGCCTGAATAGGCTGGATAAGCTCCAGGCGCTTCTTCATCAGCTCACCATTGCTGCCAAACAACGACTCTTGATACTTTGTAGCCTTTGCCTCGGCATCGAGGATTGTTGCCTCGCGCTCCTGACGTGCTGCATCCGAGAGCGTTGCACGCACCTGCATATAGTTGTTGTAGAGCTTCTCGACATCTGCGAACTTCGCATCAACCTTCTGCTGATACTCTGCCGCAAGAGCATCGATGCTCTCGAGCGCATTGTTGTAGGCCTCAATCGACTTGAAGACCTTCTCGCTGTTCACTACCATATAGTTCTGTGCCGATGCTGCCGCCACAGTTGCGATGGCCAATACCAATGTTAGAATTATTCGTTTCATAGACTCACTTGTTTTAGGTTTAAAAATATTGTTAACACATCTCAAATAATCTGCCAATTTATTATACCTCACGCCGATACTGCCTTCCGCAGCTCGGAGAGCTTTTAGGTCGCAACCACCTTATGATGGCGTGCTTAATCCA
This sequence comes from Alistipes sp., assembly GCA_017629145.1. Taxonomy (GTDB): domain Bacteria; phylum Bacteroidota; class Bacteroidia; order Bacteroidales; family Rikenellaceae; genus Alistipes. The sequence continues at coordinate 72,239 of JAGBXR010000036.1, read as the reverse complement.
TACCGCAACGCCTTCCGCAGCACGAACACCATTGAGGGCTGCAACTACGGTATGATGTCGTGCTTAACCCATACCGCAACGCCTTCCGCAGCGCGAACACCATTGAGGGTTGCAACTACGATATGATGGCGTGCTTAACCCAAACCGCAACACCTTCCGCAGCGCGAACACCATTGAGGGCTGCAACTACGGTATGATGGCGTGCTAACCTCAAGGTCTCCACCAACCTCCCCACTAACTAAAACTGTTGGCCGAGGACGAAGTGGAATTGCGAGCCGCTGCGTGTTGTCTGACCATATGCTGGATCGAAGCCCCAACCCCAGTCTACGCCGAGCATACCGACGATTGGGAGGAAGAGACGCACGCCGATACCTGCCGAGCGCTTGATCTTGAATGGTGAGAACTCCTTCCACGAGTTGAAGCCATTACCACCCTCCACGAAGCCGAGCACGTAGATTGACGAGTTAGGCTTGAGGATTATGGGGTAGCGAAGCTCCATAACGTATTTGTTGTATGCCACAGAGTAGTAGTTCGAGGGGTCGAGTGCACCGTCTTCGTAACCGCGGAGCGCGATGATGTCGACACCGTAGATGTTGTAACCGGTCATACCGTCACCACCTATCTCGAAACGCTCGAATGGCGATATCTTGTTCTTGTTGTAGTGTCCGAGGTAACCCATCTCGGCACCGAGCATCAGCACGAGGTTCTCGTTACGTGTCAATGGGAAGTACCATCGACCCTTGAGCAACCACTTGTGGTACTCTATCCAGCGGTACATCTCCTGCTCCGCCTCGGGGGTGTTCATCTTCGAGAGTGCAGCATAGTCCTTTCCATCCCACGCCGAGAATGGAGGCGTTGCCTGCACCGAGAAGGTGAGCTCCGAGCCCTTACGCGAGAAGAATGGCGCATCGACAGATGAGCGCTGCAATACGAGCTTCAGCGATAGGGTGTTCGAGTTACCGTTGCTTATGATGAACGAGTCCCAACCCTTAAGGCCATAGCGCTGGTATCCCAGCTCGGCATATAACGAGAAGTAGGGATCGGGCCACTGCAGACGCTTACCGAAACCTATGGCAACACCCATCGAGCGGTAGTGCATCGTCGATGACTGCCAAGCGTAGTAGGCGTTATTCTGCTCCGAGATATATCCCGACACGGTGAATGAGTTGGGGCGGCGACCGCCAAGCCAAGGGTCGGTGAAGCTCAACGATAGCGCCTTGTAGTATGTACCGTTGGTCTGTCCCGAGATCGAGAGTCGCTGGTTTCGTCCTGAAGGGTATGGCTTCCACGCGCCCTTCTTGAAGAGGTTGCGCACAGAGAGGTTGTTGAGTGTCACACCTATAGAGCCGACGAATGTTCCCGAGCCCCAGCCACCAGCAATGTTGAACTGATCGGATGCCTTCTCCGAGAGTGGGAAGTTGACATTCACAAGCTCATCTGATACTGGCTGAATGTCGGGTTGCAAGGCCTGCTCGTCGAAGTGGCCCATACCCATCAGCGTACGCAACGTCTGCATAAGGAGTGCCTGGTTGTACAACTCGCCAGGACGCACGTACAACTCGCGGCGGATAACCTCGTCGTCGACACGTATATTTCCCGAGATGCCCACCTCGTTGATCGTAAATGGCTTACCCTCGTAGATGCGGATCTCGAGGTCGATAGAGTCCTTGCCGACGATAATCTCGGCAGGCTCGATCTGCGAGAGCAGGTAGCCATTGTTCTGGTAGAGCGACGATATGGAGATCTCCTCGGGATTGCGCTCCTTGCCTATACCGAGGCGCTTGTGCATAGACTTTTTGTCGTATACATCACCCTTCTGCACACCGAACATCTGCTCGAGCTGCTTGGTCTCGTAGATGGAGTTACCCACCCAGCGGATGTCGCGGATGTAGTATTTGTTACCCTCCGACACCTCGATGTCGATGCCGAGAGTCTCATCGTCGATGTAGTATACCGAGTCGCGGAGGATGCTCGCGTTGCGGTAGCCGTTGGCGTTGTAGAAGTCGAGGAGCAGCTCCTTGTCCTCCTCGTAGTCGAGCTCCTTGAGCTTGCGGTTCTGGAAGAAGAGGATGCTCTTCTGGTGGGTCTTCTTGAAGGTACGGCGCAGGCGCTTATCCTCGAAAGCCTCGTTGCCCTCGAAGTTGATGACACCGACACGCACCTTGGGGCCCTTGTCCACAACGAATGTCACGTTGACACACTGCTCGTATATCGTGTCGTTCGTCAGACGTACGTCGACCTTGCAGGTGCGGAAGCCCTTATCCGAGTAGTGTTTCTGTATGTGCTTGACATTCTTGTCGATAACATAGTCCGAGAGCTCGGTATTGCGGCGGAGTTTAAGCTCGTCCATCAGATCCTTGGCCTTCGACTTCGAGACACCCTCGATATCCCACTTCAGGATTCGGGGACGCTCCTTGAGGAATACCTCCAAGTCGAGCGAGTCGCCCTCGATGGTAGCACCAATCTGGATATCCGAGAAGTAGCGTGGCGCCCACAGACGCTGCATAGCGTTCGAGATAAACTTGCTGGGCAGATATACAGAGTCGCCCTCGACAAGACCTGCCGAAGACTTCAAAATGTCGTGGTTGAGATACTTTACGCCGTTGAGGTTGATGTGGCGTATGTAATAGAGTTTGCCATCGCTCTCCTCGAGGATGGGTGCGTGGATGTCGAAATCCAGCGTATCGGTAAATGTGTTGTTCGAATCGTCGCCCAATGTGTAGCGCGATTCGCCCTGCTGCGCGACACTTGCAACAATGCCCATAAGCATTGCCACAACGACGGCTGCTACTATCTTGCTATATCTCATCACTCTCACTCTGTCGAGGTGTTTGTTGTTGCTATTCTGTTACTAATCCGAAGCGGCGGTCACGTCGGGCATATACCTCCAGCGCATCGGCGAAGGCCTCCTCGCCAAAGTCGGGCCAAAGCGTCTCGGGGAAGTAGAACTCGGCATAGGATGCCTGCCAAAGCAGGAAGTTGCTCAAGCGGCACTCGCCACTGGTGCGTATTATGAAGTCGGGATCGGGAATAGAGCGCGTCATAAGTCGCTCGCTGAACATAGCCTCGTCGATGGCATCGGCCGTGATGTTACCCTCGGCCACCTCGCGCGCAAGCTGCTGCGCGGCGAGTATCATCTCGCGACGTGCCGAGTAGTTGAACGCCAGTACCAACGTGAGACGATCGCCCGAAGCTGTCTCATCTTCGATACGGCCAATCATCTCGAGGACCTTCGCCGAGAAACGCTCCTTCTCGCCCATAATCTTTACCCTCACACCCTGACGGCAGAGCTCCGGAGCCTCGCCCACAACCGTACGGCAGAAGAGCTCCATAATGGCCTCCACCTCCTCGGTTGGTCGGCCCCAGTTCTCGGTAGAGAAGGCATACAACGTGAGCCAGCTAACACCGTGCTTCACCGCTGCGCGCACCACAGCACGCACCGACTCCACGCCAGCGATATGACCTTCGTAGCGCTCCTTACCGCGCATCTTGGCCCAGCGGCCGTTACCATCCATAATGATGGCGATATGTTGAGGTATCGACTTTTTGTTCATAATAACTTGCAAATGTAAGCAATAAAATCCACAATCACAACTCTATCGGCAAGTTCACGTAGTGAAAAGCTGCGAAGGTTGAGTCGTATCGGATATCTTATGAGGCGTTAAACCGCTAATATTCAGGCTTATGATGCGGCAATTAGCGTTTATCCACGCCCCACATCATCTTCTCTCTTAACGTGTCGTAGAAAGTATTATTATGTGGCGTAGCCAAAATAAGTTGCTGCTCGGCAGGTTGCACCACGATACGCGCCTTGTCGGCGAGGGTGTAGGTGCGGTTGTCGGCCGATAGGAATGTATTGCCACCACGTGCGTTGAGCTGCAACCTAATGCTCACGTTGTCGGGCACAACGACAGGACGCATCGTGAGGTTGTGCGGCGCGAGTGGCGAGAGCACAAAGCAGCGGCACATAGGGTCGACAACAGGGCCGCCGACGCTGAGCGAGTATGCCGTAGAGCCTGTAGGTGTGGAGATTATGAGGCCATCGCCGTGATATGTGGCAATGGTTTTGTCGTTGATGAGAGCCTCGACCGAGATCATCGTTGCACCGTGGCGGTGGATGGTCACCTCGTTGAGCGCGAGGGTCTCCTCGCAGATAGTCTTACCACTCTCGTCGAGCGACGGGAACGACACACGAAGCATCTGTCGTGGCTCGAAGCAGAGCTCTTTGGCAACAAGGCGGTCGAAGAGCTGCGCAATGCCGCGACCATCGTCGGCCGTAAGATAGCCCAGACGGCCACAGTTGATGCCCACAACGGGGAGCTGACGACCTTGGAGACGACCCACAGCATCGAGAAGTGTGCCATCGCCACCAACTGTCACAAGCACGCTGTTGTCGGCGTTTGCAGGAAACTCGTCATAGCGACACTCCGCAGCTATAACTCGTTGAGTAAGAGCCTCGATATCGTTTGCAAAATCCTCATTTATGCAGTAGTCGAGACCCAAACGCTCGATAGACGAGAGTATGGTTTCGAGTTGTTCGGCGCGGTGGTTTACCTGTTTGCGCGAAAAAAGTATTATGTTCATTGCTATAGAATGAAAAAAAATCGTAACTTTGCTTTTGCAAAGATATAGAAAATTATGACAAAATTAAGCGTTAATATCAATAAGATTGCCGTCGTGCGCAATTCGCGCGGCGGAAATGTGCCCAACCTTCTCAAGGCGGCACTCGACATCGAGGGCTTTGGTGCCGACGGAATTACTGTACATCCACGCCCCGATGCACGCCATATCCGCTACTCGGATGTGCGCGACCTGAAGGCTCACATCGCCACCGAGCTCAACGTCGAGGGTAACCCTATCGAGAGCTTCTGTGAGCTCGTCGAGGAGGTGCGCCCAGCACAGGTTACACTCGTACCCGATGCCGAGGATGCTATCACCTCGTCGGCAGGCTGGGATACCGTTCGCTATCGCGACTATCTCCGCGCCTTGGCCGACCGCTTCCACAAGGCTGGCATCCGCGTATCGATATTTGTTGACCCCGTTGTCGAGATGGTCACCGCAGCCAAGGAGTGTGGTGCGGATCGTGTGGAGCTCTACACCGAGGCTTATGCCTCGGGCTATGCTGCCGACCGCGAGGCGGCTATCGCGCCCTACATAGCAGCTGCCGAAGAGGCGCGCCGCGTGGGTCTTGGCCTCAACGCAGGTCACGACCTCAGCACCGAGAACTTGCAGTACTTCATCGAGCGCATACCTTGGGTTGACGAGGTATCTATCGGCCACGCCCTCATCAGCGACGCCTTGTACTGGGGTCTCGAGGCTACTGTAGCCAAGTATCAGGAGTGCATCAGCAAGGCTCATAACACAGAAACAAAGGAGTAATGCCACTTCGAAAACCGATATTTGAACATATACGCAACGTCGTCGACCGTATGGGTGTAGAGGCCTATGTGGTTGGTGGTTATGTGCGCGATTACTATCTGCACCGACCCTCGACCGATATCGACGTTGTGGTCGTGGGCAGCGGTGTCGAGGTTGCCGAGGAGCTGGCACGCGAGTTAGGCGGCGCCAAGGTCTCGGTATTCCGCAACTACGGCACAGCGATGCTCAAGTGGCGAGGCACCGAGGTGGAGTTCGTGGGAGCACGTCGCGAGAGCTACACCCCCGAATCGCGCAACCCACAGGTCGAGCCAGGCACACTGGAGGATGACCAGCGCCGCCGCGATTTCACGATAAATGCTATGGCGTGGTCGCTTAATGGCGCGACGTTTGGCGAGTTGGTAGACCCCTTCGAGGGTATGTACGACCTGGAGGATTGTATAATTCGCACCCCCTGTGAGCCCGAGCGCACATTCTCGGACGACCCACTGCGTATGATGCGCGCTGTGAGATTCGCATCGCAGCTCGGATTTGACATCGACGACGAGACGTTCGAAGGAATACGCGCCCAGGCCAACCGTATACAGATCGTGTCGAAGGAGCGTATCATCGTGGAACTCAACAAGATAATGGCATCGCCCGTACCATCTATCGGCCTCGGCCTTATGCAGTCGTCGGGACTATTGAAGTATGTGCTTCCCGAGCTGGAGCGTATGGCAGGTGTGGAGCGTCGCGGCAAGCACGCACACAAGGACAACTTCCAGCATACGCTCAAGGTGCTGGACAACTTAGCCAAGCGAAGCGACGATTTGTGGCTGCGCTGGGCAGCACTGCTCCACGACATAGGCAAGCCACAGACCAAGGCCTACGACAACGCTACGGGTTGGACCTTCCACCAGCACGAGGCTGTAGGCTCGAAGCTCGTACCACAGATATTCCGCCGTCTGAAGCTGCCGTTGGGCGACTCTATGCGCTTTGTGCAGAAGATGGTATTCCTACATATGCGCCCCATAGTCCTCTCCGAGGATATGGTATCGGATTCGGCGGTGCGCCGTCTGCTCTTCGAGGCGGGTGACGATATCGAGAAGCTGATGATGCTCTGCGAGGCCGACATCACCTCGGGAAATGACAATAAAGTGAAACTCTATCTGCGCAATTTCGAGCTCGTACGCGAGAAGATGCGCGACCTGGAGGAGCGTGACCGCGTGCGCAACTTCCAACCACCTATCACGGGCGACATCATTATGAAGACCTACAATCTACCACCATCGAGCATCGTGGGCGAGATTAAGGAGGTCATCAAAAATGCAATCCTCGATGGTGTCATCGCCAACGACTACGACGAGGCCTACCGCCTGATGGAGGAGGAGGCAGCACGTCGCGGTGTTGTTGCACCAAAGTAACGAACGATAGTTATGAAATGGATGTTTATATTGGGGTTATCGCTATACGTGGGCGGTAACCTCTATGTTTATCTGCGTATGCTTCAAGCTCTTGCGCCAATGCACACGCTCTGTAAGATACTCTTTACTCTTGGCTTCTGGCTTGCTGCCTTCGCACTCTTTGCCTCTATCGCACTGCGCGATGCCGAGCTTCCTCACGCGGTGCAGCGAGCGATGTTTGTGGTTGGCTCGGTGTGGATGGTATTTGTGCTGTATATGGTGCTTGCGACACTCGTTGCCGACCTGCTACACCTCATCTTCCCGACATTCGGCCACAGGGTGTGGTATGCCCTCGGCGCGACAATATTGCTTCTTGCTGGCGGATATATCAACTACCGCATACCACGCATCGAGCGCCTCTCGCTCGAGGTCGAAAAGAGCAATTTTCGTACACCTCAACGCATCGTGGCCATAAGCGACGTGCATCTGGGCTACGGCACTACACGCCCCACTCTGGCGCGCTATGTCGACAAGATAAACGACCTCGAGGCAGACGTGGTGGTTATCGTGGGCGACCTTATCGACAACAGCGTCGCACCTGTCGAGCGCGAGGCTATGTGCGACGAGTTTTCGCGCCTGCGCGCACCCGAGGGTGTATATATGGTCGCTGGCAACCACGAGTACATCAGCGGCATAGGCGCTGTGGAGCGCTACCTCGCCTCAACTCGCATACATCTTGTTCGCGACAGCGTCGTATCGCTACCCTGCGGCATCGAGCTTCTCTGCCGCGACGACCGCAGCAACCGCAGGCGACAGAGCATCGCTGAGTTAGTAGCCAAGGCCGACAGCTCGAGACCCATCGTAGTGCTCGACCACCAACCCTATGATATCGAGCAGAGCGCAGCTACAGGCATCGTGGACCTCCACCTCTCGGGACACACGCATCGTGGCCAGGTGTGGCCCATAAGCTGGCTTACGGATGCCATCTATAAGCAGAGCTACGGCTATCGAATGTGGGGTAGTATGCACGCCTACGTATCGAGCGGCCTCTCGCTGTGGGGGCCACCCTTCCGTATTGGCACACATAGCGAAATAGTGGTCATCGACCTGCACGCCGCCACGCCCCAGAGCTGCAAGCCTATGTCAAGGAGTATGTGAGGCAATATCTGTAGCGCAACTATTCAACACATTAAGAGGCTGTCAAACGAGTTGTTGACAGCCTCATTTGTTTGAAGGAGTACAATGTAGAGCTAGTTATGCACCGCCTCGGAGAGTTTGCCCACAAAGTGGTAGCTGCTGCCATAGCCAGACCATATACCGAAGGCGTTGTTCGTGAGGTTGGTGGGGAGGTTGTCGTGCGCTGGAAAGAGAGGATTGAAGTTGTTTACCACGTTATTCTCCCAGCAACTCCAGTACTCATAGCCAAAGGGTGTGAGGGTGTTGAGACGCAGCACCACAACATCCTCGCCATCGAAGAGTGTGCTATAGCCGAAGCCCTCGATAGGCGGATTAATCGTAATGCGACGCGACTCTGCCGAGGCATCATAGACTCCGAGGATTGTGGGGGCAAAGTAACTGCTACCATCCAGCGAACAGTCGATGCTACAGGGCGTGTCTGAAGGCGGAAGTATTGCAGTGATGCTATAGTGAAGGTCATCTACGGACTCGACACGTATGTCGGTAAGTTGCAGAGGTGCAGGGATATGGCTCTGCGCACTCCAGCGCTGCGAACTATAGTCCACCGTAAGTGTGTAGCTCTTACCCACCTCGCCAATGATATGTGTACTACGATAGATATACTGCGTTGGAAAATTCTCGTCGCTGCGACCTATAAGCACCTCCTCCTCGCCCTCGCAGCATAGCGTGACCTTTGCCCATCGCACAACCATATCACGAAGTTCCTCTTCGCTATACTCCTCGCTAAACTCGCTATTGAGCGAGAGCATAACAACGGCATTGTGCCCTGCCTCGATGCGTCCATCGACAACAAGGCGCTCTTCGAAGTGATTCACAAGCCCGACATCGCGAATGCACGCTGTGGCAAAGAGTGCGGTTAGCAGTATGTATACGAGTCGATTCATAGGCTAAAACTTTATGGTCCAGCTGATGGACGGAATGATGGTGTAGACAAAATGCTGGTGTTCCCTTATCTCGATACGTTTACCCTCCTCGTCGACAGCCACCTTAAGCGAGAGCATCAACGGATTGCGGTGGGCGTATAGGTTGTAGATCGAGAGGTTTATACCGTGACATTGCAGTCTCTTGGTGCGAAACCAGTATGTTGCCGAGAGGTCTAAATGGTGCAGATCGGGGAGTCGGCCAGCGTTATATGCGCCAAACTCGCGCAAGAAGATGTTGCCAGCGAGATATACGGCTACCGCCTCGGTATAGGGCGCACCCGTAGCATAGGCAAACGTTGCACCGAGTGTCCACCGCTCCGAAGGACGGTAGGAGCCTATAAGAGTAAGGCTATGACGGCGGTCGGAGTTGGCAGGGAAGGCCACACCATAGTTTATCTCGTCGAACTGGCGAAGCGACTTCGAGAGTGTATAACATAGCTGTACATCGAGCTTCGGTGAGATGTAGCCCAGCGAGGTCTCCACGCCATAGGACTCGCCGCGACCCCTATAGAGCATCGTCTCCTGCTCGCCAGTGCCCATAAGCACATCAAGGATTGCCGAGTTGTACTCGATGAGATTTGTCATATAGCGATAGTATAGCTCCACAGACCAGCGCAACGTACCCTGCAATGTCTGGTGGCCATAGCCGAGTGTGAAGTTGTGAGATTGCTGTGGTGGTACAAACTCGCTGCTCGACAGATAGAAGTCAGTAGCAAACGACATATTCGACTGCGGCACAAGGTGGATATACTGCGTCATAAGGTTGTAGCCACCCCACAGACGCACATCGGCGTTGATGGGTATCTCAAGACTTAAGCGCGGCTCAGGCATTGCCCACACCCTGTCGTGCGCAAATAGCGAAAGGCGCAGACCTGCATCGATATTGAGGTGGGGATGTGCTTCCCAGCGCACCGAGCCATATATTGCAGCCTCGGATGATTGCTCCACAATGGGCACACCGCCCTCGACAGCGTTGTTGAAGATATGTTGCGGACGCACGCGACGAAAGGCGTAGTCGACACCTGCTGCGATGTTGAGCTTTGCGAGTCGGAGCTTTGCCGAGCTTTTGAGACCATAGTCGCCGACACCTGCTCGAATGTCGTAGCTATTGGCTACGATCGTAGGACGCAGATGGTTGTCGTATATCGAGGCGTAAAGCACATTCTCAAGCACAAGTCTCTCACCCACTGTACTCTCGAGACGTAGTGTGCCGAGTGCATTCCACCAGTTGAGCTCGCCGCGACTATTGAATATTACTGCGTCGACACCTGCGTAGTCATTGTTGAAGTGGGTGTTCATCGTAAGGCGTCCCACCCTGCCAAGGTCTGCGGCGAAGCCCACGCCATAGTCACCAAAGTGGTAGGATATGGAACCCTGCTTGACAATGCGCTGCGTGAGCCACGATGTGTAGGAGTGGCGTGCCGATAGAAATATCGCAAAACGGTCATTGATGGGTATCTGCAATGCCGCATCCGACTCGATGAGACCCACGTTTGCCTCAATGCCGAAACGCTCGGGGATATGGCGGCGTGTACGGATGTCAACAACGGCTGCTGTCGAGGAGCCATACATCGCAGAGATACCAGACTTATAGAGCGTGAGACCACTCAAATGCGGAGTGTTGAGCGTCGAGAAGAAACCCAAGAAGTGCGACGGAGAGTAGAGCGGTGCTCCATCGAGGAGTATAAGGCTCTGGCCAGCATCGCCACCACGCACATACATAGCCGTAGTGCCCTCTTGCGTTAGCGCAACGCCTGGCGTATACTGCAACAGACGCATAAGGTCGACAGCGCCTCCAACACGCGGCACACCGTTGAGTGCACCCATATTGAGCGATATGTTGCCTGCGTGGTCGAGGGGCGAGAGTAGCTCGCGCTGAGCTACAACCTGCACATTATCGACCTCGACGTGCATAGCAACACTATCTTGCTGGGCAGATGCTGCAAGCGGAAGCAGAAGCAGTAGGTGTAGGGCTATGTAACCGAAGATGCGCAAGGCGAAGGGTTTACGGATTTGGTTTTATGATCAGGGGCTGCCCATATGGACAACCCCCGTTTAGTTATTTTCGGTTGCTAATTTGGCTTACTAATAGTCGAGTAGCTCGTAGCAATCGTTCATCAACTCGAACAAACTCTCGATGGCATTACCGAAGGCCTGCTCATTGAAGTACTCGTCGAATGCAAACTTGCTACCATCTGGGAATACCAATACTGGCTCGCTGAAGTAGTAGATATTGTCGTATGAGAACTCGTTGCTCACAACCTCCATAACCACATCGGCAACCTTCTCGTTGGTGTCGCTGTAGTAGAGCGCAACAGCGAGCTTGTCGTTGATAAGCTTGCACACCTTCTCGCAGTACTCCTTACCCTCCATATCGTATCGCTCGGCATAGTCGGCAAGAGTGTCGAAAAGGTTAGTCAAATCGCCTGTAGCAATCACACGAAGAGTCTCGATATCGAGCTGAATAGCTGCATTAGTGAAGTTGACGCTATCCAAAGTATCGAACATACCATCCATATCCTCGAACCACGCCTCCAAAAGCTCCTCAATCCAAGGGTCGTTGCCTGGCTTGAGGCTCACATTCACACTCGACGACAGAAGCATCTTGTTGCCCTTCGAGAAGTTGGATGTAAGAGTAAGGCCATTCGTCGTAACCTCGGTAGCGTTGAGGAGTCGGTAGCCACCATTGATGCGCACCTCGAAGTCGAGAGATAGGTTATCCACACCTGCAATCTTGTCGTCGATATCGAGTGCAAAGTGCTCCTTGCCATCGAGCTTGATGTCGAAGCGTACCTTCTCGGGAACTAATGCCACAAACTCAACGTCGTCGATAATGACAGACTGCTCGACACACTTCTCCCAAACGGCCGTTGCTACAGCATTATCCCAAATGAACTGCATCTCGTTATCGCTAATCTCGGTCACGATCCACTCCTCACCATCGTACTCCATACACATACCTACGAATGGGTTGAACTCGGGGTCGTTGATATCGATGACGATAGTCTCGTAGAAGCGTGTTGCGAATGCCTCAATCTCATCTGCCGAGAATTTGCGCACGCCCTCACCGAGTTGTGCCATCATAGGGTATACCTCGTTGTAGTCGCTCGAAAACGAGAGGTAGTCGAAGAGTGTGAGCACACTCTCGGCGAGTGGCTCGACATCTGCGGCGTTGAACTCGTTGATAAAGTCGAGCGCAATATCCTCGAGCTTCTCCTGATGCTCACTTGGGGTGAGCGACGAGGCGTTTGTGTTAGGGTGTGTTGGATTATCGCTCTTTGACTCATCTTTTTTGCAAGATGTGAAGCCTAACGCGACTGCGGCCACGATGGTCAACAATGCAAACAGTTTTCTCATAGTTAGTTTAAAAATTTAAGGTTTCTATAGGTTTTTAATATTATTAGCAACAAATGTATGAAAAATTTACAAACTAAAAATATTTTAGACCATTTTTTTGTAAACGCACCTATGTTTTTCGGAACACAGAGCGTGTTCGAAAGATGGGTCGTAGGGATAAACGAGAGGTAGTGACGCGGTTGTGCGACAGCCTTGCGCTATGCCAAAGAGTGCGGTTTGCGCGAGTGGAACCACATACCGAACATCATTATCGCGGCATTCAGGATGATTATCTCGTAGCTGAACTGATAGCCACCGAAGAGCTGCTCCGAGTTAGTCGCAACGAGGTAGCTCACCATAGGCGAGAGCAGAGCCCACAGCGGAATAAAGCGCGAATCGGTGCGGCGGCGTGTGAAGAGTCCGAAGAGGAACATACCGAGCAGAGGGCCATAGGTATAGCTCGCCATAGTGAAGACAAGGGCGATGACACCCTTCGTGCTCCACGCACCAAAGCCTACGACCAAGAGCCACATAACAAGCGCAATAGCGAGATGCACGCGGCGGCGCAACGCATCCAACGAGCAATGGCGGCGGCGGCCGTCGAGAATATCGAGCGTGAAGGAGGTGGTCAGCGCCGTAAGTGCCGAGCCCGCAGCCGAGTATGTCGAGGCGGCAAGGCCGAGCAGAAACAGGATGCCCACAGCGACAGGCAGACCGCTCGAGGTGGCTACAAAGCCGAACATATCGTCACCGCGCGAAACAACCGCCTCGCCAGCATCGTTGAGCAGAGGCATAGCCCCCTCGCTGCTCCTGAGGCCTATACTCTCGGCATAGATGTAGAAGAGCGAGCCGAGCAGCAGGAAGAGTGTGATGACCACAACCTGCACGACGATAGAGCTTACGAGGCTGCGCTGCGCATCGCGACGATTGCGACACGAGAGCACCGTCTGCATCATATCCTGGTCGAGTCCCGTCATTGCCACAACAAGGAACGCACCAGCGATGAACTGCTTCCAGAAGTAGCGTCGGTCGAGCACCGAGTCGAGGAAGAGGATACGCGAGGTGCTGTGCTCCGAGATTGCGCTCCACGCTTCGCGCGGCGAGAGGCCCATATGGGCGATGATGAAGACCACGCAGGCAACAATGCTGCTAACCATAATGATGGTCTTAAGCATCTCGACCCACACCACGCTGCGCACACCTCCGCGACGTGTATAGAGCCACACTATAGCACAGGTAATAAGCGCATTGGCGTAGAAAGGTATGCCGAACATATCGAACAGCAGAGTCTGCAACACCACGCACACAACGTAGATGCGCAGCGATGCCGATATGATTTTCGAGAGGAAGAAGAACCAGGCTCCGGTGCGGTGTGCCGCAACGCCGAAGCGGTGGTCGAGATATTCGTACAACGACACCACACCATAGCGGTAGTAGAGCGGTACGAGGAGAAAGGCTATGACCATATAGCCGACGAAGAAGCCAGCCGTAGTCTGCAGATAGGAGTAGCTGTCGGCAAGCACCGAGCCAGGTACCGAGATGTAGCTCACACCCGACATAGCCGCGCCAACCATAGCTATGGAGGCTACGACACGATGTGTCGAGCGGCCACCCGTGAAGAAGCCTATATCGGAGGTTTTGCGCACCGCATAGCGCGACACGCCGAACAATAGCGCGAGATAGCCCAGAAGCGTAAGGACGACAATCGTTGCGGACATCGCGCAGAGGATTAGAAGTTGTGAGTCTTGCAGTAGCGCGCCACAGCATCGGCAACACGCTCGCCATCCAACGCCGCAGAGATGATACCACCAGCATAGCCAGCGCCCTCACCTGCTGGGAAGAGACCATCGACCTCGACGTGCATAAGTGTCTCGCTGTCACGAGGTATGCGCACAGGTGTTGAGGTACGCGACTCGACACCTACGACCACAGCCTCGTCCGTAACGAAGCCCTTCATCTTGCGGCCAAATGTTGCGATACCGCTACGCAGACGCTCCGAGATAACCTCGGGCATCCACTTATCCAAACGCGAAGCCGTAAGACCCGGAATATACGACGTGCGAGGCAGCGAACGCGACTCTCTGCCGGCCACGAAGTCCGAGACACGCTGCGCAGGGGCTACCTGTCTGTCACCACTATTCTGGCGTGCGAGCTCCTCGAAGAGCTGCTGGTAGCGCAAGCCTGCAAGCTCGCCCCACTCCTCGCGAAGATGGGCGAAATCCTCGAGGCGTATCTCTGTTACGAGGCCCGAGTTGGCGAATGCCGAGTTGCGGCCGCTGGGCGACATACCGTTGACGACGAGTTGCTGACCGTTGGTCATAGCTGGCACGATGAAGCCACCAGGACACATACAGAAGGAGTATACGCCACGACCAGCCTCCTGACTAACAAGCGAATAGCTCGCCGCAGGCAGCCACTCGCCACGCTCGTCGCGGTGGTACTGGATGCTGTCGATAAGGCGCTGTGGGTGCTCGATACGCACGCCCATAGCGAATGGCTTGGCCTCGACTCTGATACCCGAGGTGTGCAACAACTCGTAGATGTCGCGTGCGGAGTGTCCCGTAGCCAGAACTACGGCAGCACCCTCTATGATATTGTCGTCGACCTTGACACCCGTAATGCGGCCATCCTTGAGCACAAAACCCGAGACCTTGCTCTCGAAGAGCACACGGCCACCGTGCTCGTTGATCGTACGACATATGTTCGAGATGATGCGCGGAAGCTTGTCGGTACCGATATGGGGATGTGCCTCGTATAGAATCGCTGGGTTGGCACCGTGCCATACGAGTGTCTGCAACGCCTTGTTGTAGTCGCCGCGCTTCTTACTGCGTGTGAATAGTTTGCCATCCGAGAATGTTCCTGCACCACCCTCGCCAAAGGCGTAGTTCGAGTCGGGGTTGATCTCACCACCGCGATTGATCTGCGCGATGTCGTGCTTACGCGACAGCACCGACTTACCACGCTCCAGGAGTATAGGCTTGAAGCCCAACTCGATGAGGCGCAACGAGGCAAAAAGACCCGCAGGGCCTGAGCCAACGACAACAACCTCGGTGCCGTGCTCGACAACGGGATAGTCGAAGTGCAGAGGTGCTGGCTGTGGCTCCGTGTCGATGTAGATCTCGACCGAGAGATTCACCTTGGCCATACGCTGACGCGCATCGATAGAGCGCTTAACGACACGCGCAAGGGCTATGTCGCTCTGCTTGATGCCGAGGCGCTCGGCGGCACGTGCGAGGTAGTATTTTTCGTCGGCTGCCTGCTTGGGCGACAGCTGCAAGGTTACGGTCTTTGGCATAACAAAAGGTTAAATATTGCACAAAAGTATGAATTTTTCGCGATAATACCTAAAATTTCACTACCTTTACACAACATATAGCCTCGTTCTGCGTATCGAGGCAGCATTTATGGGGCGCTGAAGCCCCGTTCCATAGACCAAACACTACAGAGCATATGAGTGCCGAACAGAAGAAATACGACGTTTTCATTAGTTACTCGCACGCCGACAAATCTATCGCCGAGGCTATCTTTGCGTTCCTCACCGACAAGAAGATACGCTGCTTCATCGACTCGCGCGACTTGCAAAAGGGCAAAAACTGGTCACGACTGCTACCATCGGCCATACGCAACAGCCGACTGATGCTCGCCATATTCTCGCACAACTTCAACATATCGGAGCATACCGACAACGAGATATCGATAGCCTCGAACCGTAATATCCCGATTCTCGTCTTCCGCATCACGGATGACGACTTCGACGGCACGAAGGAGTACTACCTGACAAAGTCCAACTGGATAGAGGCATTCCCCGAGCCCGACAAGTATTTCGGCGAGCTGTATAAGAACATATGCCTGCTGCTCGGCATCAAGGGCGATGGCCCAACCATACCGCTGGAGCCTGCAACACCCGTTGCAGCATTCACCCCCGAGGCGGCACTCGTGAGGAAGGGTCTCGACGAGATGGCGAAACTCGATGGCGACAGAGACCTCGCGGCATACTACTTCCGCAAGGCAGCCAAAGCAGGCTATCCCGAGGGCGAGTACCTCATAGCTATGGCCTACTACACCGGAAACGGCATACCCCACAGCCTCGACGATGCACTCCACTGGCTGCACAGAGCCGCCGAGCACGGCGAGAGCCGAGCACTCTACTGGCTCGGACGCATCTACCGCTACGGCATAGGCGTGGAGCGCAACCCTATGCGCGCGCTGGAACTCTACACCAAGTCGGCAGAGCTGGGCAATGGCAAGGCGATGAAGGATTTGGGACGCATATTCAAAACTGGCGAGCTTGGCGTTCAGGATAGCGAGCGAGCACAGGAGTACTACGCCCAGGCACTCGACACCATCTACGACAAGGCCTTCGGCGAGAACGACCCCGAGGCGATGGTCGACTTAAGCTACTTCTTCTTCGATGGCGAGTACCGCGAGCGTAACTACGACTACGCCGTGAGACTCAACCAGCGAGCACTGCCCTATGCCTACCCTGCGGCATACAACAACCTCGGCATATGCTACGACTCGGCGATGGGTCTGAAACGCGACCTCGCAAAATCGCACGAGATGCAGATGATAGCCGCCAACCTGGGTCTTCCTGTAGCGATGAACAACGTGTCGAATAACTTCCTTATGGGCCACGGCGTGGAGCAGAACATCGAGGAGTTCAAGGAGTGGCGACGCCGCTCGGCAGAGTGCGGCTGCGAACGTGCGATGAACTCGATAGGCTACGACTACTACTCGGGAGAGCATAGTGAGGTAGACCTGCGCAAGGCGCAGATGTGGCTCGAGAAGGCCATAAAGGCGGGATCGCTCGACGCAATGAACTCGCTGGCACAAATCTTCGAGAGCGGAGCTATCGAGTGCGACAACTGCAAGGAGAAGGCATTCAACCTCTACAAGCAGGCGGCGATGAATGGCAACGTGCTGGCCTACTACTACGTGGGCAACTGCTACAAGTTGGGCATAGGCACACCCGAGAACGATGTCGAAGCGGAGCGTTGGTATCTGAAAATTGTCGCCGTATACGAGGATATGCTCAGCCGCGAGACCGAGGTCTTCACCTCGCATCCCGGATCGGGAGGTCTCACCTACTGCTCACTCTCGGAATACAAGCAGCTTTTTGCGCTCGTATTCTACAACCTCGCAGAGATATACAGCACAAGCAGCAGCGTGGAGCACGACTTGACACGTTCGCGCGACTATCGGGCTATAGCCACAAAGCTCAACCCCGAGCTCGCCGCAGCGCAGGAGACACACACCGACAGCATCGAGCAGCTCGAGGAGGCTCTATCCGAGGGCGACAGCGCAGCACTCGACAAGCTCATAACCATATACCAGAACAACCGCGCGCAGCTTGAGCGCATAGCGACATATGCTGTCGAGCATAAGATATTCCCACTCAAGCGCGATTATGTCACCGGCTTCGACCACGTCGAAGAGATCTTCCGATGCGCAAAGGTCGAGAAGCACCAGACGTTTGTCGACTACCTGTCGGCGCTCCTCGACTTCGCACGCGAGAGTGGCTGCCTCAACAACAGCTACACGATATACAACGCCGTATGTCGCGAGGTGAAGCGCGGAAATATGAACCTCAGCGAGGCCAACTTGGAGTTTTTGCGCGACGATGCCAACAAGCTCATCGACGACATCTTCGCACCAGGATATCTGCGCCGTCGCAAGGAGCATTTTGACCTGCTCTTCCCGGGCTACGACCCCGAGCGCATAGCGCGTGGCGACATCTACGACGAGCGACACTTCAAGCTCTTCTACGTCGCACACACCAACTTCAAGAACGACAGCGTAGCATCGGATATGTTGCTCGAGGAGCTCTTCGCACCTATGATTTGCGAGCCTCTGCGCAGCGCCATAGTGAGCTCGGAGTGCGGCGAGGTGGTATGCTCGGGCGAGCTGCACAATGTGTGGGCTACGTTCCTCACAACGTACGACACGCTGTGCAACAAGCACGCAGATATTCAGCGTGTTAAGCTGCCACGCCTACAGTTCGGAGCATTGGTGCCAGTAGCCTCTGTCGAGCAGCTCCACGCACGTGGCATCGAGGCACTGCGTGCGCTGATATCGCTCGGCAAGCTCTTCGGCGAGAGGTGGAACGATATACTTGCTAACAGCGACAACAACGACCGTCTGCTCGACATCGCCGAGGCTATGGAGGGCGAGGCCGAGTTGCAGACGCTCATAATAAGCTACGTCGACATACAGACGCATTTCGACACGCTGTTCAGCTACGTGTCGTCATTGCAGAACGCACACCTCGACGGCAACAACGCGGCACTTGCCGACGAGCTCAACGCCTATGTTGCGCGTCTTGAGGCGCACGGCATACCACACGACCTGCCACACTACACCCCTGACAACCTCCCCGAGGGCAGCAAATACGAGAATGTCGATATGTCGGGCGAACGTATCAGCGACGATATAGCAACAGACGTGGCGTCGCAGACGAGCCTCGGCGACGACTACTACTATGGTCAGAATGGCAAGACGAAGGATTATGTGAAGGCTGCAAAGTGGTATCGTATGGCGGCAAACAGCGGCGATGCCTATGCACAATACTCGCTGGGCTACTGCTACGAGAAGGGCCAGGGCATACCCAAGCTGCCGAGCGAGGCTGTGAAGTGGTATCGCGCAGCGGCCGAGCAGCAATATACAGCCGCACAGATACAGCTCGGCTTATGCTTCGAGTATGGACGAGGCATCGAGGCAGACTGCGCAGAGGCCGTACGCTGGTACACCAAGGCTGCGGAGCGAGGCTCGGCACGCGGACAGTGCAACCTCGGATACTGCTACAAGGTGGGCAAGGGCTGCACACAAGACTACACCAAGGCACACTACTGGCTGAAACGCGCAGCAGATCAGGACCACACACGTGCTACGAGCATCCTCGGCGACCTATACTACTATGGCCAAGGTGTCGAGAAGGACTACAACGAGGCTGTGCGCCTCTATCGCAAGGCGGCGGATAAGGAGTATTCATATGCACAGTACGACCTCGGCTGGTGCTACGAGAAGGGTCTGGGCGTAGAGAAGAACGCGACAGAGGCTGTGAAGTGGTACACCAAGGCTTCAAAGCAGGGCAACATCGCTGCGACGAGTGCGCTGGGACGATGCCTACTGAAGGGTGACGGCATAGAGAAGAACATTACCGAGGCGCTTAAGCTATTGCACGAAGCAGCCGACCGAGGCAGCACAAAGGCACAAAACCTGCTCGGCGAGTGCTACGAGAAGGGCGAAGGTGTGGAGATGGACATTAGCGAGGCGCTGAAGAGGTACAAGAGCGCAGCAGATGGTGGCAATAGCGATGGCGCGAAAAACTACCAGCGATTGAGCCAGCAGACGACAGCCGAATCGGTATAACGAGGTGTCAGACAGCGTGTTTGGCGCGATACACGACACGACACGTGGTGCGGAGTAGAGCTCTGCGCCTGTGGCGTGCTGCAAAAAAAAGGATAAAAAAATGCAATAGTTGTTTCATATATTGCAAAAGTTTTATACCTTTGCACCGCTTGATGATAAAAAGTCGAGCACCTCGGTGGTTTCCGAGTGTTATGGATCCTGCGGATATGGTGTAATTGGTAGCCACGTCAGACTTAGGATCTGATGCCGAGAGGCGTGGGGGTTCGAGTCCCTTTATCCGCACAGGTTTTTCAGACGAGCAACTTTGTTGCCCGTCTTTTTTTGTGCGTATATGTTTGAGCAAGCTCACATAAGCACAAAAAAAAGACGTAGCCTATGGCTATTCGTCTTAAAAACCACACAAAGGGACTCGAACTTTGGCGGGGGTTGAGCCGATATGATAGTGATTTATTGCTCGGGCTTATGCCCTGCGCTTATTTTTTGAGGTATCGGCTCTACGGCTCCCGCCGTTCGAGTCCCTATGTGTTGTGCGTATAAAGGGGCTCGCGAAGCAAAGCTTCGCAACTCCTCTCATATTTACATTCCCTCTAAATCCCCCTTTGACAAAGGGGGACTTGTGGCAAGTGTTCCACTTGCTCCATTACGGCGAGTATATTCTATCAATGGTCTACTCTCGCTCTGCTGAACGCAGTTCGAGTCCCTCGCTGTACATACCTGAAAGCAGAGCTTCGCAACTCCTCTCATATTTACATTCCCTCTAAATCCCCCTTTGTCAAAGGGGGACTTGTGGCAAGTGTTCCACTTGCTCACCTTCGGTGAACACATACTATTAACACTCTGCTCTCGCTCTGCTGAACGCAGTTCGAGTCCCAACTTAGTGTATCCCCAAAGGAATTACTTACAATCAATGCATTCCGCATATACATTTGCAACATGATAGATATTGTATTAACTTTGTTGTGGTTGTAAAGTTCTAAGGATATAAATACACAATTTAAAGCATCCGTATGATCATATTAGTTTTTATTATTGCATACATAATTTTTCGCATTTACCAAGCATACAAAAAACGAAAGATTATAAGTAGCATTACCTCTCTCACTCGCGGAGAATGGTCAGAACGAGATTTGATATACCGTCTTGTAAAGGCTGGAATACCAGCAACTACAATCTTTCACGACCTATATATTCCCAATGAACACGGACATACGCAAATAGACCTGGTTGTTCCCACAAATGTTGGCATCTTTGTCTTTGAAGTAAAAGACTATAGTGGCTGGATATTTGGTAATGCAAATGCCACAAAGTGGACTCAAATTTTGGCATACGGACAAGAACGATATAAGTTTTATAACCCTATAAAACAAAATGAAGGACACATAGTCGCTCTGCGAAATACTTCAGCACAATTGCAAAATATTCCCATATTTTCAGTTATTGTTTTCTATGGTCCATGTCGGCTTAAGAGTATAAATAATATCCCTTTTAATTGCCAAGTCGTATATCCAGAATCTGTAGCATTATATGTGAAAAATGTTATGGAAAATGCCGTCCCTGCATCATATACAGACAAATGGGAGATTATGAGAATTCTACAATGTAGTGTTGAAAATGGGAACAATGAAGCAATCAAAACCGCACACCTTCATAAAGTACAACAAGTAGCAGATTATGGTAGGCATAAATCTACCAATTATTACACCTCGCGTCTTTTTTATTGGAATAGGAGAAAATTCTAATAGGACACTTCTATCGTCAAAATTTATTTGTTAAGAAAAATATTAACGAAAAAGGAGCAAAGTTTTCACTTCGCTCCTTTATCAAAACAAAAAATGTTGATTATAACATCGCTGCAACCCTACGGATTTCCGACAGTCGGGCCATCAAACGACTATCCTTGCGTGCAGCTTGCATATTGTATCTGGTTTGCATATTGGTAAGCATTTCAGCCTCAATGCCTAATGCAGCCTCAAAACAGAGAGCAAGAGTCTCTGTAACAGGGCGCTTACCATTCAGTATCTCATTCAACATAGAGTATGACACACCCAGCTGCTGTGACAGCACCTTCTGCGATATGCCTCTATATTCAATCTCCTCTTTTATTACCTCTCCTGGGTGTGTTGGAGTGTATGGATAACCTAAATTTCCCATAGCTTATCTTATTTGTAGTGGTTTGACAATTCAATAATGTTGCAAATAGTTAACAATGCTTTACCATCTTCTTCGTGTGAAACAATAAATTCAATTCTATATTTATCATTAACTCGAATTGAAGATATGCCCTCCTTATCGCCAGATAATACTTCGTATTCCAATGAATTCAAGTGATACAATGCCTCGATGCACGATGCGTCATTCAAGGTATCAATTCTTCGTTTGTATCGCTTCACTATATCAGGCTGATAGCGATGTTTCTTATCGCTACATTTGCCATTATAGTATAATTCAGACAAATACGCTTTGTCAAATTTTACAATCATTATCACCTATATTTGTGTTGCAAAGATAATGCTATTTTTTAAAAGTTCACTAAAAAAGTGAATTTATTTTTTGAGAAATTCTGCTTCTTCGGGATAAAAGTCTTTGAGCCACTCTATGAAGTCTAAAATCTTGAAGTAATCCTCAATGAAAGTTCGATGGTCTGGCACGATGTGGCACAAAAAGCGACCTGTTGAGGGTCGCTTTTTTGCGTATAAAGGGGCTCGCGAAGCAGAGCTTCGCAACTCCTTTATATTTACAATCCCTCCAAACCTCCCTTTGATAAGGGAGGCTTATGGCAAGTGTTCCACTTGCTCACCTTCGGTGAACACATACTATCAACACTCTGCTCTCGCTCTGCTGAACGCAGTTCGAGTCCGTAGTTATATTACTATAATCCAAATATTAGTTCAATGGTCAAGCACATCGTGGCACAAGACACAAAAAAAACTGGTCATATTGTTGGATATTCAGATTTTTTTCATAACTTTGTATATCACCAAATATTCATCGGCCTACGATACGATAGATACATCATAGGCTAGAACACGCACTAAATATCTTTTAACCTAATAAACTATTTGGCTATGAAGAAGTTATTAGTACTTTTGGCATTCGCAGGCGTAATGGCTGCTTGCGGTGGCGAGAAGAAGCAGGCCGAAGAGGCTCAGGATGTTCAGGAGAAGTCTCTCGCTGTGCAGGTATACGAAGCTATGAAGAGTGGCGATCCTGACTACATCTACCTTATGGAGAAGATTTACTTGCTTCCAGATGCTGAGCAGCAGGCAGCACTTGAGGAGCTCGGCAGACTCTCAGAGGCTGACTATGGCCCAGAAGCAGGTTGATATGCCCTACACCAAAGAGCATAGGACTGTCCTACACGTAGGACAGTCCTATTTGTTTTACTCCGCAAATACCGCCAACGCCGAGCATCAACCCACGAAGAGTCGCCACCCCTCCTCGAGTTCGTCGCGGCGAGGCTTCACACCATTCTCGATCTCGGATATGGCAGCCACGATTGCTATCATATCCCGTGCCGAGCGTGTGTCGAGCGTGCGATCGGCATCGATGCCCGAGGCCTTGGCGACGAAGCGGATGTAGCTCTCGGTGAAGTTCTCCGAGGGCGGGGCGTAGCGGCCGAGCATCGCTCGTATGGTACGCAGGTTGTGGCGGCGCGCATAGCTATCGAGGAGAACGAAGATGGCACGGTAGCCATAGCCCATCGAGGCGAACTGCTTGAACTCGCTATCCCTCGAGGGGTGTATCTCGCCCTGGTAGCGCACACGCGAGAGGCGTATGTTGCCGGGGTTGCAATTGCGCAGGCCTCTACTCATCGGCCACCTCCTCTCCGATACGGCGTTTCACCCAGCGGCCCATCCACTCGAAGAGTGGCGAGCGGCTTATGGTCGCGGCATTCTCGAGGAAGGACCACAACTCGACACCGCAGACAAAGCCTGTGAAGATGTTGGCGAGGTTAAGATGCATAAACTCGAGGAGGTGGTGGTCGATAAGCCACATCATAACGATAGATATGGCCACAAAGCCAGCCTTGGCCACCGTGCGCCACGCTCTGCGACTCTCGAACCACCATTTGCGACCCTCGCGGCGCGCCACAGTATGCGAGGCGGCAATGCCCGTGATGAAGTCGATGAGGATGAAGAGCGAGGCCACGCCAACAAGCGTTGCTACGGGGCAGAGCAGCGCGGCGATGGCGGCAAGCAGTCCACTAAAAAGTTTGCACAATATTTCCATATACAAGACAGCGGTTTAGAGGGTTATTCTCGGGCACATACTCATTGAACGAATCGCAGTTGGCGTTGAGGTAGTCGCTGAGGCGGCGGCGCAGGGCTGCAGCCTTATGGTGCAGTGCCTCGACACTCATAGCGACACGCTCGTTCGCGGCTGTACTCAACCCCTCGCCACGGCACGCCGTACTGCGCAGGTCGAGGAGCGGCTCGATGAGGTAGCGCACATATGCCGCAAGTGCCGGAGCGACATAATCGTTCTTGAGCGAGGGGTGTAGACCGTCGCACAGATCCTCGAGGAGCCTCTGACCGAGG
This sequence comes from Alistipes sp., assembly GCA_017629145.1. Classification (GTDB taxonomy): domain Bacteria; phylum Bacteroidota; class Bacteroidia; order Bacteroidales; family Rikenellaceae; genus Alistipes. Next base: position 48,119 of record JAGBXR010000036.1, on the reverse strand, counting down.
ATGGGTAGCAGGTAGCGGGTTTGCGCCTCGAGGATATCCATATCGGTAATTATCGCCGAGGTGTAGGGCTCCTGTGCCGCGAAGGCCAGAGCGTAGACCTTGTCGGCAGAGATTATCGTATTCATAGTATCGTGTAGTTGTTACTCCAAAGAGCGGATGTTGTACTTTGTAATCTGCGAGAGGAAGAGCTGCTGCTCGGGATCGCTCTCGTCGTAGTCGAGGCCATCGGCCTTGCGCGCCTCCCACACACGCATATAGAGAGGCTTGGAGCGTGTTGGCGGACGGTTGACAATCTCGAGCGACGAGGCATCGATGCCGAGCGTCGTGCGCAGAATGTCGCGTATAGGCTCGAGGAGCTGCTCCTGCTCCGAGAGGATCACGGTGTTGAGCGCCACGTCGTATTCGTGGAGGATGCGCTCCGAGGAGAAGCCCGACGAGTAGTCCAGACCGCTCAACGAGCGAAACCACGAGTGGGCGATGACCAGATCCGACTCGGCCTGGGTGTGGAGCTTGGGCCAGTCGCCATCGGCCGAGGCATCAATAGGTATGAAGCGTGAGCTGTCGCCATCGCACTTGTCACGCAGCACGAAGAGCACCTGTCCGGGGTTTCCAGAGAACTTCTCCTCGGCGAGACGCACCAGACGGTCAGCCTCACTCTCGCTATCTATAGCGCCATCGAGGAGCATAACACCCGAGAACTGGAACGAGTTGTCGATACGCGCGATGTTCCAGCGGTCGGTCTTGTAGAGTATGGCTGCGGCATCGATACCTGCGATGTAGGGTGCCACGCCGTAGTGCGAGAACAACGGCTCATAGTCCTTGTAGTGCACCACTGTGCGGAGTGTGCCATCCTCCTGCGGCTCGAAGAGCGGATAGAGAGGCAGTGTGCGCGCCTCGCTGGAGCGGAATGCACGCCAGTCGTGGTGGAGTATGACGTGCTCCATATCGCGCTTGAGGCGGCAGGTCGAGGCGTCGATGTGGTAGAATGCGATGAAGCTGCGCTTGGCATCGGTCACCACCTCGAGGAAGGCGTTACCGAACATAGCCTCGTCGAGGGCCAGACGCGCGATGATGCTGCGCAGTGTGTCGCCCGAGCCATTGGCACGGCGCACGATGGTCTCGAGCAGCGGAATCGTGGGGTCGAAGGTTAGACCCTTGCCGGCGATATAGTCGGCCTTGTCGTTGATAATGCGTCGGTGTGCCACCGAGCGGCGTGCGAGCAACGAGAGCGCATAGGGGAGCATATTGTCCTCGCCCCAACGCCATATCTTCTCGTCGCCAGCACCGGCCACCGCTGTCGAGCCCAAGAGAGGCTCGACGCGGTTTTCGGGGGCAGCTATGCGCGTTGCAATCTTTCTGTCAGACATAGCTTAACGGGGTTTAGCTGCGTTAGTTGAACTTTGCACATACGACCATCGCCTCATCGAGGATGTCGCAGCCCACGAGAAATACGGCGCGCTGGCGGTTCTCCATCTCGTCGGGGTTGTACCACATACGCACCTCGGAGCCTGGGTAGTCGGCAGTGTTCACCGCCATCACGAGGTTGCGGCGGTCGGTGAGCACGCAGTATGTCGCGGTGCTGGTTGTGAGATACTGCGACACGCCCATATCGACGATCTTGATGCCGTGGTAGGATAGCTCGCGACGGCCCGACACGATGTCGGTGTAGGCATTGTCGCAGCCCATCTTGTCGAGATAGAGCTCGTAGAGCTCATAGAGATCCGACGTCACGAAATATGCGAGGTTACCATCGGCCTTGAGCGCCTTGAGTGCAGGCGATGCCTTGGCCCACATATCGTTGAAGATATCGGTGATATTCTCCACAGATGGGGTGAGCGTCGAGAAGTCGGCCTTGGGCATAGCACCCAGATCGCGGTACTTGCACGCAAGGGTCAGGAAGCCGTCGAACTTGTTGTAGCGGTTGGCCGTAGTGTCGCCAATCCACATCATCACGCGCAAGCTCTCGGCGATTGCTGCGCGGAACATCTCGGTCTCGGCCTGCTCAAGCTCGGTGCCTGTGAGATCCTCGTAGTTGACATCGGCACGTGCGGTGATGAGCTCGTATACCTGCTGGAAGTAGTCCGCTGCCGAGAAGCCCACCTCGGCCTTCACCTTGTGCATATCGATATGCTTCTGCTTGCGCTCTGCGCTCTCGCCGCCTGTCCATCCCGACGAGAAGCTCTGCAACACATCCGACTGCGGACTCCAGAGCTGGAGCGTCGTGGGCATAGGCATATTGTAGAGCACACGGATACCGAGCTGCTCGGCGTTAGCGCCCGTAAACATAGGGCGGAAGAAGATAGTCTCAAGGTCGCGACCTGTGTAGGTCTTTGGATTTTCGATAAGTCCCATAGAATTAAGTGTTTTATATTAGAAAAAGGGGTTAGATCTGGGTTGGGTATTAGGGTTTGTATGAGGGTGCTTCAGGGGCGTTTTAGCTATGGTCACACCCCCGAAAGGGTCTTTGCCTATCGAGCGCGTATCGAGCGCGCATCGCGTTCGTAGGCATCGGCACGTGGGTTTAGCGAGTGCTCCATAGGCGAGGGATCCTCCGTCGTGCGAAGCTCGGCACTTGTGGGCGAGGCGCTCAGCTGACCCTCCTCGAAGGCTATTGTCGAGAGCTCGGCAGCATTCTCCACGCTCCTTTCGCGCGACACGTAGTTGATGTCGTCAGCGGCGTTGGGCACACCTTCGCGGCTCTCGATGCCTATTGCGCGGAGCAGAGCCTTCACACCACGCTTGGCAAAGACCGTAGCACCACCACTCGTCTCGGCAGATGAGGGTATGAGGCGGTCGACGAGTCCCTCGTGCATAGCCTCGGCAGGCGAGAGCCAGCGGCCACGACCTCCGTTCTCGGCCATAAGTGCGGCGATATCCTCGACGTTGCGTCCCGAGCGCGAGGCGTAGATCTCGGCCAGTCGCTGGTCGGTCTGTCGGAGCATCTCGACCTCGGCCTGCAGCTCGTCGGCGTTACCCTCGGTCGAGCACAACGAGTTGTGGATGAGATAGAGCGACGAGAAGGCCATCTCGCGGCACCCCTCCGATGCTGCCTGTGCCACGATCGTTGCGGCCGAGGCGGTGTAGCCGTAGCAGCGCGTGGTGATGTGTGCTCCGGTCGAGCGCAATGCCTCGTAGATGAGCAGCGCATCGTTCACGTCGCCACCCGTCGAGCGGATATTGACTATGATGTGCGTGTTGCTAATGTCATTGATGCGTGCAACGCTTTCGCGGAAGCGCTCGTAGGTTGCCACGCGGCTCTCGGGGTTGTCGAACTGCCACTGCTCCGAGAGGCCTATTGTGCCCTCGATGTCGATTGTTGTGCACTCGGCCTCGTTTCTGATCTTGATTGCTGGGTTCATCTTGTTACTCATTTTCTGTTTTTCGATTGTGTATACCGCTCCACGAATCTTCTCGTAGGAGCAACTGAAATGGTTTGCGGCTAATGCCATCGCGTGGCAGCGACCACAAAATCGTCCGGTGTGCGCCTCGACGTAGCGGTGTATGGCTTGTCGCTCGACGCTTCGTATGTCGACGAAGTTGCTGTCGAGAAGTGTGCCGAGGAGGCGTTCGTAGCGCCGCGAGGGGCGGGGCGGGCGAGAAATGGTCGCCTGCCAATCACTCTGGCTCATAGTGTGTTAGTGTGGTTTTTAAGGGGTTAGAAATATGATATAGCGCACTCCGCGATTAGTCCTCGAGGAGCTGACGGAAGGTGCATCGCGCAACACACGTCTCGGGGTTGTAGTCCTCGATGCTCTCGAGGCGGAAGAGCGAGGTGTTGCCCTCGACACGCAGCCTGAAACGCGAACGTATCGTGGCCTTCAGCCCATCGGGGTCGAACATATCGCGGTACTCTACGGGCGAGATACACACCTTGCACATAAGGCCGAGGCGTGTGGTGCGCTCCTCCATCTCGCGGTCGTAGTAGGCGTGCAGACCCTTGCAGCCATCCCTATCCTCGAAGCATAGCGTCTGGCCCATCGCTGCACTGTGGAACGCGCCGAGAGGATAGCCTCCGAGGGTCGATGATGCCAGCCACCTCTCCCCCTCGGGCAATCGCACGAGGCCGAAGTAGAGGATTACGCGCGGCTCGATGTTATCGCTCGAGTAGACATCGTCGCGGTCGCCTACGGTGAGAATCTGCGCCGAGGGTGCTGAAGAGATGGTGCCAGCGAGCGAGAGCGTAGGCATAAAGAGTGGGTTGAGCAGCTTCTCCTCGCCCTGCTTCGCGCCATAGCTCGTGCAGTGTCGGCTCCACGTGCCGAGCTCCGCATCGCCCATCTCGCGTACCGTAACGCCATCGGCTGGCTGATAGCCCAGTGTCGTATGCTCGAAGATCGATACCGCGCCCTCGTTGAGCAGCACTCCGTCGTCGAGCTGTCGGCGTGTCCAGTCTACCTCCTTGCCACTGAAGAAATCGGCATATGGCTCGATGAATATGCGCTTCGTGGGTCGGTGGGTGTAGACACACAGGTTGAACATATGGGCGATAGCCTCCAGCAGCTCGAGTTGCGAGATATCGACATTCGCAACATCGGCAAAGCTCACCGCTTGACCATATCCCGGAGCACCGCTGAATATGGGCGTTATGCTGCACCCCGAGGCGAGTGTCAGACTCTGACCCTCGGCCGCACCACCGAAGAATATATCGTTGAAAGCTATGGGCGAGGTGGGCGTAGCCTTCATAAACGGCGTGCGCACCGTGATCTCGACATCGCGCTGACCCACACCCGTAACGTGGGCATCATAGAGCGCCCAGTCGCCGCTGTATAGCGACCACACGGAGTCGGCACTACCCTTAACATAGAGCTTTGCCATAGGCGGCGCCTGTGCCTCCATTGTCACCGTCGACACCGCACCCGTTATGGCACTGCCTCCGGTAATAGAGTAGCTCTTCGTGGGGTCGTAGTCGAAGATGAAGAGGCGATAGGTGCGACCTCCCGAGACCTGGTTGCGCTGGTTGACGTAGTTGTTGTGAAGTTGCAGGCGCAGTTCGCAGCCGGGAGAGAGGTGTATGATATTGAAACCCTGAAGCTTCTGCGACGAGACTATCTGAAAGTCGGTGGTGTAGCGCAGATGCACATCGAAGGCTACGCTCACCTCGCGCTTTGGCGTAAACTTCGGTCGGCCGCTGTGGAAGGTCAAACATCCGCCGTTGGAGTAGGCCTCACACATAGGGTTGCCGCTCTCGTCGAGGGTCGTGGGGCTCACCGTATCGACCAGAGCACCGACGTTCGACGCGAATATCGGTTCCCAGGCATACACGCGGCCATCTTCGCCAGCCGCGGCTGTTGTCGTCCTCGAGCGCAACGCCTTGAAGCCCATCGTACTCTCGGCCTGCTCGGTGCGCACCGTAGGATAGCCACCGCTGATCATCAGACGCGAGGCGAATGTGGTGCCGAGGAACTTGCTATGTATGGTATAACCCTCGGCCGAAGCTATGTTACGCAGGATTGTCGGCACCGAGATGAAGGGGTGGTAGTCGTGGGGCATCAGTGTGTGCTGCGCGGTATACTGCCCCGTCTGCGCCGCCTCGGGATAGCTGTCGCGAAGCATAGGAAGCATCACCACACCCGAAGAGTTGTTCCACGAAGCCTCGACACCAGCAAGAGTCATCGTCGTATTGTAGCGTATATCGGTCTGGTTGAGGCGCTTGAGGGCTGCCGTATCGGCCCACTCGGCACCTCCCGAACGTATCGCTATGCGGTAGATCGTACCCCCAGAGCTATGCTCCACATCCTCGAGCGTAACCACACCATCGTAGACCACCACGCCATCGACCTCGAGCGTAGCGAAGTGGTAGCTGTCGTTGAAGAGCTCGCCACGCAGAATGTTGCCAGCGTGACGAAAGAGCGCGTCGGTTAGTGGTGTCGAAGCCACGCCTACATTGAGCTTACGACCCTCACGCCACCCCTCGACACTGCGCAGCTTCGAGGCCCTGTAGTCGGGCAGCGTCACACGCTTATCGACAATCGGACAGACGTGGCCATCGATTACGAGCTTTAGCATACGACACCCCCCTTCTCGCAAATCTCGATGCTCATCTGTCGCAGCGCGCCGTGCTTGTCGAAGGCCACCTCGCGCGACGATAGCTCCACCTCAACAATATCGTTGTCGCGTAGCTCGTAGATGCGTGGCGAGAAGACAATCTCGGCAAGACGATTCATCTCTGCCTCAACCTCATAGGCCGACGTGAGGTGGTAGTATATCCTGCGCGATATCTGCTCTGTGGTCACTCCATCGAGTGTCACAAAGTTGGAGCAATCGGCCCTGTAGCGCGACCTCACGCACGACGGAAAGGTGTAACACTCGACACCTCCGAGGCTGTTGTACCACATCAGTCGGCGTGCCGATGGCGTGCGCTCGACAACGCAGTATACAACACGCTGAAGTATGCGCTCCTCGGCCGAACGTATCAGGAGCTGTATGCGGTGGGTCTCCTTCGGCAGCTCGGTTGTTGGGATGATAATCTCGAGCGGATTGCCATACGAGGGCTCGTCGATGAGCGTCGTACCGAGATACTTCGTCGAGGAGTAGTACTCGAGCTCAATCTGCAAGCCATCGCGTCCAAAAGCCGTGAGACGTATCGGCTCGCCGAGCGATATGGTCTGGGTGGTGGATATGGTGCTGAGGGTGTGGTCCTCGTCGTAGTCCAGAGGCACGCGGTAGAATACACGTGTGTCGGAGTTCAGGCCGTTCACCGTCACATCGATGCTGCGCGATGCCGGCGAGATGAATGCCGAGGGTATCCACGATCCGAGCTGCACGAAGTTGTCGGTCGAGCGGATGTATGGCGCGATGTTTAGCTCCGTAGCTGTGATGTTGTAGAGATGGCAACGCCCCAGCTCGACATCGTGGTCGACATCGTTGATTACCACCTCGAGATCGAGGCCCTCGGGCGACTCAGTGTCGATGACGTAGACCAAATCGCCACTCCACGCCGAGCCATTCTTGGGGATTGATATAAATTTCATAGTCAAATTATTTGATTATAAGGTATTAGAGTCTGCTCTCCCTGAGAGCAACCTGCCGACGGAGCTATATGTGCACAGTCGTGGCTGTCGATAAAATTGTCGATAAACAGTTAATTTCTAAAAATTATACTATTTATACTACTTATTTATAAATTGTTATGATTGTTAATAAGCCGAAACACCCTGTGTTGATAATCTTGTTGCTGCCCTTCGTATGTGGAGTGTTTAGCATCGTTTTACGGTGCAAATATACAACATTAAAATGCCGTTGTCAAGTCTTTTTGTTAAATTTTTTATGCTAATTTTTCACACCGTTATCAAATCATTTAACTATCAAGTGGTTAGGCGATATACGTTTATTGAAAAAAAATCGTTATATTTGTGCGCATTATAAAAAACTATAGATACAAATGGCAGATAATTCAATATTGATGCGCCTTGACGGCTTGCGTCTCAAGTACGAAGAGATAGGTCAGAAGCTCACCGATCCCGAGGTGATTGCCGATGTGAAGCAGTTTGTGCAGCTCACCAAGGAGTACAAGGAGCTCGAGCCTATTATCGAGACTTCGGAGCGTTTCCGCACAGCCATCGCCAACCTCGCCGAGGCAAAGGATGTCCTGGCTAACGAGAAGGACGAGGAGTTCCGCGAGATTGCTCGCGAGGAGATTTCAACCCTCGAGCCCGCTATCGAGAAGATGGAGGAAGAGATCAAGCTTCTGCTCATCCCCAAGGATCCACAGGATGACAAGAACGCCATCGTCGAGATTCGTGGCGGTACGGGTGGTGACGAGGCAGCTATCTTCGCTGGCGACTTGTTGCGTATGTACACCAAGTATATCGAGTCGAAGGGCTGGCGCTACGAGATCACCTCATCGTCCGACGGTGCCGCAGGTGGCTACAAGGAGGTTGTGCTCAAGGTAACAGGCCAGAGCGTATATGGTACGTTGAAGTATGAGTCGGGTGTACACCGCGTGCAGCGCGTGCCACAGACCGAGACCCAGGGTCGTGTTCACACCTCGGCAGCTTCGGTAGCCGTACTCCCCGAGGCCGAGGAGTTCGATATCGAGATCTCGATGAACGACATCCGCAAGGATATCTTCTGTGCGTCGGGTCCTGGTGGCCAGTCGGTGAATACCACCTACTCGGCTATCCGCCTTACCCACATCCCAACAGGTATCGTCGTGCAGTGTCAGGACCAGAAGTCACAGCTCAAGAACTTCGATAAGGCGTTTGAGGAGTTGCGTACACGTGTGTTCAACCTCGAGTACTCGAAGTATCTCGACGAGATTGCATCGAAGCGTAAGACTATGGTCTCTACGGGTGACCGTTCGGCGAAGATTCGTACCTACAACTATCCACAGGGCCGAATTACCGACCACCGTATCAACTACACTATTTACAACCTTTCGGCATTTATGGATGGTGACATCCAGGATGTTATCGATCAGTTGATCGTAGCCGAGAATGCCGAGCGATTGAAGGAGAGCGAGTTGTAGAGAGCAACTACATAGGGCGAGAGCGAAGCTTAAGGCGACCTCTCGAGAAGCAATAGGGGCTGTTACAACTTAACCGTTGAACAGCCTTTTGCTTTTTCAGAGAGATTAGGGAGATTAGAGAAATTAGGGAGATTAGGGAGTTTAGAGAGTTTATGTTGAAGAGAACGATTGTCCTATTCGGTGCGCTGCTATTCGTCTGCACCACGCTTACGGCACGTGAGCCGCTATATGTGGTCAATGGCGAGGTTGTAGCCTCCATTGAGCATATCCCACACGATGATATCGAGAGCATCGACGTGCTTCCTGCCGACGAGGAGACCATCGCGCGCTGGGGTGTCGAGGCGAGTGAGGGAGTCATCGTCGTGCGCCTCATCTACGACACACCTGCTGTGTTCGAGGCCGAGGGCTACACCAACTTCAGCGACTATCTCGCGAGTGTGGTCAACTGGCGCGAGCCCAACAACGTCGAGCGCGTATCGCTGCGCCTCAAGATAGGCAAGGATGGTCGCGCTAGGGTCGACGAGGTGCTTCAGGCCACCTCGCGTCAGCTTCTGCGCCGCGTCGAGCGTGCCATCGACGAAGCACCGCTGTGGCGCGCTGCGATGCGCGATGGCGAGGCTCGCGAGACGCAACATCTTGTCAACCTACAGCTGCCGCTGGGTGGCCGTCGCGAGGTGGAGCACTCTGTGATAATATTGTAAAAAGGTCAGAAAATATGGCATTCAATCCATTCGACATACCCACCACCGCCGAGAGTTCGCTTACGCTCTTCGACCTGCAGCGCATCGTGCGCTCGACTCTCGAGGCGCGTTTCAGTGCGCCGTTGTGGATAAGTGCCGAGGTCTCGGAGCTTAAGCTCAACCGCTCGGGCCACTGCTACCTCAACCTTGTTGAGAAGGGCGCAAGCGATGGAGCACCGCGTGCCGAGGCGCGTGCCGTAATTTGGAAGTCGGCCTACGCTACTCTTGCCTCACGTTTCCGCACTGCTACGGGCGACGAGCTACGCTCGGGGCTACGCCTTCTGGTGCGCGTTATGGTCACCTACCACGAGGTCTATGGCTTCTCGTTGCAGATTGTCGACATCGACCCCGCCTACACTCTCGGCGAGGTTGAGCGCCGCCGCCGCGAGACTATAGCACGCCTCAAGGCCGATGGCGTGTGGGATATGAACCGCGAGACGGAGCTACACCGCCCCACGTTGCGCATCGCCGTGGTGTCGAGTGCTACGGCTGCGGGCTACCGCGACTTTATGCAGGAGCTTGCACGCGCTCCCTATGCGCTGCACACCACGCTCTTCGAGTCGCTTATGCAGGGCGAGGGTGCCGAGGCGAGTGTCATCGATGCTCTGCGACGCATTACCGAGGATGAGACGCGCTACGATGCTGTAGCCCTAATTCGCGGAGGTGGCTCTACGAGCGACCTTGCGTTGTTCGACTCCTACCGCATAGCCTCGCACGTAGCACAATTTCCGTTGCCTGTATTTACGGGCATCGGCCACGATAAGGATGTGTCGATATGCGATATGGTCGCCTACCATATGTGCAAGACACCTACGGCCGTAGCCACCACCTTTGTTGAACTACTCGATGGCGAGATGACACTTATTGAGGAGTATGCGCAGCTGCTGCGCTCGAGCCTCGCGGAGCGTCTCTCACGCGAGAAGATACACCACGAACGCCTCGCTGCCGAGCTGTCGCGCTCGGCTATGGTGCTCCTCACAGGCCTCTCGCACCGCCTTGAGCGCGCCGAGGAGAGCATACAGGATGGGGCACGCCGTCTGCTACGCCAATCGCGCGAGAGGGTCGATAGCCTCGCCACAGTTGTCGAGAGCTTCTCACCCGACAAGCTCCTCTCTCTGGGCTTTGCCGTAATGCGCGGAGTGCGCAGTGTCGAGGATGTCTGCGCTGGAGACAATGTGACAATAGAGCTTCGTGATGGCGAGCTGGAGGCTACAATTACTAAAACTACAAAACGAGAATAAGAGTATGACAGAGAATAAGTTAACATATGCCGAGGCTATGGCCGAGGTAGAGCGTATCGTCGCGAAGCTCCGCTCGGGCGATATGTCCATCGACGAGCTCACAGCAGCTGTTCGCCGCGCTACGGAGCTTATCGGCGAATGCCGCAAGCACCTCACAACCACCGAGGCCGAGGTAGAGCGCCTCATCAACCCCGAAGCATAACCGAGCTATGCGAGCAATAGTACGTTGGACTCTCAACCACATATCGCGCAGCACGCTGCACCGCCTTGCGCACCTCGTTACGCCACTTTTAGGCCTCGCCTTCGTGGGCCGCAAGCGTCGTTGTCCGCTCTGTGGCGGAGGCTTTCGCCGCTTTCTGCCCTACGGCTACGTGGCACAACGTGGCGAGGCGCTATGTCCGCGCTGTCTGTCGCTTGAGCGCCACCGTATGATATGGCTATGGATAGAGCGCACGAGCGATATGCTCACCACGCTCCCCACACTGCTCCATATCGCCCCCGAGCCCTCGCTGCGCCGCCACTTCAGGCGTGCCTACGGCTCGTCGAAGCGATACATTACGGCCGATTTGGAGTCGCCACTTGCCGATATGCACTTCGACGTACAGCATATACCGCTGGAGGATTGCTCGGTCGATGTCATCATCTGCAACCACCTCCTCGAGCACGTCGAGGATGACCGTCTGGCGATGCGCGAGCTACACCGCATTATGCGCCCAGGAGGGTGGGGCATAATGCTCGTTCCTGAGGATAGGTCGCGTGAGGTGACCTTCGAGGATGACACGATTACCGACAGCGAGGAGCGCACACGTATCTTCGGGCAGTACGACCACCGCCGCATATATGGTCGCGACTACGACGAGCGACTGCGCGAAGCTGGCTTCGAGGTGGAGCGCATAGCTTTCGAGCAGAGCCTTAGCGCCGAGGAGCGCGATAAGTACCGCGTCGGAGGCGACGACCTTGTTATAGTACGCAAAGCATAACCATACAAAAACACTATGATTATGAACGCATTAGAAGCATTAGAACGATATAGCGATTTTCGCAAACATATAGCCGCCAACTTCTCGACCACCACACAGGAGATGGTCGACAAGGCTCTGGCGATGGCTGCCGAGAGGATGGGCGATGCCGAGCGTTACGACTCGACACCTATGCTCGACCACTGCGTGGGTGTGGCACGTATCGTTGTCGAGGAGATAGGTCTCGGCCGTAACTCGACGGTGGCCTCTATCATCCACGACGTGGTGCGCGTGGCACTCAAGGGCGAGCGCACAGCCCTCGACGAACTTACGGCAACCATACGCCGCGACTTTGGCGAGGAGGTGCTCGGCATAACACTCGCGCTGGGCAAGATTTCGGATATCCGCCTCAAGGCCTCGAAGGAGCAGGCCTCGGACTTCCGCGATATGATCGTGAGCTACTCGGAGGATCCTCGCGTCATCCTCATCAAGCTCGCCGACCGTCTGGAGGTGATGCGCACGTTGCAGATATTTCCGCCCAAGAAGCGCCGCGACAAGAGCTGGGAGAGCCTCAACCTCTACGCGCAGATAGCGCATAAGCTCGGCCTGTACAACATAAAGAGCGAGTTGGAGGATCTGTCGCTTAGGTATCTTGAGCCTGAGGCATACGCACATATTGTACACGAGCTCAAGGAGAGCGAGGCGGAGCGCATAGCCTTCATCGAGGAGTTTCTGCGCCCGGTGCGCAAGTTGCTCGATGGCGACGGCATAAAGTATCATATCAAGAGCCGCACCAAGTCGGTATTCTCGATATTCCAGAAGATGCGCAAGCAGCGTGTCGACTTCCACGGCGTCTACGACATCTTCGCACTGCGCATCATCATCGACTGCCCCGTAGAGAGGGAGAAGGCACAGTGCTGGACGGTATATTCACACGTCACAAGCCTCTACACGCCCAACCCCGAACGTATGCGCGACTGGATATCTATCCCCAAGTCGAACGGCTACGAGTCGTTGCACACTACCGTCTCGGCAGGTGGTGGCAAGTGGGTCGAGGTGCAGATACGTACCGAGCGTATGGACGAGGTTGCCGAGAGAGGTATCGCTGCCCACTGGCGCTATAAGGGTGTCAAGCAGGGCGGTATGGGTGCCGAGGAGTGGTTGCAGCGTCTTCGCGAGCTTCTGGAGGATACCACCTCGGAGTCTATCGCACGCCGCTTCGAGGCGAAGCCTGCTACGGGCGAGATCTTCGTCTTCACCCCTTCGGGCGATATACGCAAGCTCCCCGAGGGTGCTACCGTTCTGGACTTCGCCTTCGACATACACACCTCGCTTGGCGCGATATGCGTCGGCGGTAAGGTTGGTGGCCGCGTGGTGCCTATCAAGGAGCAGCTCCGTAATGGCGACATCTGCGAGGTGCTCACACGCAAAGATCAGACCCCGAAGGCCGACTGGCTCTCGATATGCGTCACGCAGAAGGCGCGCTCACGCATCCGCGTATATCTGCGCGAGCAACAGCTCAAGCACGCACGTCTGGGACGCGAGGAGCTGGAGCGTAAGCTCAAGAATTGGAAGCTCGAGATTACCATCGACGAGGCTGTAGCCTACCTCTGCAAGCACCTCAAGGTGCGTACGGGCAACGAGGTATATGTGCTCATCGCTGACCAGAAGCTCGACATCATCGAGGTCAAGGATATACTTCAGCGCCACCTCTCGGGTGAGGCCGATGAGCAGCGTCGTGCTGCCGCCGCCGAGACCGAGGAGCGCAAGCTGCGCCTGATGAAGGAGAAGGAGGAGGGTGTACCCAAGAGCACCGATGCTCTGATCATCGACGAGAAGATTAACAATATAGAGTATAAGTTAGCACGTTGCTGCAACCCTATCAAGGGCGACGACATCTTCGGCTTTATCACCATCAATGCGGGTATCACGATACACCGCAGCGACTGCCCCAATGCCCGCCGTATGAGGGAGCGCTACCCCTACCGCGTTATGGAGGCGCGCTGGAGAGATGATGCGCAGGGCGCATTCCGCGTTACGGTTGCCGTCACGTCGGCCGACATCCCCGGCCTTGCCACAACGATTATGGATGTAGTGAGCCGCGAGCTGAAGCTCGCCGTACGCTCGGTGAACTACACACCGCGCAACGATGGCACAGCCTCGGCACAGCTTACTGTCGAGGTGCCAAGCAGCGGCTATGTCGATATGCTGCTCTACTCGCTGCGCCGCATCAAGGGTGTGAAGAATGCCTACAGAGTAAACTAAACTATTGCTAATAAACTAACCTATAACAGATTATGAATTTCGAGGATATACGTTGTCCCTGGGGCGATAGCCTCAAGACGTGTGCCATCACGGTTGCCGACCGCGAGGGCGTGGTACTCTATCAGAACGACCGCTCAGTAGCGGTAAATGGCGATGTGCGAGGTCGCTCGATGCTCCCTTGTCACTCGGAGCGTTCGCGCGCAATTATCGACCGCCTTATCACCAATGGCGAGAACAACGCCTACACCATCTCGAAGCGCGGCCTGCGCAAGCTCATCTACCAGACACCGTGGTACGACGCGGGCGAGGTCGCAGGTCTTGTGGAGTTCTCTCTGGAGATTCCCGAGGATATGCCCCACTACGTGAGGGAGTAAAAGAGTAGAGGCTGCCTATGATCTGACCCCAAAAGATTGGACGGATTAAAAATTAGATTTGATGTGAAAGAGTTCGGTATTGCACCGGACTCTTTCCGTTTAATTTTAGTTTAATACGGTCGTTATTATAGTAGTTAATATACTTTCGTAACTCTCGCTTAAAAACCTCCATATCCGAAAACTGCTGCAAATATAGCAATTCAGATTTCATTATTCCAAAAAAGTTTTCCATAACAGCATTATCCAAGCAGTTCCCTTTGCGTAACATACTCTGCGTAATTCCATACTTTTTCAGTGTCTGCTGGTACTGCATATGCTGATAGTGCCACCCCTGATCCGAGTGCAGCATCACTCCGCTTGTATCCTTAATCTTTCGTTTTGCCGAGTGCATCATATCCATCACCATCTTCAAATCAGGTCTATCGGATATAGTGTAGGCTATAATCTCGCCATTAAACATATCTATAATTGGTGATAGATATGCCTTGCGGTCAGCCACCTTAAACTCTGTAACATCAGTTGCCCACTTCTGGTTAGGTCGTGATGCCTCAAACTCACGATTAAGGATATTAGGAGCTGTCTTGCCCACCTCGCCACGATATGAGCGATACTTCACTCGGCGTATCTGCGATTTAAGGCTCATTTCCTGCATTAGTCGCTGCACTGTCTTGTGATTGAGAGTATAACCTTCGTTGCGTAGTTGCTGATACACACGACGATAGCCATAGCGTTTGCCGTGCATAGCAAATATCTCGCTGATACGCTTGCGTATATCAGCATACTTATCCTCTCGTTGCTTTGAGGTGTGATAGTAGTAGGTGGAGCGTGCTATACCCACACATCTTAAAGCAAATAATAGATCGTCTCGATGTAGCCTTAGTTCTCGGATTGCCCACGCCCAATCGCACGCAGACGGGCTTTCCTCTCCTCGACTAAGGCTCTCACTTTTTTTAACAGAGCATTTTCTATTTCAAGTTGCCTAACACGCACTCGCAATAGCTCCAGCTCGGTCATTTCTTCCGGTTTCTTCTTTCGTGGTCTTCCCATACCTGGTGGTCGCCCTCGCTTCTTGGTGATGAGGAGCGCATCAATGCCTTGTTCTCGGACTATCCTTAACCATACGCCCAACTGAACAACACTCACATCGTATTTTAACGAGGCTTGCACCAAAGTTAAGTAATTTTTCTCAATATCCCTTACAATTTGCTGTTTTAATTCACCGCTTGTTTGGGTATAGTGTTTACTGCGAAGAGCTGATGTGCCGTGTTGTTGGTATAATAACCATAGACGACTTAATCGCTCATAACTTATACCATACTCTTTGCGAATATGAAGATACGAAACGCCTTCTTCGAGCATCCTCATATATTTGAGCAATGCTCCATAATCGTGTTTTTTGCGCATAAAGAAACCCCAAAAGTTTTTTGTCTAAACTTTTGGGGTCACTTCACTACGGGATAGCCTCTACTTATTAAATATATGTCTTATGGCAGCAATGGGCGAATATAGCATCATTCGCGGCCCTGCCCAGCGCATAACCTCGCGTATCTTCTCGCGCATCGCTGGTTTATAGCAGTGCGTAGGGCAACGCTTGCAGGCGAGCTTCTTCTCGCCATACTTGCAGCCATCCAATCTACGAAAGGCATACTCCATAAGTTCCTGATACTCGGCCGGCATCTCCTCCAGACCCAGTCGTTTGCGACAATAGAGGCGAATCATCATCGCCACCGTCTCTTTCTCTCGCTCTATTCTTGTTTTACTCATAATTCATTAACCTTATACTATAATTCCTCTCTACAGTCTACCTCTCTCTATCCAGCGAGCGGTAGCCTATAGCCTCCGAAATATGCTGTGGCGCAATCTGCTCCGCGCCATCGAGGTCGGCAATCGTGCGTGCCACCTTGATTATGCGGTCGTAGGCACGTGCCGAGAGGCTGAGGTGTGTCATAGCCCTCTCCAAAAGCTCCGAGCAGCTCTTGTCGAGTGGTGCGAACTGGCGCAACATCGCGCTGTTCATCATCGCGTTGCAGTGTATATCCGTCTCGCGGAATCGCTCCAGCTGTCTCTCGCGTGCCGCCACAACTCTGCGTCGCACCTCGGCACTCGACTCCTCGCGCTTCTGCGACGACATCTCCCTTATCGACACTGGCACAACCTCGACGTGTATGTCGATACGATCCATCAGCGGTCCCGAGATATGTCCCTTGTAGCGGTGTACCGCCGCTGCCGAACAGGTGCACTCCTTCGTGGGGTGGTTGTAGTAGCCACACGGACAGGGGTTCATCGAGGCCACGAGCGTGAAGTTCGCTGGATAGTCGACCGTATATTTAGCACGCGATATGGTTATGTGTCTATCCTCTAATGGCTGACGCAGCACCTCCAGCACGTTGCGTCCGAACTCGGGCATCTCGTCGAGGAACAACACACCATTGTTCGCTAACGACACCTCGCCTGGCTGTGGCGACTGGCCACCACCTATGAGTGCCACCTGCGATGTAAGGTGGTGCGGAGAGCGGAACGGACGCGAGGTGATGAGTCCTCGGTGTGTGCCTATCTTGCCAGCTACGGAGTGAATCTTCGTGGTCTCGAGTGCCTCTTTGAGTGTCATCGGAGGCATAATCGTGGGCAGACGACGCGCCAGCATAGTCTTTCCCGAGCCTGGCGAGCCTATCATTATTATGTTGTGGCCTCCAGCCGCAGCGATCTCCAGTGCGCGCTTGACGTAGGCCTGACCCTTGACATCGGCAAAATCCTCGGCATACTCGGCCTCGACACCACACTCCTCGCTATCGATGCGGTGGGGCGCAGGGTCGTAGGGTTGCACACCTGTAAGTATTGCGCATAGTTCGGTAAGCGAGCTCGCGCCGATGATATCTATATCGCTCACCACAGCACCCTCTGCAACATTCTCCACAGGCAGGAATACGCGCCTAAGACCCCTCTCGCGCGCCATAGCCACAAGCGGAAGCACACCCTTCACGGGGCGTAACGAGCCATCGAGCGACAACTCGCCGATGAACATCGACCCCTCGATAAGCTCCGAGTCTATCTGCTCCGTAGCCTGAAGTATGCCTACAGCTATGGGCAGATCGTACAACGAGCCCTCCTTGCGCAGGTCGGCAGGTGCGAGATTTACGACAATCTTCTTTGCCGTCATCGTATATCCCGAATTCTCGAATGCTGCGATGATGCGCTGCTCGCTCTCCTTGATGGTATTGTCGGGCAGTCCCACGAGGAAGAGTCCTATACCCCCCTTTGCGACATTCACCTCGACGCACACCTCCACGGCAGCGATGCCCGATATAGCTCCAGATTCAACCTTTACGAACATATGCTTGAGTGCTTATTAGTGATTAAAACGGTGCACCGCCATCGAAGCCTCCGCCACCGCCAAAGCCTCCCTGGGGTGTGCCGAAGCCACCATTGCCACCGCCAAAGCCTCCCTGACCTCCAGCTACTGGCGATGGTATGTCGAACTCGCCGCCACCCATCATACCGCCACCGAAGCCGCCGCCAAAGCCTCCACCTGCTGGGGCTGGTGCTGGCTGCTTCCAAGGGGCCATATCGTTGCCTCCCGACGAGAATGTCTGGTACTCCTCCTGTGCGGCGAAGTTATTGTTGTGGTGCGATGCGATGACCGTAGCTGCCACCGATGAGTCGGCATCGGCAAACTTTGCCTGATCCTTGATAAAGCGCATAGGCACATCGGTAACCTCACCATTACGGTGCTTGGCGATGATAATCTCGGCCATACCCGCTGTCGACATATTGTTCTCGTCGACCGTAAGGCCGTAGTACTCGGGACGGTGGATGAATGCTACCACGTCGGCATCCTGCTCGATAGCTCCCGACTCACGAAGATCCGAGAGCTGTGGTCGCTTCGAGCCACCACGATTCTCGACATTACGACTCAACTGCGACAGTGCGATGATTGGCACATCGAGCTCCTTGGCGATAGCCTTGAGCGTACGCGAGATAAGCGACACCTCCTGTTCACGGTTACCGCGTGTCTCGGGTGTCGAGGCTGTCATAAGCTGCAAGTAGTCGATGATGATGATCTTGATGTCGTGCTGCGTCTTCAGACGGCGCGCCTTCGAGCGGAACTCATATACCGAGAGGGCTGGCGTATCGTCGATAAATAGTGGTGCGCGACCCAAGTCTACGGTATTTGCCTCGAGGTGCACCCACTGGTCGGGCGTGAGGTTTCCCGTACGCAAATCCTTCGGATTGAGCTGTGTCTCGGCAACGATAAGTCGGTTCATAAGCTGCACCGACGACATCTCCAACGAGAAGAAGGCCACAGGGCTCTTCAGCTCGACGGCCATATTTCGCGCCATCGTAAGCACGAAGGCGGTCTTACCCATTGATGGACGTGCCGCGATGATAATAAGGTCGGATGGCTGCCAGCCGAGCGTCACGCTGTCGATATCGGTAAATCCCGAACGCACCCCGTTGTACTCACCAGCGGTCTTCGACGCCTCCTCGATCTGTGCTAATGCCTTGCGCAGAATGTCCGATGCCGACTGCACCGAGCGCTTTACGTTACCCTCCGACACGCGGAATATCTCCTGCTCGGCAAAGCCAATAAGCTCCGTCACGTCGACCTCCTCGTCGTACGAACGGCGCTGAATCTCGGTTGCCGAACGTATCAGCTCGCGCTGCACATACTTCTGCGCGATGATCTTGGCGTGGAACTCGATATGTGCTGCCGATGCTACGCGCTGCGTGAGCTGTGCGAGATATGCCGCACCACCAGCCTGCGTGAGACGCTTCTGCGACTTGAGCCTGTCGGTGACGGTGTAGAGGTCGATGGCCTTCATCTCCATCGAGAGCTCCTGAATAGCGCGGAATATCGTGCGGTGCTCCTCGGTGTAGAAAGTCTCCTCCTTGATATACTCCTGCACCTCGATGATAGCGTCCTTCTCGAGCATCAGCGCACCGAGCACCGCCTGCTCAAGCTCTATGGCCTGGGGAGGTACTGTGCCGTCGACACCCGTAAGCTGTGCATATGCCTCGCTGTTGTTCTCCGACTTATTGTATTGCTTGCTATATTGTTTTGCCATAATCCAAACGATTTATACACCACCTAAAAATCAATGCATCCACAAAATTACACATTTTCCGCTGATTGTCAATACGCCAAAGGGCATAAGTTGTCAATAGTTATCCCAAGTTGTGAACACCGCACTGTTGATAATAGAGCCTCGGTGCTGCAAAATCGCGTATTTTTCGGTCAGTTAGCGCGCCGACTCTCGTTTTTTTTGTACCTTTGTCGGTGAAGTGAAAACCGAGTTCTACATAGCCCGCCGACTATCGAGTCGCACTATGGGGGCGCGCGCTGGTGTTATGGAGCGTGTCGCCACCGTCGCTACGGCCGTAAGTCTCGCCGTAATTGTCGTTACACTCTCGGTGGTCATAGGCTTCCGCCACGAGCTCGCGAGTATGATCTCGGGAGCATCGTCCGATGTTGTCATCACCTCGCCTCAAAGTGGTGGTATGGTCTCGGACGTGGAACTCGAGAGGGGTGAAACACTCGAGGCTCTGCTCGACGATCGTGCCATAGCACGCTACTCGCCATACCGCGCCCGTCAGGGTGTACTCTGGAGCAAGGAGAACATCCTCGGCGTGCTGCTCAAGGGTATCGACTCGCTCTACGACACACACCTCTTCCGCGACCACCTCTGCGAGGGTGCTATGCCACGCCTCGGCGGTGAGCCTCGCTCGAAGGATATGCTCTGCTCGGAGTATATGGCACGCTCGATGGATATCGGCGTGGGCGACAAGGTCGAGATGGTCTTTGTCGATGGCAGCGGCAACGTACTCCGCGACCGCTTTCTGCTCTCGGGAATATACCGCACCGGAGTCGATGTCATCGACCAGAGCATAGTGCTTACCGACATCCGTAATATAGCGCGTCTCTACGACGGCAACCAACAGATGATCACTGGCTACGAGCTATGGATCGAGGATGGCTACGATGCCGAGATGGTGGCCCTCGAGCTCAACGAACGCCTCACCGACCTCTACTTCGACGAGGATATCGATGCCGAGGCCTTCACCCTCCAGCGCCTCTTCCCCGACATCTTCGGATGGTTCGAGATGATGGATGTCAACGCCGTAGTTGTGGTGGTCATTATGATCATCGTCGCGCTGCTCAATATGGTCACCTCGCTACTCATCATCGTCTTGGAGCGTCAGCGAATGATTGGCGAGCTTCGCGCCATAGGTCTCCGTCGTCGCGGCGTTGTCGCTATATTCTTCTTCCGCGCACTCTTTATCGTTATGCGTGGCGTGGCGTGGGGAAGCATCGCAGGTGTCGCACTCTGCGCCATACAACACTTCTGGCGTGTCGTGCCGCTACCTGCGGAGGGCTATATGCTCAGCAGCGTGCCTGCGGCTATGTGCTGGGCGTGGTGGCTTGTCGCAGTGGTGGGTGTGGTGGCTACGACGATGACCTTCCTAACACTTCCGGCGATGTTCGCAGCGCGCATATCTCCGTCAGAAACAATGAAATACGAATAAACAACATACAATGAAACCATACAACGAGCAGCAGACCAAGAAGGAGCAGGTCGAGCAGATGTTCGACAACATAGCTTCGACCTACGACCGCCTCAACCACATCCTTTCGTTCAACATCGACCGCCTGTGGCGTCGCCGCGTGGTACGCCTTGTGCGCCGTAGCGGTGCCGAGCGAATTATGGATATGGCAACGGGCACTGGCGACTTAGCTATAGCTATGGCGCGCAGCATCGAACAGGCGCAGATATTGGGTGTCGACCTCTCGGAGGAGATGCTCACTGTGGCACGCCATAAGGTCGAGCGCGCAGGTCTGGCCGAGCGCATCACTCTTAAGAAGGGCGATGCCGAGAATCTGGCGAATGTCGAGGATGGTGTGATGGATGCCGCAACGGTAGCCTTCGGAGTGCGCAACTTCGAGCATCTGGAGCGCGGCCTCAAGGAGTTCCACCGCACGCTACGCTCGGGTGGCAGACTCATCATCCTGGAGTTCTCGATTCCGCGTAACGCACTGGTACGCAGCCTCTATGGTCTCTACTCGCACCATATTATGCCGCTGCTCGGAGCTCTCATCTCGAAGGATCGCGCGGCCTACACCTACCTTCCCGACTCTATCGAGGAGTTCCCCTCACCCGAGCGTGTCAGCGATATGCTCCACGGCGTGGGCTTCAGCTCCGTACGCCGCTACTCGTTGAGTATGGGCATCGCACATATCTACGAAGCTACGAAGTAGAGTATGCTCCGAGGGTTGTTACATAGCGTGTTGTGCATCGCTGCGCTGCTCCTCTCGCTGACGAGCGCCAACGCCGCACCCTGCCACCGCACCGAGCGCAAGGTCGAGTGCGAGGGTGTAGCACGCGTCAGCCACCTCTCCTCGTCGGGCGTAAATCTGTGGCTCACGATGAGCAACTCGACGCCACACCGCCTTGTCATCAGCCGCGGCGAGCTGGAGATAGCAATCGATGGCGAGCACGTCGCCACCATCACCCTCCGCGACAAGGTGCGCATCGCTCGCAAGAGTCATTCCGAGGTGCTGCTGCCACTGCGCTTCCGCAGCCACTGCGCTGTACCAGTGTGGCATATTCTGCGTCAGGTTGTGGGCGACAGCGAACGCAACATTACAATCACGTATGAGGTGCGTGGCGGCACAGGATGCATACGTCGCACTTTTTCGGGCGAAAATGTTGACGTTTGCGAATTTTTCGATACCTTCGCAATCAATAGAGAGCTTATCAGCACGCTTGGTGCTGAACTAAAATAACCTTATAGTATGAGACATACGACCATTATACTCACATTTTTCGCACTCCTCGCCCTCGGCACTACAGCCTCGGCACAGAGTGTCGAGCATATGCGCCAGCGCCTCGCCGAGCGCAACGACTCCGATAGCTATGTGCTTGTCAGCGAGGATGATGCCACAGCCTCAGCGGTGCAGGCTGTCGAGAATGCCAAGCGCGCCACGAAGGTGAGCGGCTATCGCGTTGTCATCTACTTCAGCAATGGCCAGTATGCTGGCGATAATGCCAACCAGGTGCTCGAGGAGTTCCGCGCTAAGCACCCAGCAATCAACGCCTATCTGGTCTACGAGAGCCCCTATTTCAAGGTCTCGGTAGGCGACTGCCTGAGTATGGAGGAGGCCACGATCCTTATGAATAGCTTCATCGGCGAGTACCCCAACGCCTTCCCCAAGCGCGAGGATATCCTCCTCGAGGAGCTATATAACCCACGCCCAGCCGATACAGACCCAGCCGACAGCCTTGTGCGCGATGTGCCAATGGTGACCCATTTCGAATATTTCGCCCCAGGCGGAACTCGCTGATGCGCGCCACATCGGAGCGAAACAAGCCGCAGGCACCAAATGAACGCCCCATTAAGCACAGCGAGCCCCGAGCTTTGCTACGTGCTTCTGCCCCAAATAGAGTATTTTTGTGGGTCGGAGATAAAAATTTTTACAAAAAAAGGTGGGCTTTGAATATCAATAATAGATATTTTGTGTATATTTGTAGGGAAAAAACATTTTAACTTTAAAACAGAACTACTATGAAGAAGTTTTTCACATTGTTCGTGATGTTCGCAGCAGTAGCATTTGTATCTTGCTGCAACCAGCAGAAGAACGCAGAGTGCTGCGACGAGTGCTGCGCTGATAAGGTAGAGTGCACAGAGGCTTGTGCAGCAGAGTGTGGTAAGCCAGCAGAGTGTGCAGAGGCTTGCTGCGCAGAGTGCGAGAAGGCAGCAGAGTGCACAGAGAAGTGCAACGGTGAGTGCAAGGCAGAGTGCAAGGCAGAGTGCAAGGCAGAGGCTTGTGCAGCAGAGGCTCCAGCTTGCGAGGATGCTTGCTGCGCAGATTGCAAGAAATAATCCGAGCACAGGCTCTATCGAACGGATAGTCCGTTTGTTTTAGCGATCGACATTTCGTCGGTCGCTTTTTTGTTTATGGCTCGCAGGCAGGAGACTACAGGAGTTCGGGAGGGCTTGCGCGCTTGGATGGATGCTAAAGGAGTTTAAAGAATTTAAGGAATTTAAGGAAGGCTTGCGCGCCCTTAGAACGCACTCTGCTCCTTAACACCCCTATATTCATTAATTTCCTTAAACTCCCTAATTTCCTTATTTTCCCTAATCTCCTTAATCTCCCTAATTTCCCTAATCACCACCCTTCTGAGCAGCACACCCTAATTTCTTGTCAGAAGGCTGTAGATGCTGCACCGATAAAGAAGTTGCCCCAGATGGGACATACTTAGCGTATTTCCCATTTGGGGCAACGATTGAGGTGCGGCAGATATCTGCCTTATCACAAGAAATTATAGGAGGGCATCGATAGTAGCCTTAAGCTGCCCCTTCGGCATCGCACCGAGACTCATCTGTGGTGTGCCAGAGAGAGGGATGAAGAAGAGGGTGGGCACAGAGCGAACACCGAAGTGTGAGGCGAGCTCCTGCTCGTCGTCGACGCTGATCTTGTAGATGTCGACACGTCCCTCGTACTCGTTGGCTACCTCGTCGATGACGGGCGAAAGCATCTTGCAAGGGCCACACCAAGGTGCGTAGAAGTCGATAACCGCAGGCTTGTCACCCAAAAATTTCCACTCGCCGCCAGCATCGATGTCGGCTACCTTGCGTAAAAACTCATCCTTTGTTAAATGTATTGCTCCCATAGTTGTATTTCAGTTTTAAAGTTATTTTTTTGTTAGTCTTTATTGTCGTTTGTTTTGTTTTTCGAGTGCAAAAATAGAACAAATATTTCGGATTGTCAAATAGAATTATTTTATCGAACCATAAGCTACAACTATAGCTATGCAAAATCAAGACCAAGAGCGCTTATCAAAAAAGAAGAAATTTGCTAATTGGTCCAAAGGTAAAAAGGTTGTCTTTAGGTCAAAAAATTGGTATTGGCTATTGTTTTATTTAGAAAAAAGGTTTAATTTTGTGATAGTGAAGTATGTGCGACTATTGCACAAGAAAAGATAAAAAGCTATAAAGCAATGTCTTAATCACCGCAAATGCGGTGATAAGCATTTAATAGATAGCAAGATAAACTTTTAACCAAATCAATTAATACACTTTTATTATGAACAAGTTTTTCAAATGTTTGGCAGTTGTTGCAACTCTCTTCGCAACTGCTACCGCTTCAGCACAGGAGGATCCTTCGAAGCACACAGTGATTATCGAGCCTTTCTCAAAGTCTCCACTTGTGACCTACACAGCTACCGATAACGTACGTTCGGCTGTTATCTCTGGTCTTGCCGAGGTTAACCGTTTCCACATTGTTGATGCAACATCGGATGCACGCCTCAAGGCACTCTTCGATGGCAAGGACTACGAGGATGTTGTCACCGAGAGCAACTGGCAGGAGCAGAGTACTGCTGCTTACCAGGCTATCAACGCAGACCGTTTGCTCAAGGGTCAGGTAGAGTTGTACGAGCACGACTGCAAGGTTAACGATAATGGCGACTTGGTTTACTACTGTATGGTAAACTTCACACTCCAGCTCTTCGACATCACCAACGGTACACTTATCGGCTCAAAGAGCTACAAGTACAACGAGTTGAGTTTGAGCAACTACGACGAGGCTTTCAACAACTGCTTGAAGAAGATCTCTGGTTTCCACAACGGTATCACAAAGGTTAAGCCTGATATGCTTGCATTCTGCAACGAGCACTTCAAGGTTAATACCTACATCCTTGAGCTTGGCGACGCTGACAAGAAGGGTAACATCACCGACCTCTGGATCTCTGGCGGTGAGGAGATGGGCTTCTTGAAGGGTTCAATCTTCGCTGTTTACAAGGAGAAGAAGATCGGTCCAAAGGTAGCACGCGAGAAGATCGGTGAGATCGTAGCAGAGGAGGTTCTCGAGGGTCTTACACGTTGCAAGGTTAGCAAGAAGGAGGCTCCAGTTATCCAGCAGGAGTTCCAGAACGGCACACAGCTTATTATCGAGCTCGATCGTCAGCGCGGCGACGGCTTCAACAACTTTGCAAGCGGTTTCCTCGGCTTGTAATAGACTTTGTTCTATTGGGGTTGACAGCCCCAATAGAGCCCTATGGCAGTGATAACACTGATTTTGTAACACTCATATATACACACATTTATGTTCAGAAAAGCTCTCACACTCATCGCTGCTCTTGTTGCAGGTGTTGCGGCAATGGCACAGCAGTATAGTTTGGATGCACAACTCGAGCGCATCGACGGCAACACCGCGATGATCACCTGTACAGGTATGGCATCGTCGAAGAAGGATGCTATCGAGATGGCCAAGAAGTCGGCTATCTACACCTACCTCTATAGCGGTATCGACGGTTTGGACGGTGGCAAGCCGCTGCTCCCCTCGAAGCTCGACAAGCTCGACCAGGAGTATGTCGATGGTCTCTTCTCGACAACGCGCTATGCGAGCTTCATCAATATGGCACGCGTAACGGTTAACTCGGACGCGAAGGTTGCCAAGCAGACACAGGTAAACCTCACACTCGGTCTCTATCACGAGGCGTTGCGCCGCGCTATGGAGAAGGCTGGTGTCCTCGACGTTAAGCCTTCGTCGCTCGACGAGCTCAGCGACCATATCGCTATGCCTACGGTTATGGTTGTACCCTTCTGCGACCGCAGCCAGAGCTACGACCAGGTCTTCGAGTCGAACAAGTATATGCGAATGATCATCGCCAAGGTCAACGAGGCCTTCATCGAGCAGGGTGTCGAGACAAAGGATCTGATGACCTGTCTGAACAATGCCGAGACCTACCGTCTGCTTATGGGCGATGGTATGACTCTCGAGGATACGATTCTCGCAAATTCGGGTGCTGACCTCTCGATCAAGACCGATATCAGCTCCAACACCACAGCCAACGGCACCGAGGTGTTCATCACGCTTACGGCTGTCGAGATTGCTACGGGCAACACCATCGGCTCGGTATCCGAGAAGTCGGGACGTAAGGTTGCCACAGCCGAGGCTATCTGCGGCCCTATGACCAAGTCGCTTATCAAGAAGCTTATCGCCGACGTGTCGACACGTATGATCAAGAAGTCGAGCACAGGCCAGAGCGTCGCTTTGCGCTTCACTATCGACCCATCGTCGATGCTCACTATGAGTACCGAGATCAACGACATTTTGCCTTTGGACGACCTGCTCGTGCAGTGGGTTAAGCGCCACTCGGTGAATGGTCGCTACCACACCCAGGGCCGTACGGAGCGTATGCTCATCTTCAGCGATGTCTTCATCGACAATTCGGTGGAGGATGGCCTGCAGAGCGACATCAACGACTTTGCCCTCGCTCTGTATCAGTATATGAAGAAACTCGACATCACGATTAAGCGTACGATTACGGGTAACTCTATCGATGTTGTCATCTACTAGTAACACATAAACACACCGACGTTATGAGACTCTCACGCATCATACTTTCGCTTGTGGCACTCGTCGCTATGTGTGCGACACCACTCTCGGCACAATCGCCTATCGATATGGCGGTACGCATCAGCGACGACACCGCAACACAGCTTGGCGAGAACAACACCACGCTGCTGCGTAACAAATTGAGCAAGATTATCACACGCAATGGTCTTGCCGACTCGGAGGGCTTCTTTGCCCTCGAGCCTTCGATTGCAATCATCGACGATGGTATCGCCGATACGGGTATGGCCAAGATTCGCGTTATCACCGCCGAGCTTACGCTCGCTGTGAAGAATATCGTCGACGGCACAATCTTCGAGAGCCAGACTATCGAGCTCAAGGGCAACGGCAACAGCGACGAAGCCTGCTGGCGTGCGCTTATCAACAAGCTCAACATCAACGATGCGCGCTTTGCGAAGATGTTCGACAATGCACGCACCAGCATCAACGACTTCTACGAGCGCCATATGCCCAACCTTATGCGCCGCATCGAGACGCTCATCACCTCGGAGAACTACGACGAGGCGTTGGCAGCACTCACCCTCATCCCCGACACCGTAGATCAGTATGCCGAGGTCTGCGCCAAGAAGATCGAGGTGTACAATCGCATCCTCGAGGTCGAGACACGCCGCATCATTGCTTCAGCCGACAACTTCATCCGTCAGGGCCGCATTGACGATGCACTGGAGGCCTGCCGCAATGCCAATGTGTTGAGTCCCAACTACGACGATGTAGTGTCGTTCCTCAAGCGTCTGGATGCCGAGGCAGCAGCAGCCGAGGCAGCACATCTCGAGCAGCAGCAGAGAGAGGCCGATGCCGCAAAGAGCAGCGAGAAGATGGTCGAGTCGGCAAATTGCAAGGCCGAGACCATCAAGAACGAGATCGTAAACTCATACCAGGAGAAGGAGAAAGAGGAGAAGAAGAGCCGCAAGTCTTTGGGCCAGATTCTCTTCGGTTTGTAATCAG
The DNA here is from genome assembly GCA_017629145.1 of Alistipes sp. Classification (GTDB taxonomy): domain Bacteria; phylum Bacteroidota; class Bacteroidia; order Bacteroidales; family Rikenellaceae; genus Alistipes. The sequence goes on along the minus strand of JAGBXR010000036.1, from coordinate 20,713 downwards.
TAACCACAAAAAACTTTAGCATATGAAGATCTGCCCACACTGCAACGCAGAGTATAGCGCCGATTTGGAGGTGTGCCCATCGTGCGGCACAAACTATATCGAGGCAACGATAAATGCCATCAGCGACAACACAGCAACCAGCATCGCCGATAATAGCCACGAGGGTGCGGAGTTCGATGGCGACGAGGTATTGCTCCAGACTATCGAGGGCGAGCTCTCGGTGTTGACCACAATCACCCCACCACGCTTCGGCGAGACCTTCGCGCAGATGGCTATGGTGGTATGGGGCGTAGCGGCGTTGGTGACAACGGCTGTTGCGGTGTTGCTTGCAGCACCTATATTGTATATGGTCGCCACGATCTTCATCGTACTACTCTTCTATAAGCTTATGCGCCGCCGCAAGGCTATGTGCAAGAGCGAGGCCGATGTGGCTATCATCTCGCGCATCTTCAACGAGGATCTGTCGCGTATGAAGGAGTCGTTCCTCCAGCGCGAGGATATCGAGCAGCGCATCTGCGAGGTGCGCAGCCGCCTCAACGAGGCCGAGGCGATCATCAACGAGGCACACCAGCGCAACCGCCGCAAGATATTCATCGTTATCGCCATTGTAGCATCGCTTTTCGCTGTGGGCGTTGGCGTGCTGGCATTCGCGCAGTACAAGGTGCGCAAGGCCGAGGCTGCGGAGATTGCTGCCTTCGAGGCAATCCCCGAGTGGCAGAAGGTGCGCGATGGCTATTTCGGCTCGAAGTACGACGACGAGTACACAGGCAACCAGGCGCGCTGCGTAGTTATCGCTACTATGCTCGAGGCTGGAGCTACAGCCGAGGCCGAGGAGTTCTTCTTCGCAGAGAGTATGGGCAAGGTTGGCGACTACGACTGCGCACTGCTCATCGCCAAGCACTACGACAGCAAGGGAGAGAGCGAGGCTGCCGAGGGGTTCGTAGGCAAGCTCAAGTTGCGCTACGACTCGGATAACACAAAGATTAGAACGCGTTAAACACCCGACAACGATATGAGACACATTGCATATATCGCCGCTACGGCACTGCTGCTCATACTTGGCACCACACGTGCCGAGGCGCAGAAGGAGCGTGTCGTAGAGCAGAGCCGCAAACCGAGACCTACGTGGGTTGGTCTCTCTACCGCCGACTACCTCGCAGTTACGGAGGTGGGCAACACTCTTGCCGAGGCTACCGAAATGGCTATGAACTCCATCCGCCAGCATATCATCAACTCTGTAGCTATCAACATCTCGTCGAATGAGGTTATGGTGCAGCGCGACGTGAGCTACAACGACTGGCGCGAGGTTCTGGAGGACTACTCATCGGTGGTTATGACCGAGGCTGCGAAGCTTCCCTACATCAACAACATCTCGATATCGAACGCTGCCGATGTCTACTGGGAGCGCATCTATACACGCGCCACCAAGAGCTACCGCTACGAGTTTTCGATACGCTATCCCTTCAGCGAGCAGACACGCCGCGACCTCGTGGAGCAGTTCCTCGCTATCGACAACGCCAAGGTCGAGGAGCTCGAGCGTCTGAAGAGCGAGTATGAGACAATCACCGATCTGGACAAGATCAACGAGGCGGCCAACAGCCTCGAGGCTCTCACTAACTACTTCTTCGACATCACACGCAACAGCGAGGCCGAGATTCTTCGCCGCAACTACCGCTCGTTGTATGCTCGCACCACACTCGAGATCGAGGAGCAAGGCGAGGGCTACTGCATCTACTCGTTGCGTATAGGAGAGCGCCGCGTGCGCACCTCGCGCAGAGCATACCTCTATAGCGATTCGGCACTCGAACTTGCGGTTACGGAGATGGAGGACCACCGCTACAAGCTCACCTACAACCCCGAGTACGCATCGCCCAAGGAGATAAACACCATCATCATAGGCTACTCCTTCGGTGGCACAAACCTCAAGACAACGCTATACTTCGAGGCACCCAAGAAGCGATAGAGGATAAACGAAAATACCAATAAATAATTAACAATAAAAAACTTACGAATTATGAAAAAGTTGTTTTTGGCAGTTTTGGCCTTTGCTGCATTTGGCGCAATGAGCTCTTGCTCTTCATCAAAGAGCGCACAGGTGGCTAACCCATCGGGTATGGTTGAGGAGGTTGTGCCATTGAGCGGCGCAGCATACCACAGCAACGCAGAGTACTACCGCGCAGTGCAGAATGGCGTGAGCAGCGACCGTAGTATGGCACAGAAGAAGGCTATGCAGAACTGCCGTCAGGAGCTTGCATCTAACCTTCAGGCAGACCTCGAGTTGGTTATCGAGAACTACTCAAAGTCGCAGAACACACAGTTTGGCGAGGATCTCAAGACTCACTACCAGGAGCTTTCATACGCTGTTGTTAACCAGCGTTTGGTAGATGTTCAGGTTGTTGAGGAGAAGTGCTTCAAGGAGGAGAGCGGCAACTACCGCTTCTACGTATGCTTGCAGCTTCCAAAGCAGGCTATCCAGGATGCAATGATGTCATCGTTGGAGAATGACGAGAAGCTCAACCTCGAGTTCGACCTTGCTATGTTCAAGAAGGTATTCGAGGAGCAGATGGCTAACTTCCAGAAGTAATCAGCTGCTGCACATCAGGTGTTGCTGCCGACGTGTAGCAACCACATATTACGATATCGGACAAGAGGGTGTCCAACGCCGATGTTGCGACACCCTCGATTTTTAGAAGTTGTATAACGGGCATCGACGCACACAGCGCAGCCCTGTTAGACAGCTTCGTGTCGGATTAATACACAGGGGTTTAAGATTAGCTATAGCTATGAAAAGATTTATCGTTTTAGTTGTACTGATAGCGTTGAGCGTCAGTGCTTTTGCGCAAACTCGCAAGGAGACTATGCTGGAGTATCAGCAGCGTCGCGTCCAGGCCTACAGGTCGTATATGGAGAACCGCCGTCAGGCCTATGCCGACTATATGCGTCAGAGATGGGAGGCCTACAACACCGAGAAAGCTATCGAGCAACCCAAGCGTATCGACCCCGTAGAGCCAACAATCAAAAACCCGGAGCAGTACATACGCCCCGACGAGAACGTCACCCCTGCCGACAAGGTTAAAACCCCCGAGGTGGAGCCTACGAAGTCTCCGTTGCAAAACCAGCTGCCTGCGACAAAACCTGCGGAGAAGCCTGCGACAAAGCCTGCGGAGCAGCCCACAACCAAGCCTAACGAGACGGTGAGTCCAAAGCCTGAACCAGCACAGCCATCTGTTGCGGTTGAGTCTATGGAGTTCGCCTTCTATGGTGCGCCCTGCAACCTCACGCTCGGCAAGAAGCACCGCTTCACGCTCCGTGCTACCGACGAGAACAGCGTAGCCGATGCGTGGGAGCGTCTCGATAGCCGCGACTTCGACAAGCTCATCGAGGAGTGCAAGCAGCTCAAGAGCGACCTTCGCCTCAACGACTGGGGCTACTATATGCTCACCGAGCATATCGCCGAGGAGTTCCTCGGTAAGGGTAGCAACGAGGCGGCCGTGCTTCACGCCTATCTGCTTGCAGAGGCTGGCTACAAGATGCGCCTCGCACGTATCTCGAATCGCCTCTGTGTGATGATCGCCTCGAAGCAGACGCTCTATGGCAAGCCCTACAGCACCATCGGCAACGACCGCTACTATATCGTAGCCAATGTCTCGGTTTCGGGAGGCATCAACATCTGTAACTTCAAGTCGGATGCAGCACGCGCTGTCGACCTCTCGATGAGCGAGACCCCCGCGCTGCCATATCTCAAGGGCGATGTCTACAAGCGTAGCGATAAGCGCAGCGGCTCGGAGTTCAGCATCGTGCCTAATGCCAACCTCACAGCCTTCCTCAACGACTATCCACAGTGCGAGTGGAGCGTCTATGCCGAGACAGCCCTGAGCGAGATGACCTACTTGCAGCTTGCCCACCCCGTAAAGCGTCTTGTCGAGGGCAAGAACGAGCGAGATGGCGTGCAGAGTCTGCTCACCTTCATCCACAACTCGTTCCCCTATAAGACCGATGGCGACCAGTTTGGCTACGAGCGTACGCTCTTTGCCGACGAGATGTTCGCCTATATGTACAGCGACTGCGAGGATCGTTCGATACTATTGTGCCGTCTGGTCAAGGAGATTCTGAATATGGATGTGGTGCTGTTGCACTATCCCAACCATATCGCTGCGGCGGTGCGCTTCACACAGCCCACATCGGGCGATAGCGTGAGTGTCGATGGGCGACAGTATGTTGTCTGCGACCCAACCTATATCGGTGCTTCGGTGGGCGAGACGATGCCACAGTTCGTAGGCACCAAGCCCGAGGTTGTCAAGGTAAAATAAAGGAAAACCGCGAAATAAATGAAAACCGCGAGTTGGCAACAACTCCGAAATATAAGTGTTATGTTCTGTCCCGAGTGTGGAAATAGATGTCCCGATGGCGCAAAGTTCTGCGCTATGTGCGGCACGAAGCTACCCATAGTTGAAACCCCAGCACCCTCTGCTGCTCCCGAGCCACAGAAGGTCGAAAGTAGACCCCAGGGCGCCGAGGCAAAGCCTACGACACCTCCCAAGCCCAGCACCACGCCTTCGCCCAACTCGTGGCGACCACCTATGAGCGGCTCGGAGCGAGAGAAGGAGCTCAAGGTCGATGGCGCGATACTAACCAACAGCGAGGCTCTGGCACGCAAGCTCGGCTGCCGCCGCGAGGATGTAAAGCGTCTTGTCGAGGCCTATGCCATTGCGGCCCTTGCGCGAGGTATCAAGTATGTTGTGCTCGATGCTGCGGAGTACTATATGCTCAACCCCCAGTCAAGTGGCGAGCGCGTGTCGCTCACACCATCACACACGTGGGTCGACCACACTATGCTCCTTGCCGACTACTACCGCTATGGACGTCTGCGTAAGGATGAGTGCAGCTGCTACCTCTTCATCATCGGTGGCGAGGATATCATCCCTATGCCCGTCGTGCGCCACTATATGGCCACCACGCCCAACTTCCACGACAAGGATATCGACACCGACATACCCTATGCCTATATGCTTGGCGAGAAGACCTATCCGCTCTTGGAGTCGGGTAAGCTCTTCAGCTATGAGCAATACTTCCACGTGGGTCGTCTGCCCTTTGCTACCGACGCCACGATCGAGGATTTCGCCGGCTATCTGCGCCGCGCCTCGGCAGCCGCTGGTGGCATAGCCGTCGATAGCTACTACGGACAGACCAACTTCCCCTGGGGCGACGAGTCGCTTGTTGTTTGCCGTCCACTGCGCGATGCGCAGATACCTACCTCGTCGAGCGAGTTCGAGAGTGCCTATTACGAGGGTGAGGGCGAACGCTACTACGTTGCAAAGAAGGGTCTTGTCTACTCGCTGCCTGTGAATGTGAGCAACCTCGAGCAGTTCTTCGACCCCAATGCGTCGTTCTACTACTTCAACCTCCACGGCAGCAACAGCCCAACCTATAGTGGCTATATCGCCGACCACGTTGGCAACGCCATACTTCCGCAGCACATAGCCACCACCACGACGCCCAACATCTTCGTCACGGAGGCCTGCTACGGAGGCCGTTTCCAGCGCTACGCCAAGCGCGAGTCTATGCTGTTGAGTGCTATGAGCAGCCAGACGTTGCTCTTCCTCGGCTCGTCGCGCATTGCCTTCTGCAACAACCGCTACTCTATAGACAACTCCGACCGTCTGGCCAACGTCTTCATCGTCGAGATGCTCTCGGGCGTAAGTGCCGGCGAGGCGTTGTACAACGCGCGCAAGAGCTTCTTCGAGTACGACAATGGCCGCCTCTACGACCAGCAGCTCGTCTCGATTGTCGAGTTCAACCTCTTTGGCGACCCATCGCTCTGTATGCAGCGCACGACGGACAAGGGTCTCGAGAGTAAGCCCTGCCAGCCATTGAGTAAGTGTGGGGTAAACCGCGTTGTCGAGAACAAGTGTCTCTACACCAACGACGACAAGGAGGCTGCGCCAACCTCGATTCTCGGCCTTGTACGCCGCGAGGTAGACCAAAACCTTATGCGCATACGCCAGACTATCGACAGCGAACTCTACGACCGTCTGGGTGTCGAGCACCGCTCGCTGAAAAATATCTTCGAGAGTAGGTTTGCCGATGGTCGCAGCTTCTACACCTTCAACTACGCCGACGAGCGTGCAGGCTTCGAGCGCAGCTACAGCGCGCTCACCACACCCGAGGGCGAGGTTATCACGGTGATAAGCACAAAATAGCGAATTAATAACTAAAACGATATACGACTATGAAATGTAGCAATTGTAATTCCGAGCTTATGGAGGGTGCAAAGTTCTGCACAACGTGTGGTACGCCCGTCAAGCAAGAGGCGGCAAGTGGTGATGTGTGTAGTGCTTGTGGCGCTACGCTTCTTCCCAATGCCAAGTTCTGCACATCGTGTGGCACACCCCGACCTACGAATAGCACAGAGCCAGCAAGCACATCGAGCGAGGGTGGCAACATCGAGGTTGTCAAGCAGAAGATCTTCTGGAATATCTGTCGTGGCGAGGTCGCTTGCCACATCAACGAGGCCGAGTTTGTCAACTACGACAAGGCACAGGGCCTTATCATCAACGATGGCACAACGGCATATATCAAGGCTAATGGCCAGCTTATAGCAACGCTCAACGGTGGTATCTACAACTTTATCAACACCGCCGAGCTCAACCGCATCCTCGAGAGCCGCCACGGTGGTATCAGCTCGATGCTCAGCGGTGTAGGTCGCTTCTTCGTGAATCTGCTCCTCGGCCGCAAGGTCAAGGACGACATCGCAAGCAACACTCCAAAGGAGGAGTACGAGTCGCTCGACCAGCTTATCGCAAGCCTCAAGCGCAAGGATCTCTTCTCGTTGCAGCTCAAACTCGACAAGGAGTTCACACTCATCTTTGGCGATGAGGCACACCCTATGGTTATCCGCACCAAGCATCTCGACGTACCTGTTGGCGTACGTGCCAAGTTCCGTATCGGCGACTTCGAGGCCTTCTCGCGCCAGTATCTCGCCGACGAGAAGGTTATGACCACACGCCGTCTGGCAGAGCTTCTTCAGCCAGCCGTACACTCTGCCTTGCAGCGTCTGTTGCAGAACGAGGAGCTTGCGAGCAACCTTCTTCCACAGAGCGTTGCCGATGCTCTTCAGCGCGAGCTTCTCGCCTCGCCATCCGACGTGCGTGGCCTGGAGCTTGTAGCCGTTGACGAGGTTGTCGCTTCGAACGAGGATCTGGAGCGTCTGCGCAGCCTCGGCCGCGAGATATATCTCTCGGAGAAGGAGCTCGACTACCTGCGTCGTACCAACGACTTCCGCAACCGTCTGACAATGGAGAGCAACAACCAGCAGATTGCCGATGCACGCAACGACCTGCAGCTCTTCCAGGGCTTGCAGGAGGTCAACAAAGACCGCTTGCTTGCCGAGGATGAGTTGGATAAGTTCTACACACTTCTCTCACGCGAGAAGCGTATCCGCGATGCACGCAACGAGGAGGAGGTAGCAGCAGCACTTGCCGATATCGAGAAGACAGGTCTGTTGCGCGAGGAGGATGTCGAGAATCTGCGTATCGACATTGCCGAGCGTCGCTACAAGCGTGGCGAGGCTATACGTCTTATGCAGCTCCGCGATGCCATCGAGTTTGAGAAGGCACGCACCGCTGGCGAGGCCGAGATTGCTATCAACACTATGCGCGCAAATATCGAGCTCGAGAAGCTCAGCGTCGAGCAGCAGCGCGTGTCGGATGCCTATGCCGATGAGCGCCGCCAGAAGGAGCGCGAGATGCGTCTTGCCGACCGCTTGAGCGAGGTCGAGGCCGATCGTGCCGAGATGGATGCACAGCTCGAGCAGTTCCGCAAGGTCAAGGAGATAGAGCGCGAGGATAAGCGCCTCGAGCAGGAGCACCAGCTCGCTATGGAGCGCGCACGTCAGGAGGCCCTCGACAAGCAGGCACAGATGAGCGCCGAGCAGCTTATGGCTATTGCCGCAGGTAGCGATATGAACTCGGAGGCAGCACGCGCCTTCGCCGAGTCGTTCTCGGCAGGTCGCAACGTGGCACAGGCCAATGCCGCAGCCGAGGCACGCGCCGCAGATGCACAGCGCCACGAGGCACAGCTGATGGAGATCATCCGCGAGATGGCACGTATGAACAGCACAATGGCTACGGGTATGGCCGACCAGCGCGCTCAGCAGACTGCCGCCGCCGAGGCACGCGCCGAAAGACAGGAGGCACGCGCCGAGCACGCCTACGACTCGGCATTGGAGTATACGACACGCAATAATGCCGCACAGGCACACGTTACGAAGTGTCCGAAGTGTGGCACAGCCGCCGATGGCAGCTCACGCTTCTGCTTCAATTGTGGTTACGATATGAAAATGTAGTGCTATGAATCAGTTCAAAGGTAAGGTTGAGCTTCGCCTCTGCAACGAGGGAAGCCGCTCGGAGGGTCTTTATGCCTATCTTTGTGGCGAGGAGCGAGAGTGGGAGCTCACACGCGAGGGGGGTATGCCCTTCGACGATGAATACTACAAGCCGTTCGATGGCCACGAGGTGGTTGTCGAGGGCGAGGAGCGCGATGGTTTCATCATCGTGGAGCATATTACCGAGGAGCAGGATGTAGCAGAGTAAGTGTAGATTACAAAACGTAAAGCTATGAAAAAATGTCATAAATGCGGTTCTACAATTGCCGACGACAATGCACGCTTCTGCCTGGAGTGTGGCACCGAGTGCGTGGCAACAACTACCGCAACAGTAGATAAGAGCAAGGATAAGGATGGCGAAGCCTCTTCGCTCATTGGCGACAAGAACATCATCAGCGGAAGCACTATTGTCGGCAAGCAGGAGAAGTACGAAGCGTCGAATATCACCATCAACCAAACGACCATCGAGGATCATTCGCACACCACGGTTGTGTGTGCCGTATCGGGTAAGCGCGTATATATGGACAGCAGCGTTGTCTGCCCAGTATGTGGCAAGACCGTAGCCAAGGAGTACTATGCCGATGCTACGCGCCGATGCTTAAAGTGCGAGGAGGAGGCCGAGGCTTCGTTCCGCAATTACGCCACACAGCTTCTCGCTGGCTCGACCTTCGACGCAAATAGCAAGTCGCTACTCGAGGCCAAGGGCAAGGAGCTTATGGTCGATGCAGCGAAGCAGCGCAACATACTCCGCGAGGTGCAGAGTGCAACGAGCAGACGCGAGATAAGCTTGAGCGCGGTTCAGCAGGCCGAGCTCGATGCCGCTGTCGAGAAGCTAATACGCGTAAATTCGCAGGATGAGTGCATCCAGGCACTCAATATGTTCAAGGCTCTGCACGATATGTCGCAGAACTACACCGTAGAGTTCTGGTACTACCTCTCGCGCGCTATAGCCGACTCGAAGAGCTATGTTGCGGAGTATGAGGAGGAGCTTACGGATAACTACTGGCAGCGCTACTGGGGATTCCTGGCCTACACCATCCTCGGCGATGCACGCAGTATCGCCGCTATCGAGCGTCTGCGCAAGAGCTATAGCGACAGAGAGGACGATGTTACCCTCGCCGAGGGCATCTACTTCGTTGCACGCGGATTTGTCAGCAACGATCCGAAGCTTGTCAGCAACATCAAGGAGCGCCGCAGCAAGATACGTCCCGAGTATCTGTCCAAACCACTGATGTTTGTCTACAACACCCTTGTACGCCTCGGCGAGGAGGGTCTTCGCATCGATGTGGAGTACAGCATCGAGGAGCGATTTGCGATAATCAACATCCTTCGTGGAGGTAAGCTGCTCAAGGCTATGTTTGCCGATAAGCAGGCCGAGGAGAAGCGTCTTGCCGAGCTCGCAGCAGCTCAGCAGCGCGCCGAGCGCGAGAAGGCCGAGCGCGAGGAGCGCGAGCGTCAGGCTGCCGAGGCACGCCGCCGCAAGGAGGAGGCCGAGCGCAAGGCCAAGGAGGAGGCTCTACGCCAGCAGCATAAGAACCGTATCGAGGAGGAGAAGGCTCGTATGGATGGCAAGAAGCCAGCAGCAAAGAGTGAGGATAAGGCCTTTGTGGGCTATCAGAACGATATACCCAAGAAGAAGAGCAAGCTGGGCCGCATAGTGCTTATCGTATTGCTTGTGCTCGTAGCACTTATCGGCATATTATTCCTCATCCCGGCACCCGAGTCTATGCAGTAGTCTCGAAGCTACATTTTTGTGATAGTGTAAACACACTAAATTATTGAGTATATGAATTTCTGGAAAATATTTTTTGCCTCGTTTGCTGCCATCATCGTAGCAACTATTGTATCGACCTTTTTGTTGATATCTATGGGCGTTGCTTCTCTCGCAACATTCGGCCTAAGCGAGATGCATAATACCAAGAATAGTGTCCTATGCATCGACTTCGCGGAGGATATCATCGACTCGCCACAGCACTCGGCTGTTAGCTCTGTCGATATTATGAATATGAACTACAGCCAGCCTCTGACCCTTCGTCAGGTGCTCACAGCTATCGAGAGCGCAGCTACCGACCCCAATATCAAGGGTATCTGCATCCGTCCCGATGGTGTAGGCTCGGTATCTATGGCCAATTTGGAGGAGATTCGCGCTGCAATCCTTAAGTTCAAGCAGTCGTCGAAGTTCGTTGTAGCCTATGCCGATGGCTACACGCAGTCGTCGTACTACCTCGCATCTGCTGCCGACGAGGTATTCCTTCAGCCCGAGGGTTCGTTCGATTGGCGCGGTATGGCATTGAGCACAATGTTCTATAAGGGTCTTCTCGACAAGTTCGATATCGATGTCGAGATCTTCCGTCCTACGGTATGCCGCTATAAGAGTGCTGTTGAGCCATTCTTCCTCACAAAGATGTCGGATGCCAACCGCAAGCAGCTCGAGGTTTTGGCTAACTCGGTATGGAATACCGTATGCGAGGATGTAGCGGCGAGCCGCGAGCTTAAGAAGGAGGATGTTATGCGCTACGCCGCAGACTTGAGCATCTCGCTTGGCGAGGATGCCCTCCGTTATGGCTTTGTCGACAGACTCATCTACGAGGACGAACTCTACAATCTCTTCGATAGCCTTGGTGTTGAACGCGACAGCCGCGGTCACAGCAACGATATCAGCCTCAGCGAGTATATCACCGCCAACAGCTTCGCTGCAACAACCGTAACCGTCAACGACAACATAGCACTTGAGTTCGTCAATAAGCCACTTATGGCCCTTATCTATGCCGAGGGCGATATTGTCGATGGCGACGACTACGTCGATGGTAACATCTTCGGTACATCGCTTGCACGCGAGATCCGTCAGGCACGCCTCGACGAGCGCACCAAGGCTGTTGTCGTGCGTGTTAACTCGCCTGGTGGCTCGGCACTCGCTTCGGATGTAGTATGGCGCGAGATGGTACTCTTGCAGCAGACCAAGCCTGTGGTTATCTCTATGGGTGGCACAGCTGCGAGTGGTGGCTACTATATCTCGGCACCTGCCGACCTTATCGTTGCCGACAGAACAACCATCACTGGCTCGATTGGTGTTTTCGGTATGATGATGAACTTTGGCGATGCTCTGAAGAAGCATCTCGGTGTTACGATGGACAGCGCCGCAACATCGCCTAACGCACTCGCTCCTGGTATGTTCAACGGCTGCAGCGAGGCACAGCGCGCAGCTATTATGAAGGGCGTAGACCGCGTCTACGAGAGCTTTACGTCGAAGGTTGCCGAGGGCCGTAACCTCACTATCGAGCAGGTGTACAACATCGCCGAGGGCCGCGTATGGAGTGGTAGCGATGCTGTCAATATTGGTCTTGCCGATATGAACGGTGGCTTTACAGAGGCTATCTCTGCTGCTGCAAACCTTGCCGACCTTGGCACCGATTTCCATATCTACGAGTTCGTATCGCCAACCTCGCCTTTCGAGAGTTGGATCAACTCTATGGGTATGGTTATGGCACGCGAGTTCGGCCTCGACTACACTCTTGCTGGCGAGCAGCTCAACGAGTTTGTCGAGTCTACACACCAGCTTATCGAGATGCAGGGTATCCAGACACTCTGTCCTGGTGAGCTCAAGATTGAGTTGTAATAGAGAGTATATATATTATATATAAGTATGAACGAGGAGTTGGAACTATTGCTCCGTGGTATTATTCACCCCGAGACGGAGCAAAACATTGTTGATAGCGGATTTGTCGATCGTGCTGACCGAGGCGAGGATGGCTCTATAGCCATTACGCTTCGTTTCCAGAAGGCACGCGACCCATTCGCACAGAAGATTAAGCGTCGTGTCGAGGAGCTCCTTGCGGAGCGCTACCCCGAGTCAAGCGCTATGGTTATCATCCGCGAGGCAGCACCCAAGCCACGCCGCCGCGAGCAGCAGACCACAACTACGGATATTTGCCGCGTTGTAGCTATCGCTTCGGGTAAGGGTGGTGTCGGCAAATCTACGGTTACGGCTAACTTAGCCGTAGCTCTGCGCCACAGAGGCTATAATGTCGGTATCCTGGATGCCGATATCTACGGCCCATCGCAGAACAAGATGTTTGGTGTTGAGGGTTATGTGCCCGATGCCGAGAAGGACGAGGCTGGTAACGAGTATATCATCCCTGCGCAGTCGTTGGGCATCAAGCTTATGTCTATCGGCTTTTTCATCAAGCCTACCGATGCTCTTATGTGGCGCGGTGGTATGGCTGTAAATGCGCTCCATCAGCTTATCCACCAGACACGCTGGGGCAAACTCGACTATCTGTTGGTAGATCTTCCTCCAGGTACGGGCGATATACACCTCTCAATCATCAACGAACTCAAAATCTCGGGTGCCGTTATCGTATCTACGCCACAGCAGGTTGCTGTAGCCGATGTGGTACGCGGTGTCGAGATGTTCCGCCACGCACAGGTCAACATTCCTGTGCTGGGTGTTGTCGAGAATATGGCGTGGTTTACACCCGAGGAGTTGCCCGACAACAAGTACTATATCTTCGGTCGCGGTGGCGCACGTCGCTATGCCGAGGCTGCGGGTATCGACCTTTTGGGCGAGGTGCCTATAATCCAGTCGATAATGGAGGGCAGCGAGGATGGTCGTCCAGCTACGGGATTCGACCCAAGAGTCGAGGAGTACTATGCTAACATCGCTGATAAGGTTGTTGAAAACCTCGGTGGCGATTGTTAAAAACTCTGATGATAACCGTTGATAAAAAAAGAGTAAAAAAATTTGGAAGATAAGGGGTGGTCGTTGCATATACGACCGCCTCTTTTTTGCAAATAAATCTTCTAAAAACTATAGAATAAACTATCAACGGCAAAATGCGTGGTTGCTGACTGCTGATGTTGATAATTTATGTCTGTTAATTTGTTTAGAAATCTATCAACATTTCAACAACAGATTTTTATTTAGCTTGTTTTCAAATATTTATACAAGAGATATAATTAACAAAAAAAATAGAAACTGTCGATAACGCCAACTCTCCACACTTACTAACACTATCAACAGCTATTATTATTTTGTATTTTTATTTATATATATATAAAGTATTAAAAAGATAAAAATAGATGTTTATAAACACTCGGCCGCTGTGTCGTTAGGGTCATTTCAAGCCAGACTGCGCGAAAGACAAAAAAACTATATTTTTGAGGTATAAAGGGTTGTTACTCCCTACCTCGGCGTGGCTAAATAGTGTGTGGTTGAGGCTTTTATACTCTGCGGTTCGCAGTGTTGAAAGTTTGGCGTTGTGTAGCAAGCTTAAAGCTTGCTTATATTCAGGGTGTGATTCTGTGGGGTATAAGGCTTATGAGTTACGCTTCGCTTTGCTCCCCTCGCCAACTCACCCGAAACCACAGCTCCTCAAAGCATTAACCGAGAAAAAGGGCGATGAAAATTTCATTCTTAATAAAATTTTACTATCTTTGCGTGAATAAACATCTTTTTTATGCAGTTAGATCAGCAAAAAATAGAGAGTCTTCGCGCTATGCTTGCCGAGCCCAAATCGGTAGTAATCCTCGCGCACACCAATCCTGATGGCGATGCTATAGGATCATCGTTGGCGTGGGCCGAGCTCCTCACCAAGAATGGTCACTCGGTGACCTGCATAATCCCAAACCGCTACCCCTACTACCTCGAGTTTATGCCAGGCATCCGTACGATGCTCAACTATAAGAACGACACCGACGGCAGTACCGAGAAGGCGGTGCGAGAGGCCGATATAATCTTCTGTCTCGACTTTCACACTATGTCTCGACTCGAAGGTCTTGGCGATGTCATCGAGGGCAACAGAGAGGCTAAAAGAGTGCTTATAGACCATCATCTCGATCCCGTTCAGGACTTCGACCTTATGTTCTCCTATTCCGAGGCATCGAGTACCTGCTATCTGTTGGCTCGTATCATCGAGCAACTCTACGGCTTGGAGCATATCTCGGCAACTATGGCCGAGAATCTCTTTGTGGGTATGATGACCGATACAGGCAACTTCGCATTCTCGACCGTTACGCCCGATCTGTTCCGTATGGTTTCGGTTATGGCGGCAACGGGAATATCCATCCCAGCTATCCACAACAACGTCTACAACTCCTTTACCGAGGGTCGTGCGCGTCTGTTTGGCTATGTCATCAACCGCAAGATGAAGATCTTCCACAACGGCACAGTAGCCCATATGTCGCTTACGGAGAAGGAGATGCGTCGCTTCTGGTTCCAGCAGGGCGATAGCGAGGGTTTTGTCAACTATCCGCTAACTATCAAGAAGATGAAGATGTCGGCAATGTTCACCGAGCATAGCGACTTTATACGTGTGTCGTTGCGCTCGCGTGGCGATATCGATGTCAATCTCTTCGCACAGCGCTTCTTCAATGGTGGTGGTCACCGCAATGCCGCTGGTGGTAAGTCGTTTGTGTCGATGGAGGAGACTCTGAAGCACTACGAGGAGTGTGTGGCGTTGTATGCCAAGGAGGGTAATCTCAAATGAGCAGAGCTCTAATATCATAAAAAACAGCGTTTCTTTTATGGGACTCTGTTTTTTTATATTTATTGAAAATATAGTATAAATGCTTAAAACATACTTTAGGCTCTTGCGCTTCGGAAGCCCCTTGAGCCGTTATACGGTGCCGTACTTCTTCTTTGCGGCGCTTCACGCGATATTCAACACGTTCAACTACGCGATGATTATCCCCATCCTCAACGCTATGTTCGATACAGATGGTGGTTTTAGTTTTGTTCCCGTATACGAGTTCCCTGCCTTGCAGCTTAATGCCGAGGGTTTCGATGCTCTGCTCTGCTATATCTACACCATAGCCTTCGGTACGGAGTTCAGCCAGTTGCGCTTTCTCGCGCTGCTGGGCGTTGTTACGGTGTTGATGAGCCTTCTCAACAACCTCTTCCGCTATGCTGCTGCGATGACCGTTGAGCGTCTCCGCGTAAACAGTGTTCAGCGTATGCGTGATGAGATGTTCTCGCGCGTTCTGGATATGAACGTAGGCTACTTCACGGAGCAGCGTAAGGGCGACGTGATGTCCAAAATCACGCAGGATGTTATGGTCGTGCAGTTCTGCATTACCAACACCCTGCAGGTTGCCTTCCGCGATCCGTTCCTCATTATCGGCTTCCTTGTGCTGATGATAGGTATCTCGTGGCAGTTGTCTCTCTTTGCCGTTCTGTTCCTACCCGTTGTAGGTGTCATCATTGGCGGTATAGTGAAGCGTCTTCGCCACCCTGCGCAGCGCGGTCAGGAGCGTATGGGTGATATGGTGTCGGTGTTGGATGAGACGCTCTCGGGTATGAAGATTGTCAAGGGCTACAACGCTAGTAACTTCATCCTTAATAAGTTCCGTAAGATTAATTCGGAGTATTCGCGCCTTATGATATCTATGGCTCGTCGCCAGCAGTTGGCCTCACCTATGAGTGAGTTTCTGGGTATTACGGCCGTTGCCGTTATCCTCGTCTTTGGTGGCACACTCGTTCAGCAGGGTTGGATTAGTGGTGCGGGCTTCATAGCCTTCATCGCCGCCTTCTCCCAAATTACACGCCCCGTACGTTCGTTCATCGACCAGTTTGCAAATATCAACCAGGGTGTAGCTGCTGGAGAGCGTATCTTCAGCGTTATCGATGCACAGAGCGATGTCAGAGATAGTGCCTATGCTCGTAAGTTCGAGGGTTTGAAGGAGTCTATCGAGTTGCGCAATGTGAGCTTCTCGTACGATGGTCAGCGCAATGTTATCAACGATGCTTCGATCACCATCCGCAAGGGCGAGACCGTAGCGCTGGTGGGTGCTTCGGGTGGAGGTAAGTCTACCTTGAGCGAGCTTATACCACGCTTCTACGATGTGCAGTCGGGCGATGTGCTGTTCGATGGTGTCTCTATCCGCGATTTCGACCAGGAGTCTCTGCGCCAGCGTATGAGCATCGTCTCGCAGGATACTGTTTTGTTCAACGACTCCATCGAGGGCAACATACTTATGGGTCGCCCCAATGCTACGCACGACGAGGTTATCGAGGCTTCGAAGATTGCTAATGCTCACACCTTTATCGTAGCTTCGCACGATGGCTACAACACCAATATTGGTGACCGAGGCACCAAGCTCTCGGGTGGTCAGCGTCAGCGACTCAGCATTGCGCGTGCGGTGCTTAAGAACCCCGAGATTTTGATCTTGGACGAGGCTACCTCGGCACTCGACACCGAGAGCGAGAAGCTTGTTCAGGATGCTCTCACCAATCTGCTTAAGGGTCGTACATCTATAGTTATTGCTCACCGCTTGAGTACTATCTACAACGCCGACCGCATCTATGTTATCGACCAGGGTCGCGTAGCCGAGCAGGGTACTCATCAGGAGCTCCTTGCCAAGGGAGGAATATACGCTAACCTTATTCAAATGCAAAGCTTCACATAATTTGTTGTGATAGTGGCGCTCCTTCGCCACCTCAATCCAAAGAGCGAATGGGAAATACTTCAAGTATGTCCCATCCGCTCTTTCTCTTTATCGGCGGTAAATTAGCGCCACTCTGACAACAAATTAGGGTGTGCAGGTGGGTAGGTGGTGAATTAGGGAATTTAGGGAAAATAGGGAGATTAGGGAAAATAGAGAGTTTAAGGAAATTAAGGAGTTTAAGGAAATTAATGAATATAGGAGTGTTAAGGAGCCTGAGTGCGTTCTAAGGGCGCGCAAGCCTCTCCTTAAATTCCCTAAACTCCTTAAATTCCTTTAGCCCCCATCCTTAGGCGCGCAAGCCCTCCCTAAACTCCTTAAATTCCCTAAATTCCCTTAGCCCCCATCCAAATGCGCGCAAGCCTCTCCTTAAACTCCTTAATCTCCCTAACCCAAAAACCTCCCTAAACTCCCTAATCTCCCTTAGCCCCCATCTTGCCATACATCCAAAAAATGCGTTTTGCTCTTGCTATTTCGCTAAAGAATTATTATCTTTGTTTCGTATTATGCGTTGTTGTATAGCTAAGGCTCGGCCTTGGTGCGATACGCTGCGCAGAGTGGTCGCGTAAGACCCTCAATGATAAGTAGTAATAACTGAAAAACAGAAATAAAGTGAGCAAGGAGTATAAGCGATATCTTATCACCTCGGCGCTACCCTATGCCAACGGACCTGTACACATCGGTCACTTGGCAGGTGTTTATGTGCCGTCGGACATCTATTCTCGTTACCTTCGTCTGAAGGGTCACGACGTAATATCAGTATGCGGTAGCGATGAGCACGGTGTGCCCATCACAATCAAGGCGCGCAAGGAGGGTATCACCCCACAGCAGGTTGTAGACCGCTACCACGAGATCATCGAGAAGTCGTTCCGCCGTCTCGGTATGTCGTTCGACATCTACTCGCGTACCTCTTCGCCCACACACCGTGTAACAGCGTCGGAGTTCTTCCGCAAGCTATACGACGAGGGTAAGTTCATCGAGCAGACCTCGGAGCAGTATTACGACGAGGAGGCACAGACATTCCTCGCCGACCGCTATATCGTAGGTACGTGTCCTCGTTGCCAGAACGAGAAGGCCTATGGCGACCAGTGCGAGAAGTGTGGCTCGACGCTCTCTCCCGATGAGCTCATCAACCCACGCAGCGCCGTGTCGGGCTCTGTTCCCGTAAAGCGCGAGACCAAGCACTGGTACTTGCCTTTGGATCAGTACGAGGGTTTCTTGCGCAACTGGATCCTGGAGGGTCACAAGGAGTGGAAGTCTAACGTATACGGTCAGTGCAAGAGCTGGCTCGACCTTGGTCTTCAGCCACGTGCCGTAAGCCGCGACCTGGACTGGGGTATCCCTGTTCCTGTCGAGGGTGCTGACGGTAAGGTGCTCTACGTATGGTTCGATGCTCCTATCGGCTATATCTCTGCTACGAAGGATCTTACACCCGACTGGGAGAAATACTGGAAGAGCGAGGATACCAAGATGGTACACTTCATCGGTAAGGACAACATTGTATTCCATTGTATCGTATTCCCATCGATGCTCAAGGCTCACGGCGACTACATCCTACCAGAGAATGTACCTGCCAACGAGTTCCTCAACTTGGAGGGTGACAAGATCTCTACCTCGCAGAACTGGGCAGTATGGCTCCACGAGTACCTCGATGAGTTCCCTGGCAAGGAGGATGTATTGCGCTATGTGTTGTGTGCAAATGCACCCGAGACCAAGGATAACGACTTCACGTGGAAGGATTTCCAGGCACGCAACAACTCGGAGCTTGTTGCTGTATTGGGTAACTTCATCAATCGTGCGTTGGTGCTTACGAAGAAATACTACGATGGCGTGATTCCAGAGCGTGGCGAGATCAACGACTACGACGAGGCTACCATCGAGGAGTTGCAGAAGATTAAGGAGTCTTTGGAGCGCAATATCGAGCATTATCACTTCCGTGAGGCGTTGAAAGATGCTATGGCATATGCGCGTATCGGTAACAAGTATTTGGCCGACACAGAGCCTTGGAAGGTTGTTAAAACCGATCCCGAGCGTGTGAAGACAATCCTCAATATCGCATTGCAGATTACGGCTAACGTGGCTATCGCTATCGAGCCATTTATGCCATTCTCATCACGCAAGATTCTCGATATGTTGGCTGTGGATAAGTTTGGCTGGGAGTCGCTCGGCTCTATGGAACTTTTGGCTGCAGGCCACACTATCGGCGAGGCACAGCTTCTCTTCGAGAAGATAGAGGACGACGTTATCCAGAAGCAGCTCGACAAGCTCGAGGCATCGCGCAAGGCGAAGCTCGCTGCCGAGGCGGCACAGAACGTAGCAGCGCAGAAGGCCGAGGTTACGTTCGACGACTTCCAGACTATGGATATCCGTGTGTCGACAATCCTCGCGGCCGAGAAGGTTGCCAAGACAAAGAAGCTTCTTAAGCTCACTATCGACACGGGTATCGACAAGCGCACCATCGTGTCGGGTATCGCGGAGTACTACACTCCCGAGCAGCTCGTAGGCCGTCAGGTGTTGGTTCTCACGAACCTCGCACCACGCGAGATCAAGGGTATCGAGTCTCGCGGTATGATCCTTATGGCTGAGGATGCTTTGGGTCGTCTGGTATTGCTTCAGCCCGAGGACAAGACTATGTCGGGAGCAGTTGTAGGATAGTGTAAAATACTGATTACTAATTAGTTATATATAAAGGTTACCTTAATGGATAACCTAGAAAGAATAATAAAACCCTAAAAACTTTATTTTAACTTAACTTATGGAAAACATCAAATGGGGAGAGCTTGGTTTTGCGTACTACAAGACCGCTTTCAATGTTCGCTACCACTATGCTAACGGTCAGTGGAGCCAGATGGAGGTAACTGACGACGAGTACATCAAGATGCATATGTCGGCAGCTTGTTTGCACTACGGCTTGGAGATCTTCGAGGGTCTTAAGGCCTTCCGTGGTGTAGATGGTAAGGTACGCTTGTTCCGTCCCGACGAGAACGCTAAGCGTATGATCAACTCTGCAGAGCGTCTCTGCTTGCCAGCACCTACTGTAGAGCAGTTCGTTGAGGGTTGCGTTGAGTGTGTTCGTCGCAACGCAGACTTCATTCCTCCTTACGAGACAGGTGCATCGCTCTACTTGCGTCCTACACTCCTCGGTACAAAGACTTGCTTGGGTGTTCGCGCTGTTGACGAGGCTGACCTCATCATCTTCTGTGCTCCTGTAGGTCCTTACTTCAAGGGCGGTATGAGCGCTATCAAGGCTCTCATTATGCGTGATCAGGACCGTGCTGCTCCACGTGGAACAGGTGACGTTAAGGTAGGTGGTAACTACGCTTCATCTATCTGGTCGTTGGAGTCTGCTCACGCTAAGGGCTTCTCTAACGTATTGTACCTCGATGCTGCTACTCACTCAAAGGTTGAGGAGTTCGGTGCTGCAAACTTCTTCGGTATCAAGAACAACACCTATGTAACTCCTAAGTCTTTGTCTATTCTTCCATCTATCACCAACAAGAGCCTTCGTCAGATTGCTGCTGACCTCGGTCTTACTGTTGAGGAGCGCGATATCCCAGTTGAGGAGCTCGCTACATTCGAGGAGGCAGGTGCTTGCGGTACAGCTGCTGTAATCTCTCCTATCGGTGCTCTCTACGATCTTGACAACAATGTTACATACGACTTCGGTATGAAGGTTGGTGAGACTTGTAAGAAGATGTACGATCACCTTCAGGGCATCCAGTATGGCCGTGTGGAGGATATTCACAACTGGAATGTAGAAGTAATGTAATTTTAATTTGTTGTGATAGTGGCGCATCTGCGGCACATCCCTAAAAGTAAACCCTCTCGGGCTGTACGTCAAAGTACTATCCCGAGAGGGTTTCTTTTGTGATGCACCACATCTGCACCACT